>JBHOQU010000004.1:0-38218 GCA_042408785.1 Dehalococcoidia bacterium | reverse complement strand
TTCTCCCATCCCTCTGTCAAGCTGAGCAACGACTCCCACAGTTGTGAGCGCTGCCCATCGCTGAGCAGGCGGCTCAGGGAGCGGAGGCGGTCTTCCAGATAGGCCAGGGCCGAGGGGCGGTCGGTCACGTCGTCGCTGGCCGCCGCCTCAGCCAGCAGCGCCCGCGCCAGGCGTCCCAGCTCCCCGTCCAGCAGTTGCTGCAGCCGCCATCTCTGCCCTTCGTCAAGAGCCGGCGGCAGGTGCTGGCGGGTGAGGCCCAGAGGGGCCAGCACTGTCTCGTCACCCAGCATGCGGGCCAGGTGCAACAGCGCCTCGCGTTCCATGCCTCGCCCCTCCATTGTAGCTGTCGGGCCGCGGTGGACAGGGAAGAGGCGGCCACGGTATCATGGATTTTGACTGCAAGGAGGAGACTACGGTGGCTACCAGGTCAGCAGCCAAGGCGCACCGCCAGTCCTTGAAGCGGCGCTTGCGCAACCGGGCCGTCAAGAGCTACACCAAGACCATGCTCAAGAAGGCCGAGGCGGCCATCGCTGCCGGCGACCCCGAGGCGGCGCGGCCGGTGGTGCACGAGGCCATCAGTGCCCTGGACAGGGCGGCCAAGAAGGGCGTGCTGCACCCCAACAACGTGGCCCGTCGCAAGTCCCGCCTAATGCTGCGCTTCAACGCCATGGTGGCCGCCAAGCAGGCCGGCAGCTAGGCCCGGGCCACCGGCGCCCATGTCGTTCCCGCTGGACGTCGAGGCGTTCCGTTCCCTCTTCCCGGGCCTCGACGGCGTGGTCTACATGAACACCGGCTGGCAGGGGCCGACGCCGCGGCCGGTCCTGCAGGCGGTGGAGCGCGCCCTCGCCCTGGAGGCGGCGGCGCCCACCGCTCCCGAGACGGTGGCCCGACGGCTGCAGGTGATCGACGGGGCGCGCGAGGCCGTTGCCGGCCTCCTGGGCGCCGGCCGCGACGAGATCGCCTTCCAGGAGAACACCATCGCTGCCCTCAATGCCGTCCTCTGGACGCTGGGCCTGCGCCCGGGCGACGAGATCGTTACCACTTCCGCCGAGCACCCGGCGCTGGCCGTCCCCTTCCTGCATGTCCAGCGGCGCCTCGGTGTCCGGGTGCGGGTGCTGGAAGTGCCGCCCGAGGCCGAGGACGAGGCCATCGTCTCCTGTTTCGAGGCGCTCATCGGCCCTCGCACACGCCTGCTGGCCCTCAGTCACGTGGCCTACGGCACCGGCCGGGTCCTGCCGGTGGCCGCCCTCGCCCACGCGGCCCGCCGGGCAGGGGCGCTGGTGCTTGTGGACGCTGCCCAGTCCGTGGGCCAGATGCCGGTCTCGGTGGCAGAGCTGGGATGCGATTTCCTGGCCTTTCCCGGCTACAAGTGGCTCCTGGGCCCGGCGGGGATTGCTGCCCTGTGGGTGCGGCGCGATCTGCTGGCGCTGCTATCGCCCGCCTACGCCGGCGCTCGCCTGGCCCGCGACTACCGCCTGCCCGACCTGCTGGAGCCCGCCTCCGACGCGGCCGCCCGCTGGGAGCTGGGCACGCGCAGCGTTCCACTGCTGGCCGGGCTGCTGGCGGCGGTGCGCCTGGCGCAGGACCTTGGGCTGGAGGCCATCGCCGGGCGGTGCCGGCACCTGGCCGCTTACGCCCGCCGTCGCCTCGCGGCCATACCGGGGGTGCGGGTGCTGGGCCGCGACGACGGAGAGGCGTCCTCCGGTCTGGTGGCCTTTGCGGTGGAGGGCGTGGACGCTTGGCAGGTAACGGCCTCCCTCTGGGAATGGGGCCGCGTGGTGGCCAGGACGGTCGGGCCGCTGGGGGCCACGCGCCTGTCGCTGCACGCCTTCAACACCGAGGCGGAGGTAGACCTGGTGGCGGGGCTGGTAGAGCGGCTGCGCCGCCACGGCCCGCCGCCGCATCTCCCCTCGCTGGCCATGGAGCGGCGCGCTGTGGAAGACCTCTAGCTGCCGCCGCGCCCCGGGGGGACGGCTGGACGGGGCCGGTTGCAGGTGCTATCCTAGGGGACGCTTTAGGCAAGCAGACGCTAAGCTGTAGGAGGTGCCCCATGACGCAGCAGCAACAGCCCACTTCCATCCGCGAAGTTATGGAGGGCATGCCCAACGCCTTTCGGCCGGAGCGGGCCCAGGGCGTGAAGGCGGTGATCCAGTTCAACTTTACCGGTCAAGAGCCGGGCAACTGGGTGGTCACCATCGACCAGGGCAAGTGCGAGGTGAAGGAGGGCACCGCCGACAACCCCAACGTCACCATCAACTCGCCCTCGGAGGTCTGGCTGAAGATCGTGCGGCGGGAGCTGGACGGGGCTTCGGCCTTCATGAGCGGCCAGTTCACCTTCACCGGCGACATGGGCATCCTCATGCAGATGCCCAACTGGTTCCAGCAGCCCTGACAGCGCTCTAGCTACGCTGCACCAGCGTGCGGGCGTCGCGTCCTACCAGGATGATGATGTCCGCCGGCCCGTTCACGGGCGCGACGCCCGTGCAGGCGCTGTTCGCTACCCGCGTCTCCGGCAGGCCCAGCCATTCGGCCAGTTTGCGGGCAGTGTAGCCCTTGCCGTTTAGGTCGCAGATGGTGGTCTCGGCGGTGCGGGGGCCGTTGGCGTTGGCCACTGACAGCCGCTCCTGGGGCAGGCCCTGACTGGTGAGGAAGTCGCGCACCTGCGTGGCCAGGCCGGGCACGTCGCTGGCGTTCTGCACCTCGATACGGGCTGCCTCCTGGTCTACCTTCCCGTCCAGGAAGAACTGCCGCACCAGTACCCGCATTTTGTCCTGATCCCAGCCCAGCACATCGGCGCCGTCAGCGGTGGTCATGGGGTATACCACGTCCCGCACCGAGAGAGTCTTGATCTGCTCACGGGGCACGTCCTTGAGCTTAAGGGCCAGCCCCAGGGCGCGAGCCGGGCTGACGTCGGTGTTTACAGCCCGGCGAAAGCGGTCGTACAGCTCCCGCAGGCGGGCGGGGTTCAGGAGGATACCGGCGCTGGTGGCCTTGTCCAGCACCGCCATCATTACCTGCTGCTGGCGTTCGATGCGGTCCAGGTCGTCGGAGCCGTAGCGGATGCGGACGTAGGCCAGGGCGCGCTGCCCGTCCATGTGCTGGGGCCCGGGGCGGAACAGCACCTCTCGGTAGGGGCAGCGGTTGCAGTCGTTGTAGGCCGGGTCGTAGACCGTCTCGGGCACGTTGATGTCGATGCCGCCCAGGGCGTCGATCAACTGGACGAACGACGACCACTCCATCACCACATAGTGATCGATGGTGATGTCGAAGTTGCGCTTGATGGTGTCCTTCACCAGCGCCACTCCGCCGCCGGGGTAGCGCACGTCCGGCCAGTCCGCTGCCTCGTAGGCCACGTTGATGCGCTGATAGAAGTAACCGCCGCGGCCGGTGGGTATCTGCACCCACAGGTCGCGCGGGATGCTGAGCACGCCAGCAGTGTTGCTGTACGGGTCGAGGGTGAGGATGGCGATGCTGTCGGTGCGGGCTGGCGTGCCCGGCGGGTCGTCCGGCCGCAGGTCCAGTCCCAGCAGCAGCACGTTGATGCGCTGCTCGGGCGTGGCCGCCTCGGGCGTCTGGCCGCTATTGATGCCTGGCAGGTTGCCGAGAGGGCCCAGGCTGATCTCGTTGCCGGGCAGGAAGTAGTCGTCGAGCCGCGAGGCGACGACCAGCAGGCCGTAAAAGGCGGCCATAGCGAACAGGGCGATGCCGAAGATGAGGAAGGGGCTGTAACGCCCGCTACTTGCGGTCGCTGGCTGGCGGCCGTTTCTCGGACCCCTACTCATGGGCATCGGCGGCGCTGACGGCGGCCCCGCGGGCCAGGGCGCCTTCCAGGTGCCCCCTCCGCAGCTCCACGCCCACCACCTGACCGCCCTGCAGGAAGAGGCGCGGCACCCGCGGCCCTATTCCGCACAGGACTTCGTAGCTGATGGTGTCGCAGAGGGAGGCCACCTCCTCGGCGCGTATCTCTTCCTCGCCCTGGCGGCCCAGGATGACCACCTCGTCGCCCACGGCCACTTCGGGCACCTCGGTCACGTCCACCATGCACATGTCCATGCACACGCGGCCGATGACCGGGACGCGGCACCCGCGCACCAGCATCCATCCCCGGTTGGAGAGGACGCGGGGCAGGCCATCGGCGTAGCCGCAGGGCACCAGCCCCACCAGGCTGCGGCGGCGCGCCCGCCATGTGCGGCCGTAGCTCACCGACTCGCCGGGCTCCAGCCAGGTGAGGCGCACCAGACGGGACTTGAGGGAGAGCACCGCCCGCAGTTCCACGTCCGGCCTGGGGCCGGCAGGGTAGCACCCGTACAGGCCCACACCAGGCCGGACCAGGTCCAGGCTCATCTCCGGCATGTCCAGAATGGTAGCAGTGTTGGAAACGTGGCGCACGGGTACCCAGTCCAGCTCCCCGGCCACTGAGAGGAAGGTGCGGTACTGCTCCAGGGTGTAGGTCTTATCGCCGTCCTCGGCGCTGGCAAAATGGGTGAACAGGCCCTCTACCCGTAGCTGGGGCACCTGGCGCAGGAAGCGGGCCAGGGCGATAGCCTCGTACGGGCGGAGGCCAAAGCGGTGCAGGCCCGTATCCACCTTGATATGCACCGGCTGCACCACGTCCAGGGCGGCGGCCGCGTCAGCCAGGGCGAGGGCCAGCTCGCGGCTGGCCACGGTGGGGATGACGCCCAGCTCCACGGCACGCCTGGCCTGCCACGGCTCGGTGGGTCCCAGCACCAAAACCGGGGCACCGATGCCGGATAGGCGCAGCTCCTCCGCTTCCTCCAGGCAGACGACGCAGAGGCCATCGGCCCCCGCATCGAGGGCCGCCCTGGCGACGGCTACCGCGCCGTGGCCGTAGGCGTTGGCCTTGACCACGGCCCAGAGCTGGGCGCCCTGGGCCCTGGCCTTGAGGGTGCGGACGTTGTGGGCCAGGGCGTCCAGGTCCACCTCGGCCCAGAGAGGTCGGCCCCGCCAGAGGGGCGGCCGCTGGTCGCCGGACACTCTATCCCCCCAGAGTCATAAAACGGATGGGGCAGGCCCTCGGTTCTCCCCGCTCAGGGCACCAGGGACCACTCTTCGGGCAGGCGGTAGCGGAAGACCCTGCCGGTGAAGCCCTCGCCGTCGAATACGCGGGCCATGCCCGTCCGCCTGATCTCCCGATAAGTATTTATGATCTGGATAATGCGCTTGTCCCGCAGGTTGAACACTACCGCCCCCGCCTTCACCGGCTGCAGGCTCGCCTCCCTGGTCACCTCGTCCACCACCCTGAACACGGGATGCTGGTAGGGCGGGCGCCTCTCCAGCTCCTCCCGGATGGAGCTGAACTCGTCGCTGGTGTTGTGCTCGTCGAACACGGCCAGGCCGGACAGGACGTAGTCCTTGAGTGTGCGGTAGTAAGGGTCGGCCCGGTCCAGCAGCTCCTCCAGCGAGGAAGGGTTGGTGGCGCAGGCAGCTACCAGGGCCGGCAGGGCATCGGCGTGGGCGATGAAGCTGACCGCACCCTTCTCATCGATGACGGTACAGCGGATGACGTTCATGGCCCGACGGGTGGTCACCTCCGGCCCCGCCTTGAGGGTAGCAGTGGCCCCGGGGGCTGTCAACGCGGCCGGTGGGCTTGCGCCGCTGGCGCACCCGTGCTAACATTTGGGCGGAATAGATGGGCCCGAAGGTGGGGCGACCCACCTTTTTGAATTCTTTGGGGGTGCCAGGCGGAGGCGTGGCCAGATGAAGAGCGAGTTCCTCATCGCCATAACGCAGCTGGCGGCGGAGAAGAACCTGCCCAGGGACGTGGTCCTGCGGGCGGTGGAGGCCGCCCTGGTCTCCGCCTACAAGAAGGACTCCGGCCTCCAGGGCAACATCACCGTCCGCATCGACCCCGACCGCGGGTCCGTCCACGTCTACCAGCACAAGATGGTGGTGGAGGAGGTCTCCGACCCCAAGACGGAGATGACCCTGGACGAGGCCCGTCGCTACAAGCCCGACGCCCGCATCGGCGATACCGTGACCATCGAGGTCACGCCCCAGGGCGCCGGCCGCATCGCCGCCCAGACTGCCAAGCAGGTCGTCCTGCAGCGGCTGCGCGAGGCCGAGCGGGAAAAGGTCTATGAGGAATTCGCCGCCCGCGAGGGCGAGATCGTGTCCGGCGTCATCCAGCGCGTCGAGCCGCGGCAGGTCATCGTCGACCTGGGCCACACCGAGGCAGTCCTGCCCGCCTCCGAGCAGGTGCGCACCGAGCAGTATCGCCCAGGCCAGCGCATGAAGTTCTACCTGCTGGAGGTGCAGCGCACCGCCAAGGGGCCGCAGCTCGTCCTCTCCCGTACCCACCGCAACCTGGTGAAGCGCCTCCTGGAACTGGAGGTGCCGGAGGTGGCCAAGGGCATCGTCGAGGTCAAGGCCATCGCCCGCGAGCCCGGCCAGCGCAGCAAGGTGGCGGTAGCTGCCCGCCAGCCCGGCGTAGACCCCGTAGGGGCCTGCGTGGGGCTGCGGGGCCTGCGCATCCAGAACATCGTCAACGAACTGGGCGGCGAGCGCATCGACGTGGTGGAGTGGGACAAGGACCCCGCCCGCTTCGTGGCCAACGCCCTCAGCCCCGCCCAGGTGAGCCGCGTCATCATCAACGAGGACGAAAAGACGGCCATCGTCATCGTCCCCGACCGCCAGCTCTCCCTGGCCATCGGCAAGGAGGGCCAGAATGCCCGCCTGGCCGCCCGCCTCACCGGCTGGCGGATAGACATCAAGGCCGCGTCGGTTGCCCGGGCTGAGCGCCTGGCGAAGGAGGCCGAGGCGGCCCAGGCAGTTGCGGAGGCGGCCCCGCCCGCCCCCGAGCCGGTGGCGCCGGTGCCCGAGGTTGCCCCTGAGCCGGAGGCCGTTCCGGAGCCCGAGCCGGTGCCGGCGGCCGAGGTGGAGGCGGCCCCAGCCGCTGAGGAGGCCGCCCCCGAACCGGTGGCCGTGGCCCCAGAGCCGGTACTGGAGCCGCCCCGGGTCCTGCGTTTTGCCGAGGACCTGCAGATCTCCCGGGAGCTCGACGTGAAAAAGAAGAAGGGCGAGGAAGAGCGGCCGCCTGCGGGCAAGGCTAAAAAGGCCAAGCGGCCGCGGGTGACCGTCGACCTCGAAGAGGAAGAAGAGTACGAAGAGCTTCTGAGGCGGATCCGATGAGTAAGGGCGGACCCCGGCCCAAGCACGTCCCGATGCGGACCTGCGTGGCCTGCCGGACCACGCAGCCTAAACGTCAGCTTATCCGCATCGTCCGGACGCTGGCCGGACCGGTGGAGGTGGACCCGACCGGCAAGAAGAACGGCCGGGGCGCCTACCTGTGCCCCCGCCGGGCATGCTGGGACCGGGCCCTTAAATCCAACCTCTTAGACGTCGCCCTCAAGGCGACCCTCACCCCGGAAGACCGGGCCCGGCTGGCCGCGTTTGCCAAAACCCTGGGCGAACCGGCCGCCCCCGCGGCATCCGCCGGCCCATAGTCAAGGAGCGCACAGATGGAGTCCCACGTTGCCGAAACCAGAACCGTCGAGGTCCCCCCGGTAATCACGGTGGCCGAGCTGGCCGAGCTCATCGGCGCAAGCCCCATCGAGGTCATCAAAGAACTGATGAAGCAGGGGGTATTCGCCACCATAAACCAGGCCATCGACTACGAGGTGGCCGCCCGGGTCGGCCCCCGCTTCGGGGTCACCATCAAGCTCAAGCGGCCGGAGCCGACGGTTCAGCTGGTCACCGACTACGCCAGCTTTAAACAGATGCTGGCCCAGGAGGACCCGGCCAAGCTCAGGCCCCGGCCGCCGGTGGTCACCGTTATGGGCCACGTGGACCACGGCAAGACCACCCTGCTGGACCGGATCCGCCGGACCCGGGTGGCCGAGCAGGAGGCCGGGGGCATCACCCAGCACATCGGCGCCTATCAGGTCGAAGTTAACGGTCAGAAGATTACCTTCATTGACACCCCAGGCCACGAGGCCTTCACGGCCATGCGGGCCCGCGGCGCCCAGGTCACGGACATCGTCGTCCTGGTCGTGGCCGCCGACGACGGGGTTATGCCCCAGACGGTGGAGGCGGTAAACCACGCCCGGGCCGCCGGCGTGCCCATCGTGGTGGCCATCAACAAAATCGACCGGCCCGATGCTAACGTCGAGCGGGTCAAGCAGCAGCTTGCTGAGCTCGGCCTCATCCCCGAAGAGTGGGGCGGCGACACCATAACCGTGCCCATCTCGGCCCGCACCGGCGAGGGAATCGACCTGCTCCTGGAGAATATCCTGATTTTGGCCGAAATCCTGGAGCTTAAGGCCAATCCCGACCGCCCCGCCGTGGGCACCATTATTGAGGCCCGCCTGGACAAAAACCGGGGGCCGGTGGGCACCGTCCTGGTCCAGAACGGGACCCTGCGGGTGGGCGATATCTTCGTGGCTGGAGAAACCTGGGGCAAGGTGAAGGCCATGGTCGACGACCGGGGTCGGCGGCTGCGGGAAGCCGGGCCTTCGACCCCGGCCGAGGTGCTGGGCTTCGAGAACGTACCGGTGGTGGGCGATATTCTGCAGGTGGTTGAAGACGAAGACCAGGCCCGCAGGGTCGCCGAAGAGCGCCAGGAAGCCCGCCGGGCTGAACGGGAGGCCGTCGCCGCCCGGGCCATTACCCTCGAGGCGGTAGCTCGCCAGGCCCAGGCTGGTAAGCCGACCGAACTGCTGGTCGTGCTCAAGGCCGACGTCCAGGGAAGCGTCGAGGCCGTCCGAACGGCCCTTGAGCGCCTCAACGAGAAGTACGAGACCCGGGTCCGCATAATCCATGCCGCCAGCGGCACCATAACCGAATCGGACGTGCTACTGGCCGCCGCCTCCGGGGCCATCATTGTCGGTTTCAACACCCGCCTCGAGCCCGGCGCCCGGGCCCTGGCCGAGGCCGAGCGGGTGGAGATCCGTCAGTATGACGTCATTTACCACCTGATCGAGGATGTCGAGAAGGCCCTGGCCGGTCTGCGGCAGCCCGTCTACCGGGAAGTGGTCTACGGCCGGGCCGAGGTCCGCCAGGTCTTTCTCATCGGCCGGACCGGCCAGCAGGTGGCCGGCTGTTACGTCCTTGACGGCAAGGTTATTCGGGGCCAGCGGGTGCGGGTCCTCCGGGACGGCAAGGTGCTCTTCGACGGCCGGGTCACCAGCCTGCGCCGGTTCAAGGAGGACGTCCGGGAAGTGGCCGCCGGCTTCGAGTGCGGCGTCGGCATCGAGGGCTTTAACGAGTTTCGCCCCGGCGATATCCTCGAAGTTTACGGGCAGGAACTCGTCGCCTGAGGCCGGGGCCGTCCCACCGGCCCTTCAGGAGGTTGCCATGAGCCGCAGGCTCGACCGCGTTAACCACCTGCTTCAGCAGGAGATCGCCGAGCTTTTGACCCGGGAGCTTAAGGACCCTCGACTCGGGGTTATGGTGAGCATTACCGGCGTCGAAACCTCCCCCGACCTCCGGACGGCGAAGGTTTTCGTAAGCGTTTACGGCTCCGAGGCCGAGAGCGAAAAGGCCCTGGAGGCCCTGCGGGGGGCGGCCGGGTTCCTGCGCCGGGAGCTTTCGGCCCGCCTCCGGATGAAACAGGTCCCGGCCCTCATCTTCGAGCGGGACCGCTCCATCGAACGGGGCGCACGGATCGCCCAGCTGCTCCGGGAGGTCGCCGCCGAGCGGGAGGCCCGGCCCCAGGCCGAACCCGCCGAGTCTTAGGGCCTTGGGCTGGAACGGAATCTTCAACATTAACAAGCCCCCGGGCTTTACCTCGGCCCGGGTGGTGAGCCTTGTCCGCCGGCTCACCGCGGCCCGGCGGGTCGGCCACGCCGGGACCCTCGATCCCCTCGCCAGCGGGGTTCTGCCCGTCTGTGTGGGCCCGGCCACCCGGGTAGTCGAGTATATCCTGGAACAGCCCAAGGTTTACCGGGCGGAGGTCAACCTCGGGGTAACCACCGACACCGACGACACCGAGGGACGGGTAGTCGCCACCCGGCCCCTTACCGGGATCGACGAAGCCAGGGTCCGGGCAGTCCTGGCCGAGTTCGTCGGCCGCATTCGCCAGCGCCCCCCGGCCTATTCGGCCGTGAAGGTGGGTGGGCGGCGGGCCTATGAGCTTTCCCGCCGGGGCATGCCCGTGGAGGTCGAGGCCCGGGAGGTCGTCGTTTACCGGCTCTCCCTCCTGCACTTTGAGCCCCCCAGGCTCACCCTCGAGGCCGAGGTCGGCCGGGGCACCTACATCCGGGCCCTGGCCCGGGACATCGGCGAACGGCTGGGCTGCGGGGCGCACCTGGCGGGGCTCGTCCGGCTTCAGGTTGGGCCTTTCCGACTGGAGGACGCGGTGGACCTGGAAACCTTCAAGGAGCTGGCGGGTGCCGGGCAGGCTTCTGGTATCCTTTACCCGCCGGATGAGCCACTGCTTGGATGGCCGGCGGCAATCCTGGGCCCCGAGACGGCCCGGCGGATAAAGAGCGGCCAGGCCCTGCCCTTCCGCGGGGAGCTTGGTGATGGCCAGCGGGTCCGGGCCTACACCGCCGGCGGAGGCTTCCTGGGAATTTTAAAATTTGACCGGTCCCAGCGGGCCCTCCGACCAGAAAAGATTCTGGAGTCAGAAGATGCGCCTTATCGGCGAGAAGGTTGAACGCCTGGCCGCGGAGCTGGCCGAACTGCGGCCGGCCCCTGAAACGGTGGTAACCATCGGCGTCTTCGACGGGGTCCACCTGGGCCACCAGCAGGTAGTTCGGCGGACGGTAGAGCGGGCCCGGGAGACCGGGCGGGCGCCGGTGGGCATAACCTTTTACCCCCACCCCCTTAAAATCCACCGGCCCGAGGCCGCCCCCAAGCTTATAATCCCCTTCGCCGAACGGGTCCGTCTCCTCGAGTCCCTGGGCCTGGTCCGGGTGGTACCCATGGCGTACTCCCCCGAACTCGCCCGCCTCAGTGCGGCCGAATACATGGGGTTGCTGGTCGAGGCCCTGGGCCTGCGGGAGCTGGTGGTGGGGCCCGATTTTACCGTCGGCCGCAACCGGGAAGGGAACGTGGCCATCCTGGCCGAGCTGGCCGCCGAGCTGGGCTACACCCTCACGGTGGTGGAGCTGGTAGCCCTCGACGCCCGGGTGAGCAGTTCGGCCGTCCGGGCCCTGATCGCGGCCGGGGAAGTGGAAAGGGCAGCCGCCCTCCTCGGCCGACCCGTCGCCGTCTGGGGTCGGGTGGTGGCCGGCGAGGGCCGGGGGCGGGAGCTCGGGTTTCCCACGGCCAACCTCCTTACGGACCCGGACGTGCTGCTGCCGGCCGACGGCGTCTATGCCGCCTGGGCCGAAGTCGGGCCAGCCCGCTACCCGGCCGCCGTCAGCATCGGGGTCCGGCCCACCTTCGGCCCTGGACCCCGCACCGTCGAGGCCTACCTGCTGGACTTCCAGGGCAACATCTACGGCGAAGATGTTAAATTAGAGCTGGTAAAACGGCTACGGCCCGAGCTCAGCTTTAAGACCGTGGCCGAGCTTGTAGCTCAGATGGAGCGGGATGTCGAGGAGGTGCGCCAGCTTCTAACCCAGCGGGTGAGCGACCATGACAGCCCTAACCCGAACCCTTCCGCCTGACCTCCACCGGCTGCTCCGCCGGGCAGTGGCCGAGATTATTGTCGAAGAAGAGCTTATTAAACTGCTGGAGTCGGGTACAACCCTCCGGCTCAAGCTGGGGTTCGACCCGAGCAGACCCGACCTCCACCTGGGGCACGCCGTCGTCCTGCGCAAACTGCGCCAGTTCCAGGAGCTGGGTCACCTGGCCATCCTCATCGTCGGCGACTGGACGGCCCAGATCGGCGACCCTAGCGGCCAGTCGGTAACCCGGCCGATGCTGAGCGCCGAAGAGGTAAAAGCCAACGCCCAGACCTACCTGCGCCAGTTTTATAAAATCGTTGACCCGGCCCGGACCGAGGTCGCCTGGCAAAGCACCTGGTTCGACCACTTCACCCTCAAGGACGTCATCAGCCTCACGTCCAGATTCACCGTCGCCCAGCTCCTGGCCCGGGAAGACTTCTCCCGCCGCTTTGCCGAGCACCGGCCCATCGCCCTGACCGAACTGCTTTATCCCCTCCTCCAGGCCTACGATTCGGTGGCCATCCGGGCGGACGTGGAATTCGGGGGTATCGACCAGAAGTTCAATATCCTGGTTGGGCGGGAGCTCCAGAGCATGCTGGGAATGCGGCCCCAGCAGGCATTCCTCACCCCCATCCTGCGGGGCACCGACGGCGTCCAGAAGATGAGCAAGAGTCTGGACAACTACATCGCCTTCGAGGACCCGCCCGATGAGATGTTCGGCAAAATTATGTCCATCCCCGACGACCTCATCGTGGAGTACTTCGAGCTGCTAACCGACATTCCCGACGAGGAGCTGGCCGTTATCCGGGAACAGGTCGAGACCAAATCGGTCAACCCGATGCTCCTAAAGAAGCGGCTGGGCGTCGAAATCGTCAAGCAGTTCCACAGCGAAGAGGCGGCCCTGAACGCGGCCGAAAACTTCGAACGGGTTCACCAGCGGCGGGAGCTGCCCGAGGTGATCCCGGAGGTGCGGCTGGGGGCCGAGTGGTTTGCGGGACCGATCTGGCCGGCCGACCTGCTTTACGCCGCCGGCCTGGTGCCGACCAAAAAGGAGGCACGACGTCTCCTGGCCCAGGGCGGGGTCCGGGTGGACGGCCGGCAGGTCCCCGACGAACCCCTTAAAGTGGAGCCGGGGGTCGTGGTCCAGATCGGCCGCCGGAAGTTTGCCCGGTTGGTGCAGAGTTGACCGTAGGGCGCGGTTGCTTGTGGGTCATTATAGTTCTGGCTGCCCTCGTCGCCCTGGCTACGGCCTTCATCCTGGGCCTGCTGGTCGGGGTTGCCCTCAGCGGCGGCGGCCTCCTCTGGTTTCCCAGCACGGTGGCCGTCCTGGACGTTAACGGCACCATCCAGTCCGGCGAACAGGCTGGTCTTCTCAGCTCGGGGACTTTCAGCCGTACGTTTATCTCCCAGCTCGACCGGGCCCGGCGCCAGCCGCGGGTTCGGGCCATCCTTATAAGGGTTAACAGCCCGGGCGGGGATGCGGTTGCCAGCGACGAAATCTACCGGGAGATCCGGCGCACCCGCCAGGAGTTTCACAAGCCGGTGGTCGTCTACATGGAGTCCCTGGCAGCCTCCGGGGGCTACTACATTTCGGCCGCCGCCGACCGCATTGTCGCCAACCCCAATACCTTAACCGGCAGCATCGGCGTTATCATGATGGTTCCCACCTACGACGAGCTGCTCAACAAGGTCGGGGTGAGGGTCTACGTCTTCCGGAGCGGCGCCTTTAAAGACACCACCAGCGGCACCCGTCCCCTCCGCCCCGAAGAGGAGGCCCTGCTGCAGGGGCTGATAAACCAGGCCTACCAGCGGTTCGTGGACGTGGTGGCCGAAGGCCGCAATCTGCCCCGGGACTGGGTGCTGCAGTTCGCCGACGGCCGGGTCCTGACGGGAACCCAGGCCCAGGACCTTGGCCTGGTGGACGAGCTTAGCGACTACCGCCGGGCGGCCCAGATTGCGGCCGAGCTGGCCGGCCTTCGCGGGGAACCCAGGCTGGAAAACTTCAGCCGTCGGGGCGGCCTCAGCGGGCTCCTGGGAGGCTTCGGGGTCGTCGGGCCAACCGGGGTGGCCGGGTCGATTTTAGGGATTGAAAACGGCGTATCCCTGATGTATCTTTATACCGGGTTTTAAACCATGGACCTGGTAATTGCGGTAAGCCGGGAGTTTGGGGCCGACGGCGAGGCGGTTGCCCGCCGGGTTGCCGATGAACTTAACTTTCAGTACCTGGACCGGGAGATCGTCAGTCGGGCGGCCATGCTGGCCGGGGTCTCCGAGGAAACCCTGGAGGAGGCCGAGAAGGTTCCGTCCCTGCTCGCCCGCATTGCCGACGTTTTAGGCCGGTATCCGGCCGACGAGCTGTTTGCCGTTCCCGTGGGCGCCCTCCCCCCCGCCCCGGCCCTGACCCACGACGCCTACCGGGCCCTCATCGAGCGGGTGATCCGGTCGGTGGCCGAGCGGGGCCGGGCGGTCATCGTGGGCCACGCCGCCCCGGTCCTTTTAAAGGACTACCCCAACGCCCTGACGGTTTTCGTCGCCGCCCCCTTCGAGTACCGGGTCCGCCAGGTGGCCGCCCAGGAGCGGCTGGAACTTAAGGCCGCCGAAAAGCGGGTTAAGGAGGTTGACCGACAGCGGGCCGACTTCTTTAAGACTTACTACGGGGCCGACTGGCGCAGCCCCGAGCTTTACCACCTGACCGTAAACACCGCCCGCTTTGGGGTCGAAGGGGGCGCCCGGCTCATTGTGGCGGCCGCCCGGCTCATCGCCGAGCGGCTCGGCAGCCCCACCTAGACCCCGCCCGGGTCCGCGGTGAAGCCGGTTTTCGACCATTCCTGGGACCTCTCTCCCGAAGCCGCGGCCGCCCTCCAGTTGCAGCTTGCCGGCCGGGTGGTTCGAAGCGGACGGCCGGAAAAGGTCAGGCTGGTGGCCGGGGTTGACCTGGCCGCCGGCCACCGCGACGGGGTCGCCCGGGCGGCAGTGGTCCTGTTAGGTTACCCGGACCTGGGCTTAAGGCAGGCCGTTACGGTTGAGGGGAATCTCACCTTTCCGTACATTCCGGGCCTGCTCTCCTTCCGGGAAACCCCCCTCATCCTGCGGGCCTTTGAGCAGGTGGAGACCCCGCCCGACCTCATCTTCGTGGACGGCCAGGGCATCGCCCACCCGAGGCGGTTCGGCATCGCCTGCCACATCGGGGTTCTCTTCGATTTGCCAACGGTTGGGGTCGCCAAATCCTGGCTCATCTGGCGGGAGGTGAAACCTGCCGAGCCCGGGCCAAACCGGGGCGACCGGGTACTCCTCTACGCCCGGGACGGGCCGGTGGGAGCGGCCGTAAGAACCCAGGCTGGGGCGCCGCCCGTATACGTGTCGGTGGGACACCGGCTCGACCTGGAGGCGGCGGTAGACTGGACCCTGGCCTGTGTTAAGGACCACCGTCTGCCGGAACCCACCCGTCTGGCCGACCTTGCCTCCCGGAACCGGCAGCTGGCCCTCTGGTAGGCCAGGGTGCCGGCCCGCCGGGCTTGTAATGGGGGCCGGCGCCGTGGTAGTCATTAAATAGCGGCCGGTTGTCCCGGCCCGGAACTGGAGGCCCAACCGATGGCTGAAACTGTCGACAAACTGGAAGAGCTTCTCCGCCGAATCCAAGACCTGACGGTGCGTCTTTGACATCCCCCGGCTGGAACGGGAGGCGGCCCGGCTTGAGGCCGAGGCCGCAAGTCCGGAGTTCTGGGCCGATTCTTCTCAGGCTCAGGCCGCCCTGGTTCGCCTGGCCCGCCTCAAGGAGCAGGTCCGCCCGTGGCGGGAGCTGGAGGCCCGGGTAAGGGAGCTGCTGGAGCTGGGCAGGCTGGCCGAGGAAGAGGGGGAAGACTCCGTGCTGGCCGAGGTGAAGGCCGAGGCCGAGCGGCTGGCCCGCCGCCTCAAACAGCTGGAGTTCCAGCAGTACTTTTCGGGCGAATACGACCCTAACGACGCCCTGCTCAGCATTCACGCCGGGGCCGGGGGTACGGATTCCCAGGACTGGGCCGAGATGCTCCTCCGAATGTACCTTCGGTGGGCCCAGGACCACGGCTTTGAGACGGAAATTCTGGACCTAACCCCGGGGGAGGAAGCGGGAATAAAAAGTGTCACCGTTGAGATTCGGGGGCCTTACGCCTACGGGTATCTTCGGGGCGAGAAGGGCGTGCACCGACTCGTTCGCCTTTCCCCCTTCGACGCCGCCCACCGCCGCCACACCTCCTTCGCCCTGGTGGAGGTCCTGCCCGTGGTCGAACGGGATGTCCGGGTCGAAATCCGGCCCGAAGACCTGAAGATTGACCGCTTCCGGGCCAGCGGCCCCGGCGGCCAGAACGTGCAGAAGGTGAGCACCGCCGTCCGGGTAACCCACATCCCGACGGGCATCGTGGTTACCTGCCAGTCCGAGCGTTCCCAGGCCCAGAACCTGGAAAATGCCCTCAAAATCCTCAAGGCCAGGCTCCTTGAGCTTGAGCTCAGGCGCAAAGAAGAAGAGATTGCCCGACTCCGGGGGGAGCGGGTCTCGGCCGAGTGGGGCAACCAGATCCGCTCTTACGTCCTGCATCCGTATACGCTGGTTAAGGACCACCGCACCGGGTACGAAACGGCCCAGGCGGACCGGGTCCTCGACGGGGAGCTTGACGACTTTATTCGGGAATACCTGCGCTGGTCGCTGGCCGGGGCGAAGGCCGCGGCCGGGGTGGGCGACGGGGGTGAAAGCTGATGGTAAGGCGAGGATTTTGGGGTCTGCTTCTGCTGGTGGGCTGGGGCCTGCTGCCGGCCCGGGCCGAGCCGACCGTAAACGTTAAGGTCGACAACTACATCATAAATTTCCCCAACGAAATCGTCTTCAGCCTCGAGGCCGACGCGCCCTTCCAAATAACCAAAGTCACCATCAACTTCCGGGCCGGTAGCACCCTGGCAACCCGCTACGGCTATCCCGAATTTACCCCCGGAACCCAGATAAAGGCCACCTACCGGTTGCGTACCAGCGGGGGCGAAAACAACCAGAATTACCTTCCCCCGTTTACCACCATCCGCTACTGGTACGTTTTCGAGGGCCCCAACGGGGAGCGGGTGCAGACTGCGGAGAAAACTTTTCTTTACCAGGACACCCGCTTCGTCTGGAAGACGTTAGAGAAGGCCCCCGTAACGGTGTTTTACTACGGGGGGGCCGACCAGACGGCCCAGGTGGTCCTGGATACCGCCCTCCAGACTTTGGACAAGATGGGGCGGGAGGCCGGCATCGCCCTGGAGCGGCCGGTCAAGGTTATCCTTTATAACACCAAGCCCGATATGGACGGGGCGATCCCGTTCACCTCGGCCACCAGTCGCCGGGAGCTGATAACTGCCGGCCAGGCCTACTCCGAGCACGACCTGGTACTGGTCCTTGGTGTAGGCCGTGATGTCATCCGCACGGTGGCCCACGAGCTTACCCACCTGATCACCCACCAGCTCACCGACAACCCTTACCGCGAGGTCCCGGCCTGGCTTAACGAGGGCCTCTCCATGTACGCCGAGGGCGACCTTTACGGCGAATACAAGCGGGCCCTCGAAAACGCTATCCGCCAGGACCGGCTCTTCTCCGTGAAACAGATGACCGCCATGCCCGGCCGGCCCGAAGACGTAATCCTCCTCTACGGCGAGGCCCACAGCCTGGTTAAGTTTTTAATCGAGCGGTACGGACCCGAAAAGATGCGCCAGCTCCTGGCGGCCTACAAGGAGGGGACAACCGACGACGACGCCCTCCGCAAGGTTTACGGGTTTGACCGGGACGGCCTCTACGCCCAGTGGCGGCAGAGTCTGGGCCTGCCGCCCGAGCCCGGCGCAGCCCAGCCAAACCAGCCGGGTGCCCAGACGCCGCCCGCTCCGCCTCCGCGAGCGCCGGCCGCCCAGCCCTCGACCTTTGCCATCCCTCTGACAACCCTGCTGGGCGCGGCCGCCCTCGGGGCGCTGGGGCTGGCCGCCCTGGCTGGTGCGGTCGTCTTCCTGGTCGTCCGGAACCGCTAGCCAAGAATGCTCCTGCGGCTCGGGGCGGCCCTGCTGATCCTCATCGGCGGGGTCGCCCTGGCCTTCTACAGCCTTCGGCCCGGCGGCCTGCCCCTCACCTGCTACCTGGCCGACCGGGAGCCGCCCCAGGTGAAAATCAGCGGACCGGCCGGTCCCGTTCGGGGGCAGGTGACCTTCACCGTGAGCCTTTCGGACAACTGCCGGGTTGGGGAAACCCAAGTATACCTGGACGGCCGGCCCCTGGAGGCGGGCCTGCCGGCGGTTCAGGTGGATACGGCGGGCCTTCCCGACGGCGAGCACCGGCTGGCGGTGGCGGCCGCCGACGTGGCCCTGCGGCCCAACGGGGGCCGGGCCGAGGCTGTTTTCAAGACCGACAACACCCCGCCCACCTTAACGGCTCCAGCGGCCCCGACTTCGATAAGGCAGGGCCAGGCCCGGGTGGTGGAAATCGCCAGCACCGAGCCCCTTAGCCGGGTGGAACTGCGCTGGGCCGACTTTACCGTCCCCATCACCGCCGAGCTCACCCGCCTCCAAGTTCCGGTGGCCGCCGGTCCGGCCGAACCGCCCGGCGCCCGCCGGCTTGAGGTCGTGGCCTGGGATCCGGCCGGCAACGAGGGCCGGCTTGCGCTCGAGGTCCGGGTTCAGGCCGGGAGCTTCCCCGTGGACTACGTGCCGGTGGCCCCGGAGCTTACCTCCCTCCTTGACCCCCAGGTTCTCGCCCGGGAGGAAGCCTACCTGGCCGAAGTCTTTCGCCCGGTGACCTGGCCGCCCCGGTGGACGGGTACCTTTCGCCGGCCGGTGACGGCGCCGGTAAGTTCGGCCTTTGGGGCGAGGCGGAGCTATGCCGGCGGGGTCCTTTCCACCCCCCACCTGGGGGTCGACTTGGCGGCCCCGGCCGGGGTGCCCGTGGTGGCCGCCGCCGACGGCCGGGTGGCCCTGGCCGAGGGCCTACGGGTGCGGGGCAATGCCGTCATCATCGACCACGGCCTCGGCGTCTACACGGCCTACTATCACCTGAGCGAAATCCGGGTCCGGCCGGGTCAGGAAATTCATGCCGGCGAAACCCTCGGCCTGGTGGGCAGTACCGGCCTGGCGACCGGCCCCCACCTCCACTGGGAGCTACGGGTCTTCGGGGTCCCCGCCGACCCCCTGGATTGGGTCGGGGCAGACTGACTAGTCGCCCGGCCGGAACTCGCCCTCGATGGGCCCTTCCTCCCGACCGCCCGACTCGGAGCCGCCGCTGCCGGTTGTGCCCGTCGCCTGGTAGAGGTGCACGCCCACCTGACTCAGCGAACGCTCCAGCTCCTCGACCGCCCGCTGCAGGTCCCAGAACTGCTCGGTCTCCATTAGGGACCGAACCCGCTGAATCTTAGACTCCACGTCGGACCGCAGGCTGGCCGGGACCCGGTCGCCGTGCTCCCGGAGGGTCCGCTCGGCGGTGTAGACCAGGGAGTCGGCCCGGTTGCGCAGCTCGATAAGCTCCCGCCGGCGCCGGTCCTCCTCGGCATGCGCCTCGGCCTCCTTGACCATCCGCTCGATCTCTTCCTTGGTCAGGCCGCTGGAGGGCTGAACCACTACCCGCTGTTCGCGGCCGGTGGCCAGGTCCTTGGCCGAGACGGTCAGGATGCCGTTCACGTCGATCTCGAAGGTCACCTCGATCTGGGGCACGCCCCGAGGCGCCGGCGGGATGCCGTCCAGGATGAAACGGGCGACGCTTCGGTTGTCCTTGGCCAGGGGCCGCTCGCCCTGCAGGACGTGGATTTCCACCGAGGTCTGGTTATCGGCAGCGGTGGTAAAGATCTGGCTCTTGCGAACCGGGATGGTGGTGTTGCGGGGTATAATCGGCGTCATCACCCCGCCCAGGGTCTCAATACCCAGGGTGAGCGGGGTGACGTCCAGGAGCAGAATATCCTTAACCTGGCCCTGAAGACCGCCCGCCTGGATGGCGGCCCCAACCGCCACCACCTCATCGGGGTTGATCCCCTTGTGGGGCTCCTTCCCGAAGAGCTTCCGGACCCGCTCCTGCACCAGGGGCATGCGGGTCTGGCCGCCTACCAGGACGACCTCGTTTACCTGCTCGGGCTTAATGCCGGCGTCCTGGAGGGCCTGCATCACCGGACCGACTGTCCGCTCCACCAGGTCCATGGTGAGCTGCTCCAGCTTGGCCCGGGTCAGGGTCATGAGCAGGTGCTTCGGGCCGCTGGCATCGGCGGTGATGAAGGGCAGGTTTATCTCCGTCTGCATCACCGTCGAAAGTTCGACCTTGGCCTTCTCGGCGGCCTCTTTCAGCCGCTGAAGGGCCATCCGGTCCTGGCGGAGGTCAATGCCGTGCTCTTTCTTGAACTCCTCGCAGACCCAGTCGATGATCCGCTGGTCGAAGTCGTCGCCACCCAGGAAGGTGTCCCCGGCCGTGGCCAGCACCTCGAAGACACCTTCCCCGACCCGGAGGATGGAAATGTCGAAGGTGCCGCCGCCCAGGTCGTACACGGCGATGATCTCGTCCTTGGGCCGCTTGTCGAGGCCGTAGGCCAGGGACGCGGCCGTAGGCTCGTTGATGATGCGGACCACCTCCAGGCCGGCAATGGTGCCGGCATCCTTCGTGGCCTGCCGCTGGGCATCGTTAAAGTAGGCCGGGACGGTGATGACGGCCTTGGTGATCTTCTCGCCCAGCTTCGCCTCGGCATCCATCTTGAGCTTCTGCAGGACCATCGCCGAGATCTCCTGGGGCGAGTACTCCCGGCCCCCCATCACCACCCGGACATCCCCGTTGGGGGCGGCTACAATCTTATACGGCAGCCGCTCCTTAGCCCGCTGAACCTCCGGGTCGTTATACTTGCGGCCCATAAGCCGCTTAACCGAGAAAATAGTGTTCTCAGGGTTGATGATGGCCTGGCGCTTGGCCAGGATCCCCACCAGCCGCTCCCCAGTCTTGGGGTTAATAGCGACCACCGAGGGCGTAAGGCGCGAGCCTTCGGCATTCTCGAGGACGACGGGCCGGTCGCCCTCCCAAATCGCCATCACCGAGTTAGTGGTTCCCAGGTCGATACCCAGAATGCGCGTCATAGTGCGACCTCCGCTGCCGGATGTCCTTTCTCAGGCTTTCATTTCAAGGATAGGCCGCTAAAACTCTGCGGTGGGTAAGAGAAGTCTTAGATTTTTCTTGGAAGTTGGCCGTCCCTAATCGCCGTCCAGCTCCAGGGGCCGGAAGGCATACCCCACCGACCGTTTGGTCAGGATATACCGCGGGTTCTGGGGGTCGGGCTCGATCTTGCGCCGCAGGTAGGTAACGTAAAGGTGAACGTAGTGGATTTCGTCCCGGTACTCGTGTCCCCAGACCTTGACCAGCAGGGTCTCGTAGGGGATGGTCCGACCGGCATTCTGAACCAGGTGATAGAGGAGGCGGTATTCCGTGGGCCGCAGGGGTATCCGCTGCCCGTTGACGATTACCTCCCGCTCTTCAAAGTCGATGGTCAGGTAATCGTCCACCTTCAGGACGCCCCGGGTCGTGGGGGAGGTCGCCTCAACCCGGCGCAAAACGGCCTTTATTCGGGCCAAAAGCTCGTTAGGATTAAAGGGCTTGGTTACGTAGTCGTCTGCCCCAAGCTCCAGGCCCCGGATTTTATCCGCCTCCTCGCCCCGGACCGTCACCATGATGACCGGAACCTGGGAGACCTCCCGGATGAGCTTGAGCACCTCGAACCCGTCCAGCTGCGGCAGGCCCACATCCAGCAGAACCAGGTCGGGAAGCTCCTCCCGGACCTTCTGCAGGGCCTCAAGGCCGTCCATCGCCTCGAGAACATCGTAGCCAGCCCGCTCCAGGCTCAGCCTGATGAAATCGAGAACCCTCGGTTCGTCGTCAACCGCCAGAATCTTCCGTCGCGCCTTGGGCATCTTCGTCCTTCCCCTCAATCTGCGCATTGGGTGCCAGATACACGGCCGGCAGCTCGGCGGGAGCCTCCCGGGGCAGGGAGAAATAAAAGGTCGAACCCCGCCCCGGCCGGCTCCGGACCCAGATCCGGCCGCCGTGGGCCTCCACCACGGCCCGGGCGATAAACAGGCCCAGGCCGCTCCCCTCCACCGGCGGCTGGTTCGGCCCGGTCACCCGGTGGTACGGCTGAAAGATCCGCTCCTGCTCGGCGTAGGGGATGCCGACCCCCGGGTCGCTCACCGCAACCACCACCTCGTTGCCCTGAACCGTGGCCGACACCCGGATGGTGCCGCCGTTGGGCGAATACTTTACGGCGTTATCCAGCAGGTTGTACAGCACCCCCTCGATCCGGTCCCGGTCGGCCGTAACCAGGGGCAGCTGTTCCGGTACCTCCACTACAAACGTGTGGCGGCGGGAGCGCTTGCTGAACCGCTCAACCCCCTGCTCGATGAGGGGCTTGAGGTTGAGGGGCGCCAGCTGCAGCCGCAGAACCCCGGCCTGAACCTTGGCCACATCCAGCAGGTTGCGGACGAGGCGGGAGAGGCGGTCGGCCTCGTCGGCAATGGCCTCGAGGCCCGTCCGCAACACCTGGTCCCGCCGGCTGGCCGGGCGCTCCCCGAGGGAAACTGCATAGCCCTTTATGATGGCCACCGGGGTGAGCAGTTCGTGGGAGATGGCCGAGATAAAGCCCGTCCGGGCCTCGTCCTCGGCGTGAAGGGGCCCGATATCCTGGATGGCCTCCGCCCAGCCCCGAAGCCGCCCGTAGCTGTCCCGGATGGGCGCCACCGTCCACAAAACCGTCCGTCGGGGCCCCCCGGCCACCGGGATGTGGGCCCGGACGGCCGCCCGCTCGCCGTTGCGCAGGTCGGCCAGGGGACAGTGCCGGCCGCAGATAGGTTCCCCGGAATCGTCCACCAGGGGGAACACGTCCCGGCAGAGCCGGCCGGCAACGTTGGCCCCGGCCCCCGGGGCCAGCTCCCGGGCGGCCGGGTTGGCGGCCACCACCCGGCCCTCAGCGTCCACCAGAACCAGGCCCACGTTGGCCACCTGCCAGAAGGCGTTGAGCTCGGCCAGGTTGCGGGCCAGCCGGTCGGTGAGAAGGCGCCGGTGCCAGGCCAGTGTGATGAGGCCGGCCGCCACCTCCAGCCGGGCCTGCTCTTCGGCCGAGAAGGGCCGGTCGGTGAACCGGCCCACGACCAGCAGCCCCAGCCGGTCCCAGTCCACCCGAAGGGGCCGGAGCCAGTAGGCGCCGTAACCGCTCCAGCGCAGAAACCGCCCCAGCCAGGCCCCTCCCGCCGGGTCCCGCTCCAGCTCATCCAGGTCGGTGATGCCCAGGTAGGGGATGCGGCCCGGGGCTTCCGGCGGCCAGGCATAGCCCTCAAAGTCACCGGCTAGGGAGCGTCGAACCCAAAGCACCACCTGGTCGGCCCCGGCCACCTCCACCAGCCGCGGCCCGATTACCCAGATGGGGTCAACCGTCAGGTCCCGGCAGAGGGCAACGGCCAGCTGATTGAGGCCCTCAAGGCGCCCGTCGTCGCCCACGGTCAGCAGAAACCGGCGAGTCCCCAGCGGGACGGTCGAAAGGCTGCGGCCGTCGGGCAAACTTAAACTGCCGGCCGTAATCAGCCGGTCCCACTGGGTGGACTCAAGGCCCAAGACCCTGGGAAGGGGCTCCGCGGCGGAGCCGAAGTGGGCAAGGAACGCCCGGTTTGCGTGTAATACCGCGCCCCGCCGGCCGACCACGGCCGCCGGCACCGGCAGAGCATCTACAATCCCCTTAAGCTCCGATCTTAGGCGGCCGGACATTCCAGAGAAGATCATAGCAAATTGACATAACCTGTGTCAGGTTCGCCGAAGACTGCACCTCCAGGGCGGCCGTTATAAAATCTATCCTGGGACCGAGCGGTCGGGCAGAAGGCCCGTTGAACAACCGAAACCGCCGTCGTCGCATTAGGCATCGTCGTTCCCAGCCGTCGGGCCTCGCCCGGGTCGGGGCTTACTGGCGCTGGGTCCTGCCCCTCCTGCTGGCATTCCTGGCGTGGTACCTGGGCTTTGCCGTCTTGCCGGCCTACACGGCCGCCGCCCAGTGGGAGCGCACCCTCCAGACCCTGGACCGCATTGCCCTGCTCCGGGCCCAGGCTCACCAGGAAACCGACCCGGTCCGGGCCCGGGGATTCCTCCTTGAGGCCCTGGATCTGCTCCGTCGGTCGGACCTTGCCGCCGACCCGGACCGGGCGGCCCAGCTCCGGGCGGCCGTCGAACGGGATCTGACGGCCGTAGACCGCGTGAAGGCGCCTCTGGCCGTGCTTTCTCTGGGTCGGCTGCCCGATTCGGCCGACCGGCTGGTCCTTTACGGCGATGTCCTTTACACCCTGGACCGGACTGGGTTGCGCCTGCGCCGCTGGCGGTTTGTGCCTGACCGGGCCCGGGCCGAGGCCGCCCAGCCGGAGGCCGTCAGCTACGAGGGCTCCCGCCCGAACGCACCCCATCGACCCGACATCGGAGTGGTTCCCGAAGGGCCTAACCGGGGTCTGGTGCTGTTCACCGGTCAGGGGCTCATCCTGGTCGGGGACGGGGAAGCCAGGGTGGGAAGCATCCGGGTCGGTCCCGAGGTTAAGGTGGTGGCCGCCGTTGAGGGTTTTGCCGAAAATCTCTACGTCCTTGACCCCGGGAGCCGGCTGGTTTGGCGCTACCTGCCCACCTGGAACGGTTTTGACGCCGACCCGAAGCCGGCCCTGCCCTACCTGCCGGCGGGAGTTCTGGGGCTTTCCCTCGACCGGGTAGCCTTCGCCCTGGGTCTGGAGGGCCGCCTCTGGCTGGCGCAGGGCAATGCCTGGGTTGAGGTCGACCTTTCGACGGTGGACCCGCCGCCCACCGGCGTCCGGATAATTCGGGCCGACCGACAGAATCAGCGGGTCTTTCTGGGCGACCCGGAGCGGGGAAGGCTCATCGTGGTGGATTACGCGGGAAGATTCCTGGGACAGGTGGTGGCCCCGGAGCTCCGGGGCCTGGCCGACCTCGCCGTTGACGGGGGGCTTAACCGGGCCTATATAATCTCCCAGGGGGCTCTTTACCGGCTCGACCTGCCCGAAATCAAATGACCCCATCGGTTTGCATCCTCGGAATCGAGACCTCCTGCGACGAGACGGCCGCCGCCGTGGTCGAAAACGGCCGTATTCTCCGGTCCAACGTGGTCGCCTCGCAGGAGGACCTGCACGCCCGCTACGGGGGCATTGTGCCCGAGCTGGCGTCCCGTCAGCACATCCGGCTCATCCTGCCGGTAATCGACGAGGCCCTGCGGCGGGCGGGGGTGGGTTGGGCCGACCTTTCGGCCATTGCCGTAACCTACGGGCCGGGCCTGGTTGGGTCGCTGCTGGTCGGGGTGAACGCAGCCAAGGCCCTCGCCTTCGCCAAGGGCCTGCCCCTGGTGGGAATAAACCACCTCGAAGGCCACGTCTACGCCAACTGGATTGAGGTCGACGGCAGCCCGGAGCCCCAGCTGCCCCTGCTCTGCCTCATCGTTTCCGGGGCCCATTCCGACCTGACCCTGATGCTGGACCACGGCAAGTTTCGGCGGATCGGCCGGACCCGGGACGATGCCGCCGGCGAGGCCTTCGACAAGGTGGCCCGGCTCCTGGGCCTGGGCTTCCCCGGGGGACCGGCCATCCAGCGGGCCGCCGAAAGGGGCAACCCCGAAGCCTACCCCCTGCCCCGGGCCGAAATCAAGGACAGCTGGGACTTCAGCTTCAGCGGCCTCAAAACCGCCACCCTCCGGCTGGTGGAAAAGCTCCGCCGGTCCGGGCCCCTCACGGAGCAGCAGGTGGCCGATGTAGCGGCCTCTTTCCAGGAGGCGGTGGTGGACATGCTGGTTACTAAGACGGTGGCGGCGGCCGAGGCCTTTGCGGTGCCGCAGGTGGCCCTGGCGGGAGGGGTTGCGGCCAACCGGCGGCTTCGGGAGCGCCTGCGGGCCGAGTCACCGGTGCCGGTAATTTACCCACCACCCTTCCTCTGCACCGATAACGGGGCGATGATTGCGGCCGCCGGCTATTTTCGTTTTCGCGCCGGGGAAAGGTCCGGCCTCGACCTGGACGTGGTTTCGAACCTGAAGCTTGAATAGCCCGCCCTCAGCCGGCGGTGACCATTCCCAGGGCGGTGACGACGGCCCGGGCGAGGACATGGATCCGCCGCACGGCGTCGTCTAGGTTCTCGGCCATAAAGCGCAGTTCGCCTTCGACGTAATCGAGGTGGAGCTGGCGGGCCGGTTCCCGAATCTTCTCGTACCGGGCCTTGGCCTCGTCCTCGAAACGGGAAAAAACGGTGACCTGCTGGGTGGCATAGCCCCGGTGGGAAACAACCAGCGTCCAGTCCGGTCCGGAGGGTTATTTTAACACGTCCGGCTGCCCAGCCGGCCAATTCCGGCCTGCGGTTCTGACATCGGGCCGTGCGCCCTGACTGCGGACCGGCGCCCCCACAACCCCACCAGCCGCTCTTTGGCAGCAGCAGGGCAGCGCCCGGCCTTCGGGCGGTTAGTATCCGCCAAACCTGCTATTATCCTGTGGAGGTCCAACCCGAAGGAGGTGCCATGGGGTTTCAGTACATCCTTTACGAGAAGCGGGACCGCATCGCCTACGTGACCATCAACCGGCCGGAGGTCCTCAACGCCATTCACCCCCCGGCCAGCAAGGAGCTTTACGAAGCCTTCTGCGACTTCCGGGACGACCCCGAATGCTGGGTGGCCATCCTGACCGGGGCCGGCGAACGGGCCTTCTCGGCCGGCAACGACCTTAAGTGGACGGCCGAGCACGGCGGGCTGGCCCAGCAGTTGGCCGAGTTCGGCGATATCCCCTTTGGGGGCATCACCACCGGCTTCGAGTGCTGGAAGCCGATAATCGCGGCGGTGAACGGCTACGCCCTCGGCGGTGGGATGGAGATGGCCATGGCCTGCGATATCATCATCGCCGCTGAACACGCCGAATTCGGCCAGCCAGAACCCCGGGTGGGCCTGATCGCGGCCGCCGGCGGGGTCCACCGCCTGCCCCGCCACGTCCCCCTCAAGCTGGCCATGGGCCTCCTTTTGACCGGCCGCCGGATCACCGCCCAGGAGGCCTACCGGATGGGGCTGGTCAACGAGGTGGTGCCCCTTAAGGACCTCATCCCCACGGCCGAGCGGTGGGCCCGGGAGATCCTCGAGTGCGCCCCCCTGGCCGTCCGGGCAACCAAACAGGCCGCCCTTAAGGGCCTCGGCTGGCCCCTTGAGGTGGCGATGAACCTTAACTACGAGTGGGTCAACCGCTGGCGCCGGGCCGAGGATACCATCGAGGGGCCCCGGGCCTTTGCCGAAAAGCGCAGGCCCGTCTGGAAGGGGCGCTGACGGCCGGACCATGCCCGACAAGGTAAAACTGGGCCTCGGCCTTGGGGCCTGGCCCTTCGGGCCCCCCGACCCCGAGCGGCTCTTGACCTACATCGACCGGGCCGAAGCCCTGGGCATCGATTCGGTCTGGCTGGGTGAACGCCTGGTGGGCGGGTCGGTGCTGGAGCCGGTGGTAACCCTGGCCGTCGCCGCCGGCCGGACCCGGCGCCTCAAGCTGGGGACCAGCGTCCTCGTCCCGGCCCTCCGGCAGCCGGTGGTCCTGGCCAAGGAGCTGGCAACCCTGGACTTTCTTTCCCGGGGCCGACTGCTCCTGACCGTCGGGCTGGGGACCGAGGACCCGGCCGAGTTCGCGGCCGCCGGGGTGGCCAAATCGGAGCGGGCGGCCCGGACCGACGAGTCCGTGGCCTTGCTGCGCCGGCTTTGGACCGAAGACCGGGTAACCTTTTCCGGCCGCTATTACCGGGTTAAAGAGGTCGAAGTCTGGCCGAAGCCTTACCGACCGGGCGGCCCGCCCATCTGGGTTGGGGGAAGGTCGGAGGCGGCCCAGGACCGGACGGCTCGCCTCGGGGACGGCTGGCTGGCATCCAGCATCACCCCCGAGGAGTTCGCCGCCGGACGCCGGCGCATTGAAGCGCTCCTCCACCGCTACGGCCGGACCATCGAGCCGGACCACTACGGGGTTTACCTGCCCTTCTTCGTCGCCGAAACCCGTTCCGGGGCCTGGGAGCTGGCCGGCCCTTACCTTCTGCGCCGCCGGTTCGACGTGGAGCCGGCGGCCTATTCGGCCATCGGCACCCTGGCCGACTGTCGGGCCGCCATCGACCGCTACCTGGCCGCCGGGGCCGTAAAGTTCGTTCTGCGGCCGGTCGGCCCCCCGGAGGCCCTAACCGAGCAGCTGGATATCCTGGCCGAAGAGCTGTGCCCGGCCTATGAAGGATAAGCCCGTGTCGGATGAGCTCGAGAGGCTTTTTGCCAGCCGGCCGCCGGGTCTGCCCTGGGCGGAGGGGTTTGTGGCCCCGGCCTACGACGGCCGTTCCCTGATAAACCTCACGGCGGCCGTCCTCGCCGGCTTCGGGGTTGAGCCCCCCACCCCGGTCCTGGCCATTCCCGAAGTGGCCTCGGAGCTTCGGTCGGCCGGGAAGGTGGTGCTCTTTCTCATCGACGCCCTTGGCTACGAGTTCTTCACGGCCTACCTGCAGGCCGCCCCCGATTCGGTCTGGCACGAGCTGGCCGACGGGGTCTACCCCATCACCTCGGTTTTTCCGTCGACGACGGTGGCGGCCTTAACAAGCCTGTGGACGGCCCGAAGTCCCCTCGAGCACGGCCTCATTGCCTACGAGCTGCTTTTGAAAGATTTGGGCCTCACGGCCAAGATGATCGAGCTTACCCCCAGCGTTAGCCGGGAGCCGGACTGGCTTATAAAGACGGGGCTCATCAAGCCGGAGGAGTTCATGCCCCTGCCCCTCGTAAGCGAGCTTCTGGCCGGGGCCGGGGTCGAAGTTTACGGCCTGATGTTTAGGCCCTACTGGCGCAGCGGCCTCACCCAGCTGCACCTGCGGGGTGTAAAACCCCTCGGCTACTTCACCCTGACCGACCTGATGATTACCCTCCGGGATTTCCTCAACGCCCAGACCGACGGCCCCTTTTACCTCTGGGTCTACTGGCCGGGCCTCGACACCCTCGGCCACATGTACGGGGTTGACCTTGCCCGGCTCCAGGCCGAGTTGGAAGAGGTCGGCCGCCTCCTCCGGGACCTGGTCTTGAGGGGACTTACGGGCCCGGCCCGGGCGGGTCTGACGGTGCTGGTTACCGGCGACCACGGGATGGTCAGCACCCCCGAAGGGGCGATTCTTACGGCCCGGTCGGAGCCGGAGCTGATGCGCCCCCTGGCTTTCCTGCCCACCGGGGAGGGGCGGGCGGCCTTTCTATATGTCCGGCCGGGGGCCGAGGCCGAGGTTCAGCGCTACTTCGCCAGCCGACACCCCGACCGCTTTGTCCTCTGGCCGGGGCGGGAAGCCATCCGGGCGGGGTTGTTCGGGCGGGGCGAACCGCCCGGGTACACCTGGGACCGGGTCGGGGACTTCATCGTGGTGGCCCGGGGCAATAATGCCCTTTACTGGGGGGTCACCCCGAACCAGCTTTTGGGCCGGCACGGGGGCGTCGAATTCGCTGAGATGGTGGTGCCCCTTATCCGCCTTAAGCTTTAACCTGCGGCCGCCGGAACCGGGGGATTATTTCGGCCGCAACCGCCCTCACCTGCTCAAAGTACCGCTCAGCCCGCCCGGTGGGCACCAGGACGAAATACTCAACCCCGGCGGCCACGTATTCTTCCAGCCGCCGCCGGCAGTCGTCCGGATTTCCCAGCACCACGTAGCGGTCGACCACCCGGTCGAAGGGCTGGTTATACTGCCGGGAGAGCCGCTCGACGGCCTCGGCCCTGGCCTCCCCGTAGGAGTCGGCTACGCAGATAAACTGATAAAGGGCCTTTACAACCCGGTCCGGGTTCCGGCTGCGCCGCTCCAGCTCCCGGTAAAGCAGGTCGAGGCTGCTCCGGTAGCGCTCCGGGCTGAACAGATACGGCAGGTAGCCGTCGCCCAGGCGGGCGGCCCGCCGGATGGCGGCCTCGGAGCGGCCGGCCACCCAGATGGGCGGCCCGCCGGGCCGGGCCGGCCTGGGCCAGAGGGTTGCGTTCTCGACGGCAAAGAAGCGACCCCGAAAGGTGACGTTCTCCTCCGACCAGAGGCGTCGCATCAGTCGGAGGGACTCATTGGTGCGGGCGCCCCGCTCGGCCACGGGAACCCCGACGGCCTCGAACTCCCTGGGGTATTCCCCCCCGACCCCAATCCCCAGGATAAGGCGGCCGCCCGAAAGGAGGTCCAGGGTTGCCGCCGCCTTGGCCAGAATAAGGGGGTGCCGCAGGGGCACCAGGACGACGGCGCTCCCGACGGCGATGCTGCGGGTTTGCTGGGCAAAAAAGCTTAAAGTAACCAGGGCCTCGTAGGTGGGACCGTAAAAAAAGAGGTGCTCGCCCGCCCAGATGGAGTCGTAGCCCAGGTCCTCAACGGTGCCGGCCTCCCGCCAGGATGCCGGCGGAAAGACAAGTCCGAAGTGCAGTGCGGCCTCAGCGCCCAACCTGGTTGCGGCCGGCGGCCTCCGGCGGCGTAGAGTCTTCTTCGCTGGCCTTCCGGAATTCCCGGATCATCCGGCCAAGCCCGGAACCGAGGGCCGGCAGCCGGCTGGCCCCAAAAATCAGCAAGACGATCACCAGGATGATGATAAGTTCGGGCAGTCCGAAGTTAAACGGCAGCACTTTTCAATCCTCCTAGTTAATCTTACACCAACGGGATAACCGGAGTTCCGTGCAGGCCCGTCCGGGCATTTCCGGTCATCCCCTAGTGGCCAGTTTGGTCATACGGACACAAGGCCTTGCATCCATGCCACCGGCCGGCTCCCAGGCCCTAATGCCACAACCGGAAGGCCCCGACAGGGCGGGCAAGGGCCGGCATCGTGCCGGGCAAATCGGCTAAAATTGCCCAGACGACCTCACCGAGGAGGCAGTTATGTCCGACCGCACGCCCGAGCTTGAACGCCTTTTTGAGGCCGCCCAGAAGTATTGCAACTGGGGAAAGTGGGGACCCGATGACGAGGCCGGCACCCTCAACTACATAAGCCCCGAGGATATCGTGGCCGCCGCCCGCCTCATTCGCAAGGGCCGGGTCTTTTCCCTGGCCATCCCCTTCGGCCCCAGCGGCCCCCAGCGGGGCGGCCTGCGCCGATTCAACCCGATGCACTTCATGCTCCGGGACGGCTCCGACGTGGTGGTCGGGGCCATTCCGGGCATGCCGCCGGGCATCGGCGGGGCCGACGATGTGGTGTTGCTGGCCACCCACGGCGCGACCCACTGGGATGCCCTGGCCCACATCGTCTTTAACAACAAGATGTGGAACGGCTACGATGCCACCCTCGTAAGCAGCCTTGGGGCGGCTAAAAACAGCATTATAAGCTACCGCAACCGGCTCGTCGGCCGGGGGGTTCTGCTCGATGTGCCCCGGGCCAAGGGCCTTAAGTACCTGGAGCCCGGCTACGGAATAACCCCGGCCGACCTGGATGCGACCGCCCGGGCCGAGGGGGTGGCGGTGGGCCGGGGAGATATCCTGCTCATTCGGACCGGCCACATCGCCCTCTGCCGGGAGCGGGGCGACTGGGGCGATTACGCCGGCGGCGATGCGCCCGGGCTTACCTTTGACACCCTGGGCTGGCTCTACGAAAAGCAGGTGGCGGCGGTGGCCAGCGACACCTGGGGGGTCGAGGTCCGCCCGAACGAGATCCGGTCCGTCAACCAGCCCTGGCACCGGGTGGCGATCCCCCAGATCGGGCTGGCCGTGGGCGAGATCTTCGACCTGGAAGAGCTGGCCGAAGACTGCGCCGCCGACGAAGTCTATGAGTTCTTCGTGGTAGCCGTGCCCCTGCCCCTGGAAAATGCCGTCGGCGGCCCGGTAAACCCGGTGGCCATCAAGTAAAAATCCCCGCCGCCGCTGGCGCGCTCGCCCCACGCCCGCTTAGACTGGGTGTGGGGCGCGGCGATGCCCGCGGTTAAAAACCGGCGCGAAAGGGTTGCCCACAGCTTGGCGGGCCCGGTCGAAATGCCTCCCCGGAAGCCGCCCGGCCTCCCGGCCCGGCTCGGGAGCTGGCTGGCGGCCGGAACCCGCCGGGTCATCCTCGGCCTCGACAGGCTCTTGCGGACCGTCTACGGCATCCGGGAGTTTTCCGCCGACCCCGAATGCATCCTCCGAATCGCCCGCGAGCGCAGCCCCCAGACGGTGCGCCTTGCCGACGGCACCCTGGTGGTCAAGGGGGCGCCCGGCATCGGCCTCCACTTCTGGAACGAGCACATCCCGCCCATCGACCCCGCCGGTCCCGACCTGGCCTGGGGCCTCAAGTTTTACCGCCGGCTCCGCAAGTCCCTCCAGGCCCTGGCCGAGTACATTGACGCCAATAACGACTTAAACGACGCGGTTGCCCTCTGGGCCGAGGTTTCCTTTCCGGCCGAGCCGGGCCTCGGCCGCTACGACCGGCTTCTGGAGGCCCTCGGGTTCGAGTTTAAACCCCTCCCGCCGCCGGCCGGGCTTCCGGGACGGGTCGGCCGGTTCTTTCAGCATCTTTACGCCTGGGCCCTCATCTGGACCTTCAATCCGCCGAGCCTGCGTCGAAAGAACCTGCTGGCGGCCGAGCGGGGCCGGCTCTGGATTTCAAAGGCCGAACTCCTCCGGCGCCACCTGCGCCGATGAAACCCCGGCGCATTCCCAGCCTTAAAGCCGGCCTTTTCGGGGCCGTTTTGATCGGCCTGGCCTACCACCTGCTGGCCCTTTACGAGGTTAAAAACTTCAGCAAACACGTCCGTAAAACCCGGCCGGCCGGATTTACCCCGCCGGTCACGGTCCTCAAGCCGGTTGCCCGCTGGGACGGCCGCATCTACGCCAACCTCTTAAGCTTTTGCCGGCAGGATTACCCTGGCTTCCGGATGGTCGTCGGCCCTAAGGGGCCGGCTTTAAACCTTAACCCACCCCCGAACTTCGGCCCGTGCGCCCCCGGGGCCGAGGTGAAACTCGTCTCCTGCGCCGAGGGGCCGGCCGTAAACCCCAAGGTCAACCAGCTGATCCAGATGGAGGAAGAGCTTGCTGGAGACCTGATTGTGGTAAGCGACGACGATATCCGGGTGGGGCCTGACTACCTGGCTCGGACGGTCTGGCCCTTTCGGGACCCCAACACCGGGGCCGTCACCTGCCTTTACGTCTGCCGCCAGGCGCCCACCTGGGCAGCCGCCGTCGAAGCCCTCGCCGTAAACGTCGACTTTGTCCCCGCCGTCCTGGTGGCCCGCCGCCTCTTCGGGGTTAAATACGCCCTCGGGGCCAGCCTCGCCGTCCGCCGCAGCCTCCTGGCCGAACTGGGTGGCTTCCGAAGCTTGGGCGAATACCTGGCCGACGACTACCAGCTCGGCCGGCGGGTTCTGACCCGGGGTTTCCGGCTCGCCCTGGCGCCCTATGTGGTCGAAAACACCCTGCCGGCCATGGACCTGGCCTTTCTCTTCCGCCACCAGGTGCGCTGGGGCCGGACCAACCGGGTATGTCAGCCGGTGGGCTGGTTCTTCAGTGTCGTAACCCACCTCCTGGTCTGGACCTTGGCCTGGGGGTTAAGCCGCGGCTTTGACCGTCCCAGTCGGAAGGTGCTGGGCGGGGTTTTGGCCTTCCGGCTGGCCGAGGCCTATCTCATCAACCGGGAGCTGGCTGGGCTAAGGCCCTTCTGGAAATACGCCTGGCTTATCCCCTTTAAAGACCTTTTCAGCTTCGGCATCTGGGCCTTAAGCTTTACCGGCCGGCGGGTCCACTGGGCCGGGCGGGACTACGTGGTCTCCGCCGACGGCCGGATGCGCCCGGCCGCCAGCTCACCGTAAGTTGTCAGGGCAATTCCCCGCTCGGCAACAAGCTTTCGGACCTCCGGGCTTACCAGGGCCGCAAATTCGGCTCGCCCCTGAGGAGTATCAAACCGCGGGTGGGTGTAGAGCTCGAACCGGCCCGGCGGCAGCACCCGGAGCAGGTCGAGCAGGTATTTTTCGTCTATCCGCCCGGTCTGAAAGAGGCCGAACACCCCGTCCAGGACCACAAAACCCCGGGCCTGGAGCCGGGGCCGGTAGAGGCGGCCCAACACCCCAAATATAAGGGCATAGACGAGCTTCCGCATCGGCCGGGACCGGTCGACCCGCAGGGAAAACCACGGTTCGACCGGAAGCCGAACCTGCCGGACGCCCAGGGCCTCGGCCACCTCCAGCACGGCGGAAAATACAGTCGGGTGGACGTGGAAGTGGAGGTGGCTGTTCAGGTGGTCAAGGGTCAGGCCGGTCCTAACAAAGCGGTCGGCCTGGGCGTAGATTTCGGCCCGAAGCTGCTCCCGGGCCGCCGGCCGCCGCCACCAGCAGAGGCCGGCTTTAACCGGGTCCGTGGGGAAACGGCCGGAGGGCTCCACCAGCTCCGGAATCCGCCCGGGCGGAAGGCAGGGGCGGCCCCCGATGAGCACCAGGTGCAGTCCGACCCTCAGGGTGGGGTGACTTCGGGCCAGTTCGACGGCCCCCTCAAAGGCGGCGCCGGTGACCATCAGGCTGGCGCTGGTTACAACGCCGTCCCGGTGGGCGGCCACAACCGCCTCGTTGACGGCGGCCGACTCCCCGAAGTCGTCGGCGTTTACGATGAGCCAGGGTTGGCTCGGCCGGGTTGATGTCGGCACGGCTGAGCTGTGCGGGGTGGCAAAATCCCCATTAGGGGTTATAATACTTTTGGTTTTGTGTGGTCGAACTCAGACACCGACCCGCCGGGCATCGCCCCTGGTATTGGCCCCCGTGTCCCCCGATTTTAACGGTATCGTCCAAAGCTTTCTGGCCCTGACTGCGGCCGCCGGTCTGGAGGTCCGGGACCAGGAGCAGGCCGCCGACTTCTTTGCGGCCATCTTCACGGCCGCCGGGGCCGAGGATGCCGCGGACTTCTGGGCCGAAGTGGACCTGGAGGTGGGCCCGACGGGCCAGCAGGTCGCCGTCGAGGCCCGCTTCCCCCTCCCGACCCCCACGGGTAGCATCCACCCGCTAGAGCTGGCCGAGGCCTACCAGGTTATCGACGGCTGGCTCCGGCAGCACACCTTTCAAACCTGGCCGGAGGTCCGCTTCGCCGGCGGCTTTACCCGTCAGGCCGAAGTTATCCTCGACGAGTTTTACCTGCGCAGGCGCTGGCAACTGACCGGCCCAGCCGAGGGGGTCTGGGGACTTTGGGCCTGGGACGCGACGGGGCCGACCGGGGGCTGGCGGGAAGTGGGCCGGTGGCCCGGGCTAGAGGGGGCCCTGGAAGCGGTCGCCGGAGAGGTGGCCGCCACCCTGCGGCGGCTCACCGGGGAGGGCCAGCTCCTGGCCGCCATTTTTTAGCCCACCTGCGGTGGATAAAACGGTGGTTTACTCGCAAACATCCTAGAACTTATGTACGATAAATTTAGTTAACGGTTGCCGTACCGGTTCGAAGGGGGTCTGGATTTATGCCGAAGTTTATTTTCGTAACCGGTGGTGTTGCAAGCTCGGTGGGGAAAGGGGTTACGGCCGCGTCCATCGGCCGTCTCTTAAAGAGCCGGGGCATTGCCGTCTCGGCCCAGAAGCTCGACCCTTATATCAACGTTGACCCCGGCACCATGTCCCCCTACCAGCATGGGGAGGTTTTCGTGACCGACGACGGGGCCGAAACCGACCTGGACCTCGGCCACTACGAACGCTTCCTGGATGTAAACCTCAACCGGGGTTCCAACGTGACCACCGGCCAGGTCTATTCGGCGGTCATCGCCAAGGAGCGGCGGGGGGACTTCCTGGGCGGCACCATCCAGGTGATCCCCCACATCACCAACGAAATAAAAGAGCGCATCATGCGGGTGCCCCGTCAGACCGGGGCCGAGGTCGTCATCGTCGAGGTGGGGGGAACGGTGGGGGATATCGAGGGCCTGCCCTTCCTGGAGGCCATCCGCCAGATGCGCAAGGACGTGGGCCGGGACAACGTCCTTTACATCCACGTCACCCTCCTCCCCTACATCTCCTCAACCAAAGAGTTAAAAACCAAGCCCACCCAGCACAGCGTTAAGGAACTGCGCTCCATCGGCATCCAGCCGGATGTGATCGTCTGCCGCAGCGACTACCCGGTCTCGGACGGTGTTCGGGAAAAGATCGCCCTCTTCTGCGACGTGGAACTGCAGGCGGTGGTGCCCCTGCTGACGGTGGAGACCCCCTACGAGGTGCCCCTCATCCTGGAGGAATGGGGCCTCGGGGAGTTCATCGTCGAGCGCCTGGGCTTAAAACCCCTGCGCAACGACTTGGACGACTGGCGGCGGCTGGTCGAAAAGATCAAGGCCCCCAAGCCTTCGGTCACCGTTGCCCTGGTGGGCAAATACATCGAGCTTCAGGATGCGTATATAAGCGTGCGGGAGGCCCTTACCCACGCCGCCCTGGCCCACGACCGCCACGTGGAGATCCTCTGGCTCGACGCCGAGGAGGTGGCCCTGGGCAACGGCATCCCCGCCCTCGGCCGGGCTCAGGGCATCGTCGTGCCCGGCGGCTTCGGCTACCGGGGAATCGAGGGCAAAATTGCGGCCGCCCGCTACGCCCGGGAGCACCAGGTGCCCTACCTGGGCCTCTGCCTGGGGATGCAGGCCATGGTGATCGAGTTTGCCCGGTATCTCTTAAAGACCGACGAGCCCAACTCCACCGAATTCGACCCGGAGACCCGCTACCCGGTCATCGACCTCCTACCGGAGCAGCGGGAGGTCGACCGCAAGGGCGGGACGATGCGGCTCGGGGTTTACCCCTGCCACCTGGTGCCGGGCACCCGGGCCTGGGAGGCCTACGGGGAGCCCATCGTTTACGAGCGGCACCGCCACCGCTACGAATTCAATAACGACTACCGGGAACTCTTGACCTCCGGTGGGATGGTGCTGAGCGGCTTCTCCCTGGACGGCCGGCTGGTGGAGATCGCCGAGCTCAGGGACCACCCCTGGATGCTGGGCACCCAGTTCCACCCGGAGTTTAAATCCAGGCCCAACCGGCCCCATCCCCTCTTCACGGCCTTCATTGGGGCCGCCAAGGACGTCCTGCGGGAGGGGGACCAGCAGCCCCTGCCCCTAGCCGTGGCTGAGTCCCAGTAAAGCCTAAGGCTCGGGGTCCGGCCGGGCGGAAACCGGGGCGGCCAGCCGCTCCAGCAGGACGGCCGCCGCCGCAATGGGGTCGAACTCCCCGGCCTCAACTCGCCGGACCAGCCCCTCAAATTCCGCCGCGACCGCCGGGTCCCGACTCAACCGCCGAACAAGCAGGCTTTCGACCTCCCGCCAGATGGCCTTGCGCAGGGCGGCCCGCCGGCGCTCGGCCTCCCGGCCGCTCTGGACCAGGAAAGCCCGGTGCCTTTCGATGGCCGAAAGCAGTTCACCAACGCCGGCGCCGTCGGCGGCCACGGTCTTGATTATCGGGGGCGTCCAGTCGCCGCCTTCGGAGCGGGCGGCTCCCAGCCGGAGGACCGACCGGAGCTGGGCCGCCAGCTGGTCGGCCCCTTCCCGGTCGGCCTTATTGATGACGATGATATCGGCGATTTCCACCAGGCCGGCCTTAAGGGCCTGGATTTCATCCCCCTGGCCCGGCATCAGCACCAGGACCGTGGTCCCGGCGATGGCCGCCACCTCCACCTCATCCTGCCCGGCCCCCACGGTCTCCAGCAGTATGACCCCGTAGCCGAGGGCATCTAGGACCGATACCAGCCGGCCGGCCGCCCGGGCCACCCCGCCCACCGCCCCCCGGGTCGCCAGGCTCCGGATGTAAACCCCGGGGTCGGAAGCCAGCTCCTGCATCCGGATCCGGTCCCCTAGAAGGGCCCCGCCGGTGAGGGGGCTCGTCGGGTCCACCGCCAGCACCCCAACCCTCAGGCCCCGCTCCCGGTACGCCTGGGCGAGGCGGCAGATGAGGGTGCTCTTGCCAACCCCCGGCGGACCGGTGATACCCACAACCCACGCCTGACCGGCCGCCTTGAATAGCCGGCGCCAGGCGGCCAGGCCCACCTCCGTCTCGTCCTCCACGTGCCGCAGGAGCCGGGCCGCGGCCCGCCCGTCGCCGGCCCGGGCCGCCTCGATCAGGGCCAGGGCCTGCTCTTCCGGGCTCAAGGCTCCAGAACTAACTCCCCGCTTTTGCCCCCCCGCTTGCGGGCCAGCCGGATCGCCTCGATCCGGATGGCCGGGTCCAGGCCCTTGCACATGTCGTACACGGTGAGGGCGGCCACCGCCACGGCGGTCAGGGCCTCCATCTCCGCCCCGGTCCGGCCGTTCACCCGCACGGCCGCCTCAACTTCCAGGGCGCTCAGCTCGTCGTTAAAGTTAAACCGGATTTCCACGGCGTTAATGAGCAGGGGGTGACAGAGGGGAATGAGGTCCGGCGTGCGTTTGGCGGCCATCACCCCGGCAACCTGGGCCACGGCCAGCACATCTCCCTTGGCCACCTGGCCCCGGCGCACCAGCTCCAGGGTCTCCGGCCGCATCACTACTCGGCCCCGGGCCACCGCCTCCCGCTCCGTCTCGGGCTTGGCCCCGATGTCCACCATCCGGGCCCGGCCGTAAGGGTCGAGGTGGGAGAAAACCTCAGCCGCCAATCTGGATCATCCTTCTTAGGTTGGGGATGATGCCCTCGTTTACCAGATGCCTTTCAGGCTTGGTCTGAATCGCCGCCCGCAACAGCGCCTCAAGGCCGGCCTCGTCAATGCCCCGCCTTAAGGGCCCCAT
>JBHOQU010000003.1:0-10570 GCA_042408785.1 Dehalococcoidia bacterium | reverse complement strand
GTCCGGGCAACCGCCGAAGGCTCCGGCTTATCTTACGTTCTCCTCGGCGAGGTCGAAGTTGCGGGCCATTGACAGGGCCGGCCGGCAGTTGTAACCTCTTAGGTGCGGGATGGTCTTGTCGCAACCCCTTTATCGCCGCTGGCGCTCACAGACCTTCGCCGAGGTGGTCGGCCAGGACCACGTCACCCGGACCCTGCGCAACAGCGTCCGTTCGGGCCGGCTTCACCATGCCTACCTGTTCGCCGGACCCAGGGGCACCGGGAAGACCTCCACCGGCCGGATCCTGGCCAAGGCCGTGAACTGTCTGGAGCTGAGCCCCGAGGGCGAGCCCTGCAACCGCTGCCGCATCTGCGTCGAGATGAACGAGGGCCGCTCCCTGGACCTCATCGAAATCGACGCCGCCAGCAACCGCAAGATCGAGCACATCCGGGACCTCCGGGAGGCCGTAAGGCTGGCCCCCGTTACGGCCCGCTACAAGGTCTACATTATCGATGAGGTCCACATGCTCACCAACGAGGCGGCCAACGCCCTCCTTAAAACCCTGGAGGAGCCGCCCCCGCAGGTTATCTTCGTCCTGGCCACCACCGAGCTCCACCGGGTGCCGGCCACCATCGCCTCCAGGTGCCAGCGGTTTCTCTTCCGCCGGATACCTCCGGCGGCGGCCCGGGCCCGGCTGGAGGCCATCTGCCGGGCCGAGGGTATCCGGCTGAGCCCTAAGACCCTGGACCTCATCATCAACCTCTCCGGGGGGAGCCTCCGGGATGCCGAAAACCTGCTGGACCAGCTGCTGGCCCATTTTGGGACCGAAATCGACCATGAGGCCGCCCGGGAGCTTCTGGGCCACGTTGAGGATGTCCGGGCCCTGGAGCTCATTCAGGCCCTCTTTGCCGGCGACGTTCCCCGGGCCATCCGGCTGGTTAATGCCGTCCGGGAGGACGGCTACGACCTCCGCCAGTTTAACCGGGAGGTGGTGGGGCACCTGCGGTCGATGCTTCTGCTGGCCTACGGCCTGGACGACGAGGTGGAGGCCGGCCCGGTCACCGTGGAGGTCCTGCGCCCCCTGGCGGGGACCGTCGAGCCGGCGACGCTGGCGGGGCTGATCAAAACCTTTAATGCCGTTAACTTCGGGACCGACCCCGGCTGGCCCCTGCCCCTGGAACTGGCCATCGTTGAGGCCGGCCGGCTTTTTACGGTTCCGGCCCGAACCGAAGCAGCCCCGGTCGCCGTCCGCCCCGTTGGCAACGGACCCGTCCCGGTGCCTGAGGAGACCGCGCAGCCGGCGGAGCCGGTGAAGATGCCGGAGGCCCCAGCGTTGACGGGGGGCAACCTTCCGGCCGACTTCAAAGGCCGCCTCGCCGAGGCCCTCCGAAGTCGGGGTGGGGACGGCAGGAAGGTTGCGGGCCTCCTGGACTGGTGCGAGGGGGTCGAGCTTGACGGCGAGCGGCTGGTGTTTGTCTTTTCGAACCGGCTCTTCCGGGATAAGGCCGCCGACCCCGTCAACCGGCGGGTCCTGGACCAGGCGGTCCGCAAGCTCACCGGCCGCCGCTACGAGCTTGGATTCGACCTCCGGACCGAGGACCGAACCGCCAGGCTGGAGCGGGCCAGGGCCGACCCGGTGGTCCGGTTCCTGGAGGAGGAGTTCGGCGGTGAGGTTTTGGACATAAAGTAGGGGGAAGTTATGTTTGACCCGAAGCTGCTTAAAAAGGCCCAGCAAGAAGCCCTAAAGCTTCAGGAGCGGCTGAAAAAGGCCCAGGAGCAGTTGGCCCAGGAAGAGCTTGAGGCCACCGCCGGGGGCGGGGCGGTGCGGGTCGTGATAACCGGCGACCTCACGGTAAAATCTATAAAGATAGACCCCGAAGTCGTAGACCCGAACGACGTTGAGGGCCTGGAAGACCTGATTCTGGCCGCCGTAAACCAGGCCATTGCGAAGGCCCAGGCCCTGGCGGCGGAGCGCCTCGGGGCCGTAACGGGGAATTTAAAAATTCCGGGGCTGGGATTTTAAGTGGACCTGAGTACTGTTCCCATCGCCGAGCCGGTTAGCCGGCTCATTGCCGAGCTGGAAAAGCTGCCCGGTATCGGGCCCAAAACCGCCCAGCGGCTGACTTACTACATCCTCCGCCAGCCCGAGGCCGAGGTCCGGAGCCTGGCCCAGGCCCTTCTGGACGTGAAGACCCGGGTGCGGTTCTGCGCCGAGTGCTTCAACATCTCCGAAGACGACCTCTGCCCCATCTGTCGCTCGCCGGACCGGGACCGCTCGGTCATCTGCGTGATGGAGGAGCCCCTGCACGTCCTGGCCCTGGAGCGGACGGGCAAATACCGGGGCCTTTACCACGTCCTTCACGGGGTCATATCCCCCCTTAACGGTGTTCTGCCGGAAAACCTCAAGATCGCCGAGCTCCTCGAGCGGGTTCAGCGGCACCCGGTTCGGGAGGTCATCCTGGCCACAAACCCCAACCTGGAAGGGGATACGACGGCCAGCTATATCTTCAAGCTGCTCGCCCCCCTCGGCGTGAAGGTGAGCCGGCTGGCCCGGGGCCTCCCCTCCGGCGGCGAGCTCGACTACGCCGACGAGCGAACAATGGTCGAGGCCCTCGACGGCCGGCGGCCCCTAAACTGAAGTCCCCGAATCGATGAATCGCTTCCGCGTCTACCACACCGAAGGGGTTATCCTGCGCCGGCTGGACTTCGGCGAGGCCGACCGGGTTGTCGTCATCTTTACCCCGGGCCGGGGCAAGGTTGAAACCATCGCCAAGGGCGTCCGCCGGATCACCAGCCGCCGGGCCGGCCACTTAGAACCCCTCACCCGGGCCAGGCTTCTTTTGGCCCAGGGCCGTCAGCTGGACGTCATCACCCAGGCCGAGGCTTTAGACCTTTTCCCCAACCTGCGCGCCGACCTGGGGCGGACGGCCGCGGGTTTCTACCTGGCCGAGCTGGTGGACCGGTTCACCGAGCCCCAGCAGCCGAATCCCAGCCTCTACCGCCACCTGGTGGAGGGCCTGAAACTTCTCGACCTAGACCAGGACCCCGACCTGGTCCGCCGCTACTTCGAGCTCCGCCTCCTGGATGCGGCGGGCTTCCGCCCGGAGCTCTACCGCTGCGTGGAGTGCGGCCGGCAGCTTAAGCCCACCACCAACTATTTCTCCCCGGCCAGCGGGGGGGTCCTCTGCCCCGACTGCGGGGGCCGGAACCGCCCGGTAAGCGTCGCCGCCCTTAAGGTCCTGCGGTTCATCCAGTCGGCGCCGGCCTACGACCAGGTCGCCCGCCTCCGGGTCCAGCCCGGCCTGATGCGGGAGCTGGAACTTCTGCTCCGGGACTATCTGAGGTTCCTCCTGGAGCGGGACCTGAAATCTGCCGCCTTCCTCGACGGCCTGCGCCAGCTTTCGGCCGGAGGCTGAACCGGGGGTGGGAACGCGGGTGCTCATTACCGGCGGGGCCGGCTTTATCGGCTCCCACCTGGTCGACGAGCTGGTGGCCGCCGGCTACGAGGTGACGGTCCTCGACGCCCTCGAGCCCCAGGTCCACGGCCCTAGCCGCACCCCACCCCCGTACCTCAATCCAAAGGCCCGGGCCGTCTGGGCCAACCTGGCCGCCGAACCCGATGTGCTTGACCGGCTGCTACCGGAGGTCGACGCGGTGGTGCACCTGGCCGCCCTGGTGGGGGTCGGCCAGTCCATGTACGAGGTCGCCCGCTACGTCCGGACCAACACCCTGGGCACGGCGGTCCTTTTGGAAAAGCTTGTCCGGTGGCGGGACCGGATAAGCAAGCTGGTGGTGGCCAGCTCCATGTCCGTCTACGGCGAGGGGGTCTACGCCTGCCCCAACTGCGGCCCGGTCTACCCCCCGGGCCGGACGGAAGCCCAGCTCGCGGCCCGGGACTGGGAGGTGCGGTGTCCCGCCTGCGCCGCCGTTCTGGAGCCTCGCCCCACCCCCGAGGACAAGCCATTAAGGCCCGCGTCGGTTTACGCCGTAACCAAGCGGGACCAGGAGGAGCTGGCCCTCACGGTGGGCCGGGCCTACCGGATACCCACTGTAGCCTTGAGGTTTTTCAACGTTTACGGGCCTCGCCAGGCCCTGAGCAACCCCTATACGGGGGTTGCGGCCATCTTTTCGGCCCGCCTCCTTAACGGCCGCCCCCCGGTCGTCTACGAGGACGGCCGCCAGACCCGGGATTTCGTCCACGTTCGGGACGTGGTCAGGGCCTGCCGGCTTGCCCTGGAGCGGGACGGGGCCGATTACGAAGCCGTAAATGTGGGGACGGGGCGGCCCGTCTCGGTCCTGGAGGTGGCCGCGACCCTGGCCCAGGCCCTGGGCCGGCCCTTGAAGGCCGAAATTGCCGGGCGCTACCGGGCCGGGGACATCCGCCACTGCTACGCCGACATTACCAGGGCCCGCCGGCTCCTGGGTTTCGAGCCTGAGGTGACCTTCGAGGTGGGTATGGCCGAGCTGGCCGCCTGGGTGGCCACCCAGGCGGCCCAGGACCGCTGGGCCGAGGCGGCCGCCGAGCTGGAGCGTCAGGGGCTCACCCGATGATTCCCATCTCCGACGAGGACGTCCGCCGAAAGAAGGTCTTTCCCCTCATCAACCTGGCCCTTATCGCCATCAACATCCTGGTCTTTTTCTACGAGGTCAGCCTGCCCCCGGCCCGCCTTGAGGCCTTCGTTTCGGCCTTTGGGGTTGTGCCCTTCGAGATCGTCACCGGCCGGGACCTGCCTCCCCCGGCGCCGGGGCCGGTCTGGCTCACCCTCCTGACCGCGATGTTCATCCACGGGGGCCTGCTGCACATCGCCGGCAACATGCTCCACCTGTGGATCTTCGGGGATAACGTCGAGGACGCGATGGGCCACACCGGGTATTTGATTTTTTACCTGCTGTGCGGGGTAATGGCCAGCCTGGCTCAGGTCCTCTCGGACCCCCTGTCCCGGGTTCCCAGTATCGGGGCCAGCGGGGCCATTGCCGGCGTGCTGGGGGCCTACATGGTGATGTTTCCCCAGGCCCGAATTCGAACCTTGCTCTTCATCGGCCCCTTCTTTACCCTGGGCCGGGTGCCGGCCCTGCTGGTGATCGGCCTCTGGGCCGTTATTCAGTTCTTTGCCGGAATCGCCTCGCTGGGCGTGCCGACGCAGCAGACCGGGGGCGTGGCCTACTTTGCCCACATCGGGGGCTTTGTGGCCGGGGTCGTCCTGGTCTGGGTTTTCCGCCGCCGTTAAGGGGCCTCAGTCAGTTTCGGGGGTTGGGGCCGGCAGGAGCCGCTGACCGTCGGGGCCCGTTAGAAACTCGTAAAACCGGGCGGCCAGGGGCGAGAGGGGCACGATGCGGCTCCGGCCGAGGAAAACCGGCTGACGCACGGTCAGGTCGCTGAACCGCAGCACCTTAAACTGGCCCTTAAGCTCGCGCGCCGCCGAGGCCGGGAGGATGGCCGCCACCGGCTCGACGGTCAGACTGGCGACGGCCGCCTGCAGGCTGCCGGTTTCCAGCCAGACCTGGTCGGCCGAAAGCCCCAGTCCCCGCCGGTGGAGGGCCGCCTCCAGGGCCAGGCGGGTCCCCAGGCCCGGGCCGGGCAGGACCAGGCGGGTCTCCCGGAGGTGCGCAGCCTCCAGCCGGCGGCGTTTGGCCCAGGGGTGCCGGTCGGCAACGACCGCCACCAGCTCCTCCTGGAAGAGCAGGTCCAGGTCCAGCTGCCGTCCGCCCAGTTGCTGGCCCAGGAAGGCCAGGTCCAGCTCGCCCCGATTCAGCATGTTGGCCAGGGTCGACGCGTCCCCGGTCACCAGCTGGGGACAGAGGTTCGGGGACTGGCCCCGGAAGCCGGTCAGAACCCGGGGTAAAAAGACCTCGGCCGAGATGACCCCGACCCCAACCTTAAGGACCCCGCCAACCCGGCCCCGCAGGGCTTCCAGGTGGGTGTGGTAGCGTTCGGCGTGGGCCAGGAGCTCCCGGGTTGGACCGACGAGGGCCTCGGCTGCGGCGGTGGGGACTCGCCGCCCCCCCTGCCGGTAGAAGAGCTTAAAGCCGAGGCCGCGCTCGAGCGCCCGGATTTGCTGGTAAACGGCCGCCTGGCTTAAATGTAGCCGCCCCGCAGCCCCACGAATGCTCCCGGTCTCAACCACCGCAAGGAAAACGTGCAGGCGGTAGAGGTCCGGTACATCCGGATACACCGATTCCTCCCATCCGGTTATCTGAGCCCAACCCCGTGGCAGCGGCCGGATTAGCTAGACCGGCGGATCGTGAACTCAATGAGGGATGCCAGCGTCTGCCGGGCGGGCTGGTCGGGTAAGCTTTCCAGGGCAGCCCGGGCGGCCCCGGCAAACTGCTCGGCCACCGTGTACGCATCGGCCAGCACGCCGCTGGACCGGATCTCTTCAGCCAGCTCGTCCACCTCGGTCGGGGTCGCCCGCCCCTCGAGGACGCGACGCAGGCGTCCATCTCCGGGGTACCGTTCCAGGTAAAGAATCGTGGGCAGGGTAAGAACCCCCTGAAGCAGGTCGTTGCGGGCGGGCTTACCCAGCTGTTCCTGGCTGGCGCTAAAGTCAAGGATGTCATCCACCACCTGGAAAGCCATACCCAGATTGTATCCGTAAGCACGCAGGGCGTCAAGAGCCGGTTCCGGCGCCCCGCTCAGGATCCCCCCGGACTCGGCCGCCGTCGCAAAAAGGGCGGCCGTCTTGCCCTCCACCCATTTAAAATAATCCTCCCGGCGGCTGGTGGGGTCCTTGGCACCGAAGGCCTGGCGCAGCTCCCCAGTGCAGATCACCATCAGCGTCCGGGCAAAGAGGGTCATGGCCCGCAGGTTTTCGGTGCTGGCCACAAGGTCAGCCGACTTGGCAAAAAGATAATCACCCACCAGCACGGCAGTTCCGGCGCTGGCCACGCTGTTTATCGTCGGCTGGCCCCGCCGAACCTCGGAGCGGTCCAGGACGTCGTCGTGGACCAGGGTGGCGGTGTGCAGAAGCTCCATCGCCGCGGCCATGGGCACCAGCTTGTCCAGCCGGTAGTCGAAAAGTTTTCCGGCCAGCAGGGTAATGCTGGGGCGAATCCGCTTGCCGCCGGGCCTTAGCACGTGGGCCACCAGCTGGGCCAGCAGGGGGTAGTCCACCCGGGCCACCGCCTTGAGGGTCTCCTCCACCAGGGCGAGGCCGTCGGCAACGGCAGTGTGGATCTCCTCGAGTCCGGTCAATTTAAGGTGCCCCCCGGCAAATCCGGGTCAACGGCAACCCTTTCGAGGGCGAAAAGCCGGCAGGCGTTGGCCGTCGTCTGCTCGATAACCACCTCCACCGGTGCCGACCAGAGGCCGGCCAGAACCCTGACCACCTCGACCAGGTAGGCCGGCTCGTTCCGCCGGCCCCGCCACGGCTGGGGCGGAAGGTAGGGGGCGTCGGTCTCCACCACCACCCAGTCCCGGGGAAGCCGGGCCACCACCTCCCGGAGCCGGTCGTTCTTCGGGTAGGTCAGGGCCCCGCCGACGCCGATGTAGAATCCGAGGCTTCCCGCCTCCTCAGCCGCGGCCAGGTCCCCGCTGAAGGCGTGGAGCACCCCGCGCAGGCGCGGCCCCAATCGCCGGCGCTGGGTCCGGAGCAGCTCCAGCATCCGGGGCCAGGCCTCCCGGGTGTGGACCACCGCCGGCAGGTCCACCTCCGCGGCCAGCTCTAGCTGGGCGATAAACGCCCGCTCCTGGACCTCCGGCGGGAAGTGCATCCGGTAAAAATCGAGGCCGACCTCCCCGATGGCGACCACCTTCGGCCGGCCCGCCAGGTCGGCAAGGGCGGCCAGGGCGTTGGCGTCCAGCCGGCCGGCACTGCTGGGGTGGAAGCCTACGGCGGCGAAAACCCCGGGCTCGGCGGCCGCAATCCCCAGGTTCTCCCGGGCGGTGTCCAGGTCCAGGGCCGCACTTATAAAAATACCCACCCCCGCCTGGCGGGCACGGGCCAGGACCGCCCCCAGGTCTTCCCGGAACTGTGGGTCGAAGAGGTGCAGGTGGGTGTCTGCCAGCGACTGCATCTGAAGCTTTGCCCAGGTGATTTTAACACAGAGCTTCGGGCCTGATTAGGCCGGCTGGTAACTTACAATCCGGTCTAAGCGGAAGGTCCGAGACTCCCCCCGCAGGTGGCAGAAGGCCACGAGGTAGACCGCGCCGCCCTGGGCGAAGACATCCAGGGGTTCGATGAGCCGGCTGGTGGGCGCTCCCCGACCGTCGACATAGTGGACCACCAGGCGGCGGCGGAGCCGCACCGCCTCCTCCAGGTCGGGGGGCAGGCAGACTACAGGCCGCGTCTCCGGGTAAACCGGCCCGCCCTGCAAAAGGAAGACCCAGTTGGGGTCTATTTCCGCCGAGCCCGTCAGGTCAAAAACCAGCCGCTCCAGCACCGCCTTCGTGGTGTAGGCGTCGGTTAGGGCCCGGTGGGGATGCTGGAACCCGAGGCCCAACTGCTGGGCGACCGCCCGGAGGCTGTTGGACGGAAACCGGTAGTAGCGGCGGACCAGCTTGAGGGTATCCAGGGCCGGGTTACCAGGGTAGGGGACCCCAAGCCGACCGAGCTCGGCGGCCAGAAAGTTTAAGTCAAAGGGGGCGTTATGGCCCACGAGGACGGCCCCAGCGATGAGCTCAAGCAGTCTGGGCAAAAGCTCCCCGAAGCGGGGGGCACCGACCAGCATCCGGTCGGTCAACCCGTTTACAGCCGCCGCCCCTGGGGATATCCGCCGCCCCGGGTTGACCAGGCTCGAAAACTCGGCCTCCACCTGCCCGTTGCGGACCCGAACCAGTCCGACCTCGCAAATGCGGTCGCCCCCGAAGGGGTCGAGGCCCGTGGTTTCGAAGTCTAAATAAACCAGGACCGCCGGGTCCGGCCCGCCGCCGTACTCGGTCATGCCAGCTGCCCCAAAGGCATTCGCCGAGTTATACCACAAAGCGGCCGGGCCGAACAGCCGCCCGGAAGTCGAGCCGGAGTTTGCCAAACTCGCCCGGGCGGGCTAGAATCTATCCGCCGGATACCTGGCTGGGAGGTGGTCTCGGGTGCGGCCAGGGTTGTGGCCCGTGGCAACGGCCGTGATTTTAAGCTTAGTTTTCGGGGGCATCGCCGGCGGGTTTGCCGGGACGGTGGCCAGCCTGCTCATCGCCCGGCTGGAGCGCCCCGTCGCCCAGCCGGCAGGTCCGGCTCAGCCGCCCGTGCAGACTCAGGTAACCCTCACGGAAGAGTCGGCCGTAATCCGGGCGGCGGAGAAGGCCGGCCCGGCGGTGGTGACCATCGAGACCTCAGCCTCGACCGGCCGAAGCCTCTTTCGGCTGAGCACCGAGGTGGGCTCCGGGGTAATCTTCGACCCCGAGGGGTTTATCCTTACCAACCGCCACGTGGTCGAAAACGCCCGCCAGCTCACCATAACCCTGGCCGACGGCCGCCGTTTCCCCGGCCGCCTCATCGGCATCGACCCCTTCGAGCAGTCGGACCTGGCCATCGTCAAGGTTGACGCCGGCGCCGAGCTTCCGGCCGCCGAGATCGGCGACTCGAGCCAGCTCCGGGTGGGTCAGCTGGTGGTGGCCATCGGCAGTCCCCTGGGCACCTTCCAGAACAGCGTCACCAGCGGGGTGATAAGTGCCCTGGGCCGGACCGTCCAGGTCCAGCGTCCGGGCCGGGGCCTGGTTCAGCTCCGGGACCTCATTCAGACCGACGCCGCCATCAACCAGGGCAACAGTGGCGGACCCCTGGTAAACTCCCTGGGCCAGGTGGTCGGTATCAACACGGTGGTGGCCGGGGAGGCGCAGAATATCGGCTTCGCCATTCCCATCAACATGGCCAAGCCCATCATGCGCTCCGCCGTGGAAGAGGGCCGCGTCCGCCGGCCCTGGCTGGGGATCTGCTACTTTATGGTGACCGGTGAACTTGCCAACCAGTTCCAGCTCCCGGTAGACTATGGGGCGTATGTATACTGCCAGGATGCCAACCAGCCGGCGGTCCTCCCCGGCAGTCCCGCCGAGCGGGCCGGCCTCCGGGAACGGGACCTTATCCTGGAGGTCAACGGCCGCCGCCTGGACAGCCGCTACGCCCTGGTGGATGCCCTTGCCCAGGCCCGGGTGGGCGAACGGGTGACCCTCACCGTGCTCCGCTCCGGCCGAACCTTCCAGGTCGAGGTGGTACTGGGGGAGATGCCCGCCCGCTAGCCCGGACCGGGCAGGCGGCCAGCAGGCCGGCACCCCCGCCGGTCAAACGGTGCGAGATGAGGCCCGTAAAATCCGTTCAGCAAGCTTGAGAGGAGGGGTTTGACCGTGCGCCTAGGACTTGCGTTGTTAAGCCTGATCTTGGGCCTGATCCTGCCCATCCTGCCGGCCTTCGGGCCCCAGGGGTCCAGGGTGGCACAGGCCGCCGAAGACTGGGATATTCCCGGTGGCCACTTCTTCACCCAGACCCGGGGCAGCAACCCCTCGGGCGGCTACGCCGTCCGGGACGACCAGGTGGCCCCCTTCTGGAGCGAGTTTCGGCGGCTGGGTGGGGTTCAGGCGGTGGGCTACCCGGTCTCAAGGCGCTTTGTCTGGAACGGCTTTGTGGTCCAGGCCTTCCAGAAGGCCATCTTCCAGTGGCGGCCG
>JBHOQU010000137.1:0-4809 GCA_042408785.1 Dehalococcoidia bacterium | reverse complement strand
GGCCTTAAGAAGTTCCAGGGTGCGCAGAACCGACCGGATGGGCCGAACCGTTTGGGCCTTCTTTCCCTTCGGCAAGCGACCACGTGGCATCGGGGACTACCTCCAGTATCAGTTTTTTGAAAACCGAGTTTGTAAACTCTTGTTCCAAGTATAGACAGATCCACCGGCCGAAGTCAAATTCCCACGGTCCGGGCCGCGTTTCAAAATCTAATTTTTCATGTCGTGCCGTCTTTAAGCACACTTAGTGATCTAACTAATTCCATATCGTGGGTATCTCCCGAATGGGGGCGGCCCGGCGCCGGACCGCAAGCCCGGCTGCGCGGGTTTTTCGGGGCCCACGGCCGTGGGCCCACACAACCCGCCCTTGACGCACTCCGCCGGGCCGGTTATACTATCACCGATAGTACTAATGGCGGTAATAAAGTCGGCCGTGCTCGGCCTCGGCGGCCTAAAAAGGCTGGGCCTTTTCGTGGTCCTGGGGCTGCTCCCCGCCTGCGGGGCCCTGGTCGGCACCCAGCCCCCGACCCCAGACCTCCGCCGGGGCGAACAGCTCTATACCCAGTACTGTCTCGGCTGCCACGGCGGGCCCACCGGCGGGTCGATGATGGATTACCCGCCTCGCCACAACGCCAAGGGCCACACCTGGCACCACCCCGACTGTCAGCTTAAAGAAATCGTCAAAAACGGCAGCGACGAGATGACGGCCATGATGCGCCGGATGATGGCCCCACCCGACGCCCCGAAGATGCCCGCCTTTAAAGATACCCTTTCGGATGGGGATATCGACGCCATTTTGGCCTTTATCAAGACCTGGTGGACCGAGGACCAGCGCCGCTACCAGGCGCAGGTTACCCGGGCCCAGTGTCCGCCCCAAGGACGATGAAGGCCGTGAAAAAGGGCCGGTTAAACCCCCTTGGCTTGCTCGTGGTCGGGGTCGGCCTCATCGGGCTTTTGGGTCTGGCCGGCCCGCGGCTTTTCCGGCCCGGTTCGGATTCACCCGCCCTGGCCATGCTGGAGACGGCCGACTTTCATTCCCTGGCCTTCGTCCCTGACAATCCCGAGGTGGTCTTTTTCGGCCACCACAACGGGGTGATGCGCAGCGACGACGGCGGCCGCACCTGGCGGCCGATGGTGGCCCGGCCCAATTTTGACGCGATGGCCCTGGCCATCCACCCGGCCGAGCCCGGACGGATCTACGTTGCCGGCCACAACATCTTTATGGTCAGCCACGACCGGGGTGCGACCTGGCAGCAGGTCCGGCATAACCTGCCCTATGACGACATCCACGGCTTTGCCCTCAGCCCGGAAGACCCGAACCGGCTCTACGCCTTTGTGGTCGGCCACGGCCTCTTCGTAAGCGCCGACGGCGGCCGGACCTGGACCCTGCTGAGCACGGCCCTGCCTCAAGATGTGATGACCCTGGCCGCGGCCGGAGGCCGGCCCGAGGTTCTTTTTGCGGGCAGCATGGGTCAGGGGGTTTTAAAGAGCCAGGATGGGGGCCGGAGCTGGCACCCGGCGAATAACGGCCTGCCCGGTCCCAGGGTGATGGCGGTGGCCGTTGACCCAAAGGCTCCCGGTACCGTGTATGCCGGGACCGACGACGGCCTTTACCGGAGCGACGACCGGGGTGAAAGCTGGCGTCGTCTGCCATTCCCGGGCCGCAACGCCGTCGTGGTGGCGGTCCATCCGGCCGACCCGAACGTGATTCTGGCCATCGAGGCGGCCGGTCCGCGACAGGGCCGGCTCTACCGGAGCCGGGACGGCGGCCTCAGCTGGGGGGGCTGAGTCCGGTGGAAGGGCCCAATATCGTGAATCTCAGGCTGGACCGGCCGGGCATTCGGGCCGTCCTGGGGGACCTGGAGGCCGAGGTGATGGAGCTTATCTGGGCCCGGCCCCTCGGCACGGCCGTTACCGTCCGGGAAGTCTACGAGGCCCTCTCCGGCCGCCGGCGGCTGGCCTACACCACGGTGATGAGCACCATGGCCCGGCTGGCCCGGAAGGGCCTGCTCGTGGCCGAAAAGGCCGAGCCCGCCTATTTTTACCGGCCGGCCCTTAGCCGGGAGGAATTCATCGACCACTTCGTGGGGGCCGCCCTGGAGCGGCTCCTGGTAAACTTTGCCGGCGCAGCCCGCCGCCGGCTTGAAACAATAACCGACCCGACCCTTCAGGCCCGGCTGGCGGAGCTTCTGGAACAGTTGGAACGCCGGGCCCGGGAAGGCCGAGCGTGACCCACGCCCTCTTTCTCTCCGCCGGGTTGGCCCTGGCCCTCGGGGTTGGGGTAATGGGGGCCCTGACCCTCCGGGTTCTGCCACCCGGCACCCGACGGTGGTCGGCCCTGGCAGTTCTCGGCCTGCCGCCCGTCATCCTTGGCCTGACGTCTTTTCACCTGATCCCGTTCCTGTGGGCCGAGTGCGCCCCGCTGACCGGACCCGACCTGGCCGTGGTTGGGGGCTGGTTTGGGCTGATGGTCGGTAGCCTGGCTGTTAGTCTCGTTGCTTCCGGCAGGCGTCTCATTCTGGCCGAGCGGATGCTCGGGGCCTGTCCGGTCCTGGATGACCGGCGTATTGGCGGCCGGGTCGAAGCCCTGGCCCGGGCCCTGGCTAGCAGGGTTCCGGTCGTGCGGGTACTGGAAGTTGAGAGGCCGCTGGCGGCTTCCGGGGGCATCCGGCGGCCTGCGGTTATTCTTTCCCGGTGGATGCTCTTGAACCTGGACGGTCCCGAGCTGGAGGCCGTCTTGGCCCACGAGGTTGCCCACCTGGCCCGGCACAGTCAGTTTGTGCTGGGGTTAGGCCGTCTGCTACGTGACGCCGTTTTTTACATTCCGTCGGGCTGGTATGCCTTCAGGGTGCTGGCCCGGGACGAGGAACTGGCGGCGGATGCCCTGGCGGTGAGGCTAACGGGGCGGCCCCAGGCGCTGGCCGGCGCATTGGGCAAGGTTTGGGTCTGGGCTTTAGGGCCGCCGCTCGGCCGAGGCGTCTCCCTGCTGGGTGAAGGCGACCCCGGCCGCCTCCTTGAAATCCGGCTCCGGCGGCTGTTGAGTGACGGTCCGCCTCCCCCCACCAGCTGGGCGGCTTCGGCCGTGGGGCTGCCCCTAGTAAGTGCGGGCCTGCCCGCGGTGTGGCAGGTTTTAAGCCTGGTTGCCGAAGCCTTGCCGATGGCCTGTGGGCTCGGGCCCATCTGATATGATGGACCCGCGGGAGCTGGCGCTCGTCTGGTATCAGGTCTTGAGCGGCCTCTACCTGGCCGTCGCCCAGCCGCTGAGGGGGCTGGCCGATGCCCTTGGGCTGTCCCTGCTCAGCGCCCTGCTCTTCGGCCTGATTGGGGGCGCCGCCCCCTGCCAGCTGACGACCAACGCCGCCGCGCTGGCTTACGTTGCCCGGCGGGCCGGCGCGCCGGGGGCGGTGGCCCTCAACGCGGCCGCCTATATTCTGGGCAAAGCCCTCATGTACATGTTGCTCGGGCTGACCGTTGTCTTGGCCGGGCGGGAGCTGGCGGCCCAGGGCTCCATTCCGGTCATTGTGGCGGCTAGAAAGGCCCTTGGGCCGGGGATGATCCTCCTTGGGCTGCACCTGCTCGGCCTCATGCGGTTGCCATTTGCCTTTGGACAAGGTCTGGCCGGCCGTCTTGAGGGACGAAGCGGGTCCGGGGCGGGCGGGGCGTTTCTGCTGGGGGTCGCGTTTTCTTTCGCCTTCTGCCCGACGCTGTTCCTGCTGTTCTTCGGGCTGACCATCCCGCTCGCGCTGAGCTCGCCGCTCGGAATCGTCTACCCCGGTCTCTTCGCCGTGGGCACGACGCTGCCGCTACTGGGCCTGGCTGGGCCTGGCCGCGCTCCTGACGGCGGGGGTTGGGGCGACGAAGGGCTACCTGACGGGGGCGCGGCGGGTCGACGCCTGGCTCCGACCGGCGGCAGGGGTGACCTTCCTGCTGGTCGGGGTCAACGACAGCCTCACCTACTGGTTGCTCTGATGCCGGGAAGGTGATTTCAGCCGTGCCCCGTTACGTTTTAGTCACGGTCGGGGTGGTGTGGGTGCTGGCGGCCCTTGCCGCCTGCGGACGCGTCTGGCCGGCCGCCGGCCCCCGGCTGACCCTCTGGGAGACCGAGCGAAACCTCGGTGTCGTCTTGGCCGACCGGGAGACGGAATTCGTTTTCGGTTTCTCCAATACGGGTGACCGGCCGCTGGAGATAAAGGGCGTAGAGGTCCTTCCGGCAAGCCCCGGCGGGTGAGTCTGAGGGGTGGATGTGGTCGCCGGTCCGGCGACCGTCGAACCCGGGGGTCAGGTCAAATCACCGTTCGCTTTCAGAGGCCGATGGTGGGGATGAAGGACCTACTTGTTATCGTCCGCTCCAATGACCCGGTTGCGCCGGAACAGCAGCTGTTGCTGCGTTTCGAGGTGGCATCGCCCCGTGGTTCCGCCGGCCCGGAACGCCCCGGGCCCAACCAACGATTCCCGGTTCCGGCCGCCGAAGCCTTTGTAAGCACCCCCAGGGCGTCAATCAACCGTTCGGTGCAGACGCACGGCTGTGCTTCCCAACAACAAGATTGGCTGTCAGTTGCCAGCGTCAGTATATAGCCCGCAAACCGGGCACGGAGCGTTTTGCCGATGTTGACGCGGGGGCCGGGCAACTGATAAGTTCAAGCTGAGATTTATACCGACCCCAGAGAGGACCCTTTTGGCCCGGCTAACCCTCCGGCAGGTCACCAAGCGGTTCGGGGGGCTCCTCGCGGTCGACGGCTTCTCGGCCGAATTCGAGCCCGGCGAGCTCTGCGCCATTATCGGGCCCAACGGCTCGGGCAAAACCACCCTCCT
>JBHOQU010000135.1:0-3466 GCA_042408785.1 Dehalococcoidia bacterium | reverse complement strand
CTGGTTAGAGCGCGTCGTTCACACCGACGAGGTCGGAGGTTCAAGTCCTCCACCGCCCACCGCGCGCCAGTAGCTCAGCTGGATAGAGCGCAGCCCTGCGGAGGCTGAGGTCGTGGGTTCGAGCCCCGCCTGGCGCGCCCCTGCGGCCGGCTTGCCCGGCCCCTTTTTTGACCCTGGGGGGCGGTTAGCTCAGCCGGTTAGAGCGCCACTCTTACAAAGTGGAGGCCGGAGGTTCAAGTCCTCCACCGCCCACCGCGGGGTTGCGGCTTTGACGGTCCGGCCCGAATAACGGCCGTTGACCGGCCGGATAAAGTCGGAGCCATTTTGGAAAAGGCCGCAAATTATCCCCGCCCCTTAAGGTTCGCCTCGGTCAAATTGCCCCTTACAAAAATGCTGATTCCCTCGGCGAGGGCCTCTCGGATAAAATTGTTACCTCGCCTTAACATCTTATCAATTTCCGCTTTTGTGTAAGGGAAAACATCCACATCAATCTCACAACCTGGCGGGAGGTATTTAGGAATACGCTTCAGAAACGGCAAATCCGATTCTTTCAGAATAATCAGCAGGTCGGCATCACTCCCGGGCACGCAATCTCCCCTGGCGATGAACCCGAACAGGATGACGGCCTCAACCTCAGGGTAAAGCTCGGCCAGTTTCCGGACGGCCTTGCGAAGCCTGCCCGGCGTGGCCTCACGGTCGAACCAGGTTATCTTCACAGAATCGGAGGATTCGTTCGGCATACTCAACGGCCCGTTCGGCTTCGGCCGCCGTATAGTACTCGAACGGTGCGCCTTCGGGATAAGAGTTCGGATACCTGGCCGGGATGTAATGCTTGTCCAGCTCCTTGGCCGCCGCCTCCAGCTCGGGGGCGGGCTGATAACCCGGCGGCAGCCGCTCCAGCAGACCGGAAACCGCATGGCCCCGGGCCTCGGCGCCCAGGCCGACCGCCTTCGCCGCGGCCTGCCGGGCCGCAAAGCAGGCCCACTCGTAATCGCCGTCTTCCAGGGCGCGGCGGGCGTGTTCCAGGTCTCGCCTGGCCTGCTTAAGCCAGTCTCCGGCCCGGCCGGCCATCTTGGTACACTGTAGTAATAACCAACTGAATTGTTGCCGGCCGATTTGAATTATCCCAGGCGGAACCCGGGTCGGTCTGTTCTTGTGGGCTCAAGTTTGGGCGGCAGACTTTCTTTGTGGGCCTGCTCACCCGACGCCGGCGGTGCCGCCACCGGCGTATAATCAGCTAAGCATGCCCGAACAGCAGATCGAGTTTAACCCCGAGTTTCGGCGGGCCCTCGACCTTCTGGAAAACGGCCGCCAGCACCTCCTCATTACCGGCCGGGCCGGCACCGGCAAGTCCACCCTCCTGCGCTACTTTATGCAGCAGACGGCCCGGCAGGCGGTGGTCCTGGCCCCCACCGGCGTTGCGGCGGTGAACATCGGCGGTCAGACCATCCATTCCTTCTTCGGCTTTAAGCCGAACATCACCCCCCAGGAGATTTCCCAGCTGATTTCGCCCCCCGGTAAGGAGCGGCTCTACCGGGAGCTGGAGATGCTGGTCATCGACGAGATTTCCATGGTAAGGGCCGACCTCCTCGACTGCGTGGACCAGTTCCTCCGGCTCAGCCGCCGCGCCCGCGGCCGCCCCTTCGGCGGGGTCCGCATGGCCTTCTTTGGCGACCTTTACCAGCTCCCCCCGGTGGTCACCCGACGGGAGCGGCCGGCCATTGAGTCCCTGTACGAGACCCCATATTTTTATAGCTCCCAGGTTTTTCGCCAGCTTAACATCACCCTGGTCGAGCTCGAAAAGGTCTACCGCCAGACCGACGACCGCTTTTTGGACCTTCTCAACGCCATCCGGAGCGGGTCGGTTACCGAGTCCGACCTGGCGCTGCTCAACAGCCGGTGCATTCCTGATTTTGAGCCGGGTCCGGCCGACTTTTACGTCCAGCTCACCGCCACCAACAGCCTGGCCGAGGCCACCAACCAGCGGCAGCTGGCCAGGCTCCGGGGCCGGCTTTACACCTTCGAAGGCTACCTTGAGGGGGACTTCGGGGAGGACCATGCCCCCGCCCCCCTCCTGCTGGAGCTTAAGGTCGGGGCCCAGGTGATGCTGGTAAACAACGACCCCCGGGGCCGGTGGGTCAACGGCACCCTCGGCCGGGTGGTGCGGGTGGTCCCGGGCCGGCGGAACGAAGGGCTCGTGGCCGTGGAGCTCCAGGACGGGGACGTCGTCGAGGTTACCCCCTACACCTGGGAACTCTATGAGTTTTATGTCCAGGAAGGCCGGCTCCAATCGAGGGTCATCGGCCGGTACACCCAGATTCCCTTAACCCTTGCCTGGGCGGTGACCATCCACAAGAGCCAGGGAAAGACCTTTGACCGGGTGGTGATTGACATCGGTCGGGGGGCTTTTGCGCCCGGCCAGGTTTACGTGGCCCTGAGCCGGTGCCGGACCCTGGAGGGTATTGTCCTGAAGCGGCCCATTCAGAAAAAACACATCTGGGTGGATTACCGGATCGCTGACTTTCTGGTGGGGCTTCATTACCGGCAGGCCGAGGAGGCCCTGCCCCTGGCCGAGCGGCGTCGGCTCATTGAGGGGGCGATCCGGGCCGGCTCGGCCCTGGAGATCTTGTATTTAAAGTCCGGTGGGGAGAAGAGCCGGCGGGTGGTCTGGCCCCGGGAGCTGGGTGAGTTCGAGTATGGGGGGCGGCGGTTTTTAGGGCTGCGGGCCTTCTGCACCAGCCGCCAGGACGAGCGCCTCTTCCGACTGGACCGCATCCTGGAGGTCCGGCCCGCGCAGTCCCCCGGCTAAAATCAACGCCCTTTCCGGGGATTTCCGGTCAGGTCCGGCTGTCAAGGCCTGCCGAGCCGCTTGCAGCGGCCTCAAACCCCGGACAGGACGCCGTTGCAGCCGGGAGCTGCTTTAAGAGCCTTCAGGCTCGGACCTTCGGAACGCTTTTAAGGTCTCAGCGGGGCCTTCCCCCTCAATATACCAGGCTACCCCCTCGGCCTCGGCCAGTTCCCTGGCGCCTGGACCCCACCCCCGGCCGATAACCACCCCCAGAGACTTATATCCTACACGTGTAAGGGTCTGGGCCCGGGCTTTGGCCCGCAAAACGTCTTCGGCCGCCACATTGATCGAGGCTTCAACGACGGCCGCCTCTGTTCCCCTGAACCAGACGGCGTCTGCCAGGGACGGGTCGGCCTGGGGGTCGATTTCAAGGTCGGCGAGAAGCTCGCCCAATCGGGCCCGGACCTCAGGTTCGCCGGGGTGGCCACCCCAGCCCCGCCCCAGGTATGCCCAGAGCCTGCGGACCACCTGAGCCTCGTAGCGCTCCCCCTCCCGGCGACCTTGCTCACCCTGTTGCCACTCCTCCAGCCGACCGAGCCTCTGGATTAGCTCGGTAATAACCCGGACCAGTTCGGCCAGGCGGGCTTCGGTTTGGGCTTGTCTTTCGGCCAGTTCGGC
>JBHOQU010000134.1:0-26087 GCA_042408785.1 Dehalococcoidia bacterium | reverse complement strand
CTGGAACTGGATTTATAAAGCCGAAATCATCGAGAAGGACCCCCGCTGGTACGAGAAGAACGTGCTGGGGACCGGGGCTTTTAAGTTCGTCGAGTATGTTCCCGGCTCCCACGTGGTGGGCAAAAAGAACGAAGACTACTTTATCAAGGGGCGGCCTTACCTGGACGGGTTTAGGGCCGTCTTCATGACCGACCGGGCGGCCATGGTGGCCGCCATCCGGAGCGGCCAGGTCCTTGTAAACTTTCGGACCGTCTTCCCCACCGAACGGGATGACCTGGTCCGGGCCCTGGGGGACAAGGTGGTGGTCCAGGAGAGCTCCTGGATCGGAACCATCACCCTGGTGATAAACAGCGAGCGGAAGCCCTTTGACGACCCGCGGGTGAGGCGGGCCCTCACCCTGGCCATCGACCGCTGGGGCGGCGCCGACTACCTGTCCCGCTTCAGCTGGTTCAAGTGGGTCGGGGGTTTAATGCGGCCGGGCGGGCCCTTTGCCATGCCCGACTCTGAACTGGAAAAGATACCTGGCTACTGGCGGGACATAAACAAAAGCCGGGAGGAGGCCCGCAGGCTGCTGCGGGAGGCCGGGGTGCCCGAGGGGTTTTCTTTCGTGCTGAAGAGCCGCAACATCGAGCCGTACCCGACTTTCGGCGTATACGCCATCGACCAGTGGCGGCAGGTGGGTCTTCAGGTTCAGCATCAGCTTCTGGAGACGGGCCCCTGGACCCAGGACCTGCGCACCGGCAACTTCGACGTCACCAACTACTTCATCGCCGAGTATTTTGACGACCCCGACCTGCTCCTCATCGGCTTTCTCTCCTCCGACCGTAGCCCGGTAAACTACGGCCGGTACCGGGACCGGACGCTGGACGAGCTTTACGACCGCCAGAGCCGGGAGCTGGACCCCGAAAAGCGCAAGCAACTGGTCTGGGAGTTCGAAAGGCGGGTTCTGGGGGAGATGGCCTACCACATGATAAGCCTGTGGCAGCACCGGATCATCGTCCACTGGGCCAAGCTTAAGAACTGGAAGATCACCCCGAGCCACTACATTAATCACGACCTGGTGGACGTGTGGCTGGCGGAGTGAACCTAACCTTCCAGCCGCCAGCGGACGACGGCGTCGGCCATCCGGGCGACCCGCACCATCGGGCCGACATCGTGGACCCGGACCAGGTCGGCCCCGTTGGCGATGCCGATGGCCACGGCGGCGGCGGTGCCCTCCAGCCGCTCCTGGACCTCCACCCCCAGCACCCGGCCGATGAAGCTTTTGCGGGACGGGCCGATGAGGACCGGTCGCCCCAGCACCCGGAGCCGGCCCAGGTCGCGCAGGATGAGCAGGTTTTCCTGCCAGCTCTTGCCAAAGCCCAGGCCGGGGTCGACGATGATCCGCTCCGGGGGAACCCCGGCCTTAACCGCCAGGTTGATGGCCTGGCGCAGCCCGCCGACGATGCGGTCCATAAGCCCGCCCTCGACCGGGGCGTAATCCCAGGCCGCCGTCGGGGCGGGGCGGCTGTTGTGGGTTATGACCAGGTAGGCGCCGGTTCGGGCGGCAACCTCGGCGATGCGGGGGTCCATCCGCAGGCCCCAGACGTCGTTGATCATCTTGGCCCCGGCCCGAACGGCGGCCTCGGCTACCTCCGCCTTATAGGTATCCACCGAGATGGGGCAGTCCAGATTCCGGGCAAGGCATTCGATGGCCGGCAGCACCCGCCGCATCTCCTCCCCGGCCGGGACCGGTTCCGCCCCCGGCCGGGTTGACTCACCCCCCACATCCAGCAGGTCGGCGCCGGCGGCCACCATCTCCTGGGCCCGGCGCAGGGCCGCTTCCAGGTCAGTCCCCATCCCGTCCCCGGCAAAGGAGTCCGGGGTCATGTTGATTATGCCCATCACGTAGGTCCGGACGCCCCACTCAAACATCGGTGATCCCGTCCAACCAGGCCTCCCGGGTGATGGGCCGCCAGGCCCCACCCCGCAACGCCCCCATCGTGCCGGTCCACACCACCGTGATGTCATGGGGGTGGATGGACTCCTCGTTGGTGAGCCGGGCCTCCACATAGGCCGAATCCGGCAGGTGGGCCAGCTCCCGGCCGACCCGGGCCAGGAGGTCGCGGACCACGTCCTCGGCGAAGCGGGGCCGACGGTGGCCTTTGAGGATGGCCAGAAGCTCCTCCGGCCGCTTCAATGTGTCGGCCGTCTCGGCGCTCAGGGCAGCCTGGGCCAGGTCGGCAAGCGCTTCAGGGGACGGCAACGTTTCGGCCCCCACAAAGAGGCTGAGCCGCCCCCGCTGGGCGTGGCTGGCCAGGGGGAGGAGGTCGAGAAGGTCAGCGGGCGACCCGGCCGCCTCGAGGCGGCGCCGGGAGTACCGGCCCACCAGCTCCAGGCCGCAGGGGCAGACCGTCATCCCGACCACTTCCACCCCGAGGCCGGCCCGGCACCGCCCGGCCCGGAACCGGGCCTCGGCCGTCACCGTGCCGAAGGCCCCGGCCGGCGACAGGGGATAGCGGACGGTGAGCCGGGCGTAACCGGCCTCGGCTCCCTGGCGGCGGGCAACCTCGCCGGCCAGCCTGGCCGCAAGGGTTGCGGGGCTCCGTTCACCGGCCCCCTTCAGGGCGTCGTCCAGCGCCTGCCCGAAGCGGGAGGCGTGGATTCCCCGCCGCCCCGCCCCCAGGCTCACCCCCAGCCAGGCCCGCACCGGGCAGTAGACCCGGCCGACGGGGGTATCGAAGGGTACCAGCCTCTCCAGGTCGCCCACCCCGACCCAGCTCAGGGGAAGGGGAACCTCGGGCTCCTCGGCCTGGAGGTCCCGGCCGAGGAGCCCTTTTAGCTCCCAGCGGGCCGGCCGCACCCCGGCCCCGTCCACCCGCCCGGCCAGCTCCCGGACGGTCAGGCCGACGCCCGGAACCACCAGGTCAGGCGCTATTTCGGCGAGGGGCACGAGCACGAAGGCCCGCTCCGTCAGGCGGGGGTGGGGAATGGTGAGCTCAGGGTCCGAGAGGACCAGGTCGTCAAAGATGAGGATGTCCAGGTCGATGGTTCGGGGACCGAAGCGGACGGTTTCCACCCGGCCCAGGTCGGCCTCCACCGCCTTCAGCCGGCCCAGCAGTGTCCAGGGATCCAGGTCCGTCTCCAGCAGGAGGGCCGCATTGAGAAACTCCGGCTGGTCGACGTAGCCCACCGGGTCGGTCTCATACGGCCGCGAGACCTTAACCACATCCCCCAGGAGCCTGAGCTGCTCGATAGCCTGAAGCAGGTTGAACTCCCGGTCGCCCAGGTTGCTTCCCAGTCCCAGATAGACCCGATGCCTTCTCATCAGGCGCCCCGCCGGCCAAGCTCGACCCGGTACCGGGCCGACTGCCCGAAGGACTCCTCCACCTCCACCTCCAGGACTTCCAGGTTCGATGCCTGGGCGATGAGGGGATGGGAACGGAGCCGCCCGGCCAGATACCGGGCCAGCATCTCGGCCGTGGTGTTGGGTACCGGCAGCAGAACCACATCAGCCTCCGGAAATTGATAAAGCTTTTCTTTGAACCGGACAAAGACCGAGCCGTCCGCCGCCTTAACCTCCAGGTGCTCGTTCTCGGTGGGCAAGAGCAGGCGGTGGTCCAGCCGGTCGCACTCCGCCCTGGCCAGCCGTTTGAGGGTGACGAAGTCAAACACGTAATGGTTCTCGTCCGTCCGCCCCTCCAGTATAACCGTCACCCGGTAGTTGTGGCCGTGAAGGGTTTCGCACTCGCCACCGAAGGTGATAAAGTGGGCGGCGCAGAAGACCAGGTAGTCTTTGGTTACCCGGACAGCAAAAGTTCCCACAATCCTGGACCTGTTCGGGTCGGCGTCAGGGCGTTTCCGGGGCCCGCAACTAAAATCTTATCATTTTTTACCATCCGGCCCGGCCGGACTTTCCTGGTGTCTTCCGGGGCTGTCCGGCTATTCGCAGTTTTACTACTAGCAGATAATCGCCAGCACTCATGTCGGGGTGCACGGCTGTGCGCCCCTGATGGCGGCCTAATTGCCGGCTGGGGGTTGGTTCTGGAACGCTCCGGAGGGGTGCCTGGTCGTGGCCGTGCAGACTTGGGTATAATCTAAGCCGGGGAGATGGCCCAAGAAGGCCCAACGCCACCACTGTCCTTACCTGCCGTCTTTGTTTCCCCGCCCACCACCGGGCCTTTTCCCCGACGGTCCCTGGCCGAGCTCCTCGCCCCTGAGACCCAGGCCAGGCTGGCCGCTATCTGCCGGCAGGTTCGGCGGCACATCCTCAGGATGACGGCAGCGGCCGGGTCGGGCCATCCGGGCGGGTCGCTGTCGGCCGTCGAGATCCTGACAACCCTCTATTTCGGCATCATGCGCCACGACCCGACGAACCCGCGCTGGCCGTTGCGGGACCGGTTTATCCTAAGCAAGGGGCACGCCGCCCCCGCCCTCTACGCCGTTCTGGCCGAGGCGGGTTACTTTCCGCCCGAGCTGCTGCTTACCCTTCGAAAGCTGGGCAGCCCCCTCCAGGGCCATGTCTCTTACAACCTGGACATCGGGGTCGAAGCCTCCTCGGGCTCCCTGGGCCAGGGCTTCTCGGTGGGGGTGGGCATGGCCTTGGCGGGCCGGCTGGACGGTCTGGACTACCGGGTCTACGTGCTGCTGGGGGACGGCGAGCTGGATGAGGGGCAGGTGTGGGAGGCCGCCCTGGCCGCCGCCCACTACCGGCTGGACAACCTCACGGCCATTGTGGACGCCAACGGCATCCAGAACGACGACTTCGTCGCCCGAACCCTTAACCTGGAGCCCCTGCCGGCGAAGTGGGCCGCCTTCGGCTGGCGGGTTCTGGAGGTGGACGGCCACGACCTGGCCGAGCTGGCCCGGGCCCTGGACGCCGCCCGGGCTGTCCGGACCCGGCCGGCGGTGGTCATCGCCCGAACGGTCAAGGGCAAGGGCGTCAGCTTCATGGAGCACAACCCCGAGTTCCACGGCCGGGCCCCCCGCCCCGACGAGCTGGAGCGGGCCCTGGCCGAGCTGGCCGAGGAGGGACCGTGAGGTTCCGACTGGGAATGGCTACCCGGGAGGCCTACGGCCGCAAGCTGGCCGAGCTGGGCGCCATCTACCCGGAAATCGTTGTGGTCAGCGGTGACCTGGCCAAGTCCACCTACGTTTACCTGTTCCGGGAGCGGTTCCCCGAGCGCTTTTTCGAGCTGGGCATCTCCGAGCAGAACATGATGGGGGTGGCCGCCGGCCTCGCCCTCTGCGGGAAAACGGTGTTTGTGAGCACCTTCGCCGTCTTCGGCACCAGCCGCTGCTACGACCAGATTCGCGTCTCCATTGCCCAGCCCCACCTCAACGTCAAGATCGTCGCCAGCCACGGGGGGATCACCGTCGGGGAAGACGGGGCGTCGGCCCAGGCCATCGAGGACGTGGCCCTCATGTGCGCCCTGCCCGGCTTCACGGTGGTGGTGCCCGCCGACGAAGTCGAAACTGCCCAGGTGGTGGAGGTGGCCGCCCGCACTTACGGGCCCTTTTACATTCGGACGGGCCGGCCCCGGTTCCCGGTGGTCTTCGATGAAAGCTACCGGTTTGAGCTGGGCCGGGCCGCCCTCCTCCGCCCCGGCAACGACGTAACCCTCATCGCCAACGGCATCATGGTGTCGGTGGCCCTGGAAGCCGCCGAAATTCTCGCCCGGGAGGGGGTCTCGGCCCGGGTGCTGGCCATGGCCACCGTAAAGCCCATCGACCGGGAGGCCATTGTGGCCGCCGCCGGAGAGACCGGGGCCATCGTAACCGCCGAAGAGCACCTGATTCAGGGGGCCCTGGGGGCGGCGGTGGCCCAGGTGGTGGCCGAGACCGTCCCGGTCCCGGTGGAATTTGTGGGCATCCGGGACCGCTATGGCGAGTCGGGCAAGCCCGAGGAGCTCATGCGCAAGTTCGGCCTGACGCCCGAGGATGTCGCCACAGCGGCCCGCCGGGCCATGGCCCGACGGGATGCCCTCACCCGCCGGCACCGCTTCCTCCCCACCGAAGTCCAGCCCTAATAACCCGGACCTGCCGGGCGGCCGGGAGCCCTGGGTCCCGTGTTAAAATAGGCGAGACAGGCTTTAATTTTAGGGAGCGGACGATGACCCAGGCCAAGCCGGAGACCCAGCAGCCTACCCGTCGCCGAGTCAAGGCGAAGGTGGCCGTCCTCTTCACCAGCCCCGAGAGGGTCCTGGACGACTACCGGCGGCTCATGGAGCTGGCCGACTTCGAAGGCTTCCTGCCCAAGGACGTTCCCACCGTCCTCAAGGTCAACGTCTCCTGGCAGCATTTTTACCCGGCCTGCTCCACCACCCCCTGGCAGCTGGAAGGGGTTATCCGTACCCTTCAGCAGGCGGGGTACCGGGAGCTCATCGCCGCCCACAACAGCACGGTGGTGGTGGACGCCCGCGTGGGCGAGGTCAACAACAAGCACCGGGTCGTTCAGGACCGGTACGGCCTGACGACCGTCCATTTACAGGACCCGGACGTCCGCTGGGTCAAGTTCACCCCCCGCCGGCCTTTCCTCGTCCTGGACCAGGTATACCCCGAAGGGGTGCACATCCCCGAAATCCTCATCGGCAAGAACATCATTCAGTTGCCGACCCTTAAGACCCACGTCTTCACCACCATGACCGGGGCGATGAAAAACGCCTTCGGCGGCCTTCTCAATGAGCGGCGCCACTACACCCACTCCGTCATCCATGAGACCCTGGTGGACCTGCTGATGATCCAGCAGGAGATCCACCCGGGCCTCTTTGCGGTGATGGACGGGACCTTCGCCGGGGAGGGGCCGGGCCCCCGGGCCATGAGGTTCCACGTCAAGAACGTTATCCTGGCCAGCGGCGACCTGGTGGCCCTGGATGCCACCGCCGCCCGGCTGATGGGCTTTGACCCCCTGAGCATAAAGTTCATCCGGCTGGCCCACGAGCTGGGGCTGGGGTGCGGCGACCCGGCCGAGATCGAGGTGGTCGGCGCCGACATCTCGGGCATAAACTGGAACTTCCGGGCCAATGAGGATACCTTCGCCAGCTGGGGTCAGAAGCTCATCTACTGGGGCCCCCTCAAGCCCTTAGAAAAACTGCTCCTCCGGAGCGTTATTGCCCCCTGGAGCTACCTGGCCTCGAACATCTACTTCAACCTCTACTGGTACAACCGCTTCGGCCGGGCCCGGGTCCGGCAGGCCCTTAAGACCCCCTGGGGTCAACTCTTTTTGCGCTACTGATGGAAGAGTACGGCCCGGCCACTTACGGCGACCGGATCGCCGAAGTCTACGACGAGCTGGTCGGCCGGTGGGTTGAGGCCGAGACACCGGCGGCCGTGGAGTTCCTGGCCGGCCTCGCCGGACCCGGTCCGGCCTTGGAGCTCGGCATCGGCACCGGCCGGGTCGCCCTGCCCCTGGCCGCCCGGGGGATTCCCGTGCACGGCATCGACGCCTCCCCGGCTATGGTCGCCAGGCTGCGGACCAAGCCCGGGGGCGAGGGCATTCCCGTTACGGTAGGCAACTTTGCCGACGTGGGGGTCGAGGGGAATTTCCGGCTGATCTTCTGCGTTTTCAACACGTTCTTTGCTCTGCTAACCCAGGAGGACCAGGTCCGGTGCTTTCAAAACGTGACCCGTCACCTCACCGGGGATGGGTCATTCGTCATCGAGGCCTTTGTGCCCGACCCCGCCCGGTTCGACCGGGGCCAGCGGGTCCACGCTGACGATGTTGGGCTGGGCCGGGTGGTGCTGGAGGCGGCCACCCATGACCCGGTAAATCAGCAGGTCCACAGCGTGCACATCGTGATAACCGAATCCGGCCTCAAGCTTTATCCGGTAAAGCTCCGGTACGCCTGGCCGGCCGAGCTTGACCTGATGGCCCGATTGGCCGGGCTTCGCCTCACGGCGCGTTTTGGCGGCTGGGGCCGGGAGCCTTTCACCGTCCGGAGCGGCCGACACGTCTCCGTCTACGGCCGAAGGTGAGCCTGAGCGTTTTAAAAGCCCGGCTTATTCTGGCTCTTGCCCTGGGCCTGGCAGTTTTCGCCGCCCTCGGCCTCTACGCCGACATCCACCAGATGGGCCAGGCGGTCCGCGGATTTCCCTGGGCCTTATTCGGCCCGATCCTGGGTCTCACCCTGTTTAACTACCTGCTCCGGTTCGGCAAATGGGCCTACTTTCTCGACCGCCTGGGCATCCGGGGCCTCCGCCTCGCCGACAGCCTTCTTATCTTCTTTGGCGGCCTGGCCATGGTGATCACCCCCGGCAAAGTCGGGGAGTGGCTCAAATCCTACCTGCTGGAACGCTACACCGGCGTCCCCTTCGCCCGGACGGCACCCATCGTGGTGGCCGAGCGCCTCACCGACGGCCTGGCCCTGCTCCTGCTGGCGGCGGCCGGGCTGGCCCAGTTCGGCCTCGGCCTTCCCCTGGCCGCCGCGGTGCTGCTCCTGGCGGCGGCCGTGGTCGGCCTCGCCCTCAACCGGCAGGCCGGGGAGCTGGCCGCCCGGCTCGTCGGGCGTCTGCCGGGCCTGGGCCGCTATGCCCACTGGGTTCGGGAGTTTCACGGCGGGGCCAACGTGCTCTTCCGGCCAAAAAGCCTGGCCCTGGGGACCCTTATCGGCCTGGTTTCCTGGTCGGGGGAATGCTTGGCCTTCTACCTGGTGCTCCGGGGCCTGGGGGCCGAGGGGGGAACGGACCTGCTGGTCCAAAGCGCCTTTATCCTTTCGGTGGCCAGCCTGGGTTCCAGCCTGATGCTCAGCCCGGGCGGCCTGGGGGTGGCCGAGGGGGGCATCACCGGCCTCAGTCAGCTGCTGGTGGGCCTCTCGGCGGCCCAGGCGGCAGTGGCGGCCCTCCTCATCCGGCTGGGAACCCTCTGGTTCGGCGTGGCCGTCGGGGTGGCCGCCCTGACGATCCTTTCGGCCCGGACCCCGGACTACCTGAAGGGCTCTTCGTCCTCCTCAAACTCCTCGTCCTCGGCAAACGAGTCGTCCTGGTACACCCCGACCTCCCGGCCCTGGTAGACGGTGACGATGAAGTCGTCCCGCAGGACGTCGGCGGTCATCACGATGTCCTCGTCGATCTTCTCGATGAGCTCCAGGATCTCGTCCTCGGTCAGGCCCTCCTCAACGGCCAGGGTGGCGTAAACCACGTCCGAGGCGAAGTGGAGGTCCACCCGCCCGATCTGGCGGTCGTCCCGGCTGATCTGATACCCCTCCGACGTCAGCGTCCGGATCTGCCTCTCAAACCGGTAGACACCCATCTAAAAACCCTCCGTGGGTCTTATTGGCTACGGCCGAACATGTCCGTCGCCGAGGATTATCCACTTGTAAGAAGTCAGCTCCTTGAGGCCCATGGGGCCGCGGGCGTGGAACTTCTGGGTGCTGATGCCCACCTCGGCCCCGAGGCCGAACTGCGCCCCATCGGTGAACTGGGTGCTGGCGTTGACGTAGACGGCCGCCGCGTCCACCTCGTCCAGAAAGCGCATGGCTGCCCCGTAATTTTCGGTGACGATGGCCTCGGAGTGCCCCGACCCGTACCGGTAGATGTGGTCGATGGCCTCGTCCAGGGAATCGACCACCCTGACGGCCGCCCGCAGGGAGAGGAACTCCCGGCCGAAGTCGTCCGGCTGGGCCGGAACGACCCCAGCCTCAAAGCCGGCCGCCCGCAGGATGCCCAGACTCGTCTCGTCGCACCGCATCTCCACCCCGGCCCGGAGCCACTCCCGGGCAATGAGGGGCAGAAAGGCCGGGGCGATGGACCGGTGGACGAGCAGGGTATCTAAGGCGTTGCAGATGGAGGGCCGGCGCACCTTGGCATTGTAGACGATGCGGACCGCCTTTTCCAGGTCGGCCGCCTCGTCCACATAGGTGTGGCAGACGCCGATGCCGCCGGTGACCACCGGCATGGTGGCGTTCTCAGCCACGTACCGGATGAACTCCGCCCCACCCCGGGGCACCAGCAGGTCGATGTAGTCCCGCATCCGGAGCATCTGCCCCACCAGGGCCCGGCCGGGGTCGTCCACGAACTGCACCGCCCCTTCGGGGACCCCGGCGGCGGTGAACTCCTGGACGAGCAGGCTGGCGAGGGCCCGATTGGTGTTGAGGGCCTCCCGGCCGCCGCGCAGGATGCAGGCGTTGCCCGACTTCAGGCAGAGGCAGGCGATGTCCACCGTCACGTTGGGCCGGCTCTCGTAGATGGCCCCGATGACCCCGAGGGGCACCCGCTTCTTGCCCACCTTGAGGCCATTGGGCAGGGTGCGCATGTCGAAGATTTCCCCCACCGGGTCCGGCAGGGCGGCCACCGCCCGGACATCCCCGGCCAGGGACCGGATCCGCTCTGGATTAAGGAGCAGCCGGTCCAGAAGGGCCTCCGAAAGTCCCGCCGCCCGGCCGGCGGCCAGGTCGTCGGCATTGGCCGCCAGAATAGCATCCTGCTCCCGGACCAGGGCTTCGGCCACCCGGTAGAGGGCCCGGTTCTTCACCTCGGTGTTTAAGTGGGCCAGCTTCCGGGCGGCCGCCCGGGCTGCCCGCCCCATCGCTTCGAGGGGTTCCACCGTTGTTGCCATTTTTCAGCCTCCTGACCGGCTCACAGCAGCACCAGGTTGTTGCGGTGCACGACCTCGGCCCCGAAGGCATAGCCGAGGATCTGACTGATCTTCTCCGACCTCACGCCTTTGATTTTACAGAGGTCCGCGGCCGAATAGTTAACGATGCCGCAGCCGATAACCTCCCCGTCGGGGCCGACCAGGTTGACCACGTCGCCCCGGTCGAAATCCCCCCGCACCTCCTGGATGCCGGCCGGCAGCAGACTCTTGCCCCGGTGGCGGAGGGCCTCTACCGCCCCGGCGTCCACCACCACCTCGCCCCGGGTGGAGAGGCCGCTCAGCATCCAGCGCTTGCGGCTCTCCAGCCGGGTTCCGGCCGGCAGAAAGCGGGTGCCCACCGGCTCCCCGGCCGCCACCCGCAGGAGAATATCCGGCTCCCGACCGTCGGCAATCACCACGGCGGTGCCCCCGGCGGTAGCTAGTTTAGCCGCCTGCACCTTGGTGGCCATGCCCCCGGTGCCCCGCTCCGACCCCACCCCCCCGGCGACGGCTTCGATCCGCTCGTCGATGCGCTCCACCACCGGGATAAGCCGGGCATCGGGACACCGCCTAGGATCGGCCGTATACAGCCCGGCGATGTCCGTCAGGATTACCAGCAGGTCGGCGTCCACCAGGTTGGCCACCAGAGCCGAGAGGGTATCGTTATCGCCGAAGCGGGTCTCCCGGATCTCGTCCACGGCCACCACGTCGTTTTCGTTGACGATGGGCACAACCCCCAGGTCGAGCAGGGCCAGCAGGGTGTTCCGGGCGTTCAGGTAGCGGCCCCGGTCGGCCAAGTCGGCCCGGGTAAGAAGGGTCTGGGCGATGATGATGTCGTGCCAGCCAAAGAGCAGGTCGTAGGCGTACATCAGGCGGCTCTGGCCCACCGCCGCCATCACCTGCCGGAAGGGGATATCTCGGCGGTCCCGCTTGACCCCCAGCCGCTGCCGGCCGGCGGCAATGGCCCCGGAAGTCACCACGATGAGCCGGCGCCCCTCCCGGTGGAGGGCGGCCACCTGCGCCACCAGCTGGGCCATCACCGCCAGGTTGAGGCGGCTGGTGCCGGCGGTAAGGACGTTGGTTCCCACCTTTACAACAATCCGGCGGGGGTCTTCGGGAAAGCGGGTGTGTTCTTCGGCCATCGCGCCCACACAACCCTCAGATTATAACCTGGGGCCGACCTGTCACCGACGGACCACCGGGATGAGCATCCGGTAGGCCCAGCCCGCACCCGACGCCTCCACAAAATCTCCGACCCTTAGGTTTCGGTTCAAGTAGCGGGGTCCCGTCGGGTCCACGGGGGTCCCGTTAAAGTAGGGCCGCCAGGCGCCTAAAGTTCCCCCTTCCCGGACCTCAAAATGGAGGTGGACGCCGGTGGTCCAGCCGTAATCGCTCTGGTCGGCCAGCCGCCGCCCCGCTCCCACCTGTTCCCCTACCCGGACGTAGCTGACGCGCCAGTGGGCGTAATAAGTAGACACCTGTACGCCCCCCACTACCCCGTGGTCGACCACGATCAGGTTGCCGTAACCCCCATAGGGGCCGCTCCAGGCATCCCCCGCCCAGACCACCCGACCCGGGTAGGCGGCCACGATGGGGGCCTGGCTCTCCGGAACGCTTAAAGGCTTGGCAATATCCAGACCGGGATGGCCCGGCCGGAAGACGTCCGTTACGTAGCCGGTGGAAGGGATCCCGAAGGCTCCCTGCAGACCTACCGGCCCGGCAACCCCAACCACCGGGGCAGGGCTGGACCGCCCGATTTCCACAAGCCTCCGCCGGGCCACTTCGAAGAGGCTGAGGCCGCCCTGGTGGTACAGGACCAGGGCGCCGGCGTCGCTCCAGGCGGCAAACCGCACGGCCGATACGCCCGTCTGGGCCAGCCGAACGGCCGGGGCCGCGGGGGAACGGGCAAATATTTCGCCGTCCGACGTTACCCAGAAAAGCCGGTCGCGAAACCAATGGGGGAAGCCACCCGGGCCCAGCGGTTCCACCGACCCGGTCCTGAGGTCAACGGTCGCCACCTGCCGGGTCCCACCGGCTGGGTCCGGCCTTTCGAAGGCCAGGACCGCCGAGTCGGGGGACCAGACCGGGTTCTCGGCCGGGGCCGCCGCCCGAAGGGCGGCGCCCGTCTCGAGGTCGACCAGCCACAGCTCGGTGGCCCCCGGCGTTCCCATCAGAAAGGCCAGCGCCCGGCCGTCGGGGGAGGCCCGGGGTCCGGCCAGGGGTAGCCTGGCTTCGAAGAGGGTCTGCCAGGTGGCCGTCGGCCGGCGGAACCTGACCAGCCTGAACCGGCCGTCCTCACCTGCCTTCACCAGGACCAGGTCCCCGTCCGGCAGGTACTCCGGGAACCCAACCCACTGCCCGCCGGGGGGCATGGGCAGGGGGGCCTCGCCCCCGGTCACGTCCACCTCCCAGATTCGGCGGCCCCCCTGCCCCACCACCGCCAGCCGCCGCGACTCCGGCGACCAGCTCAGGCCGGAGAGATCCCCCACCGAGACGATCCGAACGGCTCCTGTCGTCAGGGAGTGCAGGCCGAGGCGGTAATCCGGGGCCGTAAATGCCAGCCAGGCCCCGTCGGGCGAAAGGGCCAGGGGCGGGCGTGCCGTCAAGGTCGCCCCGGTCCCGGGGGACCCCGGACCGGCGGCCAGGGCCAGCAGCAGGAGGCTGAGGAGAGCCCGTTTCAGGCCGATGCTCCGGCCGCCCTAGCGGGTTACGCCCCGCCTTTTAAGGTCGGCCACCTGGTCGGGGGAATAACCCAGGGCGGCCAGGATCTCGTCGGTGTGTTCGCCCAGGGCCGGCGAGGCCGACCGGGCCTCCAGGGGCGTTTCACTCATGCTGATAATGGGCCCCACCATCTTCACCCGGCCGACAACGGAGTGCTGGAGCTCCACCACCAGGTTGTTGGCCAGCACCTGCTCGTCCTCGAAAAGCTCCTCGGTGAAGCGGACGGGCCCGGCCGGGATCCCAGCCTCGTCCAGGATCCGGAGCCACTCGGCGGTGGTCCGCCGGCGGAAAATGGCTTCGGCTTTCTTAGTAAGTTCTTTGCCGAACTCAATGGCCTCAGGGCTCTGGGGGTCGTAGCCCGGGTCGAAGCGGATGTCGTGGAGGCCCAGCACCTCCAGTAGCCGCTTGCGCAGGGGGTCGCTCAGGCACCCCACCGCGATCACCGAGTCCTTGGTTTGGTAGGTCCGGTAGTAGATGTTGCCGGGCGGCCTCGGCCGGAACTCCAGGTAGCGGGCGTAGACCTCCTCAAAGCTCCGGCCCTCGGCCCGCATCCGCTCCAGGTCCGCCATGAACTGGTGGTAGGGCTCGGCGTCGATGAGTTCGACCCAGGTGAACCTGGAGGTCTGGACGGCCAGGGCGCTGGCCAGCAGGGTGGTCTCAATCTTCTGGCCCCTCCCTGTCCGCTCCCGGACGTAGAGGGCGGCGCAGATGCCCCAGGCCATCGCCAAACCGGTGGCGAAGTCGGCGATGGGGGTGGATACGATGTACTGCGGCACACCGTCGACAATTTTGCCCTCGCTGGCCATGAGGCCGGTTATCGCCTGGGCCACGATGTCGTAGCCGGGCCGCTGGCTGTGAGGACCCCGCCGGCCGAAGGCAGTATTGTCACAGTAAATCAGCCGCGGGTTGATGGCCGAAAGCCGCTCGTAATGGATCTTCAGCTTCCGGGACACGTCCGGCCGGTAGTTGACGATGACCACGTCGGCATCGGCCACCAGCCGGTCGACGATTTCGGTGGCCTCGGGTTTTGTCAGGTCGAGGGGCAGGCTCCGCTTCCCCCGGTTGAGGGAGATGAAGGTGCGGCTCTCGCCGGGCACGAACTGCATGTTGAGGCGCCAGGGCTCCCCGTGCGGGGGCTCGATTTTTATGACATCGGCGCCCATATCCGCCAGGAGCATCCCGGCAAAGGGCCCGGCAATAATTTGGGAGAACTCGACGACCTTTATGCCGGCCAACGGTCCGGGCATGGCAGTCCCCCAGAAGCACCCACGGTTTTGCGCTAATCTAGGTTAGCGGATCCTGATTCCCCTTGCCAAACCGCCAGGCGGCCGGATGCGCCGGATTTTGTGATATACTTGTGTCGTCAAACTAAGGTGGCCATGAGGGGATGACGCTTGCCGAACTGCGGGACTTAGCCATCATTGTCCTGGCCGTCATCATGGGGATCCAGAGCCTGGTTATGCTGATTGCCGGGCTGGTGGTTCTCCGGGTCGCCCTCGGCCTGAAGCCCAAGGTCGAAGATGTGCTGACCAACGCCCAGCGCGCGGCCGCCGACGTAAGGGGTACTATTCGATTCACCACCGACCGAATCATCAGGCCGGTGATTCGAACCGCGGCGATAGTTGCGGGCGCCCGCCGCGGCGGCAGCGTGGTGGTAAGCAAACTTTTAAGGAGGGGTTCGCGTGATGGCAGAGCGAGGTAACGGCGCCAGCTTTCTGCTGGGCTTCCTGGTTGGCGGACTGACCGGGTTTGCCCTGGGAGTTATTTTCGCGCCCCAACCGGGCTCGGCAACCCGGGAGCAGCTTAAGGCCCGCACTGCGGAGCTGCGCGGCCGAATGGGAGACCTCAGCCAGCGGGCCCGGGCGACGGCCGAAGAGGCGGTCGAATCCGCCCGGGCAACCCTTCGGGAGGCGGCCGAGCAGGCCCGGGCCGAGGCCGAGCGGGTTGAGCAGGAGCTGCGGGAGCGGCTGCGCCGGGAGCGGGAAGGCGAGGCTTACTGAAAAGGGCCGCATCCAGTAAAGCCTTGGGGCCGCGTCGGCCGACGCGGCCCCACACGTTGCGGCGGAGAGGGTGGGATTTGAACCCACGAGGGAGGGTAACTCCCTACCCGCTCTCCAGGCGGGCGCCCTAAACCGGACTAGGCGACCTCTCCTCGCCAGAAAGATATTATAACAGACCCGCCGGTTCAGTTGGCCGGACCCAGCCGGCTTCCGGGGCTCTGCAGCTCTCCTGCCGGCCTGACTGGTAGGAGGCGCCACCAGGCAATTAGTCGGGCCGCAGGGCCGGACGGCCCTTTGCCCTTCCAGAAGACCAGCTGCGGCGAGGGGGATAAGAAAGCCGTGGCCCGAGCCGGCACGCCTTGACAGCGTTGGGCCGGTGTGATAATCCGTTAGACGGAAATTCCAAGACCCCAGCGGCGTCGACGGGGAGTAGTAGGGAGGCCGGCGCTCCCTCAGCGAGCCGGGGCCGGTGAAAGCCCGGCGGAGCAGGCCCCTGAACTCGCCCCTGAGCCGCCGGTCCGAACGCCCCGAACGGGGGCCAGTAGGTCCGGCCGGGTCCGCCCGTTAGCGCGGCTGAGGGGGCGCCGATCCGGAGCCGGTCGGCGTCAACTCGGGTGGTACCGCGGGAGTCGAACCCAACGAAAGCTCCCGTCCCGAGGGACGGGAGCTTTAAAATTTCACACGGAGGTGTGCCTGATGGTCGAAAAATACCGGCCTCAAGAAATCGAACCTAAGTGGCAGAAGCGCTGGGAAGAAGACGGCATCTACCGGGCGACGGAAGACCCGTCGAAGCCGAAGTTCTACATGCTCACCATGTTCCCTTACACCTCCGGCGACCTGCACATCGGCCACTGGTACGCGATGGCCCCATCGGATGCCCACGCCCGCTTCCGCCGGATGCAGGGCTATAACGTCATGTACCCGATGGGCTTCGACGCCTTCGGCCTGCCGGCTGAGAACGCCGCCATCCGCTACGGCATCCATCCCCACACCTGGACCATGCGCAACGTCGAGAACATGCGCCGGCAGCTGAGGTCCATGGGCCCGGCCCACGACTGGTCCCGGGAGGTGGTCACCTGCCTGCCCGAATACTACAAATGGAATCAGTGGTTCTTCCTGAAGTTCTACGAGGCCGGTCTGGCCTACCGGGCCCTGGCTCCCGTCAACTGGTGCCCCAAGGACCAGACGGTTCTGGCCAACGAGCAGGTCATCGACGGCCTGTGCGAACGGTGCGGCACCCCGGTTATCAAGCGGGACTTGGAGCAGTGGTTCTTCCGGATAACCAAGTACGCCGAAGAGCTTCTGGACTTCTCCAAGGTCATCGACTGGCCGGAAAAGACCATCCTGATGCAGAAAAACTGGATCGGCCGCAACGAAGGGGTCGAGGTGGCCTTCCCCGTCGAGGGGTACCCGGAGGTGATTCGGGTCTTCACCACCCGGCCCGACACCATCTACGGGGTGACCTTTATGGTCCTGGCGCCGGAGCACCCCCTCGTCCCCAAGCTCACCACCCCTGACCGGTGGCCGGAGGTGGAAGCCTACATCGAGCAGACCCGTCGGGAGACCGAGATCGAGCGGCTCTCCACCGAGCGGGAAAAGACGGGGGTCTTCATCGGCGCCTACTGCCGCAACCCCCTCTCCGGCGAGCGGGTTCCCATCTTCATCGGGGACTACGTGCTACTCACGTACGGCACCGGCGCCGTCATGGGCGTTCCGGCCCACGACCAGCGGGACTTCGACTTCGCCAAGAAGTTCGGCCTGCCCATCAAGGTGGTCATCGCCCCGCCGGGGTGGCAGGGCGGGGAACTGGCCGAGGCCTACGTCGACCCCGGCATCATGGTCAACTCCGGACCCTTCGACGGGCTGCCCAGCGAGCGGGGTAAGGAGGCCGTTGCCGAATATATCGAGCAGCACGGCCTTGGCAAGCGGACGGTGGCCTACCGGCTCCGCGACTGGCTGATTTCCCGCCAGCGCTACTGGGGCACCCCTATACCCATAATTTACTGCGATAACTGCGGCATCGTGCCCGTTCCCGAAAAGGACCTGCCGGTCCTACTGCCCCCGGACGCCGAATTTAAACCCACCGGCGAATCGCCCCTCAAGTACCACGAGGCTTTTGTCAACACCACCTGTCCCAAGTGCGGCGGGCCGGCAAAGCGGGAAACCGACACGATGGACACCTTCGTGGACTCGTCCTGGTACTTCCTCAGGTATGCCAGTCCCGATTACCAGGACGGGCCATTCGACCCAAAAAGAGTCGAGTTCTGGTGCCCGGTGGACCAGTACACCGGCGGGGCCGAGCACGCCACCATGCACCTGCTCTACGCCCGCTTCTTCATCAAGGCACTGCGGGACCTGGGTCTCGTTAAATTCGACGAGCCGTTCCTGCGGCTCTACCACCAGGGCCACATCATCGTTCAGCGCCAGAAGATGAGCAAGTCCCGGGGCAACGTCATCACCCCGGACCCCTACGTGGCCGAGCTGGGGGCCGACACCGTCCGGGCCTACCTGATGTTCCTGGGTCCCTGGGAGCAGGGAGGCGAATGGGACGACTCCGGCATCAGCGGGGTTCACCGCTGGCTCAACCGGGTCTGGCGGCTGGTCCTGGGCACCCACGAGGCCGTAAAGGCCGGCAAGGTTCCGGCCGGGGAACCCGCCGAGAACGACATCCGCCATTTGCGCCGGATAACCCACAAGACCATCCAGAAGGTCCACAACGACCTGGACCGGTTCCAGTTCAATACGGCCATCGCCGCCCTGATGGAATTCGTCAACCACCTCTACAAGTTCCGGGAGACCCCGGTGCTGGGAACCCCGGCCTGGCAGGAGGCCATCGAAAGCCTGATGCTGATGCTGGCCCCCATCACGCCCCACCTGGCCGAGGAGCTTTGGGTCCGGACCGGCCACCCCTACAGCATCCACCATCAGCGCTTCCCAGCCTGGGACCCCGCCCTGGTGGTGGAAGAGGAGGTGACCCTGGCCATCCAGGTTAACGGCCGGGTCCGGGACCGGATCACCGTTCCGGCCGACATGCCCGAAGAGGAGATTAAGGCCCTGGCCCTCAAGAGCCCCCGGGTCCAGGCCCAGCTCAACGGCAAGGAGGTCGTGAATATCATTTACGTGCCCCGGCGGCTGGTCAACGTGGTAGTCCGCTGAAGGCGGCCGTAAATGGCCGGGGCGGGCAGAACTGCCCGCCCCGGCCCCTTTATTCCCCGGCCTGACGGATGGCTTCGCAGAGGAGCCGGGTCCCCTCCCGGATCTCCTCCACCGTGGGGAAGCTGTAAGCCAACCGGATGGTGTCCTCGCCCCGGCCGTCGGGGTAGCAGGCCGTCCCAGGCATGAAGCCCACCCCGTTGCGCGCGCACAGCTCCGAAAGCCGCCCGAGGCTGGTCCCCGCCGGCAGCTGAAGCCACAGGAAAAAGCCCCCCTCCGGCCGGGTCCAGAGGCAACCCCGCGGGGCGTATTCTCCTAGGGTCGCCAGCATCGCATCCCGCTTCCGGCGGTAGACCTCGATAAGCTCTGCGATGTGGCTGTCCATGTGCTCCCGCAGGTACTCGGCCGCAACCCGGGAGACGAAGGGATTGGTCCCGCCGTCCAGCTTGACGGTCAAAAAGTGGGCGATAACCTCCTTCGGGGCGATAATCCACCCGAGCCGGAGGCCGGCAGCCAGGATTTTGGACACCGTGCCCATCTTGATCACCGCCCCGGCCGGGTCCAGGCTGAGAAGGGACGGCTGGGGTTCGCCCTCGAAGCGGAGGTCGCCGTAGGCGTCGTCCTCGATGATGGGGGTGCCGTATTCCAGGGCCAGCTCCAGGAGCCGCCGCCGTTTGGGCAGGGACATGGTGAGGCCCACAGGGTTCTGGAAGGTCGGAATGGTGTAGATGAACTTCGGCCGGCGCCCCTGCCGCTTCAGGCGGCGGAGGATATCTTCGAGCTGGTCTACGTTCATCCCGTCCAGCTCCAGGCCGACGGTGAACACCTCGGCCCGCTGGACCCGAAAGGCGTGGACGGCCCCCATCCAGGTCGGGGCCTCGCAGATAATGGGGTCGCCCGGCTCCACCAGCGCCTCCACGATGAGCTGGAGGGCGTGGGCCGAGCCGTTGGTTATGAGGAAGTTATCGGCCTCCACCCGGGCGCCCTCATCCCGGCGGTACTTTTCGGCCAGAAGCTCCCGGAGGCCGACAAACCCGAGGGGTTCGCCGTAATTTAAGGCGGCCGCCCCGTCCCGGGCCAGCACCCGGCGGGCCGCCTCGGCCAGCTCCCCGTACGGGAAGGAGGCCGGGTCGGGCCGGCCCCCGGCGAAGTCGATGCGCGTCCCGCCCGCCCCCCGGCCCCGCACGGCCGGCCGGGCGGCTTTCGGCGCCCAGAGGCCGTCGTAGCTAAAGCGGCGGTCTTCGGCCATCGGCAACCTCCTTTACCAGCCTGCCGCGTAGGAGTCCCGGCGGGGGTCAGCCCCGGCCTCCACCCGCCCCGCCCCAGGCCCGGCCACAATCAGGCAGACCGCACACGCCGCCGGCGTCCAGTCCGGCCAGACCACAACCTCATGGCCCCGGGCCGCAAGCGCAGCCCGAATACCATCCCCAATCCGGCCCTCCACAAAAAGCCGACCCGGATAGTAGGCGTGGGGCCAGAAGGAGTTGGGGAAGCTCATGGAGATGACCCGCGGGGCCTCTATGGCCTCCTGCGGGTTCATCCCAAAGTCCACGAGGTTGACGAAAGCCTGCACCATCGCCTGGGTCTGCCCATCCCCGCCCGGACAGCCGAAGGGGATCACCTGACCCCCAGGACCCAAAGCCAGGGCCGGATTGGGCGTAAGCCTCGGCCGCTTCCACGGCCCAAGACACGACGGGTGCCGGGGGTCCAGCCACGACTGACTGCCCCGGGACGAAAGGCTAAAACCCCAACCCGCAACCAGAGGACTGCTCAAGGCCGGGTCACTCGGCGTCGCCGAAAAGGCGTTCCCTTCCGAATCCACCACACAGACATAGCTTGTGTCGGCCTCGGCCGGGCCCACCTTAACCTCAGGCTCAGGCCCGGGCTTCACCCCTGCCTCACCCGCCGGCGGAAGCCCGGCCCAGGCCCGGTCCGGCCGAATAAGCTTGCGGCGCTCGGCCGCATAACCCTTGCTCAAAAGCACCTCGATGGGCACCCGGACAAACTCAGGGTCCCCGTAGTAGGCCTCCCGGTCGGCAAAGGCAAGCTTTAAAGCCTCCACCAAAACGTGCAGATACTCGGCCGTGTTGTGCCCAAAACCTCTTAAGTCAAAGCCCTCTAAAACGTTCAAAGTCTGGGCCACCACCGGCCCCTGACACCACGGCCCACAAACACACACCCGGTAGCCCCGGTACTCCGTCGCCAGCGCCGCCTCAACCCCCACCGAAAACCCGGCCAGGTCCTCCAGGCTTAAAAGCCCGCCCTGCTCCTGACAGAACTTAACCATTTCCTCGGCCAGCGGACCCCGGTAAAAGTAGTCCCTGGCCGCCCGGATTCCGGCCTCACGACCGGACCGGCGGGCCCTGCGCTCGGCCGAAATTAACGCCTCAAAGGTGCGGGCAAGGCCGGGCTGGCGCAAAACCTGACCGACCCGGGGAACCTCTCCCCCTGGCAGGAAGACCTCGGCCGAACTGGGCCAGCCCCTTAACTTTTCAGCCTGGGCGGCCAGGGCCGCCTCAAGCCGGGGGTAGACGATGAAGCCTTCGGCCGCAAGCTCTAAGGCCGGGCCCACCACCTCTTCAAAGCTCATGGTCCCGAAATTTTCTAAGGCCGTAAGCCAGGCGTCGCAGGCGGCGGGAACCACCGTCCGGGGTATCCCCTCGGGAAGGTCTCCCCCGTAGGCCTTCAGGTAATGGTCCAGGGTGGCGGCCCGGGGCCAGCGGCCCAGGCCGCTTACGGTTAAAACCTGGCCGGTTCGGGCCAGGTAGACCGCAATGGGGGCGACCCCGCCGAAGGTGGTCAGGTGCGGCTCGACCACGTTCAAGGCGATGCCTGCGGCAACCCCGGCATCGACGGCGTTTCCGCCCCGCTCCAAAATCTTAAAGCCGGCCATGGTGGCCAGGTAATGGGTCGAGCTTACGGCAAACCGCCGCCCCCGAAACGGCGGCCGGTGGGTGGTGTTGGCCACCGCGCCCCGGCTGGTTGCCCCCGGGGTTTCAAAGGATCCCTGCATCGACTGCCCTCCTCCGGTAGTTTGGGCTGCGCCGGCCCATTTTAACACACCGTCAGGCCGTGGCGGTCTTGAGGCCGCTCCCGGTAACCGGCACCAGTACGTCGGCCCCGACCCCCAGCCGCCCGAGGTTGACCAGCCTGGCCAGGCCGGCAAAGGCCGCGGCCGCGGTGGGTTCGGCGAAGATGCCCTCCTTCTCGGCCAGAAAAGCGGCCCAGGCCAGGATATCCGCGTCCGCAACCTTGACCAGGGAGCCGCCGCTGGCCCGCACCATCCCCAGAACCTGGCCACCCCGGGGCGGCCGCTCCACCCGGATACCCCCGGCAACGGTGGGCCCCGGGCTGACGGACACCGGCTCCGGAAGCCCCCGTTCCCAGGCCTCGGCCAGGGGCGCACAGCCCTCGGCCTGGACCCCGTGAATTCGGGGGGGCCGGCCGCCCGCCCGCCGGTAGGCCAGCCAGATGCCGGCTACCAGGGAGCCGTTGCCTACCGGCACCACGACGTCGGTGGGGGCCGGGTGCAGTCGGAGGAGCTCCTCCCCAAAGCCCACCATGCCCTCGGTAAAGAAAGGGGACCGGTTGTGGGAGGCGTAGAAAAGGCCCCGCTCCCGGGCAAAGCTGATGGCCGCCTGGGTGGCAGCCTCCCGCGGGCCAGGTACGGCGACGACCCGGGCCCCGTAAGCCCGGGCCTGGGTCAGCTTGGCCGCGGGCGTGTCGGCGGGAACGAAAATATGGGCCTTCAGGCCGGCCCGGGCCCCGTAGGCGGCCACGGCGGCCCCGGCGTTGCCGGAGGAGTCCTCGACCACCTCGGCGGCCCCCAGAAACCGGGCGGCCCCCACCAGGAGCCAGGCGCCCCGGTCCTTAAAAGACCCGGTGGGATTAGCCAGCTCGAGTTTGGCCCGGACCCGGTCCAGGCCGACGCGAGCCGCCACCCGGGGCACGTCCACCACCGGGGTGTTGCCCTGCCCCAGGCTTAAATCAGCTGCCCCGGCCAGAAACGCCGACCGGGCCTCGGCCGAATCCCACCGGAGGTCCAGGGGCCGCCCGCAGGCACAGAGCCAGTCGGGCGGGGCGACCTGCCACTGCGCCCCGCACCCCCAGCACTCGTAGCGCCAGCCTGGGGCCGCCAATGGACGGGCCGGCTAAACGAGTTCGACGACGGCCCCGGCCTCTTCCAGCTTCTTCTTGGCAGCCTCGGCCTCGGCCTTGCTGACGCCCTCCTTCACCGGCTTGGGCGCCGCCTCCACCAGGTCCTTGGCCTCCTTCAGGCCCAGGTTCGTGAGCTCCCGGACCGCCTTAATGACGTTTATCTTGTTGGGTCCGACCTCCTTAAGGATCACCGTAAACTCGGTCTTCTCCTCGGCCGGGGCCGCGGCCGGGGCGCCGGCCGCCGCAGGGGCCGCAGCCGGAGCCGCGGCCACCACCGGGGCGGCGCTCACCCCGAATTCGGCCTCAAACCGCTTGACAAGCTCGGCCAGCTCGAGGACCGTCATGCTTTTGATAAGCTCAATTGCCTGGTCAACCTTGGTAGCCATCCTTTTAACGCTCCTTTCGTTTTAGCTTCCCACCGGGCCGGCTTCGCCGCCCCCCTCTTCCAGCTGGCGCCGGCGGGCATCCAGGGCCCAGACCACTCCGGCCAGCAGGCTGTGAAAGGCCCCGGCCAGCCGGTAAAGGGGCGACTGAATACCCCCGATTACCCGGGCCAGTAACTCAGGCCTGGACTGGAGGGAGGCCAGGGTACCCAGATCCGCCGGGGTCAAGAGCCGGCCGTCCATCAGGCCCGCCACCACCTTGAGGGCCCCCCGAGCCCCGCGCTCGTACTCGACGAGGCTTCGGGCAAGGGCTACCTCGTCGCCGAAGCCGAAAGCGATGGCCGTGGGACCCTGAAGAAACCGGACCAGCTCCGCCTTGCCGACCTGCTCGGCGGCGATGCGGGTAAGGGTATTCTTGACGACCCGGTACTCCGCCCCCGCCTCCTTGAGCCGCCGGCGAAGCTCGTTCATCTCCGAGACCGACAGGCCGCTGAACTGGGTCAGGACCACGAAGCCGGCCGACCCGAGCAGTCGGGCAATTTCGTTTACTTTGTCGACCTTTTCCGGTCTTGGCATTGCCCCTCCTGATAAAGCTCAACCCTGGGCCGGAGACCCAGGGCTTCGCCGCGGCCGGTGCGAAACCGGCGTGCTGTCTAGCCTCGGCAGGCGGGGCCTGACCGCCCCTTTAGGCCCGAAGGCACCTGCTGTCTCCGGCCCGTATTCGGTTTTGCCGCCACAAAGGTCTTATCAGGCCGCCTTGGGCAGGGCCAGGGTTGCCGGGACATCCAGCTTGATGCCCGGCCCCATGGTGGTGCATAGGGTGACCGACCGGATGAACTGGCCCTTGGCCCCGGGCGGCCGGGCCTGGACGACGGCGTCGATGACGGCCGCCAGGTTTTCTAAAAGCTGCTCCTCAGCAAAACTTACCTTGCCGATGGGAATGTGGACGTTCCCGCTCCGGTCAAGCCGGAACTCCACCCGGCCCTTCCGGGCATCCCGGATGGCCCGGGCCAGGTCGTCCACCTGGACCGCCGTTCCAGTCCGGGGGTTCGGCATCAGACCCCGCGGGCCCAAGATGCGGCCGAGCTGGCTCACCTTGCCCATAACATCCATGGTCGCAATGGCCACGTCGAAGTCGAGCCAGCCCTCCCGGATCTTCTGGATCAGGTCGTCCAGGCCGACGTAATCGGCCCCGGCCTCCCGGGCGATCCGCTCCCCTTCCCCCTGAGTGAATACCAGGACCCGCACCGCCTTTCCCAGGCCGTGGGGAAGGACCACCGCGCCCCGAAGCTGCTGGTCGGCGTGCCGGGGGTCGAGGTTGGTCCGGATGTGGACCTCGACCGTCTCGTCAAAGCTGGCCCGGGCAGTCTGCTTCACCAGCCGGATCCCCTCCACAGGCGAATAAGTGCGGGTCCGGTCCACGAGCTTCAAAACGTCCAGGTACTTTTTGCCCCGCTTGGCCATTTCGGCTTTTCCCCTCAGTCGACGACTTCGATCCCCATGCTGCGGGCCGTGCCCTCCACCATCCGCATGGCCGCCTCCAGGTCCTTGGTGTTGAGGTCGGGCAGCTTTAGCTGGGCGATCTGGCGGATCTGCTGGCGGGTAACCCGCCCCACCTTCTGGTGGCCGGGGGCGCTGGCCCCCTTTTCAACCCCGGCGGCCTTTTTGAGCAGGTCGGACACCGGCGGCGTCTTGGTTATAAAGGTGAAGGACCGGTCCTCGTAGATGGTGACAACAACCGGTATGATCATCCCGGCCTGGGCGGCCGTCCGCTCGTTGTACTCTTTGCAGAAGGCCATAATGTTGACCCCGTGGGGCCCCAGGGCCGTGCCCACCGGGGGCGCCGGGGTGGCTTTCCCGGCCGGGATCTGTAGCTTTACAACGGCGCGTACTTTCTTAGCCATAGGCGTTCAAATCAACCGGACTTTACTTTCAGAGGCGCTCGACCTGGAGCAGGTCGAGCTCCAGGGGGGTTTCGCGACCGAAGATGGAGACCAGCACCCGGACCTTGCCCTTCTCCGGGTAGATCTCGTCGACAACGCCGGTGAAGTCGGCAAACGGGCCGTCGATGATGCGGACCGTCTCGCCCTTCTTGAAACCGATCCGGATGGGCCGCTCCTCCTCGGCCCCGCGCATCCGCCCCAGAATGGCCTTTACCTCATCCTCGGAGAGGGGCGCAGGCCGGTTGCCGCTACCGACGAAGCCGGTCACCCCTGGGGTGTACCGGACAACCTGCCACGACTGGTCGTCCAGAATCATATGCACCAGGATATAGCCCGGGAATATCTTGCGCTGGACAGTCCGCCGCTGACCCTCCCGCAGCTCCACCTCTTCTTCGGTGGGGATGACAATGTCGAGGATCTTGTCTTCCATCCCCATCGACTTGATGCGCTGACGCAGGTTGGCCTCGACCTTGTTCTCGTAGCCCGAGTAGGTGTGCACCACGTACCAGGCTGCCTTCCGCTCCCCCTCCGTCGGGGGCCGTTTTTCCTCAGGCTGAAGTTCAACCCGCTGGTCCTGCCGGCCGGTCTCTTCCATGTCCACCACCTACGATAGTAACAGTCGTTCCATCAGCCAGGCAAAGATCAGGTCCGCCGCCCCAAGCAGGGCCCCTACGGCCGCCGAGACCACAATGACCACCAGGGTCAGCCGGACGACCTCGTCCCGGCTGGGCCAGGTGACTTTTTTAAGCTCGGCGATAACCTCCTGGACGAACCTGACCCCAAGCCGGGGCCGGAGGCGCCGAGCCAGGACACCGGGGCGCCGCTCGGGCCGGGGCCTCGTTTTAGATGCCGGCTTGGCCGTTGGCTTGACCGCCATCACCTCGTCTCACGGTGAAGGGTGTGCCGCCGGCAACGGGGGCAGTACTTTCGGAGCTCCAGCCTGTCCGGGTCGTTGCGGCGGTTCTTTTCAGTAGTATAATTCCTCGACCGGCACTCCGTACAGGCGAGGGTGATGATAACCCGGGCCTCGCCTTTCTTGGCCATCTCAGCTCACCCTACTCGATGATTTTGGTCACGACCCCGGCACCCACCGTCCGGCCACCCTCCCGAATGGCAAACCTTAAACCCTCCTCCAGGGCCACCGGCGCTATCAGCTTCACCCGAAGGTTTACGTTATCCC
>JBHOQU010000130.1:0-16878 GCA_042408785.1 Dehalococcoidia bacterium | reverse complement strand
GATGGTCTCGCCCAAGGCCGTCGAGGCGGCCGGACCCGACTTCACCCGCAAGGCCTTTAAGGCCGGAACCGGACCCTTCATCCTGACCGAGGCCGTCAAGGACGACCACATCACCCTGGAGCGCAACCCCGAATGGTGGGGCAAAGACCAGCTTGGAAACCGCCTCCCCTACGTCGATAAAATAATCGTCCGGCCGATCCGCAACGGCGACGTCCGGCTGGCCAACCTTCGAACAGGCGAAGCTCAGGTGGCCAACAACATCCCGGCCAAGGACGTGGCCTCGGTCAAGGCTGACCCGATGCTTGCCTACCAGGAAGTGCCCGGTTACGAATACCTGGAGCTGCGGCCCAACAGCCGGCCGGGTTTCGTTTTTAACGACCGCCGTTACATCAAGGCCGTTTCGATGGCCATCGACCGGCGGGAAATTCTGGAAAAGGTCTTTTTCAACATCGGGACCGTGGCCTACGGGGCGATTGCGCCACCCCACTTTGCCTACGACCCCAATTTCAAGCCCTTTGAACGGCCCGACCCCGAGGGGGCCAAAAGGCTGGTGGCCGAGGTGGGCAAGGGCCAGCTCCAGTTCGAGTTCCTGGTTCCCTCGGGCGACCCCCAGACCCTGCAGCTGGCCCAGCTCATCCAGGCCCAGCTGGCCAGGGCCGACATCAAGGCCGAGATCGTCCAGCTCGAGTTTGCGCAGATCCTCCAGCTGGAAGACCAGGGCCAGCACAAGGGGCTGGTGCTGGGCCGCTGGAGCGGCCGGATCGACCCGGACGCCAACATTTACGACCGGGTTTACACGGGCCAGCGGAACAACACCACCGGCTACTCCAACCCGGAGGTAGACCGGCTGCTGGATGAGCAGCGAACAACCTACGACCTGAATCGGCGCCGGGAGCTGTTGCGGCGGGCCGAGCAGATTTACGCCGTGGACGACCCGGCCCGGGTCTGGTACCGGTTTTCAATGGCAATGCTGGTGACCAACCGCCGGGTCCGCGGCCTCGAACCCTACCCGGACCAGATCATCCGCTTTCAGTACGCCTGGCTGGAGAAGTAGGGCCGGTTCTGGCCCGGGGCCTTCTATAAGAAGGGCTGAGCTTGGGCCCACTGCCCGGGGCCGGTCCGGGGCCGTTGCCGGAGGGCCGGTGGTTGTATTAACATCAGGTGGTGTCAAATTTAGCCGGAGGCGGCAGCATGGTTACGCACGCCGAAACCCGGACCCCCAGGGAGTTCTCCCTTGACCTGAAGTACACGGCCGAAGAGGGACTGATCTACCTTACCGGCATCCAGGCCCTGGTTCGGGTGCCCATCGACCAGCGCCGGGCCGACCGCCGCCGGGGCCTCAAGACGGCCGCCTTCATCTCCGGTTACCCCGGGTCGCCCCTGGGGGGCCTCGACTTCGAGCTGGTCCGCCAGGCCCGTCTGCTCCGGGAGCACGACATCTTCTTCACCCCCGGCCTTAATGAAGACCTCGCCGCCACCGCCGTCTGGGGCAGCCAGCTGGCCACCAGCTTCCCGGACCCCAAGTATGATGGGGTGCTCGGCGTCTGGTTTGGGAAGGCCCCGGGGGTGGACCGCACCGGCGACGCCTTCCGGCACGCGAACTTCGTGGGCGTCTCCCGGACGGGCGGGGTGCTGGCCTACGCCGGCGACGACCCCACCTGCAAGTCGTCCACCCTGCCCAGCGCCACCGAGACGACCCTGGCCGACCTGGGCATGCCGGTCCTCTTCCCCGGCAACGTCCAGGAGGTGCTGGACCTGGGCCTCCACGGCTTCGCCCTCTCCCGGTGCTCTGGACTGTGGGTGGCCCTGAAGGTGGTCACCAACGTGGCCGACGGGGCCGGAACGGCCGAGGTGGCCCCGGACCGCATCAGGCCGGAGCTTCCCACCCTGGAGCTGGACGGCCGCCCCTTTGAACACCGGCCGAACCCCCGGGCCATGGCGACCCCCGCCATCCTGGAGGTGGAGCGTCAGCTCTTCTACGCCCGGCTGGAGCTGGCCCGCCTCTACGCCCGGGCCAACCGCCTCAACCAGGTTGTGCTTCCCACCAGGCCCGCCTGGCTGGGCATTGTGGCGGCCGGCAAGACCTTCTACGACGTCCGGCAGGCCCTGGCCGAGCTGGGCCTGGATGACGCCGTCCTCCGCCGGCTGGGCGTAAGGCTTTTTAAGCTAAACCAGGTCTTCCCGCTGGAGCCCTGGACGGTGCGGGAGTTTGCCGAGGGCCTCGAGGAGATCCTGGTCGTGGAGGAGAAGCGGCCGTTTATCGAGGCGGCCATTCGGGACATCCTCTATTCCATGTCCGAGCGGCCGCTGGTTATCGGCAAGTTCGACGAGGCCGGCCAGCCCCTGATTCCGGCCCACGGGGAGCTGGACGCCGACACCATCGCCCCCGCCATCGCCCGCCGCCTCCTCCGCAGGTTTCCCATCGAGTCGGTGGAGGCCCGCCTGCGCCAGCTGGAGGCTGCCCGGTCCCGGCCGGTTACCCTCACCGTCGCCCGGACCCCCTATTTCTGCTCGGGCTGCCCCCACAATCGCTCCCTAGAGGTGCCGTCGGGCAGCCTGGTGGGGGCCGGTATCGGCTGCCACGGGATGGCCCTCATCACCGACCGGGAGACCATCGGCAGGGTCACGGGCATCACCCACATGGGGGGCGAGGGGGCCCAGTGGGTGGGCATCGCCCCCTTCACCGGGACACCTCACTTCTTCCAGAACCTGGGCGACGGCACCCTGTTCCACTCGGGCTCCCTGGCCATCCGGTTTGCGGTCTCGGCCGGGGTCAAGATAACTTACAAAATCCTCTACAACAACGCCATCGCCATGACCGGCGGCCAGCCGGTCCCGGGTGCGGTGGGGGTTGCGGAGCTCACCCGCCTCCTTGAGGCCGAAGGGGTTCGCAAGACCATCGTCACCACCGACGACCCGGCCAAGTACCGGGCGGCCCGCCTGGCCCGCAACGCCGAGGTCTGGCACCGCGACCGGCTGGTGGAGGCGCAGGAGCTTTTGGCCTCCATCCCCGGGGTCACCGTCCTCATTCACGACCAGATGTGCGCCGCCGAAAAGCGCCGGCTCCGCAAGCGGGGGCGGCTGCCCGACCCGCCCGTCCACGTCTATATCAACGAGCGGGTCTGCGAGGGGTGCGGCGACTGCGGCCGCAAGTCCAACTGCTTGAGCGTCCAGCCGGTGGAAACGGAGTTCGGCACCAAGACCCAGATCCACCAGTCCTCCTGCAACAAGGACTACTCGTGCCTTTTGGGCGACTGCCCCTCGTTCCTGACGGTGGAGGTGCGGAACGCCCCCAGGCGCCGGGAGCGCCGGTACCCCACCTTCGACCTGGAACTGCCCGAGCCCGAACTTAAGGTCCCCACCGACGGCTACTCCCTCTACATGGTGGGCATCGGCGGCACCGGGGTGGTGACCGTAAACCAGATCCTGGGGACGGCGGCCCTGCTGGACGGCAAGCGCGTGCGGGCCCTGGACCAGACCGGCCTGAGCCAGAAGGGCGGGCCGGTGGTCTCCCACCTGAAGCTCTTCGACCGGGAGCCTGAGGTCTCGAACAACGTTTCGGCCGCCGGGGCCGACCTCTACCTGGTCTTCGACCTTCTGGTCGGAACCCAGCCCGCCAGCCTCGCCAAGGCCGACCCGAACCGCACCATCGCGGTGGTCTCCACCAGCCGGGTGCCCACCGGTCAGATGGTCACCAACAACCGGCTGGCCTTCCCCGAGCTTTCGGCCCTCATCGACAAGGTCGAGGCCGTTACCCGGCGGGAGCACAACGTCTACCTGGATGCCCAGCTGGTGGCCGAGGCCCTCTTTAGCGACCATATGCCCGCCAACATCGTCCTCCTGGGGGCCGCCTACCAGGCCGGAACCATTCCCATCTCGGCCGAGGCCATCGAACAGGCAATCCGCCTCAACGGGGTTGCCGTTGAGATGAACCTGCTCGCCTTCCGGTGGGGCCGGCTGGCCGTCATTGACCCCCGGCGGGTTGACATCGAGGTGATGCGGGCCACCCGCCGGGCCGAGCGCCCGGCCCCGGAGCTCACCCCGGCCGCCCGGAAGCTCATCGACTCCGTCGGAGCCGACGGGGAGCTCCGCCGCCTGCTCGAAATTCGGGTCCCGGACCTCATCGACTACCAGGACCTGGCCTACGCCCGCCGCTACGTGGAGTTTGTCCGGCACGTCCGCACGGTAGAGGCCGAGCGAACGCCGGGGCGGACGGCCATCAGCGAGGCGGTGGCCCGTTACCTCTACAAGCTGATGGCCTACAAGGACGAATATGAGGTGGCCCGGCTCCACCTGGACCCGGCCGTCCGGGCCGACCTGGAGGCCCGCTTCGGCCCCGGGGCAAGGGTCCACTGGCACCTGCACCCGCCCCTCCTCCGGGCCCTCGGCCTCAAGCGCAAACTCAAGCTCGGGCCGTGGTTTGGCCCGGTGTTCCACCTCCTCCGGGTGATGCGCCGGCTCCGGGGAACCCCCTTCGACATCTTCGGGTACACCCCGGTGCGGCGGCTGGAGCGCCGGCTCATCGACGAGTACCGTGAGCTCGTCGAGCGGGCCCTGGCCCGGCTGGACGAATCCACCTACGGGCTGGTCCTGGCCGTGGCGGCCCTGCCGGACGAAATCCGGGGTTACGAGGGGATCAAGCTGGCCGGAATCGAACGCTTCCGGCAGCGGGCGGCCGAACTTATGGCCAGGCTTGAGGCGGCCGGCTAAAGCCGTCAGCGGCGGGCCCCAGCCGGCTGGGGAGCCTCGGCGGGCACCGGCCGGAGGGTCGCCACGATTTCCTTGTAGGCCGGAATCCGAGCCAGGGGCGAGCGGCTGGCGGGGTCCACCAGCACGTTGCCTTCCGGCCAGTAGACCTGGAGGGTTCCGGGCGCCACCGGCGCTGGAAACACCCGCCCCCGGAAGCTTCCGTGCTCGTTAACCAGTTCCGCCGGCTGCCCCGGCCGCAGGCCGAGCCGGGCCAGGTCGGCCGGGTTAATCAAAATTGCGTCCCGGGGCGCCAGGTTGATGGGGTCGACATCTTCCTGGACCATGCTGTTAAACTGTTTGCCCCGGCGGGTGGCCACCAGGAATCGGCCGGCCGGCACCGGCCTGGCCGGGAGGACAACCGGCTTGAAGTGGGCCCGACCGTCGGGGGTGGGGAACCGCCAGCCGGCGCAGAGGAGGGGGCCCCCGTACTGGAAGCTGTCCCCGGGCCTGCTCAGATGCTGGATGCCGTCGTAGGCAGGGATGCACCGGGCGATCTCGGCCCGGATCTCGGCCGTATGCCGGAAGGTGAGCCGGTCGGCGAACTCGGGCCTCACCCGCCGGGCCAGCTCCATGAAGACCTCCCATTCCGGCCGGGCCTCCCCGACCCGGGGCCCCGGAATCTCGGGGCTGAAGACGACCCGGCGCTCGGTGGTGGTCTGGGTGACGCCTCCCGGCATCTCGTACCGGGTGGCCGCCGGCAGCAGCACGACGGTGTCGGCCGGTTCGATGAGCATCTGGGCCGAGAGGGCGATGTCGAAGTGGACCCGGAGGGGGATGCGGCCCAGGGCGGCCTCAACCCCCTCCGGGCCGGGCATCACCTCGTTGAAGCCGCCCCCCACCGAGACTAACACGTCGATGCGGCCGTCCCGGGCGGCATCCAGCATCTCCGGGACCGTCAGTCCCGGCCGGTCGGGGACCGGAAAGCCCCAGAGCTCCGCAAAACGGCGGGCGTTCTCGGCGGTGATGGGCAGGCCCCCGGGAAACACGGTGGCGTAGGCCCCCATCTCCGCCCCACCCTGCACCCCCGAGTGGCCCCGGATGGGCATCAGGCCGCAGCCCGGCCGGCCGACAAACCCTTTAAGCAGGGCCAGATTGATGATGGCGTGGACGTTATCCTCACCGCAGGTATGCTGGGTGATGCCCATCCCCCAGACGAAGACGGCCCGCTCGGCCCGCCCCACCAGGCCGGCAAACTCGGCCATCTCCTGCCGGGCAACCCCCGAACCGGCCTCCAGCTCCGCCCACGGGGCGGCCTCAACCGCGGCCGCAAACTCGGCAAAGCCGGCGGTGTGGTTCTCAATGAACGCCCGGTCAAACCAGCCCCGGGCCAGCATCTCCTTAGCCGCCCCCACCAGGAAGGGGATGTCCCCGCCGGGCCGCACCTGGAAGAACCGGTCGGCAATCCTGGTGCCGAAAAGGGCGCTCTCCAGGTCGGACGGCACGTAGTACCGCTCCATGGCCGGCTCCCGGTACGGGTTGACCACCACGACCCCGGTCCCGGCCTTCTTGGCGTAGTAGAGATACTTCATCATGACTGGCTGATTGTTGGCCACATTGGAGCCGATGAAGACCACCAGGTCGGTGCCGATAAGGTCCCGGTACGAGCACGTGGTGGCCGCCACCCCGAGCTGGGCCTTCAGGGCCAGGGTGCTGGGGGAGTGACAGATCCGGGCGGCATTGTCCATGTTGTTGGTGCCGATGGCCCGAACTGCCTTCTGGAAGGCGTAGTAGTTTTCGTTGGGCTCCCCCCGGCTGGTCATGTAGAAATAGGTCCGGTCCGGGTCCGTTCGCCGAATGGCCTCGGCGATTATGTCAAGCGCCGTGGCCCAGGAGACGCGGCGAAAACCGGCCTCACCCCGGCGCCGGACCATGGGATAGGGCAGGCGGCCCAGGGCCCGCAGCTCCCGGGAGCTTTTCCCGCTCAGGGGGGCCACGTCGGCGAGAACCTTGGGGTCGAGGGGCCCCATGGTGTTGAGCCTGAGGAGCCGGAGGCGGATGTTGCAGAGGTGGATGTTTTCCATCGTCCAGTCCCGCAGGCCCCTGGTGCCCAGGGCGCAGCCATCGCAGACGCCCTGACTGAGGATCGCCCAGGCGTAATCCAGGCTGTCCCGGTTCTCCCAGAGGGCCCGGAAGACCTCGCCCAGGTTGTGGGCCTGGCGCAGGGGGATTAGGCCGGCCCAGAGGGAGGGATCCCAGCCCCGCCGTGGTTCCCGGACGGGGCTGATGGGCCGGGGCGGCCGGAAGGTTTCCCGGGCCAGCGTCCACACTATCCTGCCCATCTTAAGCCAGGCGGCCGGAGTCATTGTCATTTCCCCCCGCAGGCGGCTTTCTAAACCAAGTTTACACGGCCCGCGGGGGAACCCTTCCCCAATCCCGCCCCAGGGGGTATTATCTTTGTGGCAAAGCTTCCGCAGGAGGGTCGCCGTGGACGGGGAAGCTACTCTCGGTCGGGCCGTCTACGAGGTTCGGTCGGTCGGGGAGGCGGCCGAAGCCTACGTCGAGGCCCTCACGGCCCACGGCGTGGCGTATCTCTTCCTGAACCCGGGCACCGATACCTTCCCGATTCAGGAGGCCCTGGTCAAACTCGAGGGCCTGGGTCGACCGGTCCCCAAAACCGTTCTCTGCCTCTTTGAAGTGGTGGCCCTGGCGGCCGCCCACGGCTACTTTGCGGCCTCGGGGCGGCCCCAGGCAGTCCTGGTCCACGTGGACGTAGGCACCCAGAACCTGGGAGGAATGGTCCACAACGCCCAGCGGGGCCGGGCCGCCGTCCTCATCTCGGCGGGACGGGCCCCCTACACCACCGACGCTGCGCAGCGGGGAACCCGGGATACCTACATTCACTGGCTTCAGGAGCAGCCTGACCAGCACGGCATCGTCCGCAACTACGTCAAGTGGGACTACGAGGTCCGCCGGCCCGACCAGGTCGGCGAGGCCGTGGCCCGGGCCTTTCAGGTTGCAGCCAGCGACCCACCGGGGCCGGTTTACCTCACCCTGCCTCGGGAGGTTCTGATGACCTACCTGGGCCAGGCCAGAATCTACCGGCCCGAGCGATTCCCCCCCGCCAGGCTCGGGGCCGGGGACCCGGCGGCCCTCAAAGAGGTCGCCAGACTGCTGGTCGGGGCCCGCTCGCCGGTGGTTCTGACGGCCACTACCGGCCGGAGCCCCGCCGGTTTTGCCGGGCTGGTCCGGCTGGCCGAACTGCTGGCCCTGCCGGTGGTGGAATGGCGGGACCGGGCTAACTTCCCGGCCACCCATCCCCTCTACCAGGGCTTCGACCCGGACCCCTTCCTGGAAACGGCCGACGTGGTGCTGGTCCTGGACCACGATGTCCCGTACATCCCGACACGACAGGCGGTAAATCCCGGCGCAACCGTAATCCAGGTGGACCTCGACCCTGTAAAGGAGCGGATACCCCTCTGGACTTTCCCGGTGGACCTGGCCGTCCGGGCCGACACCGGCCAGGCCCTTGCCATCATCGCCGAATACGCCGCCGAGATGCTAACGGCCGCCGACCGGCGGCGGGTGGAGGCCCGGCGGTCCGAACTGGAGGCCCGCCACCGCCAACTGGTGGCCCGGTGGGAAGAGGATGCCCTCAGCCGGGCCACCGCCCGGCCCATCGCCACCGAGTGGCTCGGCTACTGCCTGGGCCAGCTTTACGCCGAAGCGCCGGACTGCCTCTTCGTCGACGAGACCGTCACCAGCAACCGGCTTCTCTGGCCCTACGTTCGGCCCGCGGAGGCGGGCACCTGGTTCGGAAGCGGCGGGTCGGCCCTGGGCTGGGGATTGGGCGCGGCCCTCGGGGTGAAGCTGGCCAAACCCGACCGCCCCGTGGTCCTCGCCGTGGGCGATGGGTCCTTCGTCTTCGGGGAGCCCCTGGCCGCCTTCTGGGCCGCCGCCAACGCCGGCGCGCCCTTTATGGCCGTGGTCTTTAACAACAGCTGTTACAACGCCACCAAGCGGCCGCTGGTGGCCGCTTACCCCGAGGGCTACTCCGTCAGATACGATAAGTTTGTCGGCATCGACCTGATACCCCCGCCCCGGTATGACCGGCTGGCGGAAGTGGTCGGGGTGTACGGGGAGCGGGTCGAGGACCCGGCCGAGCTGCTGCCGGCCCTGCGCCGGGGCCTGGCCCGGGTGCGGGCGGGGGAACCGGCCATTATCGACGTCATCCTGGCCCACCCGTGAGCGTCGGAACCCGAATCGGCTGGGGCGTTCAGCCGGCCGGCCACGACCTCCTGGCCCAGGACCGGCGCTACCTGGAGATTTTGGACCCGTGGCCGGGGAGCCGGATTCTCCACCTGGGCTGCGGGGACGGCCGGCTAACCCTCCGCCTGGCCGGGGCAGTGGGGGGATACGGGCGGGTTGTGGGGGTCGACTCCCAGGCCGAAGCCCTGAGGGGCGCCCTGGCCCAGCTGCGGGACTTCCGGCTGGCCCGGGTGGTGAGTTACGTCCGCTTTGACGGGGCGCGGCTCCCCTTTAAAAACGCCGCCTTTGAGGCCGCCCTGGTGACGGAGGCACTGGCTTTCGCCGAGGATCCCGGTGACCTGGTCGCCGAGGTCCGCCGGGCGGTAGCCCGGGGCCGGCGGCTGGTTTTCGTCCAGACCGACTGGGAGACCGCCCTCTTCCACAGCGCCGACGAGGCCCTCACCCGCCGGGTTTTAGGGGCCCTGCGGGAGGCCTGGCCCGGGGCGACCCTGGGCCGCCAGCTCTTCGGGCTGGTGCGGCGGGCGGGCTTAAAAGACATGTGGACGGATGTCTACGTCCTTTACAACACCGAGTTCCGGGAGCCTTTCTACGGCCACTTCCTGGCAACCCGAGTCGTCAGGGAAGTGCTGGCCGAGACCGGCCGCATTTCCCCGGCCGAATACGAGGCGTGGTTAGAAGCCCTTCGGAGGACGGCGGAGGCCGGGGAATACTTTTTCAGCGTTAACCGCTATATTTGCGTCGCCACCGCCTAGGTTGACAAATTCCCCAAGCCCGGCCTTATAATCCAGCAGCCGAAATATACTCCCGGTGAAAGGAGGGTTCAGCGTGGAATTCGCAAAGGTTTCGCGGCGGACGGTTCTGAAAGCCGGACTTTTCGGGGGCGCAAGCCTATTCCTCGGGGCCTGCCAGCCCACCACGGGCGCCCCGGCCCCGGCGCCGGGCCCGGCCCAGCCGACGGGTCCGGCGAAGCTGGTCTTCAGCAGCGGCCCCACCGGTGGCTCGTGGATTCCCCTGGCCGGGGCCGTCTCCGAGCTGGTGAAGCAGAAGTCCCCAGAGATCGAAATCACCGTCGAGCCCGGGGCCACGTATATCAACATCGAGAAGCTGGCGGCCGGCAAGGCCGACCTGGGCTGGGCCAACCTGGACGGCTTTTATGACGCCCTGGAGGGCCGGCCCCCGATGCGCTCCAAGATAACCAACGTTTACTACATGGTCTACATGTACCCTAACGTCTTCCAGGTCGCCGTTCCGGAGGATTCAGGGGTCCGCTCCTTCCGGGACCTTAAAGGCCGCTCGGTGGCCCTGCCCCCGCAGGGCAATTCTTCCCTCATCGCCTGGGAGGCCGCCCTCAAGGCCCATGGGATGACCATCCAGGACTTTGGCACCGTCTCCTACGGTTCCATCGCCGACCACGTGGAGCTGATAAAAAACCGGCAGGCCGACGCCATGGGCTGGTTCACCACCGTGCCGGCCAGCTTTATGCTGGACCTGGGCACCAGCCGGAAGATGCGGATTTTAAGCTTTGACGACGAAGCCCTTAAAAAGATCGAGGAGATAAACAAGGGCTATCGGAAACATATCATCCCGGCCGGCACCTACCGGGAGCAGGGCCACCCGGAGCAGGCCGTCACCTTCCAGACCCCGACCATTATGATCGTCCGGGCGGAGCTCCCGGAGGACCTGGTTTACCGGATCACCAAGATTGTGGTGGAAAACAAGGACGAGCTGGCCCGGGCCGTTCCGGCTATAAAGAACACCCAGAAAGCCGAGATGGGTCAGGACCTGGGCGTTCCTTACCACCCGGGGGCCTTGAAATATTACAAAGAGGCCGGTATCGTCAAATAAAGGCCTCTGGGCCAACCTGGCGGCAGGCAACCCGGTCGACCCGGGGCTGACTCCGGGAAAGGCTAAAGCGCGGAGGGTCTCACGTGAGGAACCCGGCCGGCCTGGTGGGTAAGCTTATCGGCTTGACGGCGGTGGTGATGTCCCTTTACCACATCTACTACCGCCTGGTACCCAGCTTTAACCTCCCCATCGCCCCCGGCTTCACCTTCCGCATCGGGCCGGTAGATTCCCTCGTCCTTAAAGACATACACCTGCTCTTCAGCCTGGTCTTGGTTTTCTTTCTCTACCCCCTGCGAAAGGGCCTCGGCCCGCGCATCCCGGTTTACGACCTGGTTTTTGCGGCCCTCTCGGTCGTCACCACGGCCTACCTGCTGGTGCGCTACGAGTACGTGGTTACGCGCTTTGCCACCGTCCACCCCCTCGAGCCGGCCGACTTCGTTATGGCCACGCTGGCCATCCTCCTGGTGCTGGAGGCTACCCGGCGCTCCATCGGCCTGGCCCTTCCCATCACCGCCCTGGTCTTCATCGCCTACGGCTTTCTCGGACCATACCTGCCCGGTTTTCTCAACCACCGGGGCATGACCCTCGAACTCATCCTGGACCAGACCTATCTTACGACCGAGGGTATCTTCGGCATTCCCCTTGGGGTCTCGGCTACGTATGTCATCCTCTTTGTGATTTTCGGGGCCTTTCTTGAGAAGTCCGGGGCCGGGCAGTTCTTCATGAACCTTGCCAACGCGCTGATGGGCCGATCCCGGGGCGGGCCGGGGAAGGTGTCGGTGGTTTCCAGCAGCCTTTTCGGCACCATTTCCGGCAGCGCCGTGGCCAACGTGATGGTAGACGGGTGGCTGACCATTCCCATGATGAAGCGGACCGGTTTTAAGCCCGAAAGCGCCGCCGCCATCGAGGCCACGGCCTCCACGGGCGGTCAGATCATGCCGCCGGTGATGGGCGCGGCCGCCTTCGTCATGGCCGAATTCGTGGGCAAGCCCTATTCGCAGATCGCCCTGCACGCCACCATCCCGGCCATCCTTTACTACGTGGCCCTCTTCGCCGCCATCCACTTCGAGGCCATCAAAACCGGCCTGCGCGGGCTTTCCCGGGAGGAAGTCCCGCCCCTGCTGGGGGTACTCTGGCGGCAGGGGCACCTGCTGGTCCCGGTGATAATCCTGTTCATCCTGCTCGTTCAGGGCTACACGGCCAGCTACGCCGCCCTCATCGCCACCGCCGCCGTCATCGTGATGAGCTGGCTCCGGAAGGAGAGCCGCATCACCCCGGCCAAGGCCGTTGAGGCCCTTAAAGAGGGGGCCATCAACACCCTCCCGGTGGCCATGGCCACCGCCTGCGCCGGCATCATCATCGGCATCATCCTCCAGACCGGCCTGGCCCTGAAGTTTACAAGCTTTCTCCTTTCGACCGCCGGCGCAAGCCTCATCCCGGTGCTGGTCATCACCATGGTGGCCGGCCTGATACTGGGGATGGGGATGCCCACGACCCCGGCCTACATCGTCCAGGCGGCCCTGCTGGCCCCGGCCATCGAGCGGCTCGGGGTGGACCGGACGGCTGCCCACATGTTTATCTTCTACTACTCGTGCCTTTCGGCCGTTTCGCCCCCGGTGGCCCTGGCCGTCTATGCCGCCGCGTCCATCGGCCACGCCGACTTGTGGAAGGCCGGGCTCCAGGCGATGAAGTTTGCGGCCGCCGGCTTCATCGTGCCCTTCTTTTTCGTGTTCAACCCCGAGCTTCTGATGATCGGGGACCCGGCCCAGATTATCCGGGCAACCATTACGTCGACCCTGGGCTCCGTGGTTTTGGCGGCCGGCCTGCAGGGCTACCTTCTGCGACCAGCCAACATCCTGGAACGCCTGCTTTTTATCGCCGGGGCCCTGCTCCTCATTGACCCCGGCCTGACCACCGACATCATCGGGGTCGGGCTGGTGGTGGCGGGGCTCGCCCTCCAGCGCCTGCGGCCGGCCCCGGTCCCGGCAGAAAGCGCCGAAACCAAAGGAGACTGACCCTTGCGTCTGGACGAAATCGCCGAAGCCCTGGCCGTTGCCGTAATCGTTTTTGCCGTCTTCGCCCTCACCCTTGCTTACGGCGTCCTCAGGCTTTACCAGCGCTGAAATAAAGTTCGGCGGAGGTCTTCGATGCCCTTTGAACCCTTAACCGAGGCCGAGCTGGAGGCCCTTCGACAGCTCACTTCCCCCACCGTGGCCAATGCCATCGAGGTTTTCAACATTCGGCCCCGAACCGAGGGGTTTATGCGGCCCGGCATCCACTGTTTCTTCCCCGAGCTGGGGCCGATGGTCGGTTACGCCGTGACCGCCACCATCCGGGCCTCGGTTCCGGCGCCGGGCCCCGGCTACCTTCAGGCCTTCAACCTCTGGGAGGCGGTGCTCAAGACCCCGCCGCCGCGGGTCGTCGTTTTGCAGGACCTGGACGACCCGCCGGGGCTGGGGGCCTTCTGGGGCGAGGTCCAGGCGAACATTTACCGGGCACTGGGCTGCGTCGGCACCGTGACCAGCGGCGGGGTTCGAGACCTGGAGGAAGTGCGGGCCCTGGGCTTTCACTTTTTTGCCGCCACCGTCTCGGTCTCCCACGCGTACGTCCACGTGGTGGAGGTGGGCATTCCCGTAACCGTTGCCGGCCTTACGGTACGGCCGGGGGACCTCCTCCACGGCGACCGCCACGGGGTCGTCCAGATTCCCCACGAGATTGCCCGGGAGATTCCCCGGGCGGCCCGGGAGCTGGAAGCCCGGGAGCGGGCGATCATCGAGGTGTGCCGCTCCCCAGATTTCTCCGTGGAGAGACTCAAAGAGGTCTACAGCCGTCGGTAAAAGTCGTACGGCTCAGGCCGCCGGGCCCCGGCCGCAGTCGTCAGGGTGCTCGGCGCAGTGGGGGCGGGTTCCGGGCAGGTAAGGCCGAAGCCGGGCAATAACCCAGTAAAGGCCGTCGGCCGCCTGGCGAATGACCGGCAGATAATAGAGACGGACCAGCCCGGGCCGACCCACGGCCCAGGCTAAGGCCGCCACCATGGCCGCCCCACCCCGGTGGCGGCGCCCCCCGGGCTCCACCGCCCAGGCCGCCTCCTCACACTGCCGTCGGCTGAGGCCCAACCCCTCGGGCAGGCCGGGCCGCTGGCAGGGAAGGGGCCGGACCCGATTGGCCCGGTCCAGCCGCTTCAGCCAGCGGACCGCCCCGGTGCAGAAGCCGCATTCCCCGTCGAAGATGATGATAAGCTCCCTGTCCACCCCCGCTTTATACTACTTAGCGGAGTGGTTAAGCTTCTCCGGGCAACCCTGCTGGCCTTAATCCTTGCCCTGGGCCTTTTCCCGGCGGCGAGCGCCCAGCCGGACCCGGCCGAGGTGGTGCAGGTCCTCAGTCGGGAGGACCTTTATGTCGAGCCGGCCATGGCCGGCCGCATGCCCCAGGCCGACCGCCAGCGGCTGGCCGCCAAGGCCGCCGAGCTTCGGGGCCTGGGCTGGACAATAAAGTTCGCCCTCATCTCCCGGCCGCCGGCGGGTTTCCAGACGCTGGGTGAATTCACCAGCGAGCTCCACCGTTATCTTAACCTCCGGGACGGTCTCCTCATTGTGGCCAGCCAGAATGCTGTCTCGGCCAAGACGGACCGGCTTGGCCGGGAGGAGACCCAGCGCCTCACCGACGCCAGCCGCCGGGTCTTCACCTCCGAAGGCTACGCCGCCGGGATGGCTTACCTGGCCGACAGTATCGTGGCCGAAGCCGAGGCCCGGGAGGCTGCCGGCCGCACTGCCGCCGTCCTGCTACTGGGGCTTGGCCTCCTGGGCCTTGTTGGGCTGGGCGCCTTTCTGACGGTCCGGTTGGGGGCGGGCCGGCGGGCCCGGCTCAGGGAACTGCGGGGCTGGCATGCCGAGCTGACGGCGGCCGCCCTGGAGTTTGACCGGGTGCTCGGACCGGCCCCAACCTCGGGCCGGGGCCGGGATGGTCGGCGCAGCCTCGACCTGGTGCTGGACCAGCTGGCCGAAATCGGGTCAAGGCTGGACCGCCTGGGCCGGGCGGGCCTCTTCGGCCCGAGTCCCCGGGCGCTGGACGAGGCCGCCCGGGCCCTTGGGGAGGCCCGGGACCGGCTCGCGGCCCTGGCCGGTAGCCTGGCCGACGAGTTTCCGGAGCTTAAGGAAGTGAAACTGCCCGACCTGGTCCGGGTCGAGCCCGCGGCCGAGGCCGGGCCGCCCCTGGCCTGCTTCTTCTGCGCCCGACCCCTCCGGCCCGATGAGGCCCGGGAGGTAGTTCTGGACTTCGGGACCGAGCGCCGCCGGGTTGTGGTGGACCCGGAGCACTACGAGGCCCTCCGGCGCGGCGAGCAGCCCCCGGTGCGGACGGTGGAAGTTGGGGGCCGGCAGGTCCCCTGGTTTGAGGACCCCAACTTCGACCCCCGTCGGGACTACCGGCCCAGCTATTCGGGCATCGGCCTGCCGGAGCTGCTGCTCCTCTGGGGCCTCTTCGGCCACCCGGTTACGGTCGTAGCCGCCGAGTCGGAGCGGGCCCCTCGAGCCGAATCCGAATCCCGGCATACCTGGTTTGAATCGCCCCTTTTCGGCCCGTCCGATTCCGGGGATGAGGAGGCGGCCGAAAGTCCCCTAGACTTTGGGGCCGAACCCGGCGAGTGGGCCGCCGAGTCCGACTTCGGGGATGTGGGCGACCCCGGCGTGGACGCGGGGTTCGACGGGCCCGATTCCTAACGGGGAACCCTGACCAGGTCGAGGATCTTCTGGACCGCCCTCTCGGGTTCGGAAAGGTCGGGAAGTACCAGGTCGGCGCCGGCCTGCCTTAAAGTATCCTCATCGTAGATCCCGGTAGCCACGGCCACCGTCCGAGCCCCGACCGCCTTGCCGGCCCGGACATCCTCGGGGGTGTCCCCGATGAGGACCACCCGGTCCGGACCGAGCTGCAGGCCGAACCGCCGGGCGCAGCGCCGAACCGCCTCCCGGGCGATATCGGCCCGGTCCGGGTAAAGGTCCCCAAAGCCGCCCTCGGCGAAATAATCGGCCAGGCCGAAATGGCTCAGCTTAAGGTAGGCCGAGTAGCGGAAATTCCCCGTGCATAGGCCCAGGCAGGCCTCTGCCCGGCTTAGCACGTCCAGCACGGCGGGCACCCCGGGCATCAGCCGGCCCCGGGTGGACTGCCGGAGGGTGACCGGTAGGTGGCGGAAGAACGCGGCCTTGATGGCGTTTATCAGGTGGGGCTGCTCTTCGGGGTTGAGACCGGCCCGGCGGAGCACCTCCTGGATCAGGATCAAATCGGTTCGGCCGGCGTAAAGCATCCCGTCCAGGTCCACCGCCCGGCCCAGGACCTCTTCGGCGGCCAGTTTGAGGGCGGCGCTGCCGGCACCCCCCGTGTGCAGGAGGGTCTGGTCCACGTCGAACAGGACGAGCAGGCTGGGCGGGGTCCGGTTGAACTCAGCCGGCATGGCGGAACCCCGTCTCCGCCATAGTCAGGGGCTGACCGTCCCGGAGCCAGTGCGCGTCAACCACCTCGGCGATGAAAACTACGCTGTCGCCGGCGTCGGTTTCGGAGAGAACTTTACACTCAATGTACCCGAGGGCAACGGCGGGGACGGGGCAGCCGTTATCGGCGTAGAAGTGCTCCACCTGGAAGATCTTATCCGGGACCCGCTTCCAGGGCTTGCCCAGCAGTCCCGCCAGCTCCCGGGACCCCGACGGCAAAACGGCCACGGTAAAGACCCCTGAAGCCCGGATGAGGTCGATGGAGTGCCCGTCCTTCTGGACCGAAACCGCGATCAGGGGCGGGTCGAAGGAGACCTGGGTGAGCCAGTTCGCCGTGAAGGCGTTGACGTCGTTGTCGTGGCGGCAGCCCACCACGTAGAGGCCGTAGGTGAAGGCGCGGAGCACCTTCTTCTTGGGTTCAGGGTCCATCTTGCCCTCCCGCTGAATAAAATACGGCAGGCTGCCTTCAGCCGTCAACGCGGCCGTCCCTGACCGGCGGCCGGACGCCTCAGCCGAAATTCAAAAGCCAGATAACCATCAGCACAAACCAGACGGCGGCGGGAATGAAAAGAAACCACAAGCCGCCGTGGTAGAT
>JBHOQU010000129.1:0-26237 GCA_042408785.1 Dehalococcoidia bacterium | reverse complement strand
GGTCGGCCAGCCGCTCCAGGACGTCCCGGGCGCCGGCGGCGACGGCCCCCCGGCCGGCGATGATGAGGGGTCGGCGGGCCCGAACCAGAGCCTCGGCGGCCGCGGCGACGGCCCGGGCCGACGGCCGGACCGGTCCCAGGGGTGGAAACTGTGGAATGGCTACTTCTCCGGGGTAGGGGCTGGCCTGAACGTCCAGGGGCATCATCAGCACCACCGGCCGCCGCTCCACCTGCGCCCGCCGGAAGGCCCGGGCCGCATCCGCCAGGGCCGACTCGGTGGTGTAAAGCCTCTCCGGGACCGCCCCGACGGCGGCCACCAGCTGAGCCTGGTCAATGCGAAAGTTGGAGTGGACGGCGGCCCGGGCGGTATCGGCCGCCAGGACCAGAAGGGGCGTCCGGCTCTTGGCGGCCTCAGCCAGGCCGGTGAGGGTGTTGGTAAGGCCCGGCCCCTGGTGGACGGTGCAGACCCCAACCTCGCCCGTCACCCGGGCATAGGCGTCGGCCATGGTGATGGCCCCGCCCTCGTGGCGGGCGCCAATGAATCGGGCGCCGGCGGTCACCAGGGCGTTGGTGACGTGAAAATTGCCGCTGCCGATGAGGCCGAAAACAAGCCGGACCCCCAGCCCCGCCAGGAGCTCGGCGACGGCCTGCCAGACGGGCCTGGTGCCCATCATCCGCGCTCCACCAGGGCGATAACCCGGGCCGGGCTTCCGGAGCCCCCGACGATGGGCAGGGGTGCGACGACGATGACCGCGCCCGTTGCCGGCAGCCGCGCCAGGTTGGCCAGCTGGGTCAGGCCGTATTTGCCGGCTCCCAGGAGGTAGTATTGGACGGGGAAGGGCGGGTCGAAGGCCCCGGCCAGGCCGGCGTCGGTGCCGACCGTCTCCACCCCGATGCCGATAATGGGGGCTTTTTCGGCCAGCCACCGGGCGCACCCGACCGATACCCCAGGGGTGTGGGAGCGGCCCTGGTCGTCCAGGTTGAGAGAAATCTTTCCGGGTCGCCTGCCCGGGCATCCCAGCCCGTTCGGTAAAGGAGCCAGCCGCCCTCGGGCAACGGCCCGTGCTGGCGCTGCCACTGCTCAATATGCTCGACTTCGAGGAGAAAGTCGGGGTTTTCGGCGCATTCGGCGCTCTTATCGATGACCACCGCCGGGGCGACCAGGTGGCGGAGGGGCACCCGGGAGACATCCAGGCCGTCCCTGCCCGTTACCCAGTGGATGGGGGCGTCGAAGTGGGTGCCCACGTGCTCGCCCATGAAGATGTCGTTCCAGTACCAGGCCGGACCATTTTCATCGTAGCGGCTGACCACCTTAAGGGCGAAGGGCTGGGTGTTGGCAAAGGGCGGCGGCAGCTTTATCACCGGGGTCCGCTCGTGGAGGGGGGAGGTCAGGTCGACCAGTTCCACGGTGCCCCGGGAGATTCCTTCCAGCAGGCGGTCCAGGGTCGGCATCTTTTCCTCCGGCACAATTTCGGGTGGGCTTAGTTGTCTATATCTGCCGGGGTGTTTACCTGTCAAGTGGGAAGATGGCCGGAGTCTGCTGGCCAAACAACCGCTGTTGGGCTATCATATTGTCGAACCCGGACGAATGGAGCTTTGCATCTTTCCGCTCAACACGGTCCTATTTCCGGAGCTTGTGCTTCCCCTGCAGGTTTTCGAGCCCCGCTACAAAAAGATGATGGCCCGGGTGCTGGGGTCCGACGGGCGCTTCGGGATAACCCTCATCCGCCGGGGCCTGGAGGTGGGCGGTCCCGCCGAGCCCTTCGAGGTCGGGACCGTCGCCCGGGTGGCGGAGGTCGAACGGCAGGCCGACGGCCGTCTTAAGCTCCTCGTCCGGGGTGAGCAGCGGTTTCGCCTCCGCGCCGTCCGGATTCATCGGGACGGCTACCTGGTGGGTGACGCGGAGCTTCTGGGGGAGCGGCCCGAAGACCCCAAGCAGCTGACGGCTCTGGCCGCGGCAGTCCGCGACCTCTACCTGGACTACCTCCGGGGCCTCGCCGAGGTGATCCCCTTCGAGGGGAGGCTCCTGCCCGAAGACCCGACGGCCCTCGCCTACCGGGTGGCGGCGACGCTTCCCATTGAGCCCCTGGAGAAGCAGCGGCTGCTGGAGCTGGACCGGACCAGCCAGCGGCTCACCGCCGAAATCGGCCTGCTTCGGCGCGAGCAGGCCCTGGCCGACCGCGTGGGGTACCTGGGGGCCCGGTCTCCGGGTGAACTGACCCAGCGCCTGATGGGACGCAACAACTGACAGGAGGAGCAGATGAACCAGCTAGGGTGGGCGATAATTTCGACCGGCCGGCATCCCGACGCCCGGATGGCCCCGGCCATCAACAAGGCCCGGAACGGCCGGCTGGTGGCCGTCATGAGCCGGGACCTGGACCGGGCAAAGGCCTTCGCCGCCCGCCACGGTGCCCTGAGGGCCTACGACTCGCTGGAGGCGGTTCTGGCCGACCCAGACGTTCAGGCAGTTTACATCGCCTCCCCGAACCACCTGCACGCCGAGCAGACCATCGCCGCCGTGCGGGCCGGAAAGCACGTGCTGTGCGAAAAGCCGATGGCCCTGACGGTTGAGGACGGCCGACGAATGGTTGAGGCGGCCCGGGCGGCCGGGGTGAAGCTTGGGGTGGCCTTCCACTGCCGCCACCACCCGGCCCATCGGCGGGCCCGGGAGGTGGTGCGGTCGGGCGGTCTGGGGGAAATCGTTTACGCCACCGCCTACTGGTCGGCCCTGGCCCTCGGACCCCGGCCCGAGTGGTGGTCGAAGCCTGAACAGGTCGGAGGTGGGGCGATCATGGGCACCGGTGTTCACGTCCTCGACCTGCTCCGCTTCGTCCTCGGCCGGGAGGTGGTGGAGGTCTTCGCCTACCAGGACTCACCCCCAATCGAGTTCACGGACTCGATTCTCCTTAGGTTCGAAGACGGCAGCACCGCCCATGTCGTCTGCAGCCGGAAGGTGGCTTATCCCAATAACGACCTGAGTATCTACGGGATGGCCGGGCGCGTCCGGGCCTGCGACACCATAAGCACCGACCTTAAAGGGTCCCTGGAGGTCGTCACCGGGGCCGGGACGACCACCGAGACCTTTGAGGCTGAGGACCCGGCCCGGGCCATGTACGTGGGCCTGGTCGAAGACTTCGCCCGGGCGGTGCTGGAGGGGGGCGAGCCCACCGCCACCGGGGAGGACGGCCTGAAAAACATCGAAATCACCCTGGCCGTTTTTGAGGCCAACCGGACCGGCCGGGCGGTTCAGGTGGGGAGGAGCTAGCCGGTGGCCCTGGGCTGTGAGGCCGCCCGGGCCCTGGTTTTCCGCTGCGGCCGGCCGGCGGTGGGTATCTGCCGGTACTGCGGCAGGGCCTTCTGCGGCGCCCACGCGGCCCGGAATTCCAACGGCGATTGGGTCTGCCAAAGCCGGCCCTGCCAGGTCCGGGCGGCCATTCGGGAAACGGTCCTTCTTGTCCGCATGCGGGCCAACCCCCAGAATCAGAGCGGCCTCTGCGGTGCGCCCGGCTGCGGGGTCCACCTGCCGGGGGGCAGGTGCGGCCTGTGCGGCCAGGAGTTCTGCCCGGCCCATTTAAACGCCCGGCCAATGGTGGTGCCGGCGGCTGCCCGGGAAGACGGCGCCCGGAAGGCCCGGCTCTTCTTTTGCGACGACTGTGTCGGCCTGGTGGACCGCTACCGCCTGCTCAGCCTGCCGGAAACCGTCTAACGCCTCCCGGCCAGGGCGATGAGCCGGGCCCAAAGACCCCCTTCGGCCCCGCCAGGGGCAGACGTCGCGGCCGCCGGAGCCGCCGACGCGGCCGGCCGTTCCTCCGCCGGGACCACGATGAGCTTTTCTCCGGGACCTACCAGGCCCAGGTTCTCCCGGGCCGCCACCGCCAGGTAGGCGTCGGACCGGTAGTAATCGCGCTGCCGGAGTCTGGCCTGGTAGACGGCCTCCAGGCGGGCGACCTCGGCCCGGAGGGCCGCGGCCTCCTGCCGGTACTGGAAGTACTGGTTTGCCTGGGTGCCAATCCGGCCCAGCAGGTAGACGTCGACGCCCAGGGCGAGGACTAAGGCGACGGCTTTGAGGGCGTTGGCTGACATAACCGGGCAGAAGTTTAAGGGTTCGGGCGTCCTCCCGGAAAACTCCGGACTCAACAGACTTTTCCACATCCGGAACTAAACGGGCCGGTTCCCGGCCGCCGTTGAAGCCTCGGGCTGCCTGCGCTATCTTTAATGGGCAGTTCCTGCGGGAAGGGGGTTAGGAACGATGGTCAAGGCCGCGGTGATGTACGAGGTGGGGGCACCCCTGAAGGTAGAGGAGTTGGACCTTCTGGACCCCGGCCCCGGTGAGGTGCTGGTCCGGATGGCGGCGGCCGGGGTCTGCCACAGCGACTGGTCGGTTCTCCAGGGGAAAATTCCCATCCCGGTCCCGGCCGTCCTGGGCCATGAGGGGGCTGGGGTCGTGGCCAAGACGGGGCCTGGGGTCACTTCCGTTCAGCCCGGCGATAAGGTCATCATCTCCTGGCGGGCCCACTGCGGCCGCTGCTTTTACTGTGTCCGGGGCCGGCCCATCCTGTGCGAGCAGGCCACGCGGGCCCGTTTCCAGGGAACCCTCCTCGACGGGACCACCCGTTTCAAGAAGGACGGACGGGCGGTCCACCATATGGCCATGGCGTCGACCTTTGCCGAGTACACGGTTATCCCCGAGACGGGGGCGGTAAAAGTTCGCCCGGACGCTCCACTGGAAAAGGTGGCGGTGGTGGGCTGCGCCGTCATCACCGGAGTCGGGGCCGTCACCACCACGGCCGACGTGGAAGTGGGGGCCACCGTGGCCGTCTTCGGCTGCGGCGGCGTCGGCCTGAGCGCCGTCCAGGGGGCCGTCCTGTGCGGGGCGTCGAAAATCATTGCCGTCGACGTTTTGGACTCCAAACTTAAGCTGGCCGGAGAGCTTGGGGCCACCCACCTGGTTAACGCCGGGCGGGAGGACCCGGTTACCAGGATTCGGGAGCTCACGGGCGGGGAGGGGGCGGATTACGCCTTCGAGGTGATCGGCAATCCCGAGGTGATGGCCCGGGCCTTTGAGGCCACCCGCCGGGGTGGAACTCTGGTGGTGGTAGGGGTTGCCGACCGGCAGGCCCGGCTCGCCATCAGCCCCTTCGACCTGGTTCTCCAGGAGAAGCGGGTATTGGGGTCCCTCTACGGGTCCCTCCGGCCCTCCGTTGACATTCCCCGACTGGTGGACCTCTGCCTTGAGGGGCGGATTAAGCTCGAGCCCCTCATTACCCGGGAGGTGGCGCTTTCGGAGATAAATGACGCCTTTGAACGTCTGGTCCGGGGTGAAGCGGTCCGCAGTATCGTCAGGTTCGGGGGGTGACGGGCGGTGGACCTTTACCTGATGCAGCACGGCCTGGCCAAGACGAGGGAGGAGGACCCGGACCGGCCCCTTACGGACGAGGGTCGGGCGGCGGTGGGGCGGGTCGCGGACCGGGCGGCGGCCCTGGGCCTCAAGCCGGACCGGATCTACCACAGCGGCATCCTCCGAGCACGCCAGACGGCCGAGATTCTGGCCGGGCGCCTGGGAATTCCGGACCGGGTCGAAGCCCGCCCCGGTCTGGAGCCCCTGGACCCGGTCGGGCCGGTGGCCGGCTGGCTGGACGAACTGGCCGCCCGCCTCGGGGCGGTGGTGCTGGTAGGCCACCAGCCCTTCCTGGACCGTCTGGCATCCCTGCTGGTGGCCGGGAACGAAGAGGCCCAGGTGGTGGCCTTCCGGATGGGCGGGCTGGTGAAGCTCGTCCCCAAGGGGAACCGGCCCGGCTACAGCGTGGCCTGGGCCCTCACCCCGGAACTGGCCTGATGCCCCCAAGGCGGCCCCGGTTGTTGCTTATCCGCCCCGACCACCTCGGGGACCTGATCCTGTGGCTGCCGGCGGTCAAGGCCCTGCGGGAGGCCCTGCCCGGGGCCCGGCTCACGGCCCTGGTCGGGCCCTGGGCCGAACCGGTACTGAGCCTTGTCCCCTGGGTGGACGAAGTTATCACCTTCGAGCTGCCCTATTTTGCCCGCCGGCCCAAGACTGACCCCACCGAGCCCTATCGTATCCTCCTGGAGCTTGCCCGCCGCCTTCGAGGCCGCCGGTTTGATGCGGCGCTGAACTTTCGCCCGGACTTCTGGTGGGGTGCCCTCCTGGCCGCGGCCGCCCGGATTCCCGAGCGGGTGGGGTTTAACATCCGGCGGGTTGCCCCCTTTCTGACCCGGGCCATCCCCTTCAACCCCGAGGAGCATCAGGTTGTGGTCAACCTGCGGCTGGTGGATGAGGGCCTGGGCCTGAGCCTGCGGCGCCCCTTCCGTCCGGACCTTTATCCCCTGGTCTGGCCTGAAAGCCCGCAGGCGGTTGCGGCCGCCGACCGTTGGGTCGGGCAGAATGCCCCGGGTCGGCCCCGGGTTGCCCTGGTGGTGGAGGCCGGGGCGCCGGTAAAGGCCTGGCGGCGGGAGGCCTGGGTGGATTTGGGCCGGGCCCTTCGGCAGGAGTTCGGCGCGACCCTGGTTATCCCGGCCGGCCCGGGCCGGGCCGAAGCCTTGGGTCCCCTGGCGGCCGAATTAGGGGTCCGACCGGCGGCCCTGGCCGTTGGGGTACTGGCCGAGGTTTTCCGGCGATGCGACCTGGTGGTCGGCCTCGACAGCGGGCCCCTCCATCTGGCGGTGGCCGTGGGAGCCCGAACCGTGGGCCTTTTCGGTCCGGTCTCCCCGGCCCGGTTCGGACCCTGGGGTCCCCCCGAAAGGCACACGGTGGTGATGTCCGATTATCCCTGCGCCCCCTGCAACCGGCTGGACTACCGTCCGGCGGAGCTTTCGGCCCACCTCTGCCTGCGGCTCCTGCCCCTGGACCCGGTCCTTGGGGCGGTGCGGGCGTGCCTTATGATTTAGGTGATGATATCCCAGGAACGAGTCCGGGTGAGGCCCCGGTTGAAGGCCAGGCTGCGGCGGCTGGCCAGCCGGCTTATCATCGGGGCCTTGGCGGCCGCGGCGCGGCCGCCTGGCCCTGCTACGCCGCCGGACGACCCCCGCCGGATCCTAATCATCCGCCTGGACCTTCTGGGCGACCTGATGCTCTCGGTGCCGGCCATCCGGGCGGTGCGCCGCCGCTGGCCCCGGGCCGAACTCACGGCCCTGGTTCTTCCCTACACGGCCCCCCTTCTAGCCCATTTTCCCGAGGTGGACCGGGTTATCACGTTTGACCCGAACCGCCTGCGGCCCTCGGGAACCCCCTGGCTTCCCTCGGTCTGGGCCGACCTCTTGCGTATTATCCGGCGGCTCCGGGCGGGCCGGTTCGACCTGGCCCTGGCCCTTTACGGTCCCTGGGCAGGCCTTCTGGCCTACCTGAGCGGGGCCCGCTTCCGGGTGGGCTACGGGGCGGAAAGCCACCCTAAGTTCTTTCACCTGGCCCTCCCCGGCCGCCGCTACCTGGTGCGCCGCCACGAGGCCGAGTACACCCTGGCGGTGGCCGCCGCCGTTGGGGCCCCCGGCGGCCCGGAAGACTACTTCCTGGAGCCCCGACCCGAAGCCTCGGCCCGGGTCGGGGCCAAGCTGGCCCGGCTCGGGGTCCCGTCGGGGATGCCCCTCATCGGCGTCCAGGTGGGGGCGGCCAACGGCTGGGCCAAACAGTGGTACCCGGATAAGTGGGCGGCGGCCGCCGGGGAAATTTCCCGCCGGTGGCAGGCGGGGGTGGTGCTCACCGGCACGGCCCGGGAGCGCCCCCTGGCCGAGGAAGTCCGGACCCGCCTGGACGTTCCGGCCTGGAACCTGGCCGGGGAAACGGATGTTCCCGAGCTGGTGGCCCTGCTGGCCCGGCTGAGCCTTTTCCTTTCGGGGGATACCGGTCCCATGCACCTGGCCACGGCCCTGGGCGTTCCCACGGTCGCCCTCCACGGCCCCACCGACCCGGCCCTTTCGGGGCCCTGGCCCCCCAGTCGGGGGGTGGTTGTTCGGCTGGACCTCCCCTGCAGCCCCTGCTACGACCTTACAGATGCGGCCATCTGCCCCTTGGGCCACCACAACTGCCTGCGCCGCCTCGGTCCTGAGGCGGTGGTGGCCGCGGGCGAGGCTTTGCGGGTGGTCCGATGAGGGTACTGGTCGTTAAGCTGGCCGATATCGGGGACCTGCTCACGGCGGTCCCGGCCCTGAAGGCCCTGCGGGCGGGCCTGCCGGAGGCGGAAATAACCCTCCTGGCCCCGCCCCACAGTGCCCCGATCCTGGAGGGCAGCCCCTGGCTGGACCGGATCATCACCTTTGACAAACACCGGTTTGATTCCCCGAAGGGGCTGCTCTCACCCCGAAACTGGGCCGAGCTGGTCCGGCTGACCGGGCGGCTGCGCCGCCAGTTCGACTGGGTGATCCTGATGCACCACCTGGTGACCAACTGGGGGGTGCTTAAGTTTGCCCTGCTCAGCCTGGCCGCGGCCCCTCGCCGCCTCGGTCTGGACGACGGGCGGGGCTGGTTTTTAACCCACCGCGTCCCCGACCCCGGCTACGGGGGCCTCCACGAGGTGGAATGCTGGCTGAAGCTGGTGGGGCAGTTAGGGATAAGCCCAGTGGACCGACGGGTCGAGGTTCCCTTGGGCGAGCTGGAGCGGGCCTGGGCCCGGCAGGCCCTGGCCGAACTGAACGGTCATCTGCCGGTGGCCATCGCCCCCGGCACCGGCACCTTCAGCCCGGCCCGCCGCTGGCCGCCCGACCGGTTCGCCGACCTGGCCACGGCCCTGGCGGTCCGGTTCGGGGCCGGGGTTGTGCTGATGGGGGGTGACGACAACCGGGCCGAGGCCGACCTTTTTCGAACCCAATACCGGGGACCCCTGGTGGACCTGGTGGGGAAGACGACCCTCCGGCAGGCGGCCGCGGTGCTGGCGGGGTGTAAACTCTTTGTAGGCAACGACGGCGGCCTGATGCACCTGGCCGTGGCCGCCGGGACGCCTGTGGTGGCCGTCTTCGGCCCCTCCAACCACTGGGCCTGGGGACCGTGGCGGCCCGACCGCCCGGACCTGGTCCGAGTCGTCCGGACCTGGCTTACCCTGCCCTGTCAGCCGTGCCTCTATGTGGGCAACCGACTGGGCCGCCGCCAGGGTTGCGAAACTTTGGCCTGCCTGCAAACCGTTGAGGTGGAGGACGTGTTGGACGCCATTGAATCGATGAACGTTCTGGGGCGGTCGCCGGCCGCCCCTCCGGCCGGGCCGTGACGGCGGTGGAGCCCCAGCCCCTCCGGTGCGCCGCGCACCCGGAGGTGGAAACCTACCTCCGGTGCGGCCGGTGCGGGCGGCCCATCTGCCCGCGTTGCCTGGTGCAGACCCCGGTCGGGGCCCGTTGCCGGGACTGCGCCCGGCCGCAGCGCCTGCCCACCTTTGAACTGGGAGCGCCCGGCTATCTTAAACTCGTGCCCGTGGGCCTTGGGGCCGCCATCCTGGCCGGGCTGGCCTGGGCGGTGGCCCTGCCCCTCTCCCTCCGGTTGGGCCTGCTGGGAATCCTGGTCGGGGCCGCCATCGGCTACCTGGTAGGCGAGGTGGTGGCGCTGGCCTTTAACCGAAAGCGGGCGACTGTGCTGGCGGTGACCGCCGGCCTGAGCGTGTTCCTGGGGTTTCTAATGGCCCCCGGCTTCCGGAGCTGGTTCGTCCAGCTCCAGGCCGGCCGGGGGGTCGACTTGCTGGCACCCCTCGGGTCGGTGCTGCCCACCCTGCTGGGGCTCCTCCTCAACCCCCTGGCCCTGGTCGGGGTGGTTCTGGCGGTGGTGCTGGCCGTGAGTCGGGTCCGCTGAAGATGGGGTCGTCCCTGACCGAAATCGTCAGGTCCTGGGCCGGGAAGCGGGTGCTTGTGGTCGGAGACGTCTGCCTCGACGAGTACCTCTTCGGCCGGCCGGTCCGACTCAGCCGGGAGGCACCTGTCCCGGTGCTGGAGTTCACCCGCCGGCAGGCCGTCCCAGGGGCGGCGGCCAACCCCGCCCTCAACGTCGTTCGCCTGGGGGGCCGGGCCGCCGTGGTCGGGGTGGTCGGGGACGATGAGGCGGGTGAAGCCCTAAAGGCGCTGCTGACCGGGGCCGGTATCGACATCTGCGGCCTGGTAACCGAACCGGGCCGGACCACCACCCTTAAAACTCGCATTCTGGCCGAGGGAATCCTCAGGTTCCCCCAGCAGGTGGCCCGCCTCGACCGGCTCGACCGCCGGCCCCTACCGGCCGGGCTTCAGGAACGGCTCCTTGCGGCGGTGGCGGAGCTGGCCGCCTGGGCCGACGGAATCCTGGTGTCGGATTACCGGCTTGGGGTCGTCGACGGGCCGCTCCCAGGGGCGGTGCTCGCCACGGCCAGGGGCCTGGGCCGGCCGGTTACCGTGGATTCTCAGGGGGGCTTGGACCGTTTTGCCGGCTACACCCTGGTCCGGTGCAACCAGGCCGAGGCCGAGGCTGCCCTGGGCCGAACCCTGGCGGGGGAGGAAACCTTCCGGACCGGGCTTTCGGAGCTTCTCACGCGGCTGCGGGCCGAGGTCGTGGTGGTCACCCGGGGGGCGGAGGGCCTTTCGGTGGCCACCCCCGGGGGCTACCGCTGGTTTCCGGCGGCCAACCTCTCGGAGGTTTTCGACGTGACGGGGGCCGGCGATACCGTGATCGCCGTACTGACCCTGGCCCTCCTGGCCGGGGCCGGGCCGTGGCAGGCGGCCGACCTTGCCAACCGGGCGGCGGGGTTGGTGGTCCGTCGCATCGGCAATTATGCCCCGACGGCCGCGGAGCTGCTCGACGCCCTTTAGCCGACGGGCTATAATGCTAGTGCCGGGGTATTGTACCGGGGGAGGAAACCCATGGCCGCAACGGGAAATGGCTCGCTGCTCACGGCCCTTCAGGCGGCGGTCGGCAGGGAGGCCGTCCTTTACGATGAGGATGAGCTCGCCGTCTACGAGTACGATGGGGCCCTGGATAAGGCCCGCCCGGACTTTGTGGTCTTTCCCCGGACGGCCGAGCAGGTTGCCGAGGTAGTCAGGGTCTGCAACCGGTACGGGTTGCCCTTCGTCGCCCGGGGTGCCGGGACCGGGCTGAGCGGCGGGGCGATCCCCGTTAAGGGCGGGGTGCTCATCGTCCTCACCCGGATGAACCGGATCCAGGAGGTGGACTACCTGAACCGGGTCGCCGTGGTAGAGCCCGGGGTGGTCAATCTGACGGTGACCGAGGAGGTGGCCCCCGACGGCTACTACTACGCCCCAGACCCCTCCAGCCAGAAGGCCTGCACCATCGGGGGCAACGTGGCCGAAAACTCGGGCGGCCCCCACTGCCTCGCCTACGGGGTCACCACCAACCACGTCCTGGCCCTGGATATCGTGCTGCCCGACGGCACGCCGGTCCACGTGGGGGGACCGGCCCCCGACTGGCCTGGCTACGACCTTACGGGCGTCCTCACCGGCTCCGAGGGGACCCTGGCCATCTTTACCCGGGCCTGGCTCCGTCTCATGCGTCAGCCCGAGGCGGTGCGCACCTTCCTGGCCATTTTCGACCGGCTCGACGACGCCTCGGAGACGGTTTCGGATATCATCGGCCACGGCATCGTCCCGGCCGCCCTGGAGATGATGGACCGGCTCACCATTCAGGCGGTGGAGCCGGCGGTTAAGGCCGGGTATCCCCCCGAGGCCGACGCCGTCCTCCTCATCGAGGTGGAGGGCCTGCGGGAGGCGGTCGACGTTCAGTCGGACCTCATCCGGCAGGTCTGCCAGGCCCACCAGGCCCGGGAGATCCGGGAGGCCGACAACCCCGAGGCCCGGGAGCGGCTCTGGGCGGGGCGGAAGGGGGCCCTGGGCGCCCTGGGCCGCCTGGCCCCGAACTACTGCCTGCAGGATGGGGTCGTACCCCGGACCAAGCTCCCCTGGATTCTGCGGCGGGTAGCCGAGCACGGCGAGAGATACGGGTTCAGAATCGCCAATGTTTTCCACGCCGGCGACGGCAACCTTCACCCCTGCATCCTCTTCGACGAGCGGGAGCCGGGGGCCAAGGAGCGGGTGCTCCAGTGCGCCGCGGCCATCCTGAGGGACTGCGTCGACGTGGGCGGCAGCATCACCGGGGAGCATGGGGTTGGCCTTGAGAAGCAGAACTGGATGCCGTGGCTCTTTACCGAGGCCGACCTGGAAGCCATGGCCCGGCTTAAGGGGTGCTTTAACCCCAAAGACCTGCTCAACCCGGGCAAGGTCTTCCCCACCACCAAGTCCTGTGTGGAGCTGACCGGGGACGTCCTCGAAAAAGCCGAAAAGTTGGGGATTCCCCTCGTCTGATGGGCCGGATCACCCTTAAGGACCTGGAAACCCTCCTGCCCGGCGTTGAGGTCCGACCGGCGGGACCTGACCTGGCCGTGGACGGGCGCCAGCCGGCGGCCGCGGCCTTTCCCCGAAACCGGGAGGAGGTGGCAGCCCTCCTTAAGGTGGCCTGGGAGCGGGAGCTGACTGTGTCGCCCCGGGGCGGCGGGGTCTACACCCATCTGGGCAATCCCCCCGCACGCCTGGACCTGGTGGTGGTTACAGCCGGCCTCGACCGGGTGGTGGAGTATGAGCCGGCCGACCTGACGGCTGTCCTGGAGGCCGGCCTCACCCTGGCCCGCGTCCAGGATATCCTGGGCCAGCATAACCAGTTTCTACCCCTGGACCCGCCCTGCCCGGAGCGGGCAACCCTCGGGGGGATCCTGGCTGCCAACCAGAGCGGCCCCCTCCGTCTGGGCTACGGTACTGCCCGGGACTTGGTGATCGGGACGAAGGCGGTCCTCGCCGACGGGACGTTGATAAAGAGCGGGGGTAAGGTCGTCAAGAACGTCGCCGGGTACGACCTGAACAAGCTGTTCATCGGCTCCCTGGGGACCGTTGGGGTCATCGTTGAGGCCGCCTTTAAGGTCTACCCGAAGCCCCAGGCCTGGGGAACGGCCGTCGGCCGCTTTAAGACCCCCGAGGCCGCCTGGGACGCCGTCTGGCGGCTGCGCCAGAGCGTCTTTGAACCGGTCGCCCTGGAGCTTCTTGGGGGAACCCTGGGCCCGGAGCTGTCTGACGGGAGCTGGCGCCTTTTCGCCCGCTACGCCGGCTATGGGCCGGCGGTGGCCCGGCAGGTCCGGGAGACGTGCGGCATCTTTGAGGCCGCCGGGGGCGAGGCCGAAAGCCTGCCGGATGCTGAGGCGTCCTTCTGGCCGGTCCTGCGGGACCTGCCGGTGACCTGGCGGCCGGGGTGGGGGGTTGGGGCGGTGGTCAAGGCCGGGATGCTCCCGACCCGGGTTCCCCAGTTCATCGCCGCGGCCGAAGCCGCCGTCGGGGGGCAGGGGATTGCCCGGGGCTGGGTGGCCCGGGCCGGGGTGGGCCTCGCCTACGGGTACCTGGAAGCCCCCGACCACGCCGCCCTGGCCGCGGCCGTGCGGGCGGCCCGGGACGCGGCCAGGGGGCTGGGGGGCTACTTGGTGGTGGAGCGGGCGGACCCTGACCTTAAAGCCGCCCTGGACGTCTGGGGCCCCGTCGGCCCGGAACTCGAGCTCATGCGCCGCCTCAAGGCTGAATTCGACCCGAAGGGCATCCTTAACCCCGGCCGCTTCGTCGGCGGGATCTGACCGAGGTTTTGAGACATGAATGGAAAAGGCTTTGCCGGACCGGAACAGCCCCTCATCGATGACCTGGTTCGGTGCGTCCACTGCGGCCTCTGCCTTAACTACTGCCCCACCTACCGGGTGACCCGGCTGGAAACCGAGTCCCCCCGGGGCCGGATCTACCTGGCCCGGGCGGTGGCCGAGGGCCGCCTGGAACTCAGCGACGACGTCATCGAACACTGGGATTACTGCCTGGCCTGCCGCACCTGCGAGGCCGTCTGCCCGTCGGGGGTCCCTTACGGGCGGATCATCGAGCGGGTCAGGGTTCAGGTGATGCGCCGCCACCCCGGCCCCCTTTCCAAACGGCTCTTCCACTGGCTGGCTTTTAAACAGCTTTTCCCCCACTTGGGCCGACTCCGGCTGCTGGCCAGGCTCTTGCGCCTTTACCAGCGGAGCGGCCTGGGTCGGGCCGTGGAAAGGCTTCTTCCCCGCCGGCTCCGGGAGGTGCATGCCCTGATGCCGCCCCTCCCCGACCAATTCTTTGAGCCGCCGGAGGTGGTGCCCGCCCGGGGCGAACGCCGCTTTCGGGTCGGCATCCTCTCGGGTTGCGTTATGCCCATCGTGTTCGCCGAGACCAACTGGGCCACCGTCCGGGTTCTGGCCGAGAACGGGTGTGAGGTGGTCATCCCCCGCGCTCAGGGCTGCTGCGGGGCCCTGAACGTCCACAACGGGGAACGGGATGTGGCCCGGCAGATGGCCAGGCGCAACATCCTGGCCTTCGAAGCCGCCGGGGTCGACTACATCGTGGTCAATTCGGCCGGGTGCGCCGCCGCCATGAAGGAATACGGCGAACTCTTCAGCGAGGTGGACAGCCACTGGCGGGAGCGGGCCGAGGCCTTTGCGGCCAGGGTCGTGGATGTGAACGAATTTCTGGTTAAAATCGGCTTCCGCCGCCCGACGGCTGGCCTATCGGGGCGGGTTACTTACCAGGACCCCTGCCACCTGGCCCACGCCCAGCGGATCCGGTCGGAACCCCGCCAGGTGATCCGGGCCATTCCCGGCATCGAGTTCGTCGAGATGCGGGGGGCCGATATCTGCTGCGGCAGCGCCGGCATTTACTCGGTGGTCCAGCCGGAGCTGTCCCGGCGGATCCTCGAAGAGAAGATGGAGGCGGTGCGACGGACCGGTGCGGATATAATTGTGACGGCCAACCCGGGCTGTCAGCTTCAGCTGATGGCGGGCCTCCGGAGGTACGGCCTCCGGGCGGAGGTGGTGCACGTGGTGGAGCTGCTGGACCGAGCTTACCGGGCCGAGCAGGGGGTGCCGGCGGCCCCGGAGCCGGTGGGGGCCGGCCGCTAAAACTTTAGGCTTCGAAGGAGGTATCTCTGGTGCTCTCGGAAAGGATGCAGGCTGAGCTGAACGAACAGCTCAACGTCGAACTTTACTCGGCCTACACGTACCTGTCGATGGCCGCCTATTTTGAGGGGCAAAACTTCCCCGGTTTCGGCAGGTGGCTCCGAATCCAGGCCAGGGAAGAGCTGGGCCACGCCATGCGCTGTTTTGATTTCATCATCGACCGGGGCAGCAAGGTGACCCTGACGGCCATCGACCAGCCGCCGGGGAGCTTTTCGTCGCCGGTGGAGGCCTTTCAGCAGGCTTTGGCCCACGAGCAGAAGGTAACGGCCCTCATCCACCGGCGGTACGCCGTCGCCGTCGAGGAAAAAGACTACGCCAGCCAGACGTTTCTTCACTGGTTCATCAACGAGCAAGTCGAGGAAGAAAAGCTGCTCTCCCAGACCCTGGCCATGGTGGAGCGGGCGGCCCACGACCCGGCCGCCATGCTCGTCCTCGACCGGGAACTGGCCGGCCGGCCGGAAGAAGAGTCCGAGGCGGGGTAGCTGCGGGAAAGGCGGGGTGGAGCTGGTCCGGCTGCTCCAGAAACTGGTTGCCTGCCCGACAGATCAGGAAGCCTACGGCCTTCAGCTCTGGGTTGCCGACCTGCTTTCGGACCTGGGATTTGACGTCTCCCTCCACGAGGTTACTCCGGGCAAGCCCGCCCTGTACGGGGTCAGGGGCCATGGGGAGCTTTTGCTCTGCTCTCATATCGACACCGTGCCCCCCCTGGACCACCCGGACCCCTTCCGTCTCCGGCAGGAGGATAACCGGCTTGTCGGCCGGGGTGCTCTAGATGCCAAAGGCCAGGTGGCGGCCCTCCTTCGGGCGGTGGAGCTGAGTCGGGCACCCTGCCAGGTTTTGATCACGGCCGACGAAGAGAACGACGCCTTCGGCTCCGAGCGGACGCCCATGGCGGCACGGGCCGCGGTGGTCCTGGAGCCTACCCGCTTTGAGGTGGCCGTTGCCCAGGCCGGGTATGTGGAGGCCGAAATCAGTGTGCCCGGCGTGTCGGGTCACGGGGTCTTCCCCGACCGCCTGCAAAACGCCGTGGTGCGGGCGTGCGAGGCCCTTGACGAGCTGAGGCGCCTCCCCCTGGTGACGGCCGTCCACCCCCTGATTCCGGGGAGTTGGGTCAACCCTGACCGGATCGAAGGTGGGGTCGGCCCATTGGTCGTGCCGTGGGAGTGTCGGGTCGGGTTAGATATCGGTGTGCTTCCCCCCCGAACGGCCGCCGACGCCATCGCCGAGCTTTCGGCCTGGGCCGAAAGCCGGGGCTTCGGCTTTAAAGTCCTCGACCAGAGCGACCCCTTCGAGGTGGACCCAAAGGAGCCGGTCGTTAGAAAGCTTCTGGCCGCGGCTGGCCCCCTGCTGGACCGGCCGCCGGCCGTGACCGGCTACCGGGCCTGGACGGACGCCGAGAACCTGAACCGGCGGGGCATTCCCGCCGTCATCTTCGGGGCCGGCGACCTGGTCCACGCCCACTCGGGATATGAATGGGTCGGTCTGGACGAGCTGGAAAAGCTTAGCGAGATTCTTGCCCGCCTGATTGCGGAGTGGTGAGGTCCTTCACCATCCGGACCCAGATCCGCCACTGGCCGACCCGTTTGAACCCGAACCTTTCGTAAAGCCTGATCGCCCGGTCGTTGTGTTCGCCCACCCACAGGTCCAGGGTGTCGCGGCCGCACCGGCGGGCATACTCTTCGGCCACCTCCAACAGCCTGCGGCCGATGCCCCGGCCCTGGTAGTCTGGATGGACCACGAGCTCGTGGAGTTCGGCCATCAGGTCGCCCCGCCAGTCGTACCACTCGCCGTGGACGGCGGCAAAGGCCACCGGCCGGCTGTCGTCGAAGACAACGAAGAAACCCTTGGGGTCTCCCCGGTAGAGCCAGGTTAAATAACCCTCCACCTCCCCGGGCCTGGCCTCGGCGTACTCGGGCATATCCCGGTAGGCGCGCTCGTAAATCTCCACCAGCCTCGGGAGCAGGCGGCGGAACTGGCGGCCGGTGGGAACGGCGATCCTCATAGGGCCCTCACAAGGGATGTATACTTTAAAGTGGGGTCCGTATAAATGGGAATCCGCGGTCTGATACTCTTTTTCGGACCTGCAAGTTTAAATCTACTAGGCGAGGTGGAAAAAGATGGAGACGTTGCTGTGGTTGTTCCTCCTCGCCCTGGCACTGCTGGCTGGTGGAGCGGCCGGATTTTTTGGCCGTCAAATTATAACCGGTCGGAGGGTTCAAGCTGCAGAGCAGGCGGCAAATCGGCTGATCGCCGAAGCCAGGGCGAAGCAGAAGGAGATCTTACTTGAGGCCAAAGACGAGGCCATCCGGGTTCGGAACCAGGCCGAAGCCGAACTGAGGGAGCGGCGGGCAGAACTCCAGCGCCAGGAGCGGCGGCTGGCCCAGAAAGAGGAGAGCCTGGAGCGCCGCGCGGAGGCCCTGGAGCGGCGGGAGCGGGCCATGGCCCAGCGGGAGCGGGAAATCGAATCGCTCCGGGCCCAGGCTGAGCACCTGGTAACCCTGCAACAGAAGGAGCTGGAGCGAGTAGCTGGCCTAACTCGGGAGGAGGCCAAGCAGTTGCTGCTCCGGTCGGTGGAGACCGAGGCGCGGGAGGAGGCGGCCCGGCTGGTGCGCCAGATCGAGCAGGAAGCCCGGGAAGAGGGTGAGCGTCGGGCCCGCAACATCCTGGCCACGGCCATGCAGCGGCTGGCCGCCGAGGTCACCTCGGAGCTTACGGTCTCGGTGGTGCCCCTCCCCAATGAGGAGATGAAGGGCCGGATTATCGGCCGGGAGGGCCGCAATATTCGGGCGCTGGAGAATGCCACCGGGGTGGACATCGTCATCGACGAGACCCCCGACTGTGTCACCCTTTCCGGCTTCGACCCCATTCGCCGGGAGGTGGCCCGGATCGCCCTGACCCGCCTTATCAGCGACGGGCGGATCCACCCCGCCCGCATTGAGGAGGTGGTGGCCAAGGCCCGCCAGGAAGTGGAGGCCAGCCTCCTTGAAGACGGCCAGCAGGCGGCCGCCGAGGTGGGTGTCACCGGCCTGCCGCCTGAGGTTCTGCGCACCCTGGGGCGCCTTAAGTACCGCTACAGCTACGGTCAGAACGTTTACTACCACAGCATCGAGTGCGCCAAGCTGGCCGGGCTGATTGCCAGCGAAATCGGGGCCGACGTCGACCTGGCCAAGAAGGGGGCCCTGCTCCACGACATCGGCAAGGCCCTGGACCAGGACTTCGAAGGTCCCCACGCCCTGGCCGGGGCTGAGTTCTGCCGCAAGCACGGGGTCTCGGCGAAGGTGGTGAACTGCATCGCCGCCCACCACGGGGACGAGGAGCCCGCCACCGTGGAGGCGGTCATCGTGGCCGTCGCCGACGCCATCTCCGGCAGCCGGCCCGGCGCCCGGCGGGAGTCCCTGGAGCACTACATCCGGCGCATTGAGGCCCTGGAGAAGATCGCCACCTCTTTCGAGGGGGTGGAGAAGGCCTACGCCATCCAGGCCGGACGGGAGGTGCGCATCATCGTCAAGCCGGACCAGGTGGACGACCTTTCGGCCATGCGGCTGGCCAGGGATATCGCCCGCCGCCTTGAGGAGAGCCTGGAATACCCCGGCCAGATCAAGGTCACCGTCATCCGGGAAACCCGGGCCGTCGACATCGCCCGCTGATGCGCATTATGATGGTCGCCGACATCGTCGGGCGGCCTGGCCGGGAGGCCGTCCGGCGGCTCCTGCCGGCCCTGCGCCGGGAGTACGGTATTGACCTGGTCGTCGCCAACGGCGAGAACGCCGCCGGCGGTCGGGGGCTGAGCCTGCCGACCGCCGGCGAACTTTTTGAGGCCGGCATCGACGTCATAACCCTGGGCAACCACGCCTGGGCCCAGCGGGACCTCGTGGCTAAGCTGGACCAGCTGGACCGGGTGATTCGGCCCCTCAACTACCCCCCAGGCGCCCCGGGTCGCGGCTACACCACGGTGGGGCCGGTGACGGTGGTCAACCTCATCGGTCGGGTCTTTATGGGAAGCTACGACTGTCCTTTTCGGGCAATGGATGCCCTGCTGTCAAATCTGCCGGGATCACGTATTATCATAGTAGATTTTCATGCGGAGGCAACGGCAGAGAAGGTTGCCCTGGGCTGGTACCTGGCCGGCCGGGTTTCGGCCGTCCTCGGCACCCACACCCACGTGGGCACCACCGACACCCGGATCCTGCCCGGGGGTACCGCCTACGTCACCGACGTGGGCATGACAGGGCCCTGGAACTCGGTGATCGGGCACGAGGTAAAGAAGGCGGTGGAACGGTTCCTTACGTTGCGGCCTGTGAGCGCCGAGGTGGCCGACGGCCCGGCCGTCTTTAACTCAGTCGTTGTGGAAGTGGACGATGAGACGGGACGGGCTCAGGCCATCTGGCGCCTTGACCGTATTGTTGGGGATTGACATCATAATTACGCAGGGAGCAACGTTCTGGCAAGGAGGTGCAAGCCGTGCAGGTCCTAAAAGTCAAAGCAACATCCAAGCCCACGGCGGTAGCCGGCGCCATCGCGGGGGTCATTCGGGAGCAGGGGCGTGCTGAGGTTCAGGCCATTGGGGCGGGTGCGGTAAACCAGGCGATCAAGGCCGTGGCCATTGCCCGGGGCTACGTAGCCTCCAGCGGCATCGACCTCATCTGCATCCCGGCCTTCACCGATGTTATGATTAATGACGGCCCGCGGACGGCCATCAAGCTCATCGTCGAACCCAGGTAGATGGGGGAAGTCGATTTACACCTACATACCAACGCCTCCGACGGCCGGTTGACCCCCCAGGAGCTGGTCAGGCTCGCCGTCGAGCGGGGACTGAAGGTCATTGCCATAACCGACCACGACACCACCGACGGCGTCCGGCCCGCCCAGGCGGCCGCCGCCAGGTCTGCCGACCTGCGGGTCATCCCTGGGGTTGAGCTGAGCGTGGATATCGCCGAGGCCGAGGTTCACCTGCTGGGCTACTGGGTTGACCTGGAAAACCGGGAGTTTCAGCAGCTGCTCGCCTGGTCCCGGGACGGGCGGGTGAATCGGGCCCGCCGGATCTTAGAAAAGCTTGCCGAACTGGGCCTGCCCGTTGATTGGGAGCGGGTGCGGGAGCTGGCCGGGGACGGGGCGGTGGGGCGCCCCCACATCGCCCAGGCGATGGTGGAGCGGGGCTACGTGGCCGACATCCGGGAGGCCTTTGACCTTTACCTGGGCCGCGGGCGGCCGGCCTACGTGGAGCGGGAGCGGCTCAGTCCCGAGCAGGGGATCCGCTCCGTCCTGGCGGTGGGAGGTCTGCCCGTCCTGGCCCATCCGGCCGAGATCGACGGCCTCGAAGACTTCCTTCCCGGCTGGGTTGCGGCCGGGCTCGCCGGCATCGAGGTCTACTACGCCGGGTACACTCCCGATGTGGTGGGGCGGCTCCTCGGCCTGGCCGACCGCTACGGCCTGATCCCCACCGGCGGCAGCGACTACCACGGCTTCGGCACTCCCGACGAGGCTCTGCCCGGCTCCGTGGAAGTGCCCCGGGAGGTGGTCGACCGGCTGGTCAAGCGGCGCTTCCGGTTGGCGTCTTGATGGACATCGGCGAGATATTAAAGATAATCCCCCACCGCTACCCCTTCCTGCTGGTGGACCGGATTCTGGAGGTGGAGCCGGGACGCCGGGCGGTGGGGCTCAAACAGGTAACCATCAACGAGCCCTTCTTCCAGGGCCACTTCCCGGGCTACCCGATCATGCCCGGGGTACTCATCGTCGAGGCCCTAGCCCAGGTCGGGGCCGTCGCCGTCCTCAGCCTGCCTGAGAACCGGGACAGGCTGGCCCTCTTTGCGGGCATCGATAACTTCCGCTTCCGAAAGCCGGTGGTGCCCGGCGACTCCCTCCGGCTGGAGGTGGAGCTTACCCGGATGCGGGGGACGGTGGGGAAGGGGCAAGCCCGGGCCCTGGTGGACGGGCAGGTGGTGGCCGACGGGGAGCTGATGTTCGCCCTTACGCCGTATAAAAAGGCCTGATGAACTTCCCGGCCCGGCCGGCCTCCATCCTGGTCCTCAAGCCCTGCTGCCTGGGCGACGTCTTAGCCGCCACGGCCCTGGTCCGCGAGCTGCGCCTTAACTTCCCGGGGGCCAGGCTCGACTTCGCCGTGGGGCCCTGGTCGCGGCCGGCCGTGGAAACTAATCCCCGCGTCGACGGGCTCGTCGACTGCGGCCGGGTGGGGAGCGGCCGCTATTCTCCGGCCGAATATCTCGACCTGATCCGCCGGATTCGGGCCCGCCGTTACCAGGTCTGCTTTGTCCTGGAGCGGTCCGTCTGGCTTTCCATGGTCCCCTGGCTGGCTGGCATTCCCGTTCGGGTGGGCATCGACAGCGGCGGCCGGGGGTTCAGCCTGACGGTGAGGGTCCGGTGGCGGCCGCCCCGCAACGAGGCCGAGCTTTACCTGGACCTGCTCCGGGCGGTGGGAATCGAGCCCCGCAACCCCCGTATCGAGTTCTTTCCCCGGGAGCCGGACCGGGTCTGGGCCCGGCAGGTCCTGGGTCCAGCCCGGCCGCGGGTGGTTCTCCAGCCGGGGGGTGGGGTGAATCCGGGGATGGTTTTGCCGGCCAAACGCTGGCCGCCCGACCGGTTCGTCGAGGTGGGCCGGCGGGTCCTGGAGTTAGGGGGGACCGTGGTGGTCATCGGCACGGCCTGGGACCGGGCCGCGGTAGCCCCCGTTCTCCGCCGGCTGGGCGGCCTGGCAGCGCCGGGCCGCCTGGTAAACCTGGTGGGCACTGTCGATTTCGTCCGGCTGGGGGCGGTGCTCGCCGAAGCCGACCTCTTCATCGGTCCGGACAGCGGACCCATGCACCTGGCGGCGGCCGTGGGAACCCCGACGGTGGCCATCTTCGGGCCGTCATCCCCCGAGGTTTACCGCCCCCTGGCCCCCAACGTCATCACCCTTTACAACCCCGTTCCCACAAGCCCCTGCTTTGTGAACGGGCGCTGGAACACGGCCTGCCGCAACTGGGCCTGCATCCGGGCCGTCTCCGTGGAGGAGGTCTGGGCCGCGGCCACCCGGCTGTTGGCGGACCGGCGAGCCGGCCGGCTCCCCGGTCCCGCCTGAATCCCCGGCCGGGTATAATCGGTTGAGACCGCCCGCGGAGCCGAGGATGCAGACCATTAAGCGCTGGGTCCTACCCGAACCCGGACCCCCTCCCCAGCTGGGGCCGCTGCCGGAGCCGGTGGCCCGCATCCTTTTCAACCGGGGCATTCGGACCGCCGAGGAGGCCGAAAGGTTCTTGGCCGCCGATGAGCGGCTGCTGGCAGACCCCTTTGCCCTCGCCGACATGGGGGCCGCCGTCGAACGGCTTATCCGCGCCATTCGGGCGGGCGAGCCGGTGGGCGTTTACGGGGACGCCGACGCCGACGGCCTCACCGCCACCCTGGTGCTGGCCGAAGCCCTGACTTCCCTGGGGGCCCACGTGGTGCCCTATATTCCCGGCCGCCGGGAGGGCTTGACGGCGGGGGGCCTCGCCCGCCTGGTTGAAGGGGGCTGCCGGGTGATAATCACCGCCGACGTGGGGGTTTCCGCGGTGGCCGAGGCTGAGTTGGCCCGGGCGGCCGGCATCGACCTTATCATCACCGACCACCACCTGCCCCCGGGGAGGCTGCCGCCGGCCCTGGCGGTGATAAACCCCCGTCGGGCCGACCAGGAATACCCCTTCGGAGACCTGGCCGGGGTCGGGGTGGCCTACAAGCTGGCCCAGGCCGTGGCCCAGGCCCTGGGCCGGGAGCTTGAAGCCGAACGCCTCCTGGAGCTGGTGGCCATCGGCACCATCGCCGACGTCATGCCCCTCACCGGCGAAAACCGTTACCTGGTCAGGCAAGGTCTTCGGGCCCTGGCCAATACCGGCCGCCCGGGCCTCCGGGCTCTGGCCCTTCTGGGCCGCGTCGACCTGGGGGCCGCTACTGCCGATATGGTTGCCTTCCAGCTGGCACCGAGGCTCAATGCCGCCTCGAGGCTGGGGGACGGCATCTTGAGCTTCCGGTTGCTGAGCACCCGGGACCCCGGCGAGGCCCAAGTTCTGGCCGAAACCCTCGAGCGGCTCAATGTCGAGCGCCAGATGACCCTCAACGAGGTGACGACTCGCCTGTGGCCGGAGGTCGACGGGGCCCTGGCCGCCGGCCTTAACCTGGTGTTCATCGAGGTGGACGGGTGCCCGCCGGGCCTGCTGGGTCTCATTGCCAGCCGGATAACCGACGCGGTCCGCCGGCCGGCGGTGGTGGTGACCCTGGATGGGGACGAGGGCCGGGGCAGCGGCCGAAGCATTCCCGAGTTCGACCTGCACGCCGCCCTCACCCGCCTGGCCGGCTATCTTACCGCCTTCGGGGGGCACCGGTTGGCGGCCGGGTTCAACTTCCGGCGGGAAAACCTCCCGGCTATAAGGGCCGGCCTTACCGAGCTCGCCGAAGCCGCGCTGGCCGGTCGGGACCTGCGCCCGGTAATAGCCGTAGACCTGGAGATCCCCCTGGTCGACCTTAGCCCGGCGCTGTACGGCTGGCTCGAGAGGCTGGCCCCCTTCGGCCACGGCAACCCCGAGCCGCGGTTTTTGAGCCGGGGGGTGGAGGTTCTCCGGGCCGAGCGGCTGGCGGGCTCGGGCAACGGTGAGTACTACCGGCTGATGCTGGGGGCTTCTCAGCGGGGGAGGGCCGTCCGCTGGCCGGCGGTGGCGTTTTCCGTGCCCGAAAACTTCGGGCTCCTCTACGCCCGGCGCTGGGACGTGGTTTACGCCGTACAGCTCAACCGCTGGCGCTACCCCCCGACCCAGGAGCTGAACATCGTCGACCTGGCGCCGGCGGAGACTTCGGGGGAGGAGGTCTGACCAGTGGCGTTCGAGCAGATCCTGACCGAAGTTCGGGGCCGGGTGGGAATCATCACCCTGAACCGGCCCGAAAAACTGAATGCGATGACGGCCCAGATGCGGCGGGAAATGCGCGAGCAGATCGAGGCCTGGAACGGGGACGACCGGGTTGGGGCCATCGTCATAACCGGCGCCGGCCGGGGCTTCTGCTCCGGGGCCGACATCTCCGGCTTCGAGCGGGCCCTCCAGGAGGGCCAAACCGCCGACCGCGACTGGGCCCGGGAGCCGAGCTGGGTGGATTTAGTCCGGCGGTCGAAGCCCATCGTCTGCGCCATTAACGGGGTGGCGGTGGGGGTGGGCGTCACCATCACCCTCCCCTGCGACATCCGGGTGGCCTCGGACCAGGCCCGCTTCTCCCTCCGGTTTCCCCGAATCGGCCTTACCCCGGAGCTGGCCAGCACCCACTATCTGGTCCAGCTGGTCGGCCTGGGCCACGCCCTGGAACTGATGCTCACGGGCAAGTTCATCGACGCGGCCGAAGCCTGCCGGATCGGCCTGGTCAACCACGTCTACCCGGCCGACCGGCTACTGCCGGAGGCCGTGGCCCTGGCTCAGGAGATCGCCGATAACCCCACCTGGCACGTCCTACAAATCAAGCGACTCATCCACGCCCACTACCTAGAGCGGGATATCGACAAGGTTCTGGCCGCCGAGGACGAGGTTTTCCGGCAGGCCAGGCTCTCTGACGCCCACCGGGAGGCCATCGCCGCCTTCCGGGAGAAGCGGGAGCCCCGCTTTCACTGAGGCCGGCCGGGACGGTAAATCCGACCCCCGACCCGGAACCAGGCGACGGTGCCGTCGGGGTTGCGCAGAAACTCGCCCCGGGTTCCCTTAAGGGGCTGGTCCAGGGCCACCACCCGGTCCTCGGCGTAGAAGGCCAGTGAGCAAGGGGGTGGGGCCCGCCGGGGCGGGGAATCTTTCCGGGGAAAGCCCCCCTTGGGCCGCTGCCTCAGGACCAGCCAGCCGTCCTCCACCGCCAGGTGGACGTCGGCCAGGATCCCCTCATAATGGCCGGCGTAAAGGGCCAGTTTGTCGGCGGGCAGGTTATAAGTTTCCGGCTCGGGCCAGCTCACCCCGAGGAAGGCCTCCATCGCCCGGCGGGTCACCTCCGCGTTTACGGCCCCGCCCCGGTCGGAGTTGGTCAGAACGACCACCGCAAAGTCCTGGCCGGGCACGAAGTTAAAGAGGCTTATCTGGCCGTTGCTGCCGTGGCCGACCAGCCGGATATCCCCAGCCACCGGCTAGATGAACCAGGTAAGACCCATGAGCCGGCCGGCGTCGGCCTCGCGGACCGGGGTCTGCATCAGGCGGCGGGATTCGGTTTTTAAAAGCGCTGGGCCCTGGCCCAGGTGGAAGCGGGCATATTTAAAGAGTTCTCGGACGCTGGTTATCAGCCCGCCGACCGGGTTGGCGCACCGCGGCAGGGCCCAGGACCGGGCAACAAAGGGTCCGGCTTCCCCCGTCAGGTGGCCGACGGCGAACCGGCGGGTGATAACGTCTTGGGCGAAAAAGTAGGCGTGCTCCAGACCCAGGGGTTCCAGAACCAGCTCCTTAAGGGCCTCCTCGTAGGGCTTCCCCACGACCACCTCCACGATCCGCCCGGCCACGTACAACCCGGCGTTGTTGTAGGCCCAGACGGTGTCGGGCGGGGTGAGCTGGGGGAGCTCGGCCAGGGCGGCCACCATCCGGGCGAGGGCATCATCCCCGAGGCCGAAGTCGTCGAAGTAGTCCCCGACCCAGCCGGCGGTGTGGGTCAGCAGGTGCCGAACCGTAACGGCGGCCGACACCTCCTCGCTTTTGACCCGGAACTCCGGCAAATATTTCCGGACCGGGTCCTCCAGCCTGACCTTGCCCGCCTCGACCAGCCGCATCAGGGCGGTGCCGGTGAAGGTCTTGGTTATCGACCCCACCTGAAAGAGGGTATCGGCGGTTACCGGCAGGGGATTCTCCAGGCTGGTCACCGTTTTGCAACTCATGGAGAAATGTCTCACGAAACCGTCCCGGCTGCTTCCTCGACGAAACTTGACATAAGTTGAGAAACACCTTATGTCAAGTTTGTCAAGTTTGACCGGGCGCCAAAGGCGCCTTCGGCGCCCGTTCCACCGCCAGAGTAGACTTGACATAACCTGCATGACCGGCGTAACTTCCCGGGGAACTCCCGGTAGGGCCCGTAAGGTGGGCCAGCCCATAGGCGCGCAGGTTCAGCGCCGCATTTAAGTCCCGAAACTTAACATAACGCGCTAGGCACGTTATGTTAAGTTTGCCCGCACGCCCCACAGCGAAAGACCCGGCAAAAGAGGGGAAGCTCGGGACCTACCCACCCGCACGCCGAGCACCGCCGGGTCGAGGGAAAGTTCCGCGGCGCCAAGATGAGCTGTGACCCGTACCATCCG
>JBHOQU010000127.1:0-68495 GCA_042408785.1 Dehalococcoidia bacterium | reverse complement strand
GTGAAGGACTACGGAAGCGTCCGGGTCCTGCGGGCCCAGCGGGTCATCATTCAGCAGTGGCTGGTGGATGTGCCCTGGGCCCGGGCGGGGCAGGTGGTCTTTGCCAACGGGGGCGACGTGGCCAAGGAGGCCGGTATCATCCCCCAGGCCGCCACCCAAGTAGAGGACCCGGCGGCCTACGGCCCGGCCCCGGTGACCAACCCGCCCGGGGGCACCCCGCCGGCCCCCTTGGGCTTCGGCTACGGGATGCAGGTCGACCCGTTCAACGACCTTAACCGGGCCATCGGCCTGGTGCGGCAGGCCGGATTCAACTGGGTTAAAGTCCAGGTCCGGTGGGAGGATATGGAGCCCGTCCGGGGCCGGGTGGGCTGGGACAAGCTCGACCCCATTGTGAGCGCCGTGAGTGACGCCGGGCTGAACCTGCTCTTCAGCGTGGTGACGGCGCCCCGCTGGTCCCGGCCGGCCGACACCGACTTCTCCGTTCCCGGGCCGCCGGCCAACCCCCAGGACTACGCCAACTTTGTCGGGGCCCTGGCCAGCCGCTACCGGGGCAAGGTTAAGGCCTACGAAATCTGGAACGAGCAGAACCTCTGGTACGAGTGGGGCGGTGCCGGCCGCCAGAATGCCGCGCAGTATGTGGCCCTGCTCCGGGCCGCCTACGGGGCCATCAAGGCGGCCGACCCTGGAGCCCTGGTGATTACCGGGGCCCCGACCCCGGCCGGGACGGTTAATATAAACGGCCAGCTCCTGGCCATCGACGACCTGGACTACTTCCGCCAGATGTACGCGGCCGGGATGAAGGGCTACTTCGACGGGGTTGGGGTTCACCCCAGCGGCTACAACAACCCGCCCGACGACTTCGTGGGACAGATAAGCCCGAAGCCCCGGACCTGGAACGGCACCACACACCCGTCATTCTTCTTCCGGCGGTTCGAGCAGTACTACCAAGTGATGGTGGAAAACGGCGACGCCGACAAGAAGCTTTGGTTTACCGAGTTCGGCTGGGCCTCCTCCCCCAACCCGTACCCGGAGTACGCCTACGCCCGGGACAACTCCGAGCAGGACCAGGCCAGCTACCTGGTGCGGGCCTTCCAGATCGGTCGGGAACGGGGCTACGTGGCCGTCATGTTCGTCTGGAACCTTAACTTCGCGTCGTCGGCCGACGCCCAGGACCGGTATGCGAAGCGGGCGTTCTCGATTCTAAACCCGGACTGGACCCCCCGCCCGGCCTACCTGGCCCTGGCGGCGATGCCGAAATAATGTTCGCAAAATGACCGGCCGGGTTTTGTTATATTACTACGGGGCACAGGCATGCGCATCATCAGCGGCACCGCTAAAGGACGCCAGCTTAAGGCCCCGAAGGGCGGCCGAACCCGGCCCACCTCCGACCTGGTCCGGGGTGCCGTCTTCGATATGCTTACGAGTATGGGGGCACCCCTGGTGGGTGGGCGGATTCTGGACCTTTACGCCGGCAGCGGGGCCCTGGGCCTGGAGGCCCTGAGCCGGGGGGCCGAATGGGTGGACTTTGTGGAGCAGGACCCGCAGGCGGCCGAAACCATCAGGCAGAACCTGGCCGCCCTGGGATTTTACGACCGGGCTAAGGTCTACAAGCTGGCCGCCCGCAAGGCCCTCCGGGTCCTGGAGGGAGCGTATGATATAATCTTTGTGGACCCGCCTTACAGCCTGCCGAACTTTACCGGCGCCGTTGAGGAGGTGGTTCGGTCCGGGCGGGCCGGACCCGGCACGGTGCTGGTGGTGGAGCACCCCCGGCATGTGGCCCTTCCGGAGCGGCTGGACGGGTTTGCCCTCGTGCGGCACCGGGTCTACGGCGGAACCGCCGTCGCAATCTACGTGAGCCAGGGGGACCAAGACGTCAGGTGAGCATCACGGCCCTGTACCCCGGGACCTTCGACCCGGTTACCCTGGGGCACCTGGATGTGGCCACCCGGGCGGCCCGACTCTTCGACCGGCTGGTGGTCGGGGTGTATGATGCTCCCCCGAAAAACCTGCTTTTCAACACCGAGGAGCGGGTCCGGCTCTTCCGGGAGGCCGCCAGTCACCTCCCCAACGTGGAGGTGCTTCCCTACAGCGGGCTTACGGTGGATTTTGCCCGCAAAATCCAGGCCAAGGTCATCATTCGGGGCATTCGGGCGTTCGACGACTTTCTTTATGAGTACGAGATGGCCTTAATGAACGCCAAGATGGCCCCGGAGATCGAGACGATAATCTTAATGACCAAGCTGGAGTACTCGTACTTTTCCTCGACCCGGGTGCGGGAGATCGCCCCCCTGGGCGGGGACATTTCAGACCTGGTGCCGCCGAACGTTCTGGCGGCGGTAAAGGCCAAACTGGCTGAAAGGAGCCGGCGATAGACCTTCTCGACCTTATCGACGAACTGGAAGCGGCCATCGTAAACGCCTTCCGGGTGCCGGTCGTTGGGAAGGTGCTGGTCGATGAGGCCGAAGTGCTGGACCTTATCGACCAGCTCAAGGTGGCCGTGCCCCGGTCGGTGCGGGAGGCCAAAGCACTCCTGCAGGAGCGGGAGCGCATCCTGGAGCAGGCCCGGGCCGAGGCCGAGCACATGCTGGCCGAAGCCCAGCGGTACGCCGAGGCCAAGGCCAGCCAGAGCGAGGTCGTCCTCATCGCCCAGCGCCAGGCCGCCGAGCTCCGGCAGGAGGCCGAGCGGGAAGCTGAACGGCTGATCGAAGAGGCCCGCCGGCGGGCCGCCGAGCTGGTCGGCCGGGCCGAGGAGGAGGCGGCCCGCCGGGAGGCCGAGGCCGACCGCTACGTTCGGGAGGTCCTGACAGACCTGGAGGGTCGCCTCACCGGTGCCCTGGCGGCCGTTAAGAAGGGCCTTGGGGCGGCGGAGCGTTCCCAGGCGGCGGGAAGGAGGGTTGGTCGAAATGCAGTATAACGTGGCACAGCTGCTGAAACAGCCGGTCGGGTCGACCCGAAGCTACCAGTTTGACGAGCGGCTGGAGCCCGTGGATGGGCTTCCCGGGCGGGCCGTGGCCAGGGTCCTGCTGACCCGAACTAACCGGGGGATTCTCGTTCAGGGGACGGCCCGGGTGGAGGTCCACTGCCAGTGCAGCCGCTGCCTGGAGGAGTTTGATACCGAGCTGGAGTTCGCCTTTGAAGAGGAATACCTGCCGACCCGGGACATCGTCACCGGTGCCCTGCTGCCCCTACCGGAGGACGACTCGGTGTTTCTCATCGACGAAAACCACATCCTGGACTTTAAAGAGGCCATCCGTCAGTACACGGTGATAAACACGCCCATTCGGGTTCTCTGCCGGCCTGACTGCGCCGGGCTCTGTCCCACCTGCGGCCAGAACCTGAACCTGGGCCCCTGCGCCTGCCCCCAGGAGGCGGTTGACCCGCGCCTGGCGGCCCTGGCCAAGCTGCTCGACGGCCTGTCTACGGCCTGAATCCGAACTGAGCCCTGGAAAGGAGCCAGCAAAGTGGGAGCTGTACCGAAGAAGAAACCCAGCAAGCGCCGAACGGCAAACCGGCGGGCCCATTTCAAGGTGGACCCGGGCCACCTGGTCCCCTGTCCCCGCTGCCACCGCCTCCGCCTGTCCCACCGGGTTTGCCCCCACTGCGGCTATTACCGCGGCCGGCAGGTGCTGGAAGTCGAGGGCTGAGGCGGCCGTGGGGGTTGCCCTCCTCTTCCCCGGCCAGGGCTCCCAGGCGGTGGGGATGGGCCGGGACCTCTACGAGGCTTCGCCGGCGGCCCGCCAGCTCTTTTCCCGGGCCGACCAGATCCTCGGCTTTGGGCTGAGTCGGCTCTGCTTTGAGGGGCCTGAAGAGGCCCTGACCCGGACGGAGAACGCCCAGCCGGCCATCTTTGTTACCAGCCTGGCGTGCCTGGCGGCCGCCCAGGAGGCCGGGGTTATCCGGGTGCCGGACGGGGTGCACTTCGTGGCGGGGCACAGCCTTGGGGAGTACACGGCCTTGGTGGCGGCAGGGGCCCTGGACTTCGAGGCCGGCCTCAAGCTGGTTCGGGAGCGGGGCCGGCTCATGCAGGCGGCCTCGGAGGCCACCCCAAGCGGCATGGCGGCCGTCCTGGGCCTGGCCGAGGAGGCGGTTCTGGAGGTTTGCGCCGAGGCCGGGGTCGAAGTGGCCAACTACAATGCGCCGGGTCAGCTGGTTATCAGCGGTTCTAAGGATGCCCTGGAACGGGCCGTCGAGCTGGCCCGAAGCCGAGGGGCCCGTCGGGTGATCCTTCTTAACGTCAGCGGGGCCTTCCACTCCCGGGTAATGGCCCCGGCAGCCGCCGGCCTTAAACCCCTCATCGACGCCGCCCCTCTACGACCGGCCCAGGTGCCGGTCGTGGCCAACATCACCGCCCGGCCCATAGTCAGTCCCGACGAAATCCGGGCCGAGCTACGGGAGCAGATCGTGCGGCCCGTGCGCTGGCAGCAGTCGATGGAATATATTATCGAGCAGGGCGTTCGACGCTTCATCGAGCTGGGGCCCGGCAAGGTTCTCAGCGGACTTCTGCGTCGGGTTGAACCGAGTGTCGAGGCCTTTGTCATCGACGGCCTGGCCGCCCTGGGCCAGCGGGTAAGTTAGGACTGTGGAGCGGCTACGTCTTGACGGCAAAGTTGCGGTCGTCACCGGCTCGTCGCGGGGTATCGGTCGGGCCATTGCCCTGAAGCTGGCCGACCGGGGGGCCAGGGTTGTGGTAAATTACCGGACCAGCCAGGCTGAGGCCGAGGAGGTGGCCTCATTGATCCGCAAGTGCGGAAGCGAGGCGGTGACCTTCAAGGCCGACGTGAGCCGGCGGGAGGAAGCTGAGGCGCTGATTCAGGAGGCCCTCGACCGTTTCGGTCGGTTGGACATCCTGGTGAACAACGCCGGCCTGATCCGGGACACGCTGCTGGTGCGGATGTCCGACGAGGACTGGGATCTGGTAATGGACGTGAACCTGAGGGGGACCTTTTACTGCTGCCGGGCGGCCGTCCGGCCTATGATCCGGCAGCGCTGGGGGCGCATAATCAACATGAGCAGCATCGTCGGGGTGCACGGCAATGTGGGCCAGGCCAACTATTCGGCGGCCAAGGCCGGCGTCATCGGTTTTACCAAGAGCCTGGCCAAGGAGGTGGCCTCCCGGAACATAACCGTCAACGTGGTTGCCCCCGGCTTCATCGAGACGGACATAACCACAAAGCTCAACGAGCGGGTTAAAGCGGAGCTCTTTAAGCGGATTCACCTGGGCCGTTTTGGGACGCCCGAAGAGGTGGCCGAGCTGGTGGCCTTTCTGGCGTCGGATGCGGCCGGGTACATCACCGGTCAGGTCTTGCTTATTGACGGCGGCATGAGTCTCGGCTAATTTTTAAACATAGGATGGCCGCCGAAAAGAAGCCCGGCTGGCGACGTCAGGCCCGGGTGGTGGCGTTCAGGGTGCTCTTCGAGCACGACCTGACCGGCCATAACCCGGCCAGGGCGCTGGAATACCACCTGGCCGAGGAGCCGCTGCCGGCGGATGCGGCCGAATTCGCCCGGGACCTGGTGTATGGGACCCTGGCCCACCGGGGGGAGCTTGACGAGATAATCCGGCGGTTTGCTCCGGCCTGGCCCCTCGAACAGATGAACGCGGTGGATAGAAACATACTCAGGCTGGCCCTTTACGAGGTCCTGTTCGAGAATCAGGTTCCGGTAAAGGCGGCCATCAATGAGGCCGTGGAGCTGGCCAAGCTCTTCGGCACCGACGCCTCGCCGAAGTTTGTTAACGGCGTGCTGGGGGCCGTCGTCCGGGCCTACGGGCGGGTGCCCGGGGCATCGGGCGGCGTAAACAAAGCGTAACCTGGCAACGGTGAGTTCTGGGGTCAGCCGACCCCGGAACGCAGCAACCCAAAAAATTTCCAAGGGGGGTGAATCTATGGCAACAGTCTACGAACGTGTAAAGCGCATCATCGTTGAGGAGCTTGGGGTGGATGAGGACCAGGTCACGCCGGAGGCATCGTTCATCGAGGACCTGAACGCCGACTCCCTGGACCTGGTCGAGCTCATCATGCGGCTGGAGGAGGAGTTCAGCAAGGAAGGGCGCCAGATCACCATCTCCGATGAGGAGGCCGAGCGGATCCGCACCGTACGGGATGCGGTAGAATTTATAAAAGAACACGGCGTCGAGGACGATGAGGAGTAAAGGTGGCCCAGGTCGCCGATGAAAAACGGATGACCATTTTCGAGCACCTGGCCGAGCTGCGGATGCGGCTCATCCGCAGCTTTGTGGCCCTGGCCGTGGCCACCTTATTTTCCCTTCTTTTCACCCGGCCGATCTTTGAGATTTTAAAGGCCCCGGCCCACTCCATCGACCTCATCTTCATCGACCCCACTGAAGGGATGGGGTCGTATTTCCGGGTGGCCCTGCTGGCCGGCGTCATCCTGGCAATGCCGGCCATTGTCTACCAGGCCGCCATGTTTGTAATGCCGGGCCTTACGCCCACGGAAAAGCGGTACCTCTTCTGGCTGCTGCCCGGGGCGACCCTAAGCTTCGTCATAGGGGTGGTCTTCGCCTACGCGGTCCTGATGCCCCCGGCCCTGACGTTCCTTCTGGGCTGGCCCGGGGAAGATATCGCCCGGCCGCAGATCAGACTCTCCAGTTACATAGACTTCGTAACCCGTTTTCTCTTCTGGGTTGGGGTGGTCTTCGAGACGCCCCTTATCATTTACTTCCTGGCCAAGGTCCGGGTTGTAAGCCCCCAGCGGCTGGCCAGCTTGCGAAAATACGCCATTGTTGGGGCCTTCGCCCTGGGAGCGATCATTACGCCGACCTTCGACCCGGTTAACCAGACCCTGGTTGCGGTCCCGCTGATCGTGCTGTATGAGGTAGGCATCTTCCTGGCCAAGCTGGCCTACCGCTAGCCGCCGCCCTTGGGCCGAGCGGGGCGCGAACTCTTAATCACCCTCATCGCCCACTGGCGGAACCTGAATGCCTGGTGGAGGCGGCAGACAGTCTGGGGCCGGCGGCTCTATGCTACCCTGGCCTTTATCTACCTGATAGGCGCCCTCTGCTACTGCCTGGGGGTGGCCAGCCTGGTCCTTATACCCTTGCCGGCGGTCCCCAACGGACCCACCGCTGAGGGTCGGGAGGTTCCGACCCCAAGCCCCACGACCGAACCGCCGGAGGAGGCGGCATCGCCCACCCCGGTCCCGTTGCCCACGGCCGTTTCGGCCGTTACCCCCGTCCCAACCCTGAATCCGGCCCCCACCCGGGTTCCGAGCCGGACGCCCACGCCTCAGCCTTCCCGGAGCCCGACCCCGAGGCCGTCCCCAAGCCCGACCCGGACCCCCCAACCGGCCCCAACCCTTACCCCCGGTCGGACCGTTACCCCGGCTCCCACCCTTCCGGCCACCCCCTATCCGACCCCGACGGCCGGCCGCTAAAGTTCTCCGGCCAGGGCCGCCTGCTGGGCCTTAAGGAGCTGGCGGATGCCCACCTCGGCCAGGTCAAGGAGCTGATTCAGCTGGTCCCGGCTGAAGGGTTCGGCTTCGGCGGTGCCCTGAATCTCCACCAGCCGGCCGTCGGCGGCCATCACCACGTTCAGGTCGACCTGGGCTTGGGAGTCCTCGGCGTACTCTAAGTCCAGTACGGGAACCCCGCCGACGATGCCCACGCTCACCGCGGCGACCGCCTGCTTGATGGGGTCGGCCTCCAGGAGCCCCTCGGCCCTCAGTCGACCCACCGCCCGGACCAGGGCAACCCAGGCGCCGGTGATGGCCGCTGTCCGGGTCCCGCCGTCGGCCTGAAGCACATCGCAGTCGACAATTAAGGTGCGTTCGCCCAGCTTATCCAGGTCAACCACGGCCCGCAGGGCCCGGCCGATGAGGCGCTGAATCTCCTGCGTCCGGCCGGAGGGACGGCCCTGGACGGCCTCCCGGGGCGAGCGGGTTGGGGTAGCCCGGGGCAACATCCCGTACTCGGCGGTCACCCACCCCCGGCCGGAGCCGGCCAGAAAAGGCGGTACCCGCTCCTCCACCGTCACGGTGCAGAGCACCCGGGTTCGGCCCTGCTCGATTAAGGCCGAGCCCTCGGGAAACTCCAGGGGGTCCAGGACGATTCGGACCGGCCGGAGCTCGTCAGGTGCCCGGCCGCCCGGCCGGCCGGAAACCTCAACCAAGGGCGGCCCCTTTACCTGCCGAGCAGGTCGGCAATGTTATAGGCCAGCATCACCGGGATAAAGATGGCCAGCAAAAGCAGGTGAATCAAAAAGCCCACCACGAAGCCCTGCCGGTCGCCGTTGCGGTAGAGCCATTCCCAGCTGGCCCGCATCACGGCGGCCGGGGCGATAAGCCCCACCCCGTAGAGGGCCAGGTAACGGACGGCCACCCCCACCTTCCAGGGCAGAAAGTGGACGGCCGAATGGACCAGGATAACGGCCCAGGTGACGAACTGGACCAGAACCCAGCCTGTCAGGCCGGTGGTCAGGATGGCCGCCAGCCAGATCCCGGTGCGTCGGTAGTCCACGGTCACCGTCGGCCCTCAAGACTGGCGTCAGGTGCGGGCCGGGGCCGGACCCCGCTGGTCGATGGGAATATATTCCAGGTCCATCGGACCCACGTACTCCAGGAGCGGGCGGATGAGGACGGCGTCCCGGTACTGCTCGATGCACTGCAAGACCCAGCCCGGCACCCGGCCGATGGCGAAGATGGGCACGAAGAGGTCTTCGGGGATGCCCAGCAGGTAGTAGACGACCCCGGCGTAGAAGTCCACGTTCACGTAGATGCCCCGCTCCCGGTAGGGCCGCATTACCTCTTCGACCTTCTGCAGGATCTGGAACCAGTGGGGCTGGTTCCGCCGCTCGGCCACTTCCTTGGCCAGGGGCCGCAGCAGCCTCGCCCGGGGGTCCTCCACCTTGTAGACCCGGTGGCCGAAGCCCATCACCCGGTCGCCCCGGGCCAGCCGCTCCCGCACGTAGGCTTCGGCCCGGTCGGGCGACCCGATCTCTTCGGCCATGCGCATCACCGCCTCGGCCGCACCGCCGTGCCACGGGCCTTTAAGGGCGCCGATGGCCGCCACAATAGCCGAGTGCAGATCGGACATGGTGCTGACGACTACCCGGGCGGTGAAGGCCGAGGCATTGGCCCCGTGCTCGGCATGCAGGATGAAGTCCACGTCCAGGGTCCGGGCATCTTCCGGGTGGGGCTCCTGGCCGAACATCATCCAGAGGAAGTTGGCGGCGTGGCCCAGGTTGGGGTTGGGGGGCACGGGGTCCAGCCCCTGCCGGATCCGGTGGTGGTAGGCCACGATGGTGGGAACCTGGGCCGTAAGTCGGATGCCCTTGCGCAGGGTAGCCGCCTCGGAAGTGTCGTTTACCTCCGGGTCGAAGGCGGCCAGGGCCGAGACTCCCGTCCGGAGGACGTCCATCGGGTGGGCGTGCTTGACAAGGCGGATAACCTGGACTACCTCCTCCGGAATTGGCCGGCTGGCCCGTAGGGTTGCATCGAACTCCTCCAGCTCGGCCCGGGTGGGGAGGTGGCCGTACAGCAGAAGAAAGGCCACCTCTTCGAAGGTGGACTTGGTCGCGAGGTCCTCAATCCGGTAGCCCCGGTAAAGGAGTACGCCTTTGTCCCCGTCAATGTAACTTGACTGGGTCTCGCCCAGCACCACACCTTTAAGGCCGGTATTTTTGGTCGGCATTGGGTCCTCCTTCTTCTGGTCTGCGTTGGTCGGGGAAGGACCAAACCTGGCCTGCCCCCGTTGCCTTTAGCCTTCTTCCTTCAACCACCGGGCCACGTCCTTGGCGTGGTAGGTGATGATCAGGTCGGCCCCGGCCCGCTTGATCGCGTAGAGAATCTCCAGGGTGACCCGCCGCTCGTCCAGCCAGCCGTTCCGGGCGGCAGCCTTCACCATGGCGTATTCGCCGCTCACGTTGTAGGCGGCCAGGGGATGGTCGAAGCGCTGGCGGGCCGCCCGGATAACGTCCAGGTAGGCCAGGGCTGGCTTGACCATTATAATGTCGGCCCCCTCGGCGACGTCCAGCTCGACCTCCCGCAGGGCCTCCCGGACGTTGGGCGGGTCCATCTGGTAGGCCCGGCGGTCCCCAAACTGGGGGGCCGAGCCGGCCGCCTCCCGGAAGGGGCCGTAGAAGGCCGAGGCGTACTTGGCGCTGTAGGCCATGATGGCCACCTGCCCGAAGCCCGCCTCGTCCAGGGCCCGGCGGATGGCCCCAACCCGGCCATCCATCATATCCGAGGGCGCCACAATGTCCGCGCCGGCCGCGGCCTGGGACACGGCCGTCCGGGCCAGCAGCTCTAAAGTTTCGTCGTTCTGAACGTAGCCGTCCCGGACGACCCCGCAGTGGCCGTGACTGGTGTACTCGCAAAGGCAGACGTCGCAGATAACCGTAAGCTCGGGCACCACGCCCTTGATTACCTTCACGGCCCGCTGGATAATGCCGTCCTCGGCCCAGGCCCCCGACCCCACCTCGTCCTTGTGGGCCGGGATGCCGAAAAGCAAAACCGCCCGGATGCCGAGCCGGGCGATGGCCTCCACCTCGGCGGGCAGAAGGTCCAGGGACCAGCGGTACTGACCGGGCATGCTTTCGATCTCCTGGCGGATGCCGCGGCCTTCGGTGATAAAGAGGGGGTAGATAAAGTCCTTAACCGAAAGGCGGGTCTCTTGAACCAGTTCCCGAAGCGCCGGGGTTCGCCGCAGGCGTCGGAGACGGACTGCCGGAAAGCCGCCGGTAACAGAGCCGCGGAGACTCATCGCCTCAAGCATCGGCCCGACCTCCCGAGTATGATATCACTGGGCCCGACGGGGAGCCCCCGTCTTTGCCCCGTAATTTTTTATGTGACCGATAGGTTCCGCCTATTACAAGGGGCTCCGTCCCAATGGGGGACACCGCCCCTCTGAGTATATATCATATAACTCTCACGGCTAACCTAATGCGGAGGCGACAATGGCGGAGTTATACCATCCTCGGCTTATGCCCTACCTGGAGGGCCTTGTGCCGCCCCGCCACCCGGTCCTGCAGGAGATGGAGGAACAGGCCCGCCGGACGGGATTCCCCATCATCGGGCCGGTGGTCGGCCAGCTCTTTTACCTGCTGGGCCGCATGGTCGGTGCTCGGCGGGTGTTCGAGCTCGGCTCCGGCTTCGGTTACTCCACCGCCTGGCTGGCCCTGGCCGTCCGGGACAACGGGGGCGGGGAGGTTTACCACGTGGTCTGGGATGCGGAGCTTTCCCGCCAGGCCCAGGACTACCTGGGCCAGCTGGGCCTGGCGGACCTGGTCCGGTTCCGGGTTGCCGAGGCCGTTGCCGAGCTTGACCGCACCCCCGGCGAGTTCGACCTGGTCTTTAACGACATCGAGAAGCCGGACTACCCGCGGTCGTTGCCTGTTATCAAAAGGCACCTCCGGCGGGGCGGCCTGATGCTGGTGGACAACATCCTCTGGTCGGGCCGGGTTTGGGACGAGCAGGCCGACGACCCCGCAACTCGGGGTGTCCGGGAACTTACCCGCCTGGTCTTCGCCGATCCCGACTTCATCGCCGGTATTATCCCGGTCCGGGATGGGGTGCTGGTTGCCTGGCGGAAATAGGACCCCCGGTCGCCCCCATGGGCTATAATGGGAAGCGAAAATCTGAACACGAGGGTCCGCATGGTCGACGTTATGGGAATTTTCGCCCACCCCGACGACCCCGAGTTTGGGGCCGGCGGGACCTTTGCCCGCTGGGCCCGGGAGGGGCGTGAGGTAATGTACGTTATCATCACCGACGGCAGTAAGGGAACGGAGGACATTGAGCTGGCGGGCGAGCGGCTCGCCCGGCTCCGGGTTGAGGAGCAGCGGGAGGCCGCCCGCATTCTCGGCGTGAAAGAGGTTCTTTTCCTGGGCTACGAGGATGGGGTCCTTCAGCCCACCATCGAGCTTCGGCGGGAGCTGGTCAAAATTATCCGCCTTTACCGGCCCCAGTGGGTGGTCTGTCCCGACCCGACCGCCCGCTACCTGGCCGACCGGTATGTTAACCACCCCGACCACGTCGCCGCCGGGGAGGCCGTCCTGGCGGCGGTCTTTCCGGCCGCCCGCAACCGTCCCACCTTCCCCGAGCTCTTAAAGCAGGGCCTCGACGTTCACACCGTGGAAGAGGTTTACCTTTCGGGGCCCCGGGAGCCCAACTTCTTCGTGGACATCTCGGAGACCTTGGAGCTGAAGATTCGGGCCCTGCGGGCCCACCGCAGCCAGATCGGGGAGCGGCCCGTCCACGAGTTCGTCACCCGCTGGGCGGAGGAGGTGGGTAAGGTTGCGGGAATGCCCTACGCCGAGGCCTTCCGCCGCATCCGCCTGGTTTAGCGGGACCTGGGCCTACCCGCCGAAAGGCAAAAGAGGGCAATGAGCAGGCCGATTGCCAGTAATGTGCCGAAGTCCGGCGGCATTGCTGCATCCCCTATTTCATATCGACCGGGTGAACCCGGCCCCGCAGGGAGAGACGATGACCGAGGCCGAACGGCTCATTAGGGCGGCCCGCAGGTCGGACGGTACCCTGGCCCTGGGCGAACTCAAGCGGCTCGTTCTTTCCCGCCGGCGGCGCCGGTCAACCCTGCTTGCCCTGGAGGAATTGCTCGCCAGGGAGGGACTGCTTTACGCCTGGCTCCACATTATGGGTGGGGCCAGGGCCCAGACTTCTGCCCGGAGGTGAGACGATGAGCGGCAGCAGCGGCCTGGCCGGGGTGCTTCCCATCCTGGTTACACCCTTCGACGATGAAGGCCGGATTGACGAGGAAAGCCTGCGTAGCCTGGTAGAGTTCTTCATCGAAAGGGGCTGCCACGGCCTGACGGTGCTGGGGATCGCCGGGGAGGTGCACAAGCTTTCGGATGGGGAGCGGCAGCGGGTGGTCGAGGTGGTCGTTGACCAGGCTCGGGGCCGGGTGCCGGTGGTGGTGGGGACGGGCCATTCGGGGTTTGAGGTGGCGGTGGACTTAAGCCGGGCGGCCGAGGCCGCCGGGGCCGATGCCCTGCTGGTTATGCCCCCCTACGTTATCCGGCCCGATGCCGAGGGCATTTACGAGTATTACCGGGCGGTGGCCGAGGCGGTAAACATCCCCATCGTGGTCCAGGATGAGCCCGTGACCACCGGGGTGAACATGCCCGCGGCCCTCATCGCCCGGCTGGCCGAGATCCGGGGCGTGGCCTACGCCAAGGTGGAGGCCCAGCCCACTCCGCCCAAGTTCACCGCCATTCGGAAACTTTCGGCCGACCGGCTCGGCCTTTTCGGCGGCCTTGGGGGGCTCTATTTTTACGAGGAGCTCTGCCGGGGTGCCCGGGGAATCATGACCGGATTCGGGTTTCCGGAGGTCCTCGTTGAGATTTACGGCCGCTTCCGGGAGGGAGACCGGGACGGTGCCGAAGCCGTGTTTTATAAATACCTCCCCCTGATCAAATTCGAGGCCCAGCCTGGCATCGGCCTGGCCATCCGCAAAGAAATCCTCCGGCGGCGGGGGGTGATAAGGTCGGCCCGCCTCCGCCGACCGGCCCAGCTTCCCGACCCGGAAACGTGGGCCGAACTCGACCGGCTGGTCGAACGCCTTGGCCTCGCCTACTGAAGGGAGGGGAGTCAATGAATGGGTCCTTCGATGTGATAGTCCTTGGGCTCGGGATTATGGGGAGCGCCACCGCCTACCACCTGGCCCGGCGGGGCGTGGGGGTGCTGGGCCTCGACTGGCTCAGGCCGCCCCACTGGGTGGGCTCCTCCCACGGCCGCTCCAGGATCATCCGGGAGGCCTACTACGAGCACCCGGTTTACGTGCCCCTGGTTCGCCGGGCCTACGAGCTGTGGGCCGAACTGGAGGCCGAATCGGGCCGCCGGCTCTTTTTGCAGACCGGCGGCCTTAATTTGGGCCCGCCGGACGGGGAGCTGGTTTCGGGCAGCCTTTTAAGCGCCCGCACCTACGGCCTGGCCCACGAAACCCTTTCGGCCGAGGAGATTCGGGCCCGTTTCCCCGCCCTGCGTCCGGACCCGGAAATGGTGGGGGTTTGGGAGCCTCGGGCCGGGGTGCTCTTCCCGGAGGCGGCCGTCGAGACCCTGCTGGGCCTCGCCCGGCGGCATGGGGCCCGCTTAAAGTTCGGCGAAAGGGTTGTCGGCTGGCAGGCCGACGGCTCCGGGGTGCGGGTGCGGTCGGCCGGGGCCGAGTACCGGGCCGGGCGGCTGGTGATTGCCGCCGGACCCTGGGCACCCAGGCTCCTGCCGGAACTGCCCCTGGAGGTGGAGCGGCAGGTGATGTTGTGGTTTGGGCCCCGGGCAAACCGGGAGCAGTTCCGGCCGGGAAGGCTGCCCGTACTTATTGTCGAATACGCCCCGGGGGCCCACTTTTACGGCATCCCCGACCTGGGCGAGGGGGTTAAAAGCGCCCGCCACCACGGGGGCGAGGTGGTCGACCCCGATTTGGTGGACCGGGAAGTTAAAGAACCCGAGGTCGAGGCCGTCCGGGAACTGCTTCGGCGCTACCTGCCCGATGCCGATGGTCCCCTCCAGCTGGCCGCCGTCTGTCTTTACACCAATACCCCCGACCACCACTTTCTGATCGACTTCCACCCGGCCCACCCCCAGGTGCTTATTGTAAGCCCCTGCTCGGGCCACGGGTTTAAGTTCGGGCCGGTCATCGGGGAGGTTGCCGCCGACCTGATTACCGAGGGCCGGAGCCGCCACGACGTCGGCTTTTTCAGCCTCGGCCGGCTGGGCCGGGTCCCCGGGTAGCTTCAGCGGGGGGCGAGGCCGCCGAAGCGCCGCTCCCGGCGGGCGTAGGCTTCCAGGGCCCGGGCGACTTCGGCCTCGTCGAAGTCGGGCCAGAGGACGGGCGTAAAGTAATACTCGGCGTAGGCGGCCTGCCAGATGAGAAAGTTGCTGAGCCGCTGTTCCCCGGCCGTCCGGATGATCAGGTCGGGGTCGGGCAGGCCGGCCGTGTGAAGGTAGCTGGCAAAAAGCTCCTCGGTTACCTCTTCGGGCCTGACCCCGGCGGCGATGATCCGGCGGACGGCGTCCAGGATTTCGGCCCGGCCGCCGTAGTTAAAGGCCACGGCCACGGTGATCCGGTCGTTATCCTTCGTCAGGTCGATGGCCCGGCGGACGGCAGCCTGAAGCTCCGGGGCTAAAACCTCCAGGTTGCCGATGTGCAACAGCCGGGCCCCCTGCCGGTGGAGGTTTTCGACCTCCCGGTCCAGGACCTCTTTTAAGATTTCCATCAGGCCCTGGACCTCCTCCTCCGGTCGGGACCAGTTCTCCGTGGAGAAGGCGTAGAGGGTAAGATACTTCACGCCGTGGCGGGCGAAGCACTCGATGACCCGGCGGATGTTTTCGGTCCCCGCCCGGTGTCCCGCCAGCCGGGGCAGGCCCCGCCGCAGGGCCCACCGGCCGTTGCCGTCCATGATGATGGCCACATGGCACGGGATGCGCGCCGGCACCGGCCGCTCCAGGGCCTGGGTGCGCACCTGCTGCCCGATCATTCTTCGAGAATCTCTTTCTCTTTTTCCTTCTCGAGGTTGTCGAGGAGGCCGATGTATTTATCCGTGAGCTTCTGAAGGCGGTCCTGGGCCCGCCGGTGCTCGTCCTGAGAGATGAGCTTTTCTTTCTCCAGCTCCCTCAAGTCCTCCAGGGCCTCCCGCCGGACGTTCCGGACGGCGACCCGGAACTCCTCGACCTTGCGGTGGACCAGCCTGACCAGTTCCCGCCGCCGCTCCTCCGTGAGCTGGGGCAGCACGATCCGGATCACCCGGCCGTCGTTGCTCGGATTGAGGCCCAGCTCCGACTTCATTATGGCCTTCTCAATCATGGGGATGGCGTTGGGGTCGAAGGGCTGGATCACCAGCAGTCGGGGTTCCGGAACGGTGATGGTTGAGAGCTGCATGAGGGGGGTGGGCTGCCCGTAGTAGTCCACGGGCAGCCGCTCTACCAGGGCGGGTGAGGCCCGGCCGGTTCGGATGCTCACCAGCTCCCGGCGGGCCGCCTCGATGGCCTTCTGCATTTTCGCCTCAGCTTCTTTTAGGACGTCCTCGATCAATGCCGAACACCCCCGGCTTAGGAAACCAGCGTCCCGATGGGCTCCCCCATAACGACCCGTTCGATGTTCCCCGGCTGCTGAAGGTTGAAGACCACGATGGGCAGCCGGTTCTCCATGCAGAGGGAAAGGGCGGTGCTGTCCATAACCTGAAGGCGCAGGTTGAGGGCGTCGATATAGGAGAGATAGTCGAACTTGCGGGCGGCGGGGTTGCGGCGGGGGTCGTCTTCGTAGACGCCGTCAACCCGGTTCTTGGCCATGAGCAGTACATCGGCCCCAATCTCCAGGGCCCGCAGGGCGGCGGCCGTGTCGGTGGTCATGAAGGGGTTGCCGGTCCCGGCCGCAAAGATGACAATCCGGCCCTTTTCCAGGTGGCGGATCGCCCGTCGCCGAATGTACGGTTCGGCCACCTTGTGGATATCCAAGGCGCTCTGAACCCGGGTATAAACCCCGTCCTTCTCCAGGGCATCCTGCAGAACCAGGGCGTTGATGATGGTTGCCAGCATCCCGGCGTAGTCGGCGGTGGCCTGGTCCATCCCGAGGAGCCGGCTGGCATCGGAGCCCCGCCAGAAGTTTCCGCCGCCGACCACGATGGCCACCTCGACCCCGAGCTCGTGCACCCGCTTGAGCTGGGCGGTGATGGACCGGATGGTTTCCGGGTCAACCCCAAAGGGCAGGTCGCCCATCAGGGCCTCCCCGCTCAGCTTGAGGAGGATCCGCCGGTATTTGGGCTGTAAACCGGCGGCCGCCGGGGCTTTCCGGGCGGCCTGGGCCTTTTCAGATTCCCCCAAGCTCATACCGGCAAAACCGCCTGACCTTGATATTTTCCCCGGTCTTGGCGATGAGCTCGGTGACCAGGTCCTTCACCTTCCGGGAAGGGTCCCGGATGTAGGGCTGTTCCAGCAGGCAGACCTCTTCGGGGGCCTCGTCGCTATCCGGGGGCAGCTCCTCCGCCGAGACGTACTTGGGCCCCATGGCCGCCACCTGCATGGCCACCTCCCGGACTAGGGTCTTAAACTCGTCCAGCCGGGCCACGAAGTCCGTCTCGCAGTTGACCTCCACCATCGCCCCGATCCGGCCGCCGGCGTGGATGTAGGCGTCGATGAGGCCCTGGCTCGCCACCCGGGCGGCCTTCTTTTCGGCGATCTGAACCCCCCGCTCCCGCAGGATCTCGATGGCCCGGTCAATGTCCCCGTCGGCCCGGATAAGGGCCTCCCGGCACTCCATGACGCCGGCGCCGGTCCGCTCCCGCAGCTCCTTTAGCTTGTTTATATCAACCTTCACGTTGGCGGACTCCATTATCCTTCCCCTTCTTCGGTCGGCTCGGCGGTGTATGTCATCGGCTGGTCGAACCCAACCTCAAACTCGGCCTCCTCGGAGGCCACCTGGGCCTCATAAAGCTGGCGGCCTTCGATGACGGCATCGGCGATTTTCTGGGTTATCAACCGGATGGACCGGATGGCGTCGTCGTTGGCCGGAATCGGGTAGTCGATGAGGTCCGGGTCGCAGTTGGTGTCGCAGATGGCCACGATGGGGATTCCGAGTCGGCGGGCCTCCCGGACGGCGATGTGCTCCCGGCTCGGGTCGACGATGAAGAGGGCATCGGGCAGCTCCCGCATCTCCCGGACCCCGCCGAACATCCGGTTGAGCTTAAAGAGCTCTTTCTCCAGCTTCTGCCGCTCCTTGGTGGGCAGATAGTGGAACTCACCCTTGGCCTTCCGGTCCTCGAGGCGGGCCAGGTAGTCGATGCGCTTCTGGATGGTGGCCCAGTTGGTGAGCATGCCGCCGGGCCAGCGGTGGTTGATGTAGAACATCCCGCACCGCTTGGCCTCCTGTTCGATGGTATCCTGGGCCTGCTTTTTCGTCCCCACGAACAGGATGGTGCCGCCCCGGGCCATCAGGTCCCGGACGAAGTTATAAGCCTCTTCGAGTTTGATGAGGGTCTGCTGGAGGTCGATGATGTGGATGCCGTTGCGCTCGGTGAAGATATACGGACGCATCTTGGGGTTCCACCGGCGGGTCTGATGGCCGAAGTGGACCCCGGCCTCCAGCAGCGCCTTCATCGGAACGAGTTGCTGTGCGGTTTGGGCGGTCATTTATAAAACCTCCTTCCGTTAGTCCTCCGCCCCCGTCATCCTGCCCCGGGACCCCCTCAGCGGGCACGGCCGTGGCAGTCGGGGGGCGTGCGTTCTGGCCGAATCGGGCTTTCGCCCTTCCTAGAGAATATAGCGGCTTAAGTCTTCGTTCGCCAGCAGCCCGGCGAGCCGGTTGCGCACGTACTCGGCGTCGATGAGCACCCGCTCGCCCCGCCGCTCGGGGGCGCTGAAGCTTATCTCCTCCAGGACGGCCTCCATCACCGTGTAGAGTCGGCGGGCGCCGATGTTCTCATACCGCTCGTTGAGCCGTGCGGCCGTGCGGGCCAGCTCGATGATGGCATCTTCGGTGAACTCCAGCTCAACCCCCTCGGTGGCCAGCAGGGCCTGGTACTGCTTGACCAGCGAGTTTTCAGGCTCGACCAGGATCCGCCGGAACTCCTCTTCGCCCAGGGGGTGGAGCTCAACCCGCAGGGGGAATCGGCCCTGAAGCTCCGGAATCAGGTCCGACGGGCGCCGGTCGTAGAAGGCGCCGGCGGCAATGAACAGGATGTGGTCGGTGCGGACCGGGCCGTAGCGGGTCAGGACCGTGCAGCCCTCGACGATGGGCAGCAGGTCCCGCTGAACCCCTTCACCGGAGACGTCCGGCCCAACTTCCACCTCGGGGCCGGCAATCTTGTCGATCTCGTCGATAAAGACTACCCCCAACTCCTCCGCCCGGCGCAGACCCTCTTCGACCACCTCGTCGACGTTGATAAGCTTGGAGGCCTCCTCCCGGGTGAGAATCCGGCGGGCCTCCCGGACCGACACCCGGCGGGCCCGGCGCCGCCGGCTGTAGTCCTCATACTGCTCGATGAAGTCGGCGAAGGACTCCCGAAGCTCATCCACCGATACCCCCGGGCCGAACTCCAGGTTGTACCGGTCGTAGTCGCCCACCTCGATCTCGATGATGTGGTCGTCGAGGGCCCGGGCCTTGACCAGGTCGGCAACCCGCTTGCGCACCGCCCGCAGCCGGGCCTTATCCGACTTGACCAGGTCGGGGTCGTCCAGAAGCTCCAGGGGCAGGGACTGGACCCGCAAGCGGCCCTTAGCCCGGGCCCGCTTCGGGCCGGCGATGAGCTGCTGGTAGATGTAATTTACCAGCCGTTCGTTGGCCAGGGACTCGGCCTTGGACTCCACCTCCCGGAGCCGCTCCTCGTAGACCATCCCCACGCTAACGTCGACCAGCTCGTGGATGATGGATTCCACGTCCCGGCCGACGTAACCGACCTCGGTAAAGCGGGTGGCCTCGACCTTAACAAAGGGGGCCCCGATGAGCTGGGCCACCCGCCGGGCGATCTCGGTCTTGCCGACCCCGGTGGGGCCGATCATCAGGATGTTTTTGGGCAGAACGTCCCGGGCGAGCTCAGGGGGGAGCATCCGGCGGCGGTACCGGTTTCGGAGGGCGATGGCCACCGCCCTTTTGGCCGCCTCCTGGCCGACTATGTATTTATCAAGCTGCCGGACTATCTCTCTCGGGGTCAGGGTTTTCATGGCCGATACAGGCACTGTCCAAAGAGCAGTTTACCACAAGCCACTGCCCCCTACAATGCCGCCGGCAGCAGGGTCACCGCCAGCTCCCGCCGCCGGGGGCCCTCGAATTCCACCAGAACCACCCGCTGCCAGGTCCCCAGAACCAGCCGGCCGTCGGCGACGGGCAGGGTCAGGGAGGTCCCGATAAGGGCCGAGAGGATGTGGTGGGGGACGTGGGCGGGGTTGTGGGGATGGCGGTACCGGAGCCTGGGCACCATTTCGGTAAAGGCATCCAGCATGTCCAGGTCCGTGCCGGGGTCCAGGTCGGCCAGGGTGAGGGCCGCCGTGGTGTGGAGCAGTAGCAGGTGACAGAGGCCGGACTGAAATCCGGCCTCCCCAATCAGCGCATTCACCCGGTCGGTGATGTCCAGGACTTCCCGCGGCCGGGTCGTGTCGACGCGGAGCCTTTTCATGGCGAAGAACCTTTCGACTCGGCTCCCAGCTCCTCCAAACTGTACTCCAGGTGATACGGCACGTCGATGACGATGGTGTTGGGCCGGAAGAAAAGGTGAAACTTCAGCCGCAGGGCCGTCTGGTTGTGGAGGAAAAGCTCCCAGAAATGCTTCGGCACGTACTCGGAAAGGACCACCGTTATCGGCCGGCCGGGGTCCAGCTTATCCAGGGCGTCGATGTAGGCCAGGAGCGGTTCGATGAGGGCCCGGTACGGGGAGTGGACAATCTCCAGGGGGATGCCCAGGCCCAACTGCTCCCAGCGCCGGCGAAGCTGTTCGGCTTCCCGGACGTCGTCGGTGACGTGGACGGCCACCACCTCGGGCGAGACCGACCGGGCAAAGGTCAGGGCCCGCAGGGCCTGGCGGTCCAGGCGGGCTATCGGCACCACCACCAGGGGCGGCCGCTCCGGCCGGAGTTCAACATCCAGCCGGTCCAGGGTAAGCAGGTCCTCCACGAACCGGTAGTGGCGGTGGACCGCCCACATCAGGCCGATGAGAACCGGGATCAAAACGATGACCATCCAGGCGCCCAGGGCGAACTTTGAAATGCCGACGACCACCAGAACGGTGCCCGTCGCCACGGCCCCCACCCCGTTGAGGGCGGCCCGCCAGCCCCAACCCGGTTCCCGGTCCCGGAACCGGTACCAGTGGCGGACCAGCCCCACCTGACTCAGGGTAAACGCCAGGAAGACGCCCACCGTGTAGAGGGGTATCAGGCCGGTGACGCTGGCCTGGTAGGCGGCCACCAGCAGGCTCGAGACGACGGCCAGGAAGATAATCCCGGTGCTGTAGGCCAGCCGGTCGCCCCGGTACTGGAACTGGGTAGGCAGGAAGCGGTCCCGGGCCAGGATGCTGGCCAGCCGGGGGAAGCCGTTAAAGGCGGTGTTGGCCGCCAGGATCAGGATAACCGCCGTGGCAAACTGCAGGTAGTAATAAAGGGGGCTCTCCCCCACCAGCGCCCGGGCAATCTGGCTGAGGACCGTCTCGACCTCGTGGGGGTCGGGAACCACCCCCAGGTAGGTCGAAAAGAGGCCTATCCCCAGGAAGATGGTTATAAAGAGGGTGCCCATGCCGACCAGGACCAGCTGGGCGTTGCGGACCTCGGGGGGCTTGAAAATCTGGACGCTGTTGGATACCGCCTCGATGCCGGTCAGGGCGACGGCGCCCGAGGAGAAAGCCCGCAGGATAAGCAGCAGGGTGAGGGGCTCCGGGTGGTAGGCCTCCAGCCACTCGGGCGGAGGCGTGTAAACCGGCGCATCCCCCGTCGCCAGCCGCCAGAAGCCGACGCCGAAGAGGCTGAAAAGTCCCAGCACGTAAAGATACGTGGGGGCCGCAAAGATGGACCCGGACTCACGCACGCCCCGCAGGTTTACCACCGTAATAAGCCCGATTAAAAGCACCGTCAGCCCGACCCGGTATTTAAAGAGCTCGGGGAAGGCCGAGGTTATGGCGGCAACCCCGGCGGCCGTCGAAACCGCCACCGTCAAGATGTAATCCGTCAGCAGGGCCGCCGCGGCCGTAAGGCCGGCCAGGGTTCCCAGGTTCTCGTAGGCGACGTGGTAGCTTCCCCCACCGGCCGGGTAGGCCCGAATCACCTGAAGGTAGCTCAACACGACGATGACGACCAGGGCCACAATGGGGATCGAGATGGGCAGGGTCAGGGCCAGGGCGGCGACGCCGGCAGTGACCAGCACCCGCATGATCTCCTCGGTGGCGTAGGCCGAGGACGAAACGTTGTCCGAGGCGAGGATGGCCAGCCCCTTGAGTTTGCCCACCCGCTCCGAAAGCTCCATTTCGGTGGGTAGCCGCCGTCCGATGAGGGTCCGCCGGACCGCCTCGAAGAGCTTGCCCAGGGTGGATTTGGGAGCCAGAACCCGCTCGGTGGCGACCAGCTCGCCCGGGGCCCGACGGCGGAACTCGTGGGCGAAGGGGCGGACGATCCGGACGTAGCGGGTGCCCGGGCGCCGGCCCGTTATCAGCTCCCGCTGTTCCAGGTCGGGGGAAGGGGTCTTAACCGGCTCGTGCTGATCTCGTTCCTCGGCCATATTGACGGCGCTTCAGTGTTAAATTATAAACCCGCCTACAGGCCCGCCGGCCTTTATAAAGTAGCCCCGACCTGGGCTTTCAGGTTATCCGCCAAACTGGTAGCATATAGTGGCTAGTTTAGTTGCATAAGCGCACGTTGGTACGCGCTTACAACGGACCGGGTCCGGCGCTCCAACATAAAGTGCAAAGCCTGGATACTGGCCGGCAAGCCCGGACTCTGGCATCATAACTACCGGAGGGTCAATTATGCCAGGTCCCCTTGAAGGTCTGCGTGTCCTCGACTTCACCTGGAAGCTGGCCGGCCCCTTCTGCACCATGATTTTGGCCGACCTGGGGGCCGAGGTCATCAAAGTCGAGCCGGTGGGCATCACCGAGGAGGAGCGGGGGGCCGGACCTTACGTCCAGGGCGTAAGCACCTATTTTTTCAGCATCAACCGGGGCAAAAAGAGTGTAAGCCTCAATTTAAAACATCCGGCCGCAATTGACATAATCCGGCGGCTGGTGCCCAAGGCCGATATTCTGGTCGAAAACTTCACCCCGGGCACCATGGACCGCCTGGGCCTCGGCTACGCCGAGCTTGAACCGTTAAACCCGGGACTCATTTACGCCTCACTGTCCGGCTTCGGCCAGACGGGGCCGTACCGGGACCGGCACGCCGTGGACGTCATCATTCAGGGGATGTCGGGCCTGATGAGCGTCACCGGCGAGCCGGGGGGGCGTCCGGTCCGGGTTGGGGTTTCCCTGGCCGACCTGGCCGGGGGGGTCTTTGCGGCCATCGGGGTCCTGGCCGCCCTGGAGGCCCGCCACCGCACCGGCCGGGGCCAGCACGTGGACGTGGGGATGCTGGACGCGGTGCTGGCCCTCTTAGAAAACCCCATCGTTCGCTATGCGGCCACGGGGCAGGTTCCAGGGCCCCTGGGCAGCCGCCACCCGCTGATAACCCCGTTTCAGGCCTTCCCCACCAAGGACGGCTACATCGTCGTGGCCGGGGTTCGGGACTGGCAGCTCTTCTGCGCCAAGCTCGGCCGGCTGGACCTGATGTTCGACGAACGGTTTCAGACCAATGAATCCCGCACCGAACACCACGCCGAACTCGAACCCATCCTTGAAGAAATCTTCCGGCAGAAGACCACGGCCGAGTGGCTTTCGGAGCTGGAAGAGGAGGTGGCTTTCGTTGCCCCGGTGAACACCATCGACCGGGTGCTGGCTGACCCCCACGTTCAGGCTCGGGGCTCCATTCTGGAGCTGCCTCTGCCCGGCGGTCGGGAAGGTTCCCTTAAGGTGCCGGCACCGCCCCCCAGGTTCTCCCGGACGCCCACCCGGGTAGAACGGCCGGCCCCCGTCCTTGGGGAGCACACCCTGGAGGTGCTCACCAGGCTGGCCGGCCTCTCCCCGGCCGAGGTCGAGGCCCTTGCGGCCGAGGGGGTTGTGGACCTTGGCCGTTAAGAGGATTTTTAGACACCTCTTAGCGGCTTGCTAAGAAAACGGGTGGTATAGTTTAACCGAAGCTCAACGGATAGGGGCTGAGGGGATATGGACCTGAGCCGTTACACGGAGAAAGCCCAGCAGGCCCTCTTCGGGGCCCAGAGCGAGGCCGAAAGGCGTCAGCACCAGCAGGTGGAGCCCGAGCACCTGCTCCTGGCCCTGCTCGATCAGACGGATGGGGTTGTACCCCGAATCGTCGAGCGCCTCGGCATCGACCTAAGCCGCCTGCGGGATTCGGTGGAGAGCGCCTTGCGGGCGTTTCCCCGTCTGCAGATGCCGCCCACCCAGGTTTACGTCTCGCCCCGGCTGAAGCGGGTGCTGGACCTGGCCCAGGAGGAGGCCGGGCGCCTGCGGGACGACTACGTCAGCACCGAGCACCTCTTTATTGCCATGGCCGACCCGACGGTGGGCGGCCCGGTTCTGCGGGTCCTCCAGGGGTTCGGCATCACCCGGGACCGCATCTACCAAGTGCTCACCCAGGTTCGGGGCGCCCAGCGGGTCACCTCCCCCCATCCCGAAAGCACCTATGAGGCCCTTCAGCGCTACGGCCGGGACCTGACCGAGCTTGCCCGTCAGGGCAAGCTGGACCCGGTCATCGGCCGGGATGAGGAGGTCCGGCGGGTGATCCAGGTGCTCCTGCGCCGGACCAAGAACAACCCGGTGCTCATCGGCGAGCCTGGGGTGGGCAAGACCGCCATCGTCGAGGGCCTGGCCCAGCGGATCGTCCGCAACGACGTGCCCGAGGGCCTCAAGAACAAGCGGATTGTCCAGCTGGATATGGGCGCCCTCATCGCCGGGGCCCGCTACCGGGGCGAGTTTGAGGAGCGGCTTAAGGCCGTCATCCGGGAGATCCAGGAGTCCCAGGGCGAGATCATCCTCTTTATCGACGAGCTCCACACCGTGGTGGGGGCCGGCGCCGCCGAGGGGGCCATCGATGCCAGCAACATGCTCAAGCCGATGCTGGCCCGGGGTGAGCTGCGCACCATCGGGGCCACCACCATCGACGAGTACCGAAAGCACATTGAGAAGGACCCGGCCCTGGAGCGCCGCTTCCAGCCCATCCTGGTGGAGGAGCCCACGGTCGAGGAGACCATCAGCATCCTGCGGGGCCTCAAGGAGCGCTATGAGGTTCACCACGGGGTGCGCATCAAGGACTCGGCCCTGATCGCCGCCGCCCAGCTGTCCCACCGCTACATCACCGGACGCTTCCTGCCCGATAAGGCCATCGACCTGGTGGACGAGGCGGCGGCCAAACTCCGGATGGAGATGGAGTCGATGCCGGCCGAGCTGGACGAGCTCCAGCGCCGGATCATCCAGCTGGAGGTGGAGCGGGAGGGTCTCAAGCGGGAGACCGACCCGGGCTCCCGGGAGCGGCTGGCCAGGATCGAGCAGGAGCTGGGCAACCTCAAGGAAGAGTACAACCGGCTCAAGCTTGAGTGGGAACGGGAGCGGGAGCTCATCCAGCAGGTGCGCCGAATCAAGGAGGAGGCCGAGGCCACCCGCCACCAGCTGGAGCAGGCCCAGCTGGCCGGCGACTGGAACCGGGCCGCCCAGCTCCAGTACGGGGTGCTGGCCGACCTGGAGCGCCGGCTGCGGGAGGCCGAGCAGCAGCTGGCGGCCCTCGGGCCGCGGCGGCTCGTTAAGGAGGAGGTCGACGAGGAGGACATCGCTGAAATCGTAAGCCGCTGGACGGGGATTCCGGTGAGCCGCCTGCTGGAGAGCGAGCGGGAGAAGCTCATCCACATGGAGGAACGGCTCCGCCAGCGGGTGGTGGGCCAGGACCACGCCCTCAGCGCCGTGGCCAACGCCATCCGCCGGGCCAGGGCCGGCATCCAGGACCCCCGCCGGCCGCTGGGCAGCTTCCTGTTCCTCGGCCCTACGGGGGTGGGTAAGACCGAGACGGCCCGGGCCCTGGCCGAGTTCCTGTTTGATGATGAGCAGGCGATGATTCGCCTGGATATGTCCGAGTACATGGAAAAGCACACCGTGGCCCGCCTTATCGGCGCCCCGCCCGGCTACGTCGGTTACGAGGAGGGCGGTCAGCTCACCGAGGCGGTGCGCCGGCGGCCTTACGCCGTCATCCTCTTCGACGAGGTCGAAAAGGCCCACCCCGACGTGCTCAACGTTCTGCTTCAGATTCTGGACGACGGCCGGCTCACCGACGGCCACGGCCGCACCGTCAACTTCCGGAACACCGTCATCATCATGACCAGCAACCTGGGCAGCCACTGGTTCAACGAACCGGGCCTCAGCCTTGAAGAGGTCCGGCAGCTGGTGCTCAACACCGTCCGGGCCCACTTCCGGCCGGAGTTCCTTAACCGGATCGATGAGGTCATCGTCTTCAGGCCGCTGGACCGGGAGGACCTGCGCCAGATCGTAGAGATTCAGCTGCGCCAGGTCCGGGAGCGGCTTGCCGAGCAGAAAATCAGCCTGGAGGTCACGGACGCGGCCCGGGACCTGCTGGCCGAGCTCGGCTTCGACCCCAACTTCGGGGCCCGACCCCTTAAGCGGGTCATCCAGCGGACGGTTCTGGACCCGCTGGCGATGCGGCTCCTGGCCGGGGATTTCCAGCCCGGCGACACGGTTATTGTGGATGCCGAGGCCGGCTCGGTGGTCCTGCGCCGGGCGCCGGTGGCCGCGCCGCTGACGTAAATAAAGCGAAAAACCAGCCGGAGGAGACCGATGGAGTTAGGGCGGGACCAGGTTTACCGGATCGCCGCCTTCAGACCCAGGCGGGCCGATGTGCTCAGCCTGGTCCTGGATATCTCGCCGCAGGAGAGCCAGAACCGGACCTACCACGTGGTCCGCAAGAGTCTCTTTGACGAACTGCGGCGCAGGGTTCCGGAAGAGAAGCGCCGGCCTTTGGAGGCCGAAATCGAGAAGGTAGACGATTACTTCGAGCGCCACTTCACCCCCCACGGCCTGGGGGTTGCCGTTTACTCGTGCATCCCCGAGGACTTCTGGGAGGTCGTCTTCCTCCACACCCGGCCCCGGGACCAGGCTCACTACGACACGATTCCGTACATTCGACCCCTGGTCGACCTGCTCGACGAGTACGACCGGTACGCCGTGCTTCTGCTAAATAAGGCCCGGGCCAGGCTCTTTTTCATCGAGCTGGCAAAGGTCGTCGAGGCCGACGAGTTCGCCGACCTCATCGTCAAAAAACACAAGCAGGGGGGCTGGTCCGCGGCCGACTTCCAGCGCCACCACGAGACCCATGTCGTCTGGCACGTTAAGCACACCCTCGAAGAGCTTCGGGAATTCGAAGCCCGTCACCCCTTCGACCGGCTGGTCGTGGCCGGCCCGACGGAGGTCCTGAGCACCTTTGTGGACCTTCTGCCCAAAGAGCTGGAATCGAAGCTTGCGGGCACCTTCACCGCCCGGATCATCGCCCCGCCCGAAGAGATCCTTTACAAGACGCTGGAGCTGGAGCAGGCCCTCGAAAGGGACGAGGAGCTGAGTCTGGTGGAGCAGACCCTGGAGCTGGCCGCCAAAGGCGGGCCGGCCGTGGTGGGCCTGGATGACACGGTCGCGGCGGCCATGCAGAACCGGATAATGCGCCTGCTCCTAACCGAAACCCTCCGACCCGAAGGGTATGAGTGCGCCGGATGCGGCTTCATCGCCACTCGGCCCGACGGGGACGCCTGTGCCCTGTGCGGCGGACCCCTGGTGCACGTGAACGACCTCATCGAAAGTCTCATCCGGGCGATGCTCCGGCAGCAAGCCCGAGTGGAGCTGGTTCGGGGCAAGGGAGGCGAAAAGCTGGACGCCGTGGGCGGGGTCGCCGCCCTGCTAAGGTTCTGAGCCCGCCGATTTGTTCGGCCAAAACAGGCCCCGCCCGCGGGCGGGGCCTGTTTATAATTATCCGGTCCGACCGAACCCAGCATCAGGAGGAGCAGATGCGCATCACCCGCGTTACCGCCGCCGCCTACCGTGTCCCCACCCGTGCCCCTATAACCGACCGGGTCATCTACCGGGAGGTGGTGCTGGCCCGGGTTGAGACCGACGCCGGCATCGTCGGCACGGGGATGACGGGCGGGGTCCTGCGGTTCGCAACCCGGGAGTTTATAAACCGGGAGCTGGCCCCCCTTCTGGTCGGGCGGGACCCCCTGGATACTGAGGGGATCTCGGCCCTCATCCACCGCACCTTTAACCCCCGGGGCAACTCCGGGGTCGTCATCTTCGGCCAGAGCGCCGTAGACATCGCCCTCTGGGACATCAAGGGCAAGTATTTAAATCAGCCGGTCTGGCGCCTCCTCGGGGGTCACTCAAGGCGGGTCCCCGCCTACGTAACCTTCGGCCTTTTAGAATACGACCGGGAGCAGCTGGTCGAGGCCGCCCGCTACTGGGTGTCCCAGGGGCACACCCGCCTGAAGATGGTGGTGGCCATCGACGGGGCCGAGAATGTGGCCGAAGACGCCGAGCGGGTGCGGCTCGTCCGGGAAGCCGTCGGGGACGGAGTTGAGCTGATGGTGGACGCCAACCACCTTTTTGACTATGCCTCGGCCCTGGAGCTGTGCCGCCGGCTGGAGCCATACAACATCCGCTGGTTTGAGGAGCCCGTCTACACCAACGACGTCAACCTGCTCCGCCGGCTCCGGGCCCACACCACCATTCCCATCGCCGCCGGCCAGCAGGAGCACCGCTGGCGGCACCGGGACCTCATCGCCGGGGAGGCGGTGGACATCGCCCAGCCCAACGTCTGCTACGTGGGCGGTTATACCGAGGGCCGCAAGGTCGCCGACCTGGCCGACAGCTTTAACCTGAAGATTGCCAACGGGGGCGGCTGGCCCCACCACAACGCCCACCTTTACGCCGCGGTGGCCAACGGCTGGCGGGTGGAGTTCCACGTGCCCATGTGGTATGCGGGGGAGATTTTGTTTAAAGACACCTTCCGGCCCGAGGCCGGCTGGGTGGAGCTTCCCGACCGGCCGGGCCTCGGCTTTGAGCCCAACGAGGACGCCCTCCGGGAGTACCAGGAAAAATAGCCATGCCCGCCTTCGACGTCCTTATCAAAAACGGCACCGTCATTGACGGCACCGGCCGGCCCGGGTTCCGGGCCGACGTTGGGGTGGTGGGCGACCGCATCGCCGCCGTGGGCGACCTGAGCGGCCCCGATGTGACCGCCGCCACCGTCGTCGACGCCGGCGGAAAGGTGGTCTGCCCGGGCTTCATCGACACCCACGTTCACTCAGACCTGATGCTCCTGGCCGACCCGGTCCACGAGGCCGCCCTCCGGCAGGGGGTAACCACCGAAATCCTCGGGCAGGACGGCCTTTCTTACGCACCCCTCTCGGCCGAAAACCTGCGGGCTTACCGGCGCTACCTGGCCGGCCTCAACGGCAACCCTGACCTGCCCTGCACCTGGTCCACCGTGGCCGAGTTTCGGGCCTGCTTCGACCGGACGGTGGCCGTAAACACCGCCTACCTGGTTCCCCACGGGGCGGTCCGGCTGGAGGCGGTGGGCTTCCGGGACGTTCCCCTGGTGGGGGAAGCCCTGGAGCGGGCCCGGCGGCTCCTGGCTCAGGGTCTGGAGGAGGGGGCGGTGGGGTTCTCCACGGGTTTAAGCTACTACCCGTGCTCCTGGGCGGACACCGACGAGCTGGTGGGGCTCTGCCGGGTGGCCGCCCGGTACGACCGTCCCTTCGTCGTCCACCTGCGGACGGTTTTCCGGGGCGAGCCCTTCGACCCCGTCGAGGAGGCCCTGGAGGTGGGCCGTCGGTCGGGGGTTAAGGTCCATTTCTCCCACTTCCGGACTGGACCCTTAACGGCCGGTCAGGTGGAGCAGATCACGGCTCCCATCGACCGGGCCAAGGCCGAAGGGGTCGACTGCACCCTGGAAACCTACCCCTATCCCACCGGCAGCAGTCAGGGGGTGATGTTCCTGCCGCCCTGGGCCCACAACGGCGGCCCCGACGCCCTGCTGGCCCGGCTTAAAGACCCCGCGGCCCGCCGCCGGCTGGCGCGGGAAATCGACTACGCCTATATGGGCTCGGCCCGAGGCACCCGGGGCTGGCACGAAATCGTCTTCAGCTACCTGCCTAAAAACTCCGACCTGGTGGGCCTAACCTTTGTGGAGGCCTCCGCCCGGCGGGGTAAGGAGGTCCCGGAACTTTTATGCGACCTTCTGCTGGAGGAGGAATTCCGGGTGGGCTTCTGGGGCCTGCCGCCCGAGCCGGCCGTCTGGGAGCAGATCGACCGAGACATAATGACCTTGCTTATCCGGCCCGACTACATGGTGGGGAGCGACGCCATCTGGGTGGGCCAGCGGCCCCACCCCCGGGCCTACGGCTGTTTCGCCCGGATCCTCGGGCCCCTCCGCCGCCGGTATGGGGTTCCCCTGGAACTCCTCATCAACCGGATGACGGCCGTGCCCGCCGCCCGCTTCGGCCTGCGGGACCGGGGGGTGCTCGCCCCCGGCAGGTATGCGGATATCGCCGTCTTCGACCCGGAGGCCATTACGGACACGTCAACTTACGAAAATCCCCGGAGTCTGGCCGTCGGGGTCGAGTGGGTGCTGGTTAACGGCCAGGTGGCCCTGGCCGGGGGCCGGCCGACGGGGGTGCTGGCCGGGCGGCCTGTGCCGTAGGCCCGGGGGCGGTGGTAAAATTGGGCGGGACTGGCAGACGGGAGGAGGTCGACAATGACCGAGGTTTATAAAAACTACATCGGCGGACGGTGGGTGGATTCGGTCACCGAGCGGACTTACCCCAACATTAACCCGGCCACCGGCGAGGTTTTAGGCTACTTTCCCCGCTCCGGGCCCGAGGATGTGCGCCTGGCGGTGGAGGCGGCCCAGCGGGCCTTCGACTCCTGGCGGAAAGTTCCGGCCCCGAGGCGGGCCGAAATCCTCTTCCGGGCGGCCGAGCTTCTGGTTAAACGTAAGGAGGAGTTCGCCCGGCAGATGACCATGGAGATGGGCAAGGTGCTCACCGAGGCCCGGGGGGACGTTCAGGAGGCCATTGACATGACCTACTTCATCGCCGGGGAGGGCCGCCGCCTCCACGGCTACACCACCCCCTCGGAGCTTCCCGATAAGTTCGCCATGTGCGTCCGGATGCCCATTGGGGTGGTGGGGTGTATCACCCCCTGGAACTTCCCGATGGCCATACCCTCCTGGAAGGTCATCCCGGCCCTGGTCTGCGGCAACACGGTGGTCTTTAAGCCCGCCGAGGATACGCCCCTTTCGGCCTATAACTTCGTCAAGACCCTGGAGGAGGCGGGCCTGCCCCCGGGGGTGGTCAACATGGTGGTGGGCTTTGGGGAGGAGGCCGGGGCGGCCCTGGTCGAGGCCCCCGGTGTCCGGCTCATCTCCTTTACGGGCTCCACCGAGGTGGGCACCGAAGTGGCCGAAAAGTGCGCCCGCCTGGGCAAGCGGGTTTCCCTGGAGATGGGGGGCAAGAACGCCATCGTCGTCCTGGACGATGCCGACCTGGACCTGGCCCTGGACGGCATTGTCTGGAGCGCCTTTGGGACTTCCGGCCAGCGGTGCACGGCGGCCAGCCGGGTCATCGTCCAGCGGGGGGTTGCCGAGGAGCTCACCGCCCGGCTGGTGGAGCGTGCCCGGAGGCTTAAGCTGGGCAACGGCCTCGACCCGGAGACCGACGTGGGCCCGGTTATCAACGAGCAGCAGCTCCGGCGGATCGCCGGGTACATGGAGGTGGCCCGCCAGGAGGGGGCCGAGATCTTATGCGGGGGCGAGATTGCCCGGGAGGGCGAGCTGGCCGGGGGCTTTTTCTTCAAGCCGACGGTTCTGGGCAACTGCCGGCCGGAGATGCGGGTCTGCCAGGAGGAGATCTTCGGCCCCGTAACTTCCGTCATCGTCGTGGACAGCCTTGAGGAAGCCGCCCGGGTGAACAACGACGTCCCCTACGGCCTGGTGGCCTCCATCTACACCCGGGACGTAAACAAAGCCTTTAAGTTCATCGAAGAAAGCTACACCGGCATCGTTTACGTGAACGCCGGGACCATTGGGGCCGAGGTCCATACCCCCTTCGGGGGCACCAAGGCTACCGGCAACGGCCACCGGGAAGGCGGGGAGCAGGTTCTGGACGTCTTCAGCGAGTGGAAGACGGTTTACATCGACTACTCGGGCCGGCTGCAGCGGGCTCAGATCGACGTGGCGCCCGTCGTCCCGGGCTGACGGTCAGGGTGGGCGGGGGAGGCGGGGGGGTCGGAGTAGCGCTCGATAACCTCAAGGCCGGCCTGAAGCCAGGAGGGGTCGCCGGCGGCCTCGGCCGCCAGCCAGAAATCCACATCCCACATGCCCACCTGGGCGATGCCGTGGCTCAGGACCACCTGGACCAGGTCGCCGATGTCCTCGGGGGTAAACGAAAACTTGTAGTCGGCGTGGAACTTGGGCCACACCTCCGGCTCCCAGGGCGCGCCCTGGAGCTCCGAGATGATAACTCCCTTCCCCCGCCGCTGCATCTCCACCCGAAGGATATCCAGGGTGTTGTAATCCCGGGGGTGGGTGGCGTTCACCGGAAACTCGCCCCAGATGGTGGGCTGAACAACCTTCTTGTAAAGGTGGAGGCCCAGGAGGTCCGCCGCCTCGAAGAGGGTCCGGCGGGACGGAAACATCCACCAGGGCCCCACCGCCCACCTGGCCAGGAAGCGCCAGGGAACCGTTTCCCGGAGCTGGTCCAGCAGGCGCAGAAACCAGGCGCTGGGCACAAAGGTGGTCAGAACCAGAAGCTGGTCGGGGGCCAGGAACCGGCGGATGTGGTTGCAGATGTCGACCAGGTAATCGGGATGCAGGTAGCGGAAGAGGCCGTCGTACATCACCGGGTCCAGGGCCTCGTTCTCGACGAAGACCCAGCTCCCCACATTCCCGTAGCGCCTTAAAATGGCCTCCACCGCCTTAAAGATTCGCTCGGTCTCCCCGGCATTCGGTCGGAAGGGGCCGAACCTGGGAAGCTCCATCCCCCGGGGCGGATAGAACTCGGGGTAGCCGGGAAGTTTAAGGCCCACCGAGAGGTAAACTTCCTTGCCCCGACTCAAAGCGGCGTTGATGACCGCATCCGGCTGGCGGAAGCCGTCGGGCTCCTCGGCGGCCGCAATGGGCACCCCGAAGCGGTAGCCTTTAAAGGGCAGGTCTAGCAGTCGGCCCAGCACCGCCTCCAGCCGGGGCCGGCGGCCGGTGGCTTTCCGGTGGTAGTCAACCAGCCTGGAAAGGACGATGGTGGTGAAGAACCAAGCCCGCTGGGGGCGTCGGTCCGGAAGCCGGGGCCAGCCCAGAAGGGGGTCCAGCAAGCGGTCGTATTCGCCCAGGCGGAGGCCGGCCAGGAAGAGTCCCCCGACCAGCACCGAACTTAAAAACCGGCGCCGTCCCATCCCCCGACCGCCGCTAACGGTTTGAGAATCGACCATGATCTATGCCGGGCGGCGGAAGCGGGAGCGCATCCACTTCACGTCCTGGGGCCGTAAAAGCAGGAGCCCTGCGACCAGCACCCCCGCAGTGACCACCACCGGCACCACCCAGTCGGCCCAGGGCAGAAACCGAACCCAGTAGGCGTGGGCGAAGCTGTCGTGGACCAGCATCCCCCCGGCAACCCAGGCCAGGATGCCCGACCCGAGGTAGACAAAGCCGGGAAACCGGTCGAGGATGCTTGCCACCAGCCGGCCGCCCGCCATCAGGATGGCGATGCTCAGCATCAGGCCGAAAACCAACACCGGGATGTTGCCCTTGGAGGCGCCGGCAATGGCCAGCACGTTGTCCAGGCTCATCACGATGTCGGCAATGATTATCGTCTGAACGGCATCCCAGAGGCCGGTGGGGGCCTCCACCACGTGGGTGCCGTCCCCGTGGGCGACCTCAACGGGCCTGAGCAGTTTAAAGGCGATCCAGACCAGGATGAGACCCCCGACAAACTGGAGCAGGGGCAGGCCCAAAATGAGGGCGGCCACCGCCGTCAGGGTAATCCGCAATGCCATCGCCCCGAAGGCCCCCAGGGCCACGGCGATGTTGCGCTGGTGCCGGGGGAGCCGGTAGGCGGCCATCCCGATGACTACGGCATTGTCGCCTGCCAGGGCAAGGTCAATAACCACTATGCCTAGGATGCTTGGAATCAGCTCGGTCATTTGCCGAAAGCTTGGCCCTCCGGCCTACTCGGTAGATTTTACCACGCGGATGCCTTTTAGCAGGGCCAGAGCCCGACCCGTAAACAGTCCGGCCTCGGGCGTGCGTATCAGGTAAAGGACCCCCCAGTAGGCGGACAGTCCCGCCCCGCCCCCAACCCCCGCCTGCCAGAGGTTTACGGCTAGCCCGCCGGGCAGGCCCGGCGGGACCAGCCCGGAGCCGACGGCGGCCGCCGCCCCGGCCGCCGCCCCCGCCACCAGCCCCCGCCCCACCGCATCCCCCAGGGGCCGCAGGCTCCGGCCCAGCAGGGACCGCCCGACCCAGACCATCACCACGGCATGGGATACCCACTGGACCGAGTTGGCCAGGGCCAGGCCCGGCATGCCCAGGGGCCCAAGCAGGGCCACCGCCGTCACCCCGTAGAGGAGGACCGCAAAGACCCCCACCACCACCGGGGTGACGGTGTTCTGCCGGGCGTAGAAGGCGTAGATAAGCTGCTGGTCCAGGGCCGCCGCCGGCAGGCCCGGCAGGTAAGCCAGCAGAGCCAGGGCGGTGCGTTCGGTGTCTGCCGGGCCAAACTGGCCCCGCTCAAAGAGCAGGCCTACCAGGGGCCGGCGCAGAACCAGCATCACCACCGCCAGCCCCCAGGTAAGGAGCCAGACCCACCGGACCATCGCCGTAAGGGTTGCCTCGTAGTCGGAGCGGGTGTCGTCGGCAGCCTGACGGCTCAGGGTGGGCAGGGCGGCCAGGCCGATGGAGCCCCCGACGAAGCCGATGGCGAACTGGATGATGTTGGTGGCAAAGCGCATTGCCGTCAGGTCCCCGGGGCCGGTAAAAGAGGCCAGGTAGGTGTCAAAGGCGACCCCGGCAGTGGAAACCAGCAGGCCCAGGAAGACGGGGACGTAGAGGCGGCCGACCTTCCGCAGTCCGGGATGGGCCGGATCAAACTCCAGCCTTACCGGAAGGCCCCTGAGACCCCCCGCCTGCCAGAGGAGGTGGGCCAGGGCGCCCGCGGTGAAGCTCAGGGCCAGGGCGGCCACCCCGAGCTGGCGAAAAAAGACGGCGCTCAGCCCGAAGACCAGGTTGAGGACGGCCGCCCCGAAGGCCGGAAAGACAAACCGGCGCCGGGCCACGCTCACCCCGGCCAGGACGCCCCCCAGCGAGAGGCAGGGCAAAACCGGCGCCATCAGCCGCAGCAGCTCCCCGGCCAGCCTCCGGTCCTCGGGAAGGTAGCCGGGCAGGATAAATTCGGCCAGGGGCCTGGCCAACAGCCACAGGAGGATAGTCACCACGGTCAGGCCGACGGTGACGGCGATAAGGAGGGTGCCGACGAGCCGGCCGCCCTCCTTGGGGTTTTCGGCCAGGTAGTTGGTTATGACCGGCACCAGGGCGGCCGTGACGACCCCCCCGACCAGCAGGTCGTAGAGGGTGGTGGGAACCCGGGCGGCGGCGGTGAACAGGTCGGTCTCCCGGGTGCGGCCGTAAAGGGCGGCGATAAGCTGCTCCCGGACCAGACCCAGGACCCGGGAACCCAAAGACCCGGCCATCAGGATTAGGCTGGCCGTGGCGATGCGCATCAGCCGTGGCGTCCCACGATTTTGCGGATGATGGCCGACGTCGAGTGGCCGGGCGCAAACTCCAGCGTGCGGACCTCGCCTCCGTAGGCCCTGACTACCTCGGCCTCGGGCCAGCGTTCGGGCCCGGCCCCGGCGTAGTCGCCCCCCTTCACGTAGACGTCCGGGCGGATGAGCTTAACCAGTTCGGCAGCCGTATCCTCGTCGAAGATGACCACGAAGTCCACGACCCCCAGGGCCGCCAGCACCTCGGCCCGGGACGCCTCATCCTGAATCGGCCGGCCCGGGCCTTTAATCCGCCGAACCGAGGCGTCGGAGTTAAGGCCGACGATGAGCACATCCCCCAGGGCCCGGGCGGCTGCCAGGTAGCGGACGTGGCCGGGGTGAAGAAGGTCGAATACGCCGTTGGTAAAGACCAGCTTTTTCCCGGCCGCCCGGAGGCTCTCGACCACCGGGCCCAGCTCGGTGCGGGAGAGGACCTTACCCACCGCCTAAGCTTATACCGGCCGTCCAGAGGACGCCCAGCAGTACCCCGACCACGAGGGCCAGCTCGAGCCCCTGGCGGCGGTCGAGGGTGTGGGTAAGGTGGGCGCCGGCCAGCTGGGTGATGGCAAAAAAGGCGAGCATGAGGGTTCCGCCCCCGGCCACCGTGCTGATGGGCCAGTAGTTTAAGGCCCAGGTGAGCTCCCCCATCACCAGAAAAACCACCAGGTAGTAAACCCAGCCGCTCTGGCCCGCCGGCTGGTGGCCCGCCCGCAGGGCGGCCCAGAGCAGGGCGCTCACCGCCCCGATCCCGGTGGCCGTGAACAGGCTGCGCTCCCGGGTGCCGAAGATTGCGGTGAAGATAACCAGCCCCAGCAGGTAAACCAGCAGGCCGTACCAGAGGCGGAAAGAGGATACGGCCGGCTCGAAGTGGGCCCGGCCCTCCATCAGAACCATGAGGGGGACGAGGCCCAGCCCGGCCCCCACCATCCCCCAGGCCCAGGGGCTCCCCCGGACGATGAACAGCCCTGCGGCCAGCACAAGGGTCGTGAGGCCGGGCAGAATGCCCACCGGCGTAAGCCCCCGGCCGAACGGGTTGAAGCGAATGCACCCGAGCGAAACCGCCCCAACCACCCCGGCGGCGGCCGGCCAGAAATATTCGGCCGGTACGGCCGTCAGGGCCCAGAGGCCGCCCACGGCCAGGGCCGTCAGGCCGACGAGGCGGCCGAGGCTCAGCCGCCTGACCCGGCGCCAGGGCCTGAACGTGATGGGACCGGCCTGCCGCCTCACTGGAGCCCCAACTCCGCCAGCCGGTCCTCATCCAGGCCCAGCAGGTGCCCCACCTCGTGGAGGACCGTCCGCTCGACCTCGGCGGCCAGCAGCCTCCGGTCGCCCCCGCAGGCCCGAACCAGCGGGCCCCGGTAGATGACGATGCGGTCGGGTAGGAGGGGCTCCGCCCCAGCCCGGGCCGGGAGGGGGTGCCCGAAGTACTGCCCAAAAAGCTCCTCGGAACCTTCCGGCTCTTCTTCAACGATAACGGCCACGTTCGCCAGCGCCGCCCGGAATTCAGGGGGCAGCCGCCGGATGGCCCGCCGGACCAGCCGGTCAAAGAGCCTCGGGTCTACGGACGCCCGCGCGTACCTGGACATGGCCCTTCCCTATTGGTATAATGGCAACGACGTGGGCCGGTTTGCAAGCCGCCATTGGCCGGCAAAGATTTTTCGAAGTAACCCGCCGGGGGCACTGGGGGGAGGGGGATGGCCCCGGTCGGCCGGGTGAGGGCGGTCCTTAAGCTTACCCGGCGGCGGATAGCCTGGTGGAATTGGGCCGGGACCATCCTGGGCCTCGGCCTTCTCGCCCTGGTGGTGGTTCGGGCCGACCCGGCGGCGGTCTGGGCGGCCTGGCGGGGGGGGGACCCCGGCTGGCTGGCGGCCGGGGCCGGCCTCTACTTCCTCGCCCCCTGGCTCCGGGCGTGGCGCTGGCAGCTCCTCCTCGGGGGAATCGCCGGTCCCGCCCGGCGGGAGCTCTTGGGCCTCACCCTGATGGGCTACGCGCTGAATAACCTGATTCCCGGGCGGGCCGGGGACCTGGCCCGCATCACCCTTTTGAGCCTCCGCTACAGTCTGCCCTGGCCCACCGTCGGGGCCACCGCCCTGGCCGAGCGGGTGCTGGACGGCCTGAGCCTGGTGGGTCTGCTTTTCCTGGGCCTGGGCCTTACCCGCTTTCCGGGCTGGGGGTTTTTGGCCGGGCTGGCCGGGGCGGGGGTCTTCCTGGGGGCTCTGGTTCTGGCCTGGGCGACCCTGAAATTCGGGCCCGAGGGGCCCCGGGGCCTGCGGCGGGTCATCGGGCAGGTCCGGCGGGGCCTTTCGGGCCTGGGCCGGCCCGGGGTTCTCGGGGCCTCGGGCGTGCTCACCCTGGCCAGCTGGGTTGTCGAGGCAGTGGTCTTCCTATGCGTCGGCCGAGCCCTCGGCCTCGGTCTGGGCCTGCCCGAGTATCTGGTGGTGGCCTCGGTGGGCAACCTGGCCTGGGCCGTACCCCTGGCCCCCGGCGGGGCCGGCAGCTTTGACCTGGCGGTGCGGGAGGCGGCCGCCGCCCTGGGGGCCGGGGGCGAAGCCTCCGCCTTCAGCCTGCTGGTCCACCTGGTGCTCTGGCTTCCGGTGACGGTTGCGGGCATAATCTGGTTAGGATGGTACGCGGCGGCGGTCCTTCCTGAGGGCCGGCTGGCGCGGAGGGGGACGGACTGAATGCGGGTCGGAATCATTGGGGGCGGGGCCGCGGGGCTGGCGGCCGCCTGGGACCTGGTTAAGGCCGGCCACGGGGTTGTCGTCTTCGAGCGGGCCCCCTGGCTTGGGGGCCAGGTGAGCACCTTCACCGTCGGCGGCACCGAGGTCGAAAGGTTTTACCACCACCTTTTCCGGGGGGATGTTTATTTCATCGACCTTATCGGCGAGCTGGGCCTGGGAAAGGACCTGCTCTGGCTGCCGTCCACGGTGGGCTTTTTCTGGGAAGGCAAAATCTACAACTTCGTAACCCCCGTAGATCTGCTCCGCTTTAAGCCCGTTAGCCTCGTCGACCGCATCCGCCTGGGCCTTACCAGCCTCTATCTGCGATATGAGTCCGACTGGGCCAAATTTGAAAAGCTAACTGCCCGGGAATGGCTCACCAAGTGGGCCGGCCGGCGCAACTATGAGACCGTCTGGGGACCCCTCCTCCGGGGAAAGTTCGGCGACCTGGCCGAGGAGGTGGGGATGGCCTGGCTCTGGGGCAAGATCCACCTGCGGTTTGCCTCCCGGGACCGGGGGATGCAGAAGGAGCTTTTGGGCTACCTGCGGGGGAGCTTTGGCCGAGTTTACCGGGCCCTTGGGGACGCCATTGTAGCCCGGGGCGGCCGGGTCTTCGTCGGTGCCCAGGTGGAGCGGGTCCTTACCGCGGACGGGGAGGCCCGAGGGGTCCGCCTTGCCCACGGCCGGGCCGTCGAGTGGGGGATTGGGGAAGTTGACATCCCCACCGAATGGGCCTTCGACGCCGTCCTGGCCACCGTCCCCGGCTGGGTCTTTCTCCGGCTGGTGCCCGAACTGCCGGACCCCTACGCCGGCCTCATTCGGGCGATCCGCTACCAGGCGGCCGTCTGCCTGGTGCTCGTCCTTAAGGAGCGGCTCAGCCCGGTCTACTGGCTTAACATCGCCGACCGTTCGGTTCCCTTCGTCGGGGTCATCGAGCAGACGAACCTGCTTCCTCCCGAAGAGTACGGGGGCAAGCACATCGTTTACGTTTCTAACTACCTGGCCCGGGACCATCCCCTCTTAAGGCTCTCCGGGCCGGAGCTTTTCGAGGTTTACCTGCCCCACCTGCGGCGGATAAACCCCCGCTTCGACCCGGCCTGGGTGGAGGAGCTCCACCACCACCGGGAAGACGCCGCCCAGCCGGTCATCACTACCAACTACCGGGGCCGGATCCCGCCGCTGAGAACGCCCATCCGCCGCCTCTACCTGGCCAACACCACCCAGATCTACCCCGAGGACCGGGGCCAGAACTACAGCGTCCGGCTGGGCTGCCAGGCGAGCCGGCTCATCCAGCAGGACCTTGGCTGAATGGGGCCTTGACCGCCTGCGCCGGTTCCTGGCCGAGCACGGTGTGAGCCCGACCGAGGAGCTGCTCGGGGCCTTCGGGGAGTACCGCCGGCTCCTCCTCGACTGGAATCGGCGGGTGAACCTGACGGCCGTCACCGACCCGACGGGGGTGGAGATCCGCCACTTCATCGATTCCCTCCTCTGCCTGGAGATTCCGGGGTTTAAAGGGCTGCTCCGGGCCGGCACCATCCTGGCCGATGTGGGCACGGGCGCCGGCTTCCCCGGTGTGCCCCTCCGTCTGGTCTGCCCCGAAATCGAGCTGTGGCTCATCGAGTCGAGCCTTAAGCGGGCAAGGTTTTTAAACGAGCTTGTGGCTAGGCTGGGCCTGGACCGGGTGAAGGTGATTCCCAGGCGGGCCGAGGACGTGGGCCGGGACCGGGCCTACCGGGAGGGGGCGACCCTGGTGGTGGCCCGGGCGGTGGCGCGCCTCCCCACCCTGGTGGAGGTCACCCTGCCCCTGGTGGGGCCCGGCGGCCGGGCCGTCTACTGGAAAGGTCCCCCGGACCTTCCTGACCTGCCGCCGACCCTGCCCTTCATCCGACGGCTGGGGGCCGAGCCGGCCGGCACCTTCGGGCCCTTCGGTCGGGAGTACGGTTTAGACCGTATATTTATCGTTCTGGAGAAAATAGTCCAAACTCCCGAGCCGTTCCCCCGCAGGCCGGGAATTCCTTTTAAGAGGCCGGCGGTACGTTTGAAGGAATCCGCCCCGCCCTGATATATTGGGGTCGGCCATGGGACGCCGAACCGCCCGGATGCTCTGCCTCCTCGGCCTGGTGGTGGGCCTGGGCCTCACCTGGTGGCTGCCTAACCCGGTGTTAAACCCGGTCCCCGCAATCCAGGCCCAGGCCCGGCCCCTGCCCTTCACCGACGTGAACCCCCTGGGGGCCAACTTTTTCCTGGACCGGGAGGTGGAGACCTGGAAGAAGCGGGAGACCCTCCGGATGGCCCGGGCGGCCGGGCTGGGCTGGGTGAAGCAGATGTTCCCCTGGGACCAGATCGAGCCCCAAAAGGGCCTCTTCTGGGACGACCGGATCCGGCGGAGCACGTGGGACAAGTTCGACGAGATCGTCGACCTGGTGGAGCAGTACGGCCTGCGGCTCATCGTCAGGCTCGACCAGCCCCCGGAGTGGGCCCGCAGCCGCGGCGAAAACGCCCGCTACCCGGTCCGGGACCTGAACGAGTTCGGCGACTACGTGGCCCGGGTCGTGGCCCGCTACCGGGGCCGGGTCCAGTACTACCAGATCTGGAACGAGCCGAACCTGGCCCGGGAGTGGGGCGGCCGACCGCCGGACCCGGTGGCCTACACCGAGCTTTTGAAAGTCGCCTACCAGCGGGCCAAGGCCGTGGACCCCAACGTGGTCATCTTGAGCGCCCCCCTGGCCCAGACCCTGGAGCGGTCGGCCCAGGCGATAAATGAGCTCGATTTTCTTCAGGGGATGTACGCCGCCGGGGCCGCCCCCTATTTCGACATCCTCATGGCCAATGCCTACGGCTTCGACCGCCCCCCGGAGGACCCCCCCGACCCGAGGGTTCTGAACTTCCAGCGGCTTAAGCTCCTGCGAGAGGTTATGGTCCGGAACGGGGACGGGGCCAAGCCCATCTGGCTTAACGAGTTCGGCTGGAACGCCGCCCCCACAACCTTTCCGCCCTTTCGCCTCTACTGGGGCCGGGTGACCGAAGAGGAGCAGGCCGCCTACACGGTCCGGGCCGTCCGCCTGGCCCGCCAGTGGGAGTGGCTCGGGGTGATAAACCTCTGGTACTTCCGGCAGGTGGGGGACATCTCCCCCCTGGACAGCGCCGAGTATTACTTTCGGGTGGTGGACCCGGACTTCACCCCCCGCCCCCTCTACTTTGCCGTTCAGCAGCTCTCCGAGGAGTTCAAGTTCGCCCTGCCGGGCGAGCACCAGGAGACCTCTCCGGCCGTCCAGACCGAGGGCCGCTGGGCCTACGTCCGGTCCGACGAAGCCTCCGCCCGGGGCTACGTGGAGTCTTGGACCCCTGGAGCCCGGCTGGTCTTTAACTTCCGGGGAACCGGGGTTGAGCTGGTGCCCGGACCCGGCCCCGGCCGGGTGTACGTCCAGCTGGACGGCCACCCGGTCTCGGGCCTGCCGGCCGACCCCACCGGCCAGACCTGGGTGGACCTGGCCTCGGATGGCCCGGGCCGCCCCGTCCCGATTGCCCGGGGCCTGCCTTACGGCCAGCACCGCCTGACCCTTACGGTCCCCCAGCTCCGGCCCGGTGAAAGGGTGAGCATCGACGCCTTCGTGGTGCTCCTGGAGGAGCCTGACTACCGGCCGGCCCTGCTGGGTGCCGGCCTGGCCGCCCTCAGCTTCCTGGGCCTGGGGCTTACCTTCCTTCCCCGCCGGACCCCATGAGTTTCGGGCGCGTGCTGGCCCTCGCCGGCCTGATCGCCTTCTGGGGCTTGGCCCTGGCCCAGCCGGACCTGCCGGGTCTTTATTATGACGAGGCCGCCGACGCCGTCCCGGCCGTCCGGCTCCTGGCCGGCAAACCCGTCGAGCCGGCCCGGGGCGTAAGCCTCGACCTTATCGGCCTGCGCCTGCCCGTGATGGTGATGGATTACGTGGGGGCTGTGAGCACGTATCTATACATCCCCTGGTTCGGCCTGATGGGGGTCGGGGTTGTTCAGCTCCGGCTTTTGCCCATCGCCGGGGGAATGGTCACCCTGGCCCTGGCCGCGGTCTTAGGTCGGCGCTGGCTGGGGTCTTTCCCGGCCGGGCTGGCCGTCCTGCTCGGGGCGGTTCACCCCTCCTTTGTCTTCTGGACCCGGCAGGGGGTCCACGTGAGCTCCCTGCTCGGCCTGCTGGCCATGGCCAGCCTGCTGAGCCTGGATAATTGGCTTAAGAGCGGACGGCCCCGCTGGGCGTACCTTACGGCCCTCCTTTTCGGCCTCGGCCTGAGCGTAAAGCTTCTCTTCCTCTGGTGGGGCCCCGTCCTGGGCCTTTACCTCTGGGTCCGGGCCGGGCCGAAGGCCGGCCAGGCTGTCGGCGAGCTGTTAAGACCGGGTCGGCTTGCCGTCTGCCTCTTGGGCGTCCTGGTCGGGGCCTGGATGCCCCTCTATTACAACCTCCGGTCGGGGGGAACCCTCGAGGTGGTGGCCGCCAACCTCTGGCGAACCAGCTACGGAATTGAAAACTGGCGGGTTCTTGACAACCTGGCCACCGCCTTCGACCACCTGCTCGCCCTGGTGCGGGGGGACCATTTCTGGTTCCTGGGCGGCCGCTTCGGCAACCCGACCTATCCCCCCGTCCTGGTGGGGGCCCTGGGGGCGGCCCTGGCCGGTGGGCTGGCCCTGGACCGGCGGGATGGGTCCTGGCGGCTGCTGGCCGGGCTGGCCGGAATCATCCTGCTGGTAACCGCCCAGAGCGCCTTCACCATCTCCGGCCTCTGGCCCACCCACCTTTACCTGCTGATGCCAATTCCCCAACTGGTGACCGTCGGGGTGGTCTGCCGGCTCGGGGCCCTTTTGCGGGGTCGGGCGTTCCGGGCGGCGCTGGTGCTTGTGGCCGGCGTCGGCCTCGGTCTGGGCGACCTGGCGGCCGACCTAAACTACCACCGGGCGCTGGCGGAGACCGGCGGGTGGCTGCGGATGTCGGACGCCATCTACCGGCTGGCCGACTACCTTGCCGCCGACCCCGACCGGCCGGTTTTTGCCCTCGACTGGGGCATCGCCGCCCCGGTGGTGGTGCTTACGGGGGGCCGGGTGACCCCGGTGGAGCTTTTCTTCTACCAGCCCCAGGCCCCGCCGGAGCTTGTGGATATGCTTTACGGCTACGCCGGCCGCTTTCCAAACGCCCGCTATCTTTTCCACGCCCCGGAGGCAACCGTTTACGACCGGCGGGCGGAGTTTGAGCGGGCGGCCGCGGCCCTGGGCCGGCGGCCGGTTTTAGAGTTTACCACCCGTCAGCGGGATGGCAAGCCGGTTCACCTGGTTTATAGGCTTGAATAGGCCTTTCTGGGTGACCGTCCAGGGCTGGGGGATCGCCCTCTTTTACTTCGGCCAGCACCCGGCCCTCATCGCCCTGGGCCTGGGGATATTCATGGCCGGGGCCGCCCGGGACCTTCCGGCCGCCCTCTGGTGGGTCCTCTGGCTGAGCCCCTTTTACCGTTTCCCGAAGCAGTTCGGCGGCCCCGAGTTCGTTGTCTCGGAGGTCCTGATCTTGGCCGCCGCGGCCGTCTGGGCCGGTCGGCAGGCCCTCCGGCTGGCAACCGGCCGGTTGGGTCCGGAGGAGCTTGTCCGGGACCTGCGTCAGGCCCTAATGCCGGCCGGTCCCCTGGTCCTGCTGGGGGCGGCGACGTTATCCCTGCTCTGGGCCGAGTACCGGCACGTGGCCCTTCGGGAGTACCGCCGGGTGGTTCTGGAGCCCCTGATCTTTTACTTTCTGGCCGTCCAGACGGTGCGGCCCAGGGAGCTTACGGGCTGGGTCTTCGGGGGTTTCACGGTGGCCGGGGCGGTGGTAGGCCTTTACACCCTTTATCACTATTACTTTGTGGGGGTAACCGAGGCCACCGGGGGCGTAAAGCGGGCCCTGGCCATTTACCATTCGCCCAATGCCCTCGCCCTTTACCTGGGAAAGCTCATCCCCCCGGCCGTGGTGCTGGCGGCGGGGTGGGGCAGATGGGGGCGACTGGCGGCCGGCTTCACGGCCGCCGCCGGCCTCTGGGCCCTCTGGCTCACCTATTCCCGGGGGGCCTGGCTGGGCCTGGCCGCCGCCCTGGCCGCCGGCTTTGCCCTCCTGGCCCGCCGGCGCCGGGTGGCCGTCCTGGTGCTCCTGGCCGCCCTGATCCTGGTCGGGGTCCTGGGTTTTACCCTGGCCCCGGGCCGCTTCGGGGCCGACGAAACCGCCCGGCGCCGCCTCTACATCTGGGAGGCCGCCGTTGGGATGATCCGGGACCGGCCCCTGACCGGTGTGGGCCTCGACAATTTCCTTTACCTTTACCGGGAGCGGTACATGCCCCCGGAGGCCTGGCAGGAGCCCGATATTTCGCACCCCCACAACATTGTGTTAGACTTTTGGGTGCGGCTCGGAATCGGGGGCGTTTTGGCCCTGATTCTTTTGCAGTTTGAATTCTGGCGACGTGTTCTTAACCTGGCCCATTTCGAGGGGCCGGAACGGCTGACCGGGGTCGTTTGCGGGGCGGCCATGGCGGACCTGCTGGTTCACGGCCTCTTTGACAACTCGTATTTTCTCATCGACCTGGCCTACCTTTTCTGGTTCATGTTCGCCAGCGTAAGACTTGCCGGGGTGAAGCAATGAAAATACTGGTAAGCGGCGGGGCCGGCTTTATCGGCTCCCACCTGGTCGAAAGCCTGGTCGAAGCCGGCCACCAGGTGACGGTTGTGGACAACTTCCTGACGGGCCGGCCGGAAAACATCGGCCACCTGCTCCGGCAGGGCCGCTGCCGCCTCCTGAAACACGACGTGGTCAGGCCCTTAAGCCTGGAAGGCGAAAGCCCGGACGTTATCTTTCACCTGGCCAGCCCGGCCAGCCCCGAGGACTACGGCCGGTACCCGGTTGAAACGATGCTGGTTAACAGCGCCGGGACTTACAACCTGCTGGAGCTGGCCCGGGCCGCCGGAGCCCGGTTCATCCTGGCCTCCACCTCCGAGGTTTACGGCGATCCCGAGGTCCACCCCCAACCCGAGACCTACTGGGGCCACGTAAACCCGGTGGGCCCCCGGGCCGCCTATGATGAGGGCAAGCGGTTCGCCGAAGCCCTCACCATAACCTATTTCCGCAAATACGGCCTGGACGTCCGGATCGTCCGGATCTTCAACACCTACGGGCCCCGGAACCGGGTGGACGACGGCCGGGTTATTCCCAACTTCATCCGTCAGGCCCTCCGCAACGAGCCCCTCACCGTCTACGGCGACGGCCTTCAGACCCGAAGTTTCTGCTACGTTTCCGACCTGGTGGCGGGGTTGGTCCGGGTCGGGTTTAAGGCCGGCCTGGCCGGGGAGGTTTTCAACCTGGGCAACGACGACGAGCGGCCCGTCATTGAGGTCGCTCGGCTGGTCAAGGCCCTGACCGGAACCCCGGCCCCCATCGTCTTCCTGCCCCCCCGCCCGGAGGAGATCGCCCGCCGCCGGCCGGACCTCACCAAGGCCCGACAGGTTCTAGGCTGGTCGCCCACCGTCGGCCTTGAGGAGGGCCTGCGGCGGACCGTCGCCTGGTACTGGGAAGAGCTGGCGGCCGGACGCCTCGCCACCTGAGCCCCATGGCCTTCCCGTCTTCCGCCCTCGGCCTCGCCCGACCCGGTCGGGTGTTGACCATCGGCCTGGCGGCGGTCCTGCTGGCCGCCGCGGCCTTTCTGCCCATCGGCCTGGCCGCGGCCCTGGTCGGTGGCCTGGGTCTGCTGGTCGTATGCCTGCGGTGGCCGTTTATCGGCCTGCTGGCCGTGCTCCTGAGCATCCCCCTTTCGATGCCTTTCAGCCTGCGCCTGGGCGAGGTGTCCGTCGGCCCGGCCGAGGTGGTCCTGCCCGTCTACGCCCTGGCCTGGCTCTTCCGCCTGGGGGCGGGCCAGGCTCTGCTGCGGGTGCCCGGGGTCTTCTGGCCGGCCCTGGTCTTTCTGGGTGCCCTCTTCTGGGCCCTGCCGGCGGCGGAATCGGTGCCCCTCGCCCTTAAAGAGCTTGCCAAGTGGGTCCTTTTCGCCCTGGCCCTCCTGGTTGGGGCCTCGGCCGGCCTGACGGAGTCCCAGCAGAGGTGGTACCTGCGGCTTCTGCTCGGCCTGGCCCTTATCGAAGGGGGCCTCGGGCTCATGCAGTCGGTCCTGCGCCTGGGGCCCCTGGGCTTCATCTTCGGGGAGACCCTGCGGGCCTACGGCACCTTTGGCCAGCCGAACCCGTATGCCGGTTACCTGACCATGGGGATGGTGGCCGCCTACGTCTGGCTCCGGGACCGCCTGCGACGGGGGTCGCTCGGCGACGTCGTACTGTGCCTCCTTACCCTCGGGGCGGCCGGCCTTGGGGAGCTTCTCAGCCTATCCCGGGCCGCCTGGCTCGGCCTGGCCGCCGGCCTCGGGGTAACGAGCCTGGCCGGGAGGCGGACGACGGTGGGTCTGCTGGCCCTCCTGGCCGTGGCCATCGGGGTCGGCCTGCCGGCTCTGGCCTACGGGCTGTTCCCGGCCGAGGTTACCGGGCGGCTGGCCCCCATCTCGGCCTATTTCACCCTGCCCGACCCCCGCTATGAGCCCCCGCGGCCGGAGAACTACGCCATCCTGGAGCGGATGGCCTACTGGTATGCGGCCTGGTTCATGTTCGTCGAGAATCCCCTGCGAGGGGTGGGGCCGGGGAACTTCGGGGTTGCCTACGAGACCTTTGCCGTCCGGGGCTGGGAGACCCTCCCGGCCCTGGCCACCCACGCCCACAACTATTACCTCCACCTCCTGGCCGAGACCGGGGGTGGGGGTCTTCTGGCCCACCTGGGCCTGCTGGCCGGGCTCATGGCCACGGCCGTGGCCGCCATCCGCCGGGACCCGGAAAATCCCCTGGGCTGGGTGGTCGCCGGTTGGGTGGTGGCCGTCGCCACCCATAACGTCTTCGACAACATGTTTGTGGCCGGCTTCCCGGTCCAGCTCGGCCTCACCGTCGGGCTGGCGGCGGCCCTGAGGCCCGGCCCCAGAGGTTCGGCATGAACGGGTCGTTCCCCGACCTGCCCCGAATTCTAAAGTCGTGGCGGACCTACATATCCCTGGCCGTCGGCTTCGGCCTGCTTTTGGCCCTCTTTCGGGGGGCCGGCATCAGCCCTATCGAGGCCCTCCGGGCCCTAGGCGGGGCCAACCTCGGCCTCTTTCTGCTGGCCGTGGCCGTCTACTACGCCACCTTCCCCCTGCGGGGCATCCGCTGGCGGATTATCCTCGGCAACCTGGTCGGCCCCGACCCGAAACCCCTCCCCGGACCCTGGCACCTGGCGGTGGTGATCCTGGCCAGCTGGTTTGCCAACTGTCTGCTCCCCGCCAAGCTGGGCGACCTTTACCGGGCCTATCATCTAAAGCGCAACGGCGCCTCAGGCTTCTCGGAGGCGGCGGGCACCGTGCTTATCGAGCGCCTCCTGGACCTGGTCGTGGTGGTCTCGGCCCTGGCCGCCTCGGCGGTCTTCCTCATCGGCTCGGTCTCTCGCCGGACCCTGGCCGAAGTCGGGGGCCTGGGCATCCTCCTGCTGCTCGCCGGCCTGGTCGGCGTCGGCCTCTTTTTCCGGCTCGGGCCGGGGATCCGCCGGCGGCTCCCGGCCAGGCTGGCCGACATCTACCTCCGGCTGGAGTACGGAACCCGAGCAGGTTTCAAGCGGCTGCCCGTCACCCTGGCCCTTACGGCGGCCGTCTGGGCCTGCGAGGTGGGTCGGCTCGCCCTGGTTACCCAGGCCCTGGGGTTGAAAATCGTTCCGCCGATGATCGTCTTTGCTGCCCTGGCCAACTCGGTCCTCACCACCGTCCCCTTTACTCCGGGGGGCCTCGGCCTGGTGGAGCTGGGGGTAGCCGGCCTGCTCAGCCTGGCCGTACCGCTGGACCTGGCGGTCACCGTGGCCCTGGCCGACCGGCTCATCAGCTACTGGAGCCTGATCCTCTCGGGCCTGCCGGCCTACATCCTTTCCGGGCGGCTCGAGACGACCCGGGAGGTTGCGGCCGATGCCGGTAATAGCCCTTGATTTCACCCCGGCCTTGAAGCAGTCGGCCGGCATCGGCCGGTTCGTTCGGGGGCTAGTCGGGGGCCTGAGCCGGGTACCTTCGGAATTCTCGTTTCTGTTGGTGGCCACCCGGGACTGTCCCCCCTTTAACCCGGCGACCTACGGCCCCGGGTTCCGGGAGGCCCGACTCCCCTTTAAGGAGCGGACCTTTCTGGCAGCCTGGTTCTGGTTGGGGCTCCCCGTGCCCCTCGACCGGCTGGTGCCGGGTTTCGACCTCTTCCACGGCCTTAACTTCGTGCTGCCACCCCTGGCCCGGGCGGTGGGGGTGGTGACCGTCCACGACCTGAACTTTATGGTCGACCCCCGGTGGGTGCCCGGCCGGCTCGGGCGGTTCCTGCGCCGGGCCGTGCCGGCCTCGGTCCGGCGGGCCGGGCTGGTGGTGGCCGACTCCCGAGCCACCGCCGCCGATATCGTCCGGTTTTTAAAGGTCGACCCGAATGTAATCCGGGTGGTCTACGGCGGGGTGGACCCCCCGGAAACCCCGGACCCGGCGGCCGAAAACCTGCTCGAAGCCTTCGGCCTGGAGCCCGGGTATATCCTGTTTATCGGCCGGGTCGAACCCCGCAAGAACCTGCCGGGGCTCATTGCCGCCTACAACCTGCTCCGGCAGAAATACCCGGCCATCACCCGGCCCCTGGTTATCGTGGGGGCGCCGGGCTGGCTCTACGACGACTTTCTGGCCGCCCTGGGGGCCTCGCCCTTCCGGGGCGATATCCGCTGGCTCCGGGGCCTATCCGACTCCCAGGTGGCGGCCCTCCTCAGCCGGGCCGGAGTGCTGGTCTACCCCTCTTTTTATGAGGGGTTCGGCCTGCCGGTCCTGGAGGCCATGGCGGCCGGGGTGCCGGTGGTCACCTCGAACCGGGCCTCCCTGCCGGAGGTGGCCGGGGATGCCGCCTGGCTGGTGGACCCCGAGGACCCGGCGGCCATCGCCGACGCCGTCCGTGAGGCCCTCACCGACGAGGCTGCCCGGGCCCGGGCCGTGGCCGCCGGCCGGGAGCGGGCGGCAAAATTCACCTGGGAGGCGGCCGCCGAAACCCTCCTTGGGGTCTACCGGGAGGTGCTGGGAGGGCGGGGCTGATGCGGGTCGGTTTCAGCGGGTATTTCTGGCAGTTCCCCGAAACGGGCAGCGGCGAGTACAGCCGCCGGCTCTTTGAGGCCCTGGGCGAGCTGGGGACTGAGTTCAATTTTACCCCGGTTCGCCTCGGGCCCCCGGAACGGCCCCGGCTTAAGGGCAACCTGGGAAAGGTCTGGTTTGAGCAGGTCCACCTCTGGCGGCTTGCCCGGAAGGCCGCGGTCGACCTGGTCCACGTCCCCTACTTAGGGCCGCCGTGGTTTAAGCTTCGGCCCCTGGTGGTGACGGTCCACGACCTGCTGATGCTGGCCCTCCCCGACTACCGGGGCTCCCTGGCCTTCAGGCTCTACATCTGGGCCGCCCGCCGGGCGCTGGCCAGGGCCGACCGGGTCATTGCCGATTCGGGGTGGACCCGGAACGACATCCTCAGGTTTACGGCCGTCCCGGCCGACCGGGTCGACGTGGTCCCCTTGGGGGTCGACCCGGACTTCGGGGCCGACCTTACGCCCGAAAGGGTCGGGGCGGTGCGCCGCCGCTACGGCCTCGACCGGCCGTATATCTTTTACCTGGGCGGCTTCGACCGGCGCAAACAGGTGGACCGGCTGGTCAGGCTCTTTCGGGAGGTACCGGAACCGTGGGTTCTGGCCGTGGGCGGAAGGCTTCCCCGGCCAGGTCCCATCTTCCCGGATATCCCGGAGGCGGTCCGGGAGGCCGGGGTTGAGGGCCGGGTCAGGTTCCTGGGGCCGATTCCCGAGGCGGACCGGCCGGCCCTGTATGCCGGGGCCGAACTTTTCGTTTATCCCTCCGTCTACGAAGGCTTCGGCCTGCCACCCCTGGAGGCGATGGCCTGCGGGACGCCGGTGGTCTGCTCTAACCGGACCTCCCTGCCGGAGGTGGTCGGGGAGGCGGCGCTGCTGATCGACCCCGAGGACGATGAAAGCCTCCTGGGGGGCATATTAAAACTTCTAAGGGACGCCGACCTTCGGGCCGAGCTTCGGGCCCGGGGCCTGGAGCGGGCCCGGCAGTTCACCTGGCGGCGGACGGCGGAGGCGACCTGTTGGGTATATTTACGCGCACTCGGCTTGACCAGGTCTGGGGCGGCGGTTACGTCCACCCCCTGAACATCGCGTTGCGGCGGGCCCTGGCCTGGGTTCCCCCCCAACCCGGCCGGATGCTGGAGGTGGGCTGTGGGGCCGGCCGTTTTCTGCGAACCATCGGCCGCCGCCGGCCGGGCTGGGAGCTCTTCGGCTGCGACCTCTCCGTCGTCAGCCTTAAGGCCGGACGAACCTTCCCGGAGGCGGCCGAGTACGTCCTGGCCGACGCCCACCGGCTCCCCTACCGGGATGCCGGCTTCGACTTCGTGCTGATGGTGGACGTTTTGGAGCACCTGCCCCGGCCGGAGGAGGCCCTGGCCGAGGCCTATCGGGTTCTGCGGCCGGGGGGCCGGTTCCACCTGCTAGTGCCCTGCGAGGGCCAGCCCCTCACCCTCTACTGGCTGGCCGCGAAGCTGGGGGTTGGGGCCGACCTGAAGGAGCGCCACGGGGGGCACATCCAGCGCTTCACCCACACCGACATCTTAAGGCTCCTGGCCGGGGCCGGCTTCCGGATTCGGCACGTCCGCTACAGCATGCACCCGGTGGGCCAGCTGAAAGACCTTTTATATTATGTTGAGCGGGAACGGTGGGCCGAGTGGCTCCGGGGCAACATCCTCTTCCGGCTGTTCATCCGGGCGCTGTGGGTTGTGGCCCACCTGGAGTCGACCCTGCTGGGCCGGGTTCCCCTGGCGGCGGTGGTGATGCACGTCTCGGCCGAGCGTCCGAAAGGCCCATGATCCGGGTCCTGATGGTTTCCAAGGCGTGCTACGTGGCCGAATACCGCAAGAAGCTGCGGGCCCTGGTGGCCGGCGGGGATATCGAGCTCGGCCTGGTAGCCCCCCCGTTCTGGCGGTTCGGCAAGGAGGTGGCCCCCTTCGAGTCCGGAAACGACGAGGGCTACCGGGTGTACATCCTGCCCCCCCGCTTTAACGGCCGGGTCCACCTACATTATTACCCGGGCCTGGGCCGGGTGCTGGCCGAATTCAAGCCGGACCTGGTCCACCTGGACGAGGAGCCCTACGACCTGGTGACGTTTCACGGCCTGCGGCTGGCCCGGCGGGTGGGGGCGGTTTGTCTTTTCTTCACCTGGCAGAACATGCTCAACCCTATCCCGCCTCCCTTCTCCTGGTTTCAGCGGGCCGTTTTCGCCGGGGCCGCCGGGGCCATCGCCGGCAACCGGGAGGCCGAACAACTCCTGCGGCGGCGGGGATTTACCGGCCCGGTGGCGATCATACCCCAGTTCGGGGTGGACCCGGAGCTCTTCCGGCCCGAGACCCGACCCCGGTCCGGGCCCTTTCGGGTCGGCTTCGTCGGTCGGCTGGTGCCCGAGAAGGGGGCCCACTGGCTGCTGGATGCGGTGGCCGGCCTTGAAGGCGACTGGGAGCTCCTGATCGTTGGGGGATTCGGGTCCGACCCGGCCGTCCGCCGGCAGGTGGAGGCCCGGTTGCGAAGGCTGGGGGACCGTTGGCGGCTCCTGGGTCCCTTCGCCTCGGCGGAGATGCCCGAATTTTACCGGTCCATCGACGTCCTGGTGGTGCCTTCCCTAACGGGCCGGCGGTGGAAGGAGCAGTTCGGGCGGGTGGTCGTCGAGGCCCAGGCCTGCGGGGTTCCGGTGGTGGGCAGCGACTCGGGGGAGATTCCCCGGACCATGGGGGATGGGGGCCTCGTGGTGCCGGAGGGGGATGTGCTGGGGCTGCGGGGGGCGATCCGCCGGCTGATGTTGGACCCGACCCTGCGGCGCATCCTCGGGGAGCTGGGCCGCCGGCAGGCCGTGGCCCGTTTCTCCCACCGGGCCGTGGCCGAGCAGACCCGGGAGTTTTACCGGCGGCTTATCCTGGGCCGGGGGGCCAGACGCGCGGTGTTATAATCGGAGGATGATGGGCCTCGACCGAAAGGTCAAAAGCCGGGTCATCGGCCGCCTTGAGTCCCCCATCGCCCGGCTCATCGGCCTCCACGACCGCTGGACCGGCCGGGACCGGGCCTGGAAGGAGGTTTTCACCCGCCTCGCCACCGGGGACGGCCGGGGCCTCAAGGTTGCCGTCGTTCGGCTGGACTCGATCGGAGACCTGCTCCTTTCGGAGCCGGCCATCCGGGCCCTCCGCCGCCGCTTCCCCGCCGCCGAAATCCACCTGGTGGCCGACCCGGCCGGGGCGGCCCTGCTGGCGGGCCACCCGGCCGTCGACCGCATCTGGGTCGTCAAGGTCCCCTGGCACCGGGCCTGGCGGGGGGAGCGGCTGGATTGGGCGGAGGCCGCCGTGGGGCTTTTGCGGGCCGTCCGTCGCCTCCGGCGGGAGGCCTTCGACGCCGCCGTGGAGCTGCGGGGCGACCCCCGGGACATCCTTTTTACGTGGCTTTTGGGACCCAAGCTTCGGGTCGGCAGCGACGCCCGGGGCGGCGGCTCCTGGCTCCACGTAAGCCTCGGCCCCGACCGGCCCGTCCACCGGGTGGACTTCGCGCAGGCGGTGGTGGGTCAGCTGGGGGTCCGGCCCGTGGGCGGGGGGCCGCAGGTCCCCTTCCGGCCCGAAGAGCTGGAGTTCGGCCGGAAGCTGGCGGCCGAAGCCGGCGGGAAACCCCGGGTGGCCGTCCACCTCGGGGCGGGCTTCGCCACCAAGTGCCTGCCGGTGGGCAAGTTTGCGGCCGCGGCCCGGGGCCTGCGCCAGCTATACCCAGAAATGGTCGTTTACCTGGTGGGCGGGCCGGAGGAGGCGAGTCTGGCGGCCCGCTTCGTTCAGGACTATGGGGGGCCGGCGGCGAACTTTGTAGGTCGGCTGAGTCTGCGTCAGACGGCCGCCCTCCTGCGGGAGATGCACCTTTTCATCGGGAACGACAGCGCCCCGATGCACCTGGCGGCCGCGGCCGGGGTTCCGGTGGTGACGTTCTTTGGGCCCTCGGAGCCGGCCAAGTACCACCCTTACGACACCGAATATCGGCTTTTGGAAATCGAACTGCCCTGCCGGCCCTGCGACCACGTCCACTGCCGGCACATCGAAAACTACTGCCTTACCCTCATCCCCGTCCGGCGGGTGGTTGAGGCGGCGGCCGAACTTTTGGGCCGGCCGGCCGGGGTGGGGTCTGGGAGGAGGACGTGACGGACCCGGTGGCATCGGTCCGGGCCCAGCTGGCCGAATCGGCCCGGCTCAAGGTCTGGCTGGCCGAAAACCTCGCCGACCGGCTGGCGGCCGCCGCCCGGCTGGTGGCCGAGGCCCTCCGACGGGGAAACAAGGTTATGTTCTGCGGCAACGGCGGCAGCGCCGCCGACAGCCAGCACCTGGCGGCCGAGCTGGTGGGCCGCTACCGGCGGAACCGGCCGGGGCTGGCCGCCCTCGCCCTGACGGTGGACACCTCGGCCCTTACGGCCATCGGCAACGACTTCGGGTTCGAAGAGGTTTTCAGGCGGCAGGTGGAGGCCCTTGGCCGGCCGGGGGACGTGCTGGTGGCCATCAGCACCAGCGGCCGGAGTCCCAACGTCCTCCGGGCGGTGGAGGCCGCCCGGGCCCTGGGCCTCAAGACCGTCGGGCTGACCGGCAAAGATGGGGGCCCGCTGGCCGGTCTGGTGGACGTAGCCCTGGTGGTGCCGTCGGAGGATACGGCCCGGATTCAGGAGTGCCATATAACCCTGGGCCACATTCTGTGCGACCTAGTGGAGGCCGAGCTTGCCGACGGAGCGGCCTAAATTCCCCCGCCTGGACCACCGCCGGGCCCGAACCGTTCCCCTCCAGGCCCGGCCCAGCCGGGTTTCCCGGGAGGCCCTGGCCGGGCCGCCGCGGCCGGGAAGCTCCTTCCGGGAGTTTTTCGGCCGCCTGCCTCGGATTCTCGCGGCCGAGGAGCTGCGGGCGGTGGTGCGGGCCATCCGGGCGGCCCGGGCGGCGGGCCGGCCGGTGGTGTGGGGCCTGGGGGCCCACGTTATAAAGGTCGGGCTCAGCCCCGTCATCATCGGCCTAATGGATGCCGGCTACGTGGACGGCCTGGCCATGAACGGGGCCGGGGCCATCCACGACTTCGAGCTGGCCCTGGTCGGGCAGACCTCCGAGGACGTGGCCGAGGGCCTGGCCGACGGGACTTTCGGTATGGCCGAGGAGACGGGTCGCTTTCTCAACGAGTGCGCCGTGGAGGCGATGGCTACCGGGACCGGCTGGGGGGAGGTGGTCGGCCGGAAAATCCTGGAGTTAAACCTGCCCAATGCGGACGTAAGCCTGCTGGCCCAGGCGTACCGGCGGGGCATCCCCGCCACCCTCCACGTGACCATCGGGGCCGACATCATTCACATGCACCCGGCCGCCCGGGGCGATGCCCTGGGGTCCGCCAGCTTCGAGGATTTTCTCCGGTTTGCGGGCCTGGTGGCCCGGCTGGAAGGGGGCGTTTATCTTAACGTCGGGTCGGCGGTGGTCCTGCCCGAGGTTTTCCTCAAGGCCCTCAACCTGGCCCGCAACCTGGGCCACCGGGTCGAGAACTTTACCACGGTAAACCTGGACATGCTGCGTCACTACCGGCCGTCGGAGAACGTCCTGCGGCGGCCCACCCTGCAAGGCGGTCGGGGGATCCATCTCACCGGCCACCACGAGCTGATGGTGCCCCTGCTGGCCCAGGCCCTGGTGGAAGACCTTGAGTAAACTTCCGTTGGAGAAATTTGTCGCTATGGGCGCAAACGAGCTCATCGCCATCATCCGAAACTGGCAGGCCAAGCGCATCGTCGTGGTGGGCGACGTGATGCTGGACGAGTACCTCTGGGGCACCGTGACCCGCATCTCACCGGAGGCGCCGGTCCCGGTGGTTGAGATAAAGGACCAGACGGTCCGACCTGGGGGGGCGGCCAACGTGGCCGCCAACATCAAGGCCCTGGGGGCCGAGCCCCTTCTGGTGGGGGTTGTGGGGTCCGACCACGCTGCCCGGCTTCTCCGGGAGGCCCTGGCAAGCCTGGGGATCGACGACGCCGGCCTCGTCACCGACCCCGACCGCCCCACCACCCTTAAGACCCGCATCATCGCCCACAACCAGCAGGTGGTCCGCGCCGACCGGGAGTTTACCGCCCCCATTCCCCCGGCCGTGGAGGACGAGCTCCTAGACCGGCTGGAAAGCCTCCTGGCCGGGGCCGATGCGGTGCTCTTTGAAGACTACAACAAGGGCGCGCTCACTCCCAGGGTGATCGCCGAGGTGAAGGCCCGGGCGGGCCGGCGGGGTCTGCTTCGGACGGCGGACCCGAAGCTGGAGCAGTTTTTTGAATACCAGGGGGTCGAGCTGGTGAAGCCGAACCTGCGGGAGGCGGAGGCGGTCCTGGGCCGGCGCCTCTCAGGGTACGAGGATGTGGCCGCGGCCGGGCAGGGCCTTCTGGAGCGGCTCAAATGCGCCAGCCTGGTGGTGACCATGGGCGAGAAGGGGATGATGCTCTTCCGGCCCGGGGCGGCCCCGGAGGTCGTCCCGGCCGTGGGCCGGCGGGAGGTCCGGGATGTGACCGGGGCCGGGGATACCACCATCGCCGCCCTGACCCTGAGCCTGGCAGCCGGGGCAAGCCTGGTCCAGTCGGCCTGGGTGGCGGCGGTGGCGGCCGGCCTGGTGGTGGGGAAGGTGGGGGCGGTTCCGGTGGGCGTCGAGGAGCTGGTCGGAGCCCTTAAAGAGCTTGGGGAAGAGGGCGGCGTTCTGCCCGCCTGAACCCCCTGAGGGGCACGATGTTTAGGGTTGCGGTCGCCCTGGCCGATTTCGTCTTGCTGAACGGGGCCTTTGCCCTGGCCTACTACGGTCGGTACATCCTGGAGCTGGGCCGGGAGGTGCCGGAGGCCAGCTTTGTCCCCTACGCCGACCTGGTGCCCCTGCAGGTGGCCTTCGCGGCCCTGCTTACCGCCAGCCACGGCATCGCCGGGGTGTACGGCCGGCCGTTTCGGGACTCGTTTCTGGATGAGGCTGGCAGGCTGGTGGCGTCCACCAGCGTGGGATCGATGCTGCTGCTGGCGGCCGCCTTTCTTTACTACGGATACCCTTATTCGCGGCTCCTGTTCATCTTTGCCTGGGCCGCCGGGGTCGCCTTTACCCTCGCCTTCCGGCTGGGCGGGCTGGGGGTCCTGGCCTTTTTGCGGCGGCGGGGCATCGGCGTCCGGCAGACGGTGGTGATCGGGGCGGGTCCCCTGGCCCAGCTGGTGATGCACACCCTGACCACCGGGGGTGGGCGGGACTACCGCCTCCTGGGCTTTCTGGACGACCACGTCACCGACGACATCGGCCGCTTCCGCTGGCTCGGACCCCTCAGCGCCGCCGAGAAGGTCGCCCGGGAGCTTAAGGTCGACGAGTTCATCATCGCCCAGCCGAACGTCTCCCACGAGCGGCTGATGGAGCTGGTTCGGGGGTGCCGCCGGGCCGGCCTCGACTTCCGGGTCGTGCCGGACCTTTACGAGATAAGCCTGCGCCGGGTCAACGTCGACGACCTGGACGGGATACCCCTGGTGAGCCTGAGCCCCCAGAATTTGAGTCCCGCTAGCCTGCTGGTTAAGCGGGCCATCGATATCGCCGTGGCCGGCCTGGTGTTGCTGGGCCTTTTGCCCCTCTGGCTTATCATCGCCTTGCTTATCCGCCTCGATTCGCCCGGCCCCGCCCTCATCCGGCAGGTTCGGGTAGGGAAAAATGGGCGGCCCTTTGTCCTTTACAAGTTTCGGTCGATGTACGTAGGGGCCGAGCAGGAGAAAGAAAAGCTTAAAGACCTTAATGAGGCCACCGGGCCCCTTTTTAAAATCCGTAACGACCCCCGCCGAACCCGGGTGGGTCGCATCCTGCGCCGGCTCAGCCTGGACGAGATTCCCCAGCTCATCAACGTGCTGCGGGGGGAGATGAGCCTAGTGGGACCGCGGCCGCCGGTGCCCGAGGAGTGGGAGCTTTACGAGCCCTGGCACCGGCGGCGGCTGGAGGTTTCCCCCGGCCTTACCGGCCTCTGGCAGGTGAAGGGCCGCAGCGACCTGCCCTTCGACGAGATGGTCCTTTTGGACCTTTACTACATCGAGAACTGGTCCATCTGGCTGGATATTAAGATCCTGCTCCAGACCATCCCGGCCGTCCTTACCGGCCGGGGGGCCTACTGAATCGCCCCGGCCTGCCGCAGGCCCTCGATTTCGGCCGCCGAATAGCCCAGCTCCCTCAGAATCGCCTCGGTGTCCGTCCCCAGGGGCCCGCCCAGGTGCCGGACCCGGGCCGGGGTCGCCGAAAACTTGATGGGAAACCCCACCTGCCGCACCCGGCCGTAGCGGGGGTCCTCGACCTCTAAAAGGAGCTGCCGGGCCTGCACCTGCGGGTCGGCTAGGGCCTCGGCAAGCTCCTTGACCGGGGCGACGCAGGTGTCGGCCCCCATCAGCTCGGCCACCCATTCGTCCCGGCTCCTGGTCTTGAAGATGGCCGCCAGCTCGGACCGAACCGCCTCCCCCTCGGGGCCGGTGGCGAACTGCTTCGGGATCAAGTCTTCCCGGCCGATCCGGCGGCAGAGGTTGGCCCAGAACCAGGGCTCCAGGGCCCCCACGGCCAGGTACTTGCCGTCGGCCGTCGGGTAGACGTTGTAACAGGGGACCCCGCCGTTCAGCAGGCCCCGGCCCCGACCCCAGACCTCGCCGCTCAGAAACCGGCCGACGATGTGGCCCAGCCAGGCCACCAGCCCGTCCAGCATAGAGACGTCGAGATACTGGCCCCGGCCGGTCCGCTCCCGGTGGAAGAGGGCCACCATGATGCCGAAGGCCGCCATCAGGGCCCCGCCCCCGATGTCGGCCACCTGGACGCCGGGAATCACCGGGGGGCCTCCGGCCGGACCGGTAAGGTCCAGAACCCCGGCCACCGCCAGATAGTTAATATCGTGGCCGGCCACCTCCCGGTAAGGGCCGGTCTGACCCCAGCCCGAAAGGGAGCAATAAACCAGCCGGGGGTTTTTCGCCGCCAGGGTCTCGTAGTCGATGCCCAGCCGTCGGGTCACCCCCGGCCGGAAGCCCTCAACCACCACGTCGGCCCTTTCGGCCAGCCGGTAGAAGACCTCCCGCCCGGCCGGAACCTTTAAGTTTAAAATCAGGCTCCGCTTGTTGCGGTTGAGCACCTGGCGCCGGGGGTCGTAGCTCGCCTCGGCCAGGACGGACCGGCTCTCCGAGCCCCGGGCCCGGGCGATGGCCGCCGGGTCCTCGATGCAGACCACGTCGGCCCCCAGGTCGGCCATAAGCCAGGTGCAGAAGGGCCCGGGAAGCTGGCGGGAAAGGTCCAGGACCCGGACCCCCTCGAGGGGAAGCATCGGTCCTAGGACCGGCCCGCCCGGGCCTCCTGAAGGGCCCGCCAGACCCGTTCGGGAGTAAGGGGCGTGTCGAGGTGGCGGATGCCTAAGGGTTTAAGGGCATCCAGCACGGCGTTGACCACCGCCGCCGGCGCCCCGATGGTGCCCGACTCGCCGATGCCCTTCGCCCCCAGGGGATTGGTTGGGGATGGGACCTCGATGGCCTCCGTCTCGAACGACGGCAGGTATTCGGCGACGGGCACGGCGTAGTCGAGAAAACTGCCCGTAAGAAGGTAGCCGTTTTCGTCGTAGACCGCCCGCTCCCAAAGGGCCTGGCCCACCCCCTGGGCGACCCCGCCGTGGACGAGGCCCTCGGTAAGCATCGGGTTGATGACTTTACCGCAGTCGTCTACGGCCACGTACCGGAGAAGCTTTACGGCCCCGGTCTCGGGGTCCACCTCCACCAGCGCCAGGTGGGCCCCGAAGGGGTAGGTGGGGGAGCTGGGGTCGAAGAAGGCCACCGCCTCCAGGCCCAGCTCGAAGCCGGGGGGCAGCCGGCTGGGAATGTAGGCCTCCTGGGCCACCTCCTGGAAAGTCACGGCCCGGCCGGGGGCACCCCGGACGAAGAACCGGCCGTTCTCAAAGACGATGTCGGCCTCGGCCGCCTCCAGCAGGTAGGCGGCGATTTTGCGGGCCTTTTCAAGAACCCGCTCGCAGGCCAGGTGGATGGCCGACCCGGCCACCTGAACGGTCCGGCTGCCGTAACTGCCCAGGCCGTAGGGCAGGGCGGCCGTGTCCCCGTGGGCCACCTCCACATCCTCGAAGGGGATGCCCAGCCGGTCGGCGACGAGCTGGGCGAAGGTGGTTTCGTGGCCCTGGCCGGTGGCGTGGGCCCCGGTGTAAACGGTGACCTTGCCCGAGGGGTGAACCCGCACCAGGGCCGACTCGAAGTTTCCGGCCCGCTTCCCACCCTGGACAGACCCGACGCTGGGGCCGCCGGCCGTGACCTCCACGTAGGTGGAGAGGCCGATCCCCACCAGCCGGCCCTCCCGCCGGAGCCGCTCCTGCTCGGCCCGGAGCTTCTGATACTCGGCCAGCTCTAAAAGCTTTTCTAGGGCCCGGGGGTAGTCGCCGCTGTCGTAGACGGTGCCGATGGCGGTCCGGTAGTAGTTGTCAAAAGGCGGGATGAAGTTCTTGCGCCTGACATCGGCCGGGTCCAGCCCAAGCTCGGCCGCCACCAGGTCCACCGCCCGCTCGATGTAGTAGGCGGCCTCGGGCCGGCCGGCGCCGCGGTAGGCGTCCACCGGCACCGTATTGGTAAAGACCCCGTAGACTTCCCCGACGATGTTGGGGACGGCGTAGGTTCCGCTGAGCATGGAGATAAACCGGATACCGGGCACGACCATGGCGAAGGGCGAAATGTAGGCCCCGATATTGGCGTAGGTGGTAAGCTTTAAGCCCAGGATGGTCCCGTCCCGCCGGTAGGCCACCTCCAGGTAAGTTACGTGGTCGCGGCCGTGGGTCATTCCCAGGAAGTTCTCGCTCCGGGTTTCCACCCAGCGGACCGGGCGGCCCAGCTTCCGGCTGGCGAAGGCCACCAGGACATCTTCGGGGTAGAGAAAGATCTTGGCCCCGAAGCCGCCCCCAACATCCCCCGAGATAACCCGGACCTTGTGCTCGGGGTGGGGCATCACCTCGCAGAGCCACTGGCGGACCAGGTGGGGCGCCTGGGTGGAGACCCAGAGGGTGAGCTGGTCGGTCTCCGGCTGGTACCACGCCGTGGTTGCCCGGGGCTCCATGGGGCTGGGAACCAGCCGCTGAACCACCAAGCGCTGGCGGATTACCCCATCGGCCTCCCGAACCGCCCGCTCCCAGTCGCCCCCCGACACCGCCCGCTTAAAGCAGAGGTTCCCCGGGGCCTCGGGGTGGAGCTGGGGCGCCCCGGGCCGAAGGGCCTCCTCCTGGTCCACCACGGCCGGCAAGGGCTCGTACTCGACGTCGATCAGGTCCAGCACGTCCCGGGCCCGGTAGCGGCCGTCGGCCACCACCGCCGCCACCGGCTCGCCCACATACCGGACCCGGTCCACGGCCAGGGCATACCGCGGGGGAACCACCGACTCCGGGAGCTGCCAGCCGCACGGCATCGGCCTAAGGCCGGCGGCCAGCAGGTCCTGGCCGGTCAGGACGGCCAGAACCCCTGGGGCCCGGGCCGCCCGGGAAACATCCAGCCGGGTGATGCGGGCGTGGGGGTACGGGCTTCGGAGAACCCCCAGGAAAAGCAGGCCCGGAATTTTAATGTTGTCTACGTAGGTTCCCCGGCCGGTAACCAGTCGGCGGTCCTCGGTGCGCCTTACGGGGGAACCTACCAGCCTTCCGGAAACCTGAACCATCGGCTACCCTCCTTGGGTCTGGGGCGTTCAAGGCTGACCGATAAATGATAACCGAAAAGCCGCCCCTTTTACCCGCTTATCCGACTGCGGGGGTCCAACCAGGGCGCACGACCGTGCGCCCCTACAAGACTGGCCATTGTATACTAGCAAACCGGGAATAACCGGAACGCCCGGGCCGGCGTTAAAATAAACAGACTGCCCTTTGAGGTGAAGCCGGTCATGTCGGTCAATATATCCCCCGAATGGCTCTGCCGCCGCATCGTCGAAGGGGTCCACGATGCCGTGATCTTCGCCGACCATGAAGGCAAGATCCGCCTCTGGAATACCGGGGCCGAGGAGACCTTCGGCTACACGGCCGCGGAGGCCATCGGCCAGAGCCTTGACATTATCATCCCCGAAAAGCACCGGGCCCGGCACTGGGAGGGGTACTACCGGGTGATGGCGACGGGGGTGACCAGGTACGGCCGGGGTCTGCTTAAAGTTCCGGCCCTCCGCAGGGACGGGAGCCGGGCCTCCATCGAGTTTACCATCGTGCCGGTCAAGGATGATGCAGGCCGAATGCTCGGAATAGCTGCCATCATCCGGGACGTGACCCGGCGCTGGGAGGAAGAGAAGGCCCTCCGAACCAGGCTCGCCGAACTGGAGGCCCGCCTAGGGGCCGCCGGTTAGGCCCTCGACCGGGCCGGCCAGCAGCCGGAGTCCCAGCAGACGGGCCGCGGCCAGGGCCCGTTCGAGGTGCCCGGTGGGCACCAGCATCAGGTCGCCCCCGGCCGTCCGATGGACCCGGCCCACCTCCTGAAAGCCGGCCTTCAAGATGCCCCGGCGGGAGGGGAGGTTGGGGGCGTCGTGGCCGACCCAGAACCTTTCGGCCGCCCCCTCCCGCTGAAGGATCGCCTGAAGGAGGCGGGGGTAGATGCCGAGGCCCCGCCACGGGGGGAGGGTGAGGAAGTCCCAGAGGTAGCGGTCGGCCGGGGGCAGTTTAAAGGTCAGCCCCAGCTCGCCGATTTCGGCCCAGGCGGTGGCAACCCACCCGTAAGCCACCGGCCGGCCGTCCAGCCAGGCCACGAAGGCCCGGTGGCCAGCGGAAAATCGGCCTTCCAGGTCGGTCGCGCTGAGGGCCGTAAGGGGCTCGAGGACCCCCGGGTCGGAAATTTCCCCAATGGTGAGGCCGCCTAGGGGCGGCAGTAAAACCAGCGGGTCGCCCCGCCACCAGGTGTAGAAGGACCCGATGGCCGGACCCACATACTCCGAGGAGATTCCCATCCCGGTGTAGCGTCCCCTCAATTTTAGTTGCCCTCCGGACCGGGCCGGCCGAAAAAGGCCGTTCCGCTGGCAGGAAGCGGCCGATTCCTGGTATAGTTTGGGCCGGTGATTGCCGAAGTCGAAGCCTTAATCCTGGCCTGGATTGCGCAGGTCTATCAGGCCATCGGCTGGTACGGCGTGGCCGTCCTGATGGCCGTCGAAAGCGCCTGCATTCCCTTGCCGTCCGAGCTTATCATGCCGCTGGCCGGCTGGATGCTCATCCAGAAGCCGGGCTTGGGCCCGGAGTACCTGCTGCTGGCCGGGCTGGCCGGGGCGGCCGGTAACGCCGTCGGGTCGGCGGCGGCCTACTGGGTGGGGGCCGCCGGCGGCCGGTCCTTTTTAGAGCGCTACGGCCGCTGGGTTTTAGTGAGCCGCCGCGACCTTGAGCTGGCCGAGCGCTGGTTTGCCAGGTACGGGGCCTGGGCCGTCTTCTTCTCCCGGCTTTTACCGGTGGTCCGGACTTTTATCAGCTTTCCGGCCGGCATCGCCCGGATGAACTTTCCCCTTTTTATCATCCTCTCCTTTGTCGGGTCTTTCCCCTGGTCGGTGGGCCTTGCCTACGCCGGGTACCTCCTGGGGGAGCACTGGGAGTCTATCCGGGCCGTGATGCGGCCCCTAGATATTCCCATAATAATCGGCCTGCTGGTGCTGGTTATTCTCTTCGTCATAAGGCGCCTTCAGGAGTCCCGGGCCGCCCCCCTCTCCGTCTCCGAGGAAGATTAAGGCCGGCCGGAAGCTTTTTACTCGTACTGGTAGTCGGAGATGAAGATAATCCGGCCGCCGGTGAACTTCATGTAGCGCATCGCCTTGAAGGGCCGGTGGTCGTTGGGTCCCATGGTGACGGCGATGCCGGGCAGGTTGTCTTTCCAGTCCTTGATGCTTTCGGCCGCCTCGATGAGCTTTTCCCGGGTCAGGTCGCGGCCAGCCCGCCGCAGGGTCTCGACCATGATCTCGGCCGCCGCCTGGCCGTAGACGGTGAAGTTCTGCGGCTGGAGGCCCGGGGCATATTTTTGCAGGATCTCGTGGTGCTGGCGGATGCGGAAGTTGCTGGTGTCGTCGAAGAGGGGCAACCAGCCCAGGGTGATGACCCCCTCCATGGCCGACGGCCCGGCGGTATTGAACATCTCCGGGTCGTTGGAGACGGCGCTCATCAGGAAGGTGGCTTTATAGCCGAGCTGTTCGGCCTGCTTCAAGAAGAGGGCGCAGGGCCTGGGCACGCAGAAGAGGAGCACGACCTCGGCCCCCGCATCCCGAAGCTTGATGATCTGGGAGGAGAAGTCGGTGGCCGTCACCTCATAGCTTTCCCGGGCAACCACCGGGTAGTTGGCCTTTTTAAGGGTCTCTTCGAACCACCTGGCCCCGTCCTTGCCAAAGTCGTCGTTCTGGTAGAAGATGCCGGCCTTCTTCCCGGGCAGGTTCTGGATGGCGTACCGGGCCAGCAAGGTTCCTTCAACCCGGTAGTCGGGCTGAAAGGCGAAGACATAGCGGCGGATCGGCTCCGTCCACTTGGTGGCCCCGGAGGCGATGTACATGTCGGGGATCTTGTTCTCGTTCAGCCACTCGAAGACCTGGCTGTGGGTTGGGGTGCCCAGGCCATTGAAGATGGCGAAGACCTTATCCTGCTCCACCAGCTTCTTAACCACCTCGACGGTCCGGGGCGGCTGGTAGCCGTCATCCTCAATTTTGTAAATGATCTTCCGCCCGTTGACCCCGCCCTGGTCATTTATGTACTTAAAGTAGGCTTCGGAGCCCCGGGGGATTACCGAGTAGCTGGCTGCCGGACCGCTCATCGGCTGGTGGGTTCCCAGCAGGATGCTGTCATCCGTCACCCCGACCTCGGTAACCCGGGGGGCCTGCTGCCCGGCCGGGGCTGGCGCCCCGGTGGGCACTTCCCGACAGGCCGCCAGAACCAGCCCGAGGGTCGCCAGAAACGCAACGGCTTTCCATAGAGCCTGACCCATGTAGCTGACCTCCTTTTGCCGAATCTGCCGCCTGTTAATCTAAAGTTTCACGTCCTGGCCGGATCTCACCTCCTTGCCCCAGCCGCTCCGCGGCCCCGGTCTTCTCCGCCGGCCCGGTCCCGACCCACAGGTTCTTCGCCTTATAGTACAGGCTGACTAGTCCGCCCGGCAAAAACACCATTACTAAAATCAATATTACGCCGTAAATGGCCCAGATAAGGCCCTTGGTGGTGGCCCCAACGGCCGAAAGGCCCACCAGGTTGAGCAGTCCGGCCAGATAATCCGTGAGGTTCGAGGAGAGGAGGGGCAATACCACGATGATGGTCGCCCCGATGATGGACCCCGCTACCGAGGCCAGCCCGCCGATGACCACCATGGTCAGGAACTCGATGGAGACCACCAGGGTGAAGGCGTCCGGGGCGATGTAGCCCAGCAGGTAGGCCAGAAGGCCCCCGGCCAGGCCGGTGTAAAATGCGCTGATGGCGAAGGCTAAGGTTTTAAACCGGGGAAGGCTTACCCCCACCGCCTGGGCCGCAACCTCGCTGTCCCGCAGGGCGGTCAGGGCCCGGCCGAGGCGGCTGCGCACCAGGTTTACGGTGAGCCAGACCATAACCATGGCCGTTACCAGGCAGATGTAAGCCAGCCACTGGTCCTGGGCCAGACCCAGCCCGGCCGGGGGCTGGGGCTGGGAAAGCTTGAGGCCCTGGACCCCGCCCGTCAGCTCCTCGAATTTAAGGAGAGCCTGGGGCACGGCCACGGCCAGGGCCAGGGTTGCAATCGCCAGGTACGGGCCGGTAAGCCGCAGGGAGGGCCAGCCCAGCAGGTACCCGGCAAGGCCGGCCGCCAGCCCGCCGGCCAGAACGCAGAGGGGCCACGGCAAGCCCAGCCGGTTGGCGACGATGGCGGCCCCGTAGGCCCCGATGCCGAAGAAGGCCCCGTGGCCGAGGGAGATCTGCCCCGAGTAGCCGGTGAGCAGGTTCAGCCCCAGGGCAACCACCGCGTAGATGGCCATCCGGCTCAGGACAAAGTTGGCAAACTGGTTGATAAAGAGGGGCGCGGCCAGCAGGCAGATAACCAGAATGGCCAGGAGAATGCGTCCGGCCATGGGGCTAGACCTTCCTCCGGTGGACAGTTCCAAAGAGGCCCTGAGGCCGGACGACCAGCACGGCTAAGATCATAAAAAATGCCAGCCCGGCCTTAAGCTCCGTGGCCACCAGCGCACCTAGCAGGTTTTCGATAACCCCGACCAGCAGTCCGCCGGCGATGGCCCCGAAGGGGCTGCTGAGGCCGCCCAGCACCGCCCCGGCGAAGGCGTAAAGGAGCACCCCGGCCATCATGTTCGGCTCCAGGAAGATCTTCGGGGCCGCCAGCATCCCGGCAATGGCCCCCAGCACCGCCGAAAGTCCCCACCCGAAGCTGAGCATCCGGCCTACCGGGATGCCCACCAGGCGGGCGGCGGTCCGGTTGTGGGCGGCGGCCCGCATCGCCGTCCCGAGGGTGGTTCGGTGCAGAAAGAGGTGGAGCGCCACCATGATGGCCAGCCCGCACCCTAAAATCCACAGGTCCAAGAGCCCCACCGTAAGCCCCAGGAACCGGACGGTCCCCCCGGAAACCGGGCTCGGGAACCCCTTCGGCACGTAGCCCCAGACCCAGCCGGCAACGCTGTTAAAGATGCTGTAAAGGCCCAGGGTAACGATGACCACACTCAGGACCGGGGCTTCTTCCACCGGCCGGACCAACACCCGCTCCACCAGGTAGCCCAGCAGGAAGGCAAAAACCAGGGTTAAAGCCACCGCCGGCAGGAAGGGCACCCCGTACCAGGTGAGGAGGGTGTAGGCGATAAAGGTCGTGAACATCGCCATCTCGCCCTGGGCGAAGTTGACCACGTCTGTGGACTGGTAGATCAGGACCAGGGCGAGGGCCAGCAGGGCGTAGATGCTTCCGGCGCTGAGGCCACTCACCACCTGCTGGGCCAGGCTCAGAAGCTGACCTTCCGTCACGGTCAGTACCCCAGGTAGGACTTCCGGATGGCTTCGTTTCGTCGGAGTTCGGCGGCCGGGCCCGCCAGCACCACCTGCCCCGTCTGAAGCACATAGGCCATGTGGGCCACGTGCAGGGCCCGGTTGGCGTCCTGCTCCACCAGCAGGACGGTGGTGCCGTCGGCGTTTATCTGCCGGATGGTCCGGAAGATCTCCCGAACCACCATGGGCGCGAGGCCCAGCGAGGGTTCATCGAGCAGTAAGAGCCGGGGGCGGGCCATCAGGGCCCGGCCGATGGCCAGCATCTGCTGTTCGCCCCCGCTTAAGGTCCCGGCCAGCTGTTTTCGCCGCTCCCGCAGCACCGGAAAGAGCCCAAAGACCCGCTCCAGGTCGGCCGGAACGTTGCGCCGGTCCCGTCGGCAGTATGCCCCAAGGATTAAGTTCTCGCCCACCGTCAGCTCGGCGAAAACCTGCCGGCCCTCGGGCACGTGGGCCACCCCCAGCCGAACGATGGCCTCCGGCGGCAGCCCGTCAACCCGGCGGTCGTCCAAATAGACGGCCCCGCTCAGCGGCCGGATGAGGCCCGATATCACCCGCAGGGTGGTGGTTTTGCCGGCCCCATTGGCCCCCAGCAGGGCCACGATGCTCCCGGCCGGGACCTCCAGCGAGACGTTGCGGAGCACCTGGATGCGGCCGTAGCCGGCGCTTATCCCTTCGAGCCTAAGCAATCTCCTCTTCCTCCCCCAAATAGGCCTCGATAACCCGGGGGTCGTTCCGGACTGCCCCCGGGGGACCTTCGGCGATTTTGCGGCCGAAGTCGAGCACCGCAATCCGCTCGCAAACCTGCATCACCAGGCCCATGTGGTGCTCGACGACGACTAGGGTGGTCCCCAGCTCCCGGATCTGCCGGATAAGGTCGGCCAGCTCGGCCACCTCGGCGGGGTTCAGTCCACCTGCCGGCTCGTCCAGCAGCAAAAGCTTGGGCCGCCCCACCAGGGCCCGGCCCAGCTCCACCCGCTTCTGTATCCCGAGGGGCAGGGCAGCCGCCGGCATCGGCAGGAAACGGGTAATGCCCAGCATCCGGGCCACCTCCACCGCCCGCTCCCGGGCCAGCCGCTCCTGGCGGCGGGCATCCGGAAGGCCGAGGAACGCCGACCAGAGGGGGTAGTTTAGGCTCAGGTGCTGGCCGGCCAGCAGGTTTTCCAGGACCGTCATGCTCTTAAAGAGCTCCACGTTCTGGAAGGTGCGCCCGATGCCCAGGGCCGCTATGGCGTGGGGCGGAAGCCTTAACAGACTTCGGCCCTCTAGCCGGATATCCCCCCGGTCGGGGGTGTAGAGGCGGCTTATGCAGTTAAAAAGGGTGCTTTTGCCGGCGCCGTTAGGCCCGATCAGGCCGAAGATTTCACCCCGGCGGACCGAAAGGCTTACCCCATCGAGGGCTCGGACCCCGCCGAAACTCAGGTGGACGTCTTCAACTTCTAAGAATGGTTGGGCAATCGCCATGCCGCTCCCTGGGATTCCCCGCCGTCCGGCGGGAACCGATGCGAGAATGTTGGCTTATTATATTTTGCTTCCGGCGGGTTTTGTCAAGACCCCTGGGGGACACCTATAATGGTGGTGAGGGGTGAAGATTGTTGTTCTGGCAACCAACAACCCCGGAAAGGTCCGGGAGGTTCGGGCCATCCTTGCCGGTCTGCCCCTCTGCTTAAAGACCCCGGCCGAACTCGGCATCCGGGCCGCCGTCCGGGAGACCGGGGAAACCTTCGAGGAGAATGCGGTGCTGAAGGCCCTGGCCTACGCCGCTATGGCCGGTAAGCCGGCCGTCGCCGACGACTCCGGGCTGGAAGTCCCGGCCCTGGGGGGCGCCCCCGGCGTCCACTCGGCCCGCTACGCCGGCGAGGCGGCCACCGACCGGGAGCGGTTCGAAAGGCTGCTTTCAGAGCTTAGGCGGGTCGGGGCCCGGGACCGGCGGGCCGTCTTCCGCTGCGTGGCTGCCCTGGCAACCCCCGACGGCCGGGTCTGGACCCGGTCGGGGGAGCTCTGGGGTGAAATCGCCCCCCAACCCCGGGGCGAGGGCGGCTTCGGCTACGACCCGGTTTTCTTGGTGCCGGAGCTGGGCCGAACCCTGGCCGAGCTTTCCCCGGAAGAAAAAAACCGGATAAGCCACCGGGGGAAGGCTTTCCGGGCCCTGGCCGAGTTGCTGGCCCACCTTATCGGCCGAGGGGAGCTTTAAGATGGGGATGTTAGTTGACCCCTTTAACCGGCAGATAACGTATCTTAGGATCTCGGTTACGGACCGGTGCAACTTAAGGTGCCGCTACTGCATGCCGGATATCCACATAAACTTTCTTCCCAGGGACAA
>JBHOQU010000124.1:0-143763 GCA_042408785.1 Dehalococcoidia bacterium | reverse complement strand
CGGATAGGCTTCCGGCCGCAGGAGGCTCTGAACCAGGGGCGGGTAGGCGGCCACCTCCAAAACCCTCCGGCTTGGGTCTTGCACTGCCCCGAAAATTTTAACCCGTCCGGGGCATCTCGGATTATATGGGCCAAGTTTGTTATGTGTTAATTTGAGAATTCCGTATTACAGAAGTACTTGACAGCTTAAAGGGATTGTGCTAAACACCTGCAGAGCGTTTAAATTACCAGGCGGCAGGAGGACCTATGGCTGGAACTTCTCGGACCGCGTTTATTGCGGCCCTGGTGGTTTTTATCGGCGGACCCATCCTCCAGCTCGTTATCGGCGGCTTTGATCAGGTCACCCGGTTCAACTTCTGGTTCGGCCTTTACGGCTGGTACTGCGCGGCCATTGTCGTCGGCTACCTGGTGCACCTCTTGACGGGGGGTGCCCGGGCCGGGGGCGAGGCGTAATCTGCAGCAAGGAGGAGGCTTACCATGGCCGTGTTGAAACCGGGAGATAAGGTTCCGGCCGGGGAACTTCCGCCCTGGGAAGTTGCTGACCTGCCGGCTCCGCCGTCCTTCAGCTGGAGGAATGCGGCGGCCATCATTGGGCCCGGGGCCATTCTGCTCGGCATTTCCATCGGCAGTGGTGAGTGGCTCATCGGCCCGGCGACCACGGCGAAATACGGCGCCGCCCTCCTCTGGGTTGCCACCGTCTCGATCATTCTGCAGGTGGTCATCAACACCGAATTCGCCCGCTACACCCTCTACACCGGCGAGCCCATCTACACCGGGTTCATGCGCACCAAGCCGGGTCCGGCCTTCTGGGGCATCGTCTACTCACTGCTGGCGTTCCTTCAGGTGGGCTGGCCGGGCTGGGCCCTCTCGGCCGCCACGGCCATTGCCGCCGCCTTCTTAGGCCGGCTACCGGGCGCCCAGGACCGGCCGACGGTCCTCTTCTGGGGCTACGTAACCTTCCTCCTGGCCGTTGCCATCGTGGCCTTCGGCCGGCGCATTGAACGCACCCTGGAGCTGGCCGAGTGGTTCATGGTCTTCTGGATCCTTTATTTCCTCGTCATTGTCGGGGTTTTCTTCGTCTCCATCAACACCTGGCTAACGGTGGCCAGCGGCTTCGTCCGCTTCGGCGCCCTGCCCAGCGGGGCCGACTGGCTCCTCCTGGGGGGCTTCGCCGCCTACGCCGGGGCCGGCGGGGTGGGCAATTCGACCATCAGTAACTGGCTGCGGGACAAGGGCTTCGGCATGGGCAAGGTTGTCGGGTTCATCCCAGCGCTGGTCGGCGGCCAGCGGCTCGCCCTCACCCACGAGGGCAAGGTCTTCCCCGTCACCCGGGAGAATCTGAGCCGGTGGCGGGAGTGGTGGAAGTACCTGGCCGTTGACCAGTACCTGGTCTGGACGGTAGGTTGTTTCCTCGGTATGTTCCTGCCCGCCCTTCTTACCGTTCAGTTCATCCCGCCCGGCACGGACATATCCGGCTTTGCCGTGGCTGCCTTCCAAGCGCAGTATCTTTCCCAGGTCTGGGGTCCGGCCATGTGGTTTTTGACCCTGCTGTGCGGCTTCTGGATCCTGTTCAGCACCCAGCTGGGGATTACCGACCTCTTCGCCCGCATGGTCACGGACATGCTCTGGACCGGCAGCGCCCGGATCCGGGCCTGGCGGGGCGGCGACGTCCGGCTCGTCTACTACGGGGTGCTGCTGGTCTTTACCATCTGGGGGGCCATCGCCATCAACCTGGCCCAGCCGCTGATCCTCATCCTGATCGGGGCCAACATGGCCGGGTTCAACTTCATTGTGCTTTGTCTTCACACTCTCTACGTTAACCGCAAGTTCCTGCCGCCGGAGCTGCGGCCGCCCCTGTGGCGGGAGCTTACCCTGGTGCTGGCCGCCCTCTTCTTCGCCTTCTTCGTCACCCTGACGGTGCTTAACCAGGTCTTCGGCGTCCGACTCTAATCCGGCAAGGGAGGGCACTGGCCACATGTCTAACGAGGTCATCGGCATCATCATCGGCGTGGTCGTGACCCTTCTGGCGCTAGTCTCCACCTGGCTCTTCGCCCGGGCGGCGGCCGAATAGGCCGGGGCGCCGGGGCCGGCCTCTGGGGTATAATCTTTCTTTGGACGGAAGAAAGACCCTGGAGGACCGACTCGAATGCTGCGGATTCGCCTGCGCCGGATGGGAAGCAAGAACCGGCCCTTTTACCGCATCGTGGTGGCCGACGCCCGGGCACCCCGGGACGGGGAATACGTTGACATGGTGGGCATTTACGACCCCCTCACCGAGCCCTTTACCCTGCGGGTCGACGCCGATAAGGTTCGGGAGTGGCTCCGCAAGGGGGCTCAGCCCACCGACACCGTCGCCCGCCTCCTGGTTCGGGCCGGGATCGACCTAGGAGACCGGCGGTGAAGTCCTTCGTCGAGTTCGTGGTAAGGTCGGTCGCCACCCGGCCCGAAGAGGTCCGGGTTGAAGAGGCCGAGGCTAATGGGGTGCGGGTCTTCCGGGTCCGGGTCGCCCCGGAGGATGTGGGCCGGGTCATCGGCCGTCAGGGCCAGGTAATTCAGGCCGTCCGTACGATTCTGAGGGCTGTGGCCGCCCGGCGGGGCGAGCGGGTGCAGGTGGAGCTGGCTCAGGAGCAGACCCCTTGACCCGACCATGGCGGAACTCAAGTTTGTGGCCATCGGCAAGGTCCGGCGACCTTACGGCGTCCGGGGCGAGGTCAAGGTCCAGCTTCTGACCGACTTCCCGGAGCGCTTTAAGGACCTTAAAACCGTCTACATCGACGAGCAGCCCTACACCATCGAGCGGCGCCGGTTTACCGGGGACGGCATCCTCATCAAGTTTGCGGGCATAGACAGCCCCGAAGAGGCGGCCTTCCTCCGAAACCGCCTCATTGAGGTCCCCGTCTCCGAAACCGTCCCCCTGCCCCCTGACACCTACTACTACTTCCAAATCCTCGGCCTCGAGGCCGTCACCACCGCCGGGGAAGTCCTGGGCAGGGTGGTGGACATCATCGTGACGGGCGCCAACGACGTCTACGTCGTCCGGTCCGCCGAGGGCCGGGAGGTGCTGCTGCCGGCCATCGAGGACGTCATCAAAGAGGTCGACCTTACGGCCGGGCGGCTGGTGGTGGAGCTTCTGCCCGGCTTAGTTTAAGCCCCGGAAAATCTTGCGGGCGGGGAGGATTCCCCGCCCGCAGCATTTCTGGCCGTCCCCCGATTAGACGTCGTGGTAGAGGTAGAACTCGTAGGGGTGGGGCCGCAGGTTCACCTGCTTGAGCTCGCGCTCCCGCTTGTAGCCTATCCAGGTTTCGATGACGTCCGGGGTGAAGACGTCACCCCGCAGCAGGTACTCGTGGTCCTGCTCCAGGGCATCCAGAACCTCGCCCAGGGAGCCCGGCGTGGACTTGATGGCGGCCGCCTCCTCCGGCTCCAGCTCGTAGAGGTCCTTGTCGATGGGGGCCGGCGGCTCGATGCGGTTGATGATGCCGTCGATGCCGGCCATCAGGATAGCCGCAAAGGCCAGGTAGGGGTTGGCCGACGGGTCCGGCGGCCGGAACTCGATCCGCTTGGCGGCCGGGTTGTCGTTGTACATGGGTATCCGGACGCAGGCGCTGCGGTTGCGCTGCGAGTACACCAGGTTGATGGGCGCCTCGTAGCCCGGGACCAGCCGCCGGTACGAGTTGGTGGTCGGGGCGCAGAAGGCCAGCAAGGAGGGGGCATGGGCCAGCAGGCCGCCGATGAACCAGCGGGCCAGGTCGGAGATGAGGGCGTAGCCGGTCTCGTCGAAGAAGAGGTTGGTTCCGTCCTTCCACAGGCTGACGTGGGTGTGCATTCCGGACCCGTTGTCGCCGAAAAGGGGCTTCGGCATGAAGGTGGCCACGTAGCCCCGCTCGTTGCACGTGTTCTTGATGATGTACTTGTAAACCATCACGTTATCGGCCATCTTGGTCAGGGTCTGAAAGCGCATGTCGATCTCGCCCTGACCGGCCGTCCCCACCTCGTGGTGGTGAATCTCGACCTGAACCCCCACCTGCAGAAGCCGCAGGACGATCTCCGACCGCAGGTCCTGAAGCTTGTCAGTTGGGGGAACGGGGAAATAACCTTCCTTGTAGCGGGGCCGGTAGGCCAGGTTCCGGCCGCCCTCCCCGTTAGCCCCGCAGTCCCAGATTCCCTCGTTGGACCCGATGTAGTAAAACCCCGAATGGCTGGTCTGGTCGAAGCGCAGGTCATTAAAGATATAAAACTCTACTTCCGGCCCAAAGTAGGCGGTGGTGGCGATGCCCGTCTCGGTGAGAAAACGCTCGGCCTTCCGGGCGATGTGGCGCGGGTCCCGGCTGTACGGCCGCCGGGAGATGGGGTCGTAGACGTCGCAGATGATGCTCAGGGTCGGGACCTTGTAGACCGGGTCGATGAAGGCCGTCTTCGGGTCCGGAATCACAAGCATATCGCTTTCGTGAATGGGCTGGAAGCCCCGGATGCTAGACCCGTCAAATCCCAGCCCCTCCTCCAGGTCCCGGGGGCTGAGGGCGGCCACCGGGGCCGAGAAGTGCTGCCAGGTGCCGGGCAGGTCCACAAACTTAAAGTCGATAAACTGGACCCCGCGACTGCGGGCAAACTCCAGAACATCCTCGGCCGTCGGGTTCGGATAGACCGAGGTTATGGCGTCTTTGGCGACCTGCGTCATAAAAGGATACCTCCGGTCATCGTCGGTCTCTGACTCCAGTGTAAAGCCCCCACGGCGGGACAGTATATGTGGAGCCGCAAGAAATGAGGACCGGACATTTGTGCATCCTGCACAAACCAGGCTATAATCTTTCGGCCAATCCCCCGGGAGGAAACCAAAATGTCGACGTTTGACTGGCTGATTCAGATTAGGGCCGAGTTCGAGCGGCTTCACAGCCTCTACGACCGGGCGGTGGAGGACCTGACGCCGGAGCAGTGGCACGCCCTGCCGGCCCCCCAGGCCAACCACATCGGCTTCACCGTCTGGCACTACACCCGCACCGAGGACAACATCGTCAGGTTCGTCCTCCAAGGCCGGCCGACGGTGTGGATGGAAGGGGGCTGGGCCGAAAGGCTGGGCCTGCCCCCAAAGGGGATCCAGGGCACGGGGATGAGCCTGGCCGAAGCCCAGGCCCTCCGCATCGGGGACACCGGAGCCTTTAAAGACTACATGCGGCAGGTCTGGTCGGCAACCCGGGAGTTCCTGGCGCGGGTGGACGACGAAACCCTGGGCCGGACGTTCACCATCAAGCCCCTTGGGGAGCTGCTGGGGGGCCGGGCCCTCCTGCAGGTCTGCCTCTGCCACGGCTTCGGCCACCTGGGCGAAATCACCATGGCCCGCAGCCTGCTGGGCCTGCCCCGGACCACGTCGATTTAAACGTAAAAAAGCCTATATAATCAAATGGCGACGCGGCCGGACCTTCGGCCGCAACCGGAGGCAGGATGGTGAACTCCCTGGGACTTCTTTTTGTTGGGGCGTATCTGCTGCGCCTGGCGGCCGCGGCTGCCGGCACTTTGATTAATTTAAAATTCGGTGCCCTGGACGCCGCCGGTTTCCACCACGTTAAGGCCTCGTCCTTGGGGTTTGCCATCGCCGGCTTTTACATTGCCGAACTGCTCAGCGCGCCCCTCGCCGGGACCCTGAGCGACCTCTGGGGCCGGCGCCGGCCCCTTCTTTTGGGCCCGTTCTTCGGGGTGGTTGCCATTCCCTTCGTGGCCCTCTCCAACGCCCTCCTCGGGGTGTTTGCCGCCAAGCTCTGCCAGGGCCTCTCGGCCGGGGTTTCGACCCCGCCGATGCTGAGCGTTCTCGCCGACGAGGCCGGGGAAGACGAGGCCCGGCGGGGCCGGGTAATGGCCCTCTTCGAGGCCGCCACCATCCTCGGGCTGGGCAGCGGGGTAGTGGCCGCCGGCTTCCTCTGGGACCTCTTGCACCTCTGGGCCTTCGGGGTAGTGGCCGGCCTCTACGGCCTGAGCCTCCTGGCCCTGATGACGGTTCCCATTCACCGCGCCGCCGGGGTCGGGTCCGGCCACTGGCGCCTTAAGGAGCTGGTAATGGGCCTTCGCCACGTCCTCGGGCTGGCCCCCGCCTGGGTGGCCGTGAACGCCGTGGTGGGGGTCTGGCTCAGCCACGCCGCCTTCCAGCTGACCCGCCGGAAGGACCCCACCCAGCTCCTGGTCGGGGGCTTCACCGGCTCCGAGTTCGGCACCGCCGCCGGGGTCGTCCTGCTCCTTTTCGTCATCGGGGTGGTGGCCTGGGGTCAGGTCCTTGGACGGGTAGGCTCGGTTCGGGCCATGCGCACCGGCCTGGTTGGCCTTGGCGTTACGGCCGTAAGCCTCTTTCTCCTGAACCACTCCATCGGCGCAAGCCACGCCCGCATTGTGGCCTTGCTGTTGATTTCGGCAGCCGGTCTACTGGTAATGAGCGGTTTTACCCCCGCCGCCCTGAGCTACCTGGGGGCCATCTCCGGGCGGTTCGAGGCCGAACGGGGCACCATTATGGGCATCTATTCGGTCCTGCTCGGGCTGGGCCAGCTCATCGGCAGCAGCCTCGGGGGAATCTTCGCCGACTGGCGGGGGGTCGACGGCCTGATCTTGCTTACGGTGATCTTGGGGGGCATCTCTGCCGTCGCCGTCTCGAGGCTTCGGCCCGTACCCGAGGCCGGGCCGGTCAAGGCCCCCCAGCCGGTCCCCGATTAGCCTGGGGCTTCGGCCGTTCCCAGCACGGGCAGCCGCCGCAGAAAGCCCTCAACCCCGTCGGCCTCGGGGAACACTTTGTGGGGGTTAAAAAGCCCCTTCGGGTCCAGGGCCGCCTTGAGCCGGCGCATAACCTCGACCCCATCCGGCCCCAGGGCCTCGGTCAGGAACTCCCGCTTGAGGGTTCCGATGCCGTGCTCCCCGGTCAGGGTTCCCCCCAGCTCCAGGGCGGCCCGGAAGATGGCGGCCGCCGCCTGCTCCACCCGCTCCAGCTCCCCGGGCTGGTGCAGGTCGAAGATGATGTTGGGGTGGAGGTTGCCGTCGCCGGCGTGGCCGAAGACGGGGATCTCGAAGCCATACTCCCGGCCGATCTGGCGGATGCGGCGGACCATCTCGGGGATGGCCGCCCGGGGGACCACGATATCTTCCCCCAGCTTGTTCCGACCCCGCCGCCCCAGGGCCGGCGAGACTGCCCGACGCGCCTGCCAGAGCCGCTGCCGCCCGGCCTCGTCGGCGGCCACCTCAACGGTCGAGGCCCCCGCCTCCCCGCAGATGGCCGCCATCCGCTCCACATCGGCCAGGACCGCCTCAGGGTGGTTGCCGTCCTGCTCCAGGATGAGGAGGGCCTCCGCCTCCCGGGGCAAGCCGGCCCGGAGATAGTCTTCGACGACGTTTATGGTCAGGTTGTCCATAAGCTCCAGGGCAACGGGCAGGATGCCGGCCTCCAGGATGGCGTTGACGGAGCGGGCAGCGTCGTCCAGCCGGGGAAAGACGGCCAGGGCGGTGGCCCGATGCCGGGGTCGGGGCAGCAGCTTAAGCACCACCTCGGTGATGATGCCCAGGGTCCCCTCGGAGCCGACGAAAAGCTGGGTCAGCTGGTAGCCCGTTTTATTCTTGACGAGCTTTCCCCCGAGCCGCAAAATCCGGCCGTCGGCCAGCACCACCGTCAGGCCCAGCACGTAGTCCCGGGTAACCCCGTATTTGAGACAGCGGGGCCCCCCGGCGTTGGTGGCCACGTTCCCCCCAATGGTGGACTGGTTGAGGCTGGCCGGGTCGGGCGGGTAGAAGAGGCCCTCCCGCTCCACGGCCCGCTGGAGCTCGGCCGTCACCACCCCGGCCTCCACCACGGCCACCCCGTTGGCCCGGTCAATCTCCAGGATCCGGTTCATCCGGGCCAGGTTCACCACCAGCCCGCCCCCCACCGGGATGGTCCCCCCGGCCAGACTGGTTCCGGCCCCCCGGGGCACCACGGGGATTCCGGCCTCGGCCGCCAGCCGGACCACATCCGCCACCTGCTCGGTGGTGGTCGGCGAAACCACCAGGTCGGGGAGGGCCTGCTGAAAGGTGCCGTCAATAGAATACGCCACCAGCTCCGACGGCCGGTGATGCACCCCACCCTCGCCGACGACGGCGGCCAGGGCGGCGATAAGCCTTTCCCGGTTCACCGGCCGACCTCCACCAGGACCGGCCGGGGTGCGGCCTGATAGGCCCGGTCCAGAAGCTCCACCAGGAACCGCACCTCGACGGCCGGCCGGCCGTTCCCGGCCGCCGCCCGCAGGCCGGCCAAAAGCTGCAGGTAGCACCCGGGGTTGGCGGTCACGACCACCTGGGCCCCGGTGGCCAGGATGTGGCGGACCTTGCGGGCCATCAGGGCGTCGGCGAAGGCCGGGCGGGTGACGTTGTAAACCCCGGCGCTGCCGCAGCAGAGGGCCGGTTCGGCCATCTCCACCAGCCGGAGGCCCGGAATCGCCCGGAGAAGCCGGCGGGGGGCGGCCGTAATGCGCTGGGCGTGGGCCAGGTGGCAGGGGTCCTGGTAGGTGGCCACCACCGACACCTGCCCCGGGGGCGGGGCGAGCCCGACCTCGTCCAGAAACTCCGTAAGGTCCCGGGTCTTCCGGGCGATGGCCGCCGCCCGGGGGCCCGGCACGAAGTGGTCGTAGGTCTTTAGGGCGGTCCCGCACCCGGCCGAGTTGACGATGATGGCGTCGAAGCCGTCGGGGTCGAAGGCCCGGACGTTGTTCTCGATGAGCCGAAGGGCCGAGTCCCAGAGGCCGCTGTGGAGGTGCAGGGCCCCGCAACAGCCCTGCCCGGCCACCGCCACCACCTCGCACCCGTTGGCCGTAAGCACCCGGACGGTGGCCCGGGTAACCTCGGCAAAGACGGTGCTCATAACACACCCGGTCAGGAGGGCCACCCGGTAGCGGACCGGCCCGGCGGGCCGCCAGACCTGGCCCCGAGGCACGATAAAGGATGCGGACAGGTCGGGCAGAAACCGCCCCAGCCGCCGGAGGCCGAAAAGGCCCGTGCGGGAAGCCAGTCCGGTCAGCCCCAGCCGCTGGCCCAGGGCCAGCAGCCGGACCAGCCGGCGCAGGCGGCCCAGGTCGCCCAGGAAATACTCCAGCCCGAACCGCACCGCCCGGGGCAGCCGGTCGGACACCGCCGCCCGGAAGGCGATTTGGGCCGGCTCCATCCGGTAGCCGGCCGGGCAGATGGCCGTGCAGGCCTCGCAGACCAGGCAGTTGAGCTCGTGCTCCACCAGGTCGGGGGTCAGGCCCAGGTGGCCTTCCACCAGGGCCTTCAGGATGGCGATGCGGCCCCGGGGCCCCTCCTCCTCTTTGAAAGAAACCTGGTAGGTGGGGCAGACCGAAAGGCAGAGGCCGCACCGGATGCACGCCGAAAGGTTGTCATACTGCTCCCGGAGAAGGCCGAGGCCGGCCCCGCCCGCCACCTTAACCTCCCTGGGCCGCCGGACGGCCGGCCCGAAGCCGGCGGGCATACTCCCCCGCCACCCGGATCGCCTCGGCCATGCTCTCGGCCCGGGCGATTCCCCGGCCGGCGATGTCGTAGGCGGTGCCGTGGTCGACGGAGGTCCGCACGAAGGGCAGGCCGGTGGTGAGGGAAACGGTCCGGTCGAAATCGTAGGTTTTGGCGGCGATGTGGCCCTGGTCGTGGTAGAGGGAGATCACGGCGTCAAACCGGCCCTGAAGACAGAAGTGAAAGACCGAGTCGGCCGGGACCGGTCCCTCAGCCCGGACCCCGGCCTCCCGGGCCCGGGCGATGGCCGGGGCCAGCACGGTGAGCTCCTCATCCCCGAAAAGGCCCCCCTCCCCGGCGTGGGGGTTGAGGGCCGCCACCCCGAAAAGGGGCTCGGAAAATCCGAACCGCCGCAGGGCCCGGTCGGCCGCAACCAGCACCTGATAAACCCGGTCGACGGTGAGCTCGGCGATGGCCTGCCGGAGGGCGACATGCCTGGTGGCGAAGAAGATTTTGAGCCGCTCGCCCACCACAAACATGGTGAGCACCCCGGCCGAGCCGGTCAGGGCGGCATAGGCCTGGGTGTGGTCCAAGTAGGGTATGCCGGCGGCCTGAAGGGCGGCCTTGTTGATGGGGGCGGTGGCCACCGCATCCACCTGGCCGGCCAGCGCAAGCTCCACCGACTTCTTTATGTACTCAAAGCAGGCCCACCCGGCCAGCGGCTGAACCTGACCGAACCGGACCCGGTCGGGTTCGAGAGCCGTTACCGGAATCAGGTCGACAACCCCGGCCGTAAACCGCCCCGCCCCCGGCGAATCAATTAAATTTATGTCAAGTTTTAGGCCGCAGACGGCGGCCGCCCGGGCCAGGAGGGCCGCATCCCCCAGGACTACCGGCCGCACATCCCGGTAAAGCTCGGGCCGGGCCAGGGCCTTGGCCACGACCTCGGGGCCGACCCCGGCCGGGTCGCCCATGGTGACGCCGACGATGGGGCGGTTATCCGCCAACCTTCAGGCCCCCAGCAGGTTCAGGATGGTGCGCAGGACCCAGCCCAGGGCGAAGCACCCGGGGATGGTGAGCACCCAGGCGGCCGCGATCCGCCCGGCCACCAGCCACCGGACCTGCCTGGCCCCCCGGGCCAGTCCCACTCCCATTATAGCGGCGCTGATGGCGTGGGTCGTGCTGATGGGCATTCCCACCCGGCTGGCCACCTCGATGACGGTGCCGGCGGCCGTCTCGGCCGCAAATCCGTGGACCGGCTGCAGGTGGGCGACCCGGTAGCCCAGGGTCTTGATGATCCGCCAGCCCCCGGCGGTGGTACCCAGGGCGATGGCCAGGGCGGCCGCCGCCATGACCCACAGGGGAACGTAAAACTCGGGTCCGAGCAGGCCGCCGCTGAAGAGGGCCAGCGCGATGACCCCCATCGTCTTCTGGCCGTCGTTGCTGCCGTGGGAGAAGGCCATCCAGGCGGCCGAAAGGAGCTGAAGCCGTCCGAACAGACGGGTGACCAGCCACCAGGTCGAATGTCGAAAGACCCAGAAGATGGCCGCCATCAGGGCGGCGGCCGCCAGGAACCCCAGAACCGGCGAGTAGACCAGGCCGGCCCCGACCTTAAACAGGCCGCCGGTCTTGACCACTCCCGGGCCGGCGGTGGCCACCGCCGAGCCCACCACCCCGAAGATGAGGGCGTGGCTGCTGCTGGTGGGCAGCCCAGCGTACCAGGTGATCAGGTCCCAGATGATGGCGGCCGAAAGGCCGACCGCCACCGTCCAGTGGTCCACCGCCCCCGGGTCCACCAGGTCCCGGCCCAGGGTGGTGGCCACGGCCGTGCCCGAGACCGCCCCCAGGAAGTTTAAAGCCCCGGCCATAAGCACGGCCCGGGCCGGGGTAAGCACCCGGGTGGCCACCACGGTGGCGATGGCGTTGGCGGCGTCGTGAAACCCGTTCACGAACTCGAAGGCCAGGCCGAGGATGACCACGAGGCCGACGGCTACCAGCGTCTTGTCCACTTCAGGCCCGTTCCAGGACGATCCCCTCCAGGATGTTGGCAACGTCTTCGGCCCGGTCGGTGGCCGACTCGAGGCCCTGGTAGATATCCCGCCAGCGCAGCACCTCCAGCAGGTCGTATTTTCCGGCCATAAGGTCGGCCACGGCCTGCCGGAAGACGGCGTCGGCCTCATTTTCCAGGCGGTTGATCTCCACCGTCCGCTCCAGAATCTGGCGGCCGGCCCGGGGGTCCCGCAGAAGCCGCACGGCCGCCCGGATTTCCGCCGCCTGGAGGCTTACCAGCTCAGCCAGCCGCACGGCCGCCGCGTCCCGCCGGCGGATCTGGTAAAGGGCGGCATGGGCGGCCGCATCTTCCAGGTAATCTACCACCTCGTCCACGGTGTGGGCCAGGCTGGCCACATCGCCCCGGTCGAAGGGGGTAAGGAAACTCCGGTGAAGCTGGCGCATGACCATGTGGGTCACCCCGTCGGCCTGCTCCTCAAGAGCCCGGATCTCCGCCGCCCTTTCGGAAACCCGGTCGCAAACCTCGAAAAGCTTCCAGGTGAGCTCGGCCGCCTGAACCATCAGGTCGGTCCCGGCCTCAAACAGGCGGTAGAATTCGTCCCCGGCGGGGGGAAGCAGATTCAGCCGGAACTTGCCCAATCTGAACATCAACGATAATCCATAAATTTTACACGTTCGGCCAAAGAGTCGGGCCGGGGGAAGCCCCCGGCCCGACTCTTTGGGGTCGGCCTTGTCTCAGCCCGCCCGGGCCGCCCGGATGGCCCGCCAGACCCGCTCCGGGGTCAGGGGCATGTTAAGATACTTGACCCCGAAGGGCTCGAGGGCGTCCACCACGGCGTTGACGACGGCCTGGGTTGCGCCGATGGTCCCGGCCTCCCCCACCCCTTTCACCCCGAGGGGGGTGACCGGCGAGGGGGTCTCGGTGTTGGCCGTCTCGAAGGACGGCAGGTAGCTGGCCACCGGCAGGGCGTAGTCCAGTAGGGAACCGGTGAGCAGGTTGCCCTGTTCATCGTAGGCCGCATATTCCCAAAGGGCCTGCCCGATCCCCTGGACCACCCCGCCGTGGACCTGACCCTCCACCACCAGCGGGTTCATCACCCGGCCGCAGTCGTCGACGGCCACGTAGCGGAGAAGCTTTACCTGCCCGGTCTCCGGGTCCACCTCCACCACCGCTACGTGGGCCCCGAAGGGGCAGGCGTTGGACGGCAGGCTGTAGAAGGCGGTGGCCTCAAGGCCCGGCTCCAGGTCCGGCGGAAGTCGGCCCGGGTTGTAGGCCGCGGCCGCCACCTGCTGGAAGGTAACGGCCCTTTCCGGGGCGCCCCGGACGAAGAACCTCCCTTCTTGGAACTCCACGTCGGCCTCGGCCGCCTCTAGCAGGTGGGCGGCGATGCGCCTGGCCTTCTCGATGACTTTAAGGGCCGCCTGGTAGGTGGCCGAAGCCCCCACCGGGGCCGACCGGCTGCCGGAGGTGCCCCCGCCGTAGGGGATGCTGCCGGTATCCCCGTGGTGGACCTCCACGTCGTCGGGGGAGATCCCGAACTGGTCGGCCACCAGCTGGGCGAAGGTGGTTTCGTGGCCCTGGCCGTGGGCGTGGGTTCCGGTGAAGACCTCCACCTTGCCGGTGGGGTGGACCCGGATGTGGGTTCCGTCGATGGTGGGCGAAAGCCCGGTGATCTCCACGTAGGTGGAAAGGCCGACGCCGATGTAGCGGCCCTGCTCCCGGAGGCGCCGCTGTTCCGCCCGCAGCTGCTCATAGCCGGCGACCTCCAGCGCCCGGTTCAGGGTTTTCTCGTAGTCGCCGCTGTCATAAACCGTCCCCAGAGGTGTCCGGTAGAAGTTGTTGAAGGGCGGGATGAAGTTGCGCCGCCGGACCTCGGCCGGGTCCATGTTCAGCTCCCGGGCAACCCGGTCCACGGCCCGCTCGACCAGGTAGGCCGCCTCCGGCCGGCCGGCACCCCGGTAGGCGTCGGTGGGGGTGGTGTTGGTGAGCACCCCGATCACCTCGGCCGAGACGTTGGGAAGCCGGTAGACCCCGTGGAGCATGGCGGTGTAGAGGACCCCGGCGATGGCCTGCCCGTACTGGGAGAGATAGGCCCCCAGGTTCGAGTAGGTCTTCACCCTGAGGCCGAGCAGGGTTCCGTCCCGCTTGTAGGCTACCTCGAAGTCGGTGATGTGGTCCCGGCCGTGGATGGTGGCCCGGAAGTTTTCGCTCCGGTCCTCGGTCCACTTGACCGGCCGGCCCAGCTGCATGGAGGCAAAGGCGGCCACCACCTCGTCCGGGTACAGGAAGATCTTGCTGCCGAACCCCCCGCCCACATCCGGGGCGATGACCCGAACCTTGTGCTCGGGCAGGTCGATGACCGAAATGAGCCAGCTCCGGATGGTATGGGGGTTCTGGTTGGTGGTGTAAAGGATAAGCTCCCCCGTGCCGGGCTGGTACCAGGCCACCGCCGCCCGGGGCTCCATGGCGTTGGGCACCAGCCGGTGGTTGATCAGCCGCTCCCGGACAACCCCATCGGCCTCGCCAAAGGCCCGCTCCACGTCCCCGGCCGAGACCTGCCGCCGGAAGGAGATGTTGTCGGGGATGTCGTCGAAGAGCCGGGGCGCGTCGGGACCCACGGCCGCCTCCGGGTCGACCACCGCCGGCAGGGGCTCATACTCGACCGCGATCAGGTCCAGGGCATCCCGGGCGGTGTAGCGGTCGGCGGCCACCACCGCCGCCACCCCCTCGCCCACAAAGCGGACCTTGTCCACGGCCAGGGGGTAGCGATCGGGAACCTTGCTGCCCGGTAGGCGGGCGGCCACGGGCATCGGCTTAACCCCGGCCCTTTTAAGGTCCTCGGCCGTGTACACGGCCAGGACGCCGGGGTGGGCCTTAGCCCGGCTGACGTCGATTTTTTTTATCCGGGCATGCGCATGGGGGCTTCTCAGGATGGCCAGGTAAACCATGCCCGGCAGCTTAATGTTATCCACGTAGTTTCCCCGCCCGGTGATGAACCGCGGGTCTTCCTTGCGCTTTAGGGGCGCGCCCATCAATTTGCCGGGGGCAACGGCCTGAGCCACGGTTCAACCTCCTTTGCGACGATTCAGCGAATCTTATCCACGGCGGCCGTCAGCGCCCGCCGGGCGAGCACCCGAACCAGGTGGGTCCGGTACTCCTCGGAAGCAAAGACCCGGTCGCCGACGATGGTAAGGCCCTCCGGGGCCCGCTCGGCAGCGGCCCGGATGGTGTCGGGGTTGAGGGGCTGACCCTGCAGGGCCTGCTCGGTGACGGTGGCGCGGGTGGCGTAGAGGGTGGCACCGGTGACGGCGACCCGGACCTGGCGGCAGACGTTGTCCTCCCGGGTGACGAGGGCGCAGACCCCCACCACGGCGTAGCGGGAGGCCGGGTGGGGGAACTTCACGTAGGCGGCCCCCGTCCCCGGCCGCATCACCGGAACCCGGACCTCGGTGAGGACCTCCCCGGGCTGGAGGGCGGTGGTAAACATCCCCACAAAGAACTGGTCGATGGGAATGGTCCGCTCCCCCTGGAGTCCCCTGGCCCGGACCTCGGCCCCGAGGGCCAGCATGATGGCCGGGTAGTCGCCGGCGGGATCGCTGTGGGCCAGGCTGCCCCCGACCGTCCCCCAGTTTCGGACCTGCAGGTCACCCACCAGGTCGGTGGCCTCGGCCAGGACCGGCACGTGCTGGCGGACGAGGTCCGAGGTCTGGACGTCGTAGTAGGTGGTCATGGCCCCGATGACCAGGTGGTCGCCCTCGAGCCGGATGCCCGAAAGGCCCGGAATCCGGCGCAGGTCGACCAGGGCCGGCGGGGTGGCCAGCCTGAGCTTGAGCGCCGGGATGAGGCTGTGGCCCCCGGCCAGGATTTTGGCCTCGGGGTTCTGTCGGAGAAGTTCCAGGGCCTCTTCCAGCGTTGTCGGGGCGTAGTACTCGAAAGTGGCCGGAAACATCCTTCCAACCTCCTTAGCGTTGGGTTTGGGCCGCCCGGATGGCCCGCCAGACCCGCTCCGGGGTCAGGGGCATGTCGATATGCCTTACGCCGAAGGGTTCCAGGGCGTCGATAACGGCGTTTACGACGGCCGGGGTGGCCGCAATCGTCCCGGTCTCACCCGCCCCCTTCACCCCCAGGGGGTTGGCGGGGGACGGGGTGACCAGCCGGTCGGTCTCGATGAAGGGCAGGTCGGCAGCCTTGGGCATGGCGTAGTCCAGCCAGGTGCCGGTGAGCAGGTTGCCTTGCTCGTCGTAGACCACCTGCTCCCAGAGGGCCTGGCCCAGCCCGTGGACCACCCCGCCGTGGACCTGCCCGTCCACCACCATCGGGTTTATAACCCGGCCGACATCGTCGACGGCAACATATCTAAGGAGCTTTACCTGTCCCGTCTCGGGGTCCACCTCCACCACCGCCACGTGGGTTCCGAAGGGGAAGACGAAGTTGCTGGGGTTGAAGAAGGCGCTTGCCTCCAGCCCCAGCTCCATATCGGCGGGAATCTTTCGGGGCACGTAGGCCTCAAGGGCCACCTCCTGGAAAGTAACGGCCCGCTCCGGGGCGCCCCGGACGAAGAAGCGGCCGCCCTCGAAGACGATATCGGCCTCGGCCGCCTCCAGCAGGTGGGCGGCGATCTTCTTCGCCTTTTCCAGAATACGCTGCCCGGCCACGTAGGCCGCCGTCAGGCCCACCGGCGTCGACCGGCTGCCGTAGGTCCCCAGGCCAAAGGGGATGGCGTCCGTGTCCCCGTGGACCACTTCCACGTCGTCCAGGGAGATGCCGAACTGGTCGGCGATGGCCTGGGCAAAGGTGGTCTCATGGCCCTGGCCGTGGGTGTGGGAGCCGGTGAAGAGGGTCACCTTGCCGGTGGGGTGGACCCGGACGATGGCGCTTTCGAAGAGGCCGGCCTGGGCCCCCAAAGAGACGGCGATCTGGGACGGGGCGGCCCCCGTCACCTCCACGTAGGTGGAAAGGCCGATGCCGATATACCGGCCCTGCTCCCGGAGGCGCCGCTGCTCCGCCCGCAGCTGCCGGTAGCCGACCACCTCCAGGGCCCGTTCCAGGGTGGCCGGGTAGTTGCCGCTGTCGTAGACGAAGGCCATGGGCGTCTGGTAGTTCTCGAAGGGCTCCAGCACGTTCCGGCGCCGGACCTCGGCCGGGTCCATGTTCAGCTCCCGGGCGACCAGGTCCACCATCCGCTCCAGCAGGTAGGTGGCCTCCGGGCGCCCGGCGCCCCGGGTGGCGTCGGCCGGCGTCGTGTTGGTAAATACCCCGTAGACCTCGGCGCTGACGTTGGGCAGCCTGTAGGGCCCGTGGAGCATGGGGACATACAGAAACGTGGGGATGAGGGGCCCGAAGGGGGAGATGTAGGCGCCGAGGTTGGCGTAGGTGGTCACCTTCAGGCCGGTTATGGTGCCGTCCTTTTTATAGGCGGCCTCAAAGTAGGTTATGTGGTCCCGGCCGTGGATGGTGGCCCGCAGGTACTCGCTGCGGGTCTCCACCCATTTTACCGGCCGGCCCAGCTTCATCGCGGCGTAGCAGGCCACCACCTCGTCCGGGTAAAGGTAAATCTTCGTGCCAAAGCCCCCGCCCACGTCCGGGGCGACGACCCGGATCTTGTGCTCGGGGTAGTTCATGGTCAGGGCCAGCAGGAGCCGGATCAGGTGGGGGTTCTGATTGGTGTTGTAAAGGGTGAGCTCGCCGGTGGCCGGGTGGAAGACGGCCACGGCCGCCCGGGGCTCCACGGAGCTTCCGCTCACCCGGTGGTTGACGATCCGCTGCCGGACCACCCCGTCGGCCTCGGCGAAGGCCTGGTCGACATTTCCGCCGGCGAGGACGAACTTGAAGCAGATGTTGTTGGGGGCCTCGTCGTGGACCAGGGGGGCACCCGGTCTGGTGGCGGCCTCCTGGTCGACCACGGCCGGCAGGGGCTCGTACTCCACGTCGATGAGGTTGAGGGCGTCGTAGGCGGTGTAGCGGTCGGCGGCCACCACCGCCGCCACCCCGTCCCCCACGTAGCGGACCTTGCCCACCGCCAGGGGGTAGTGGGGCACCAGCTTTATGTCCGGCAGAAGCCAGCCGACAGGGATCGACCCGATGCCGTCCCGGCGCAGGTCCTCCCCCGTAAACACGGCCAGGACGCCGGGGTGAGCCTTAGCCCGGCTGAGGTCGATTTTCTTTATCCGGGCATGTGCATAGGGGCTTCTCAGGATGGCCAGGTATACGGTGCCGACGAACTTTAAGTTGTCAACGTAGGTGCCCTGGCCGGTGATGAACCTGGGGTCTTCTTTGCGCTTGATCTCCGCTCCAAGAAGCCGTTCGGGTGCCTGAACCATCTTAACCTCCTCCGCAGCATGCTCCCGAAAAACCCGTTCAGTCGGCCGGGGTGGCGGCGGGGGCGCCGCCCCGCATCAGCTCGGCGGCGTACTGGATGGCCTTGACGATATTGTGGTAGCCGGTGCACCGGCAGATGTTGCCCTCCAGGGCGTGGCGGATCTGCTCCTCGGTGGGGTTCGGATTCATCTGGAGGAAGTGGTAGGCCGTCATGATCATGCCCGGGGTGCAGTAGCCGCACTGGAGGCCGTGCTTTTCCCAGAAGGCCTGCTGAATCGGGTGAAGCTGGCCGTCCTTGGCCAGGCCCTCGATGGTCAGGATGTCGGCTCCGTCGCACTGGACGGCCAGGAAGGTGCAGGACTTGGCCGCCCGGCCGTTCATGATGACGGTGCAGGCCCCACACTGGCTGGTGTCGCACCCGATGTTGGTGCCGGTGAGGCCGGCCACCTCCCGGATGAAGTGGACCAAGAGAAGCCTCGGCTCCACATCCGCTTCGTGAACAACCCCGTTGATGCGAATAGAAACCCTGGCCATAGCCTTCAGCTACCCCCTTTCGAGTTATTTTTGCAGCCGGGAATTGATTTCGGCCTCCAGGGCCTTAAAGCCCTGGTCCATGAGCATGGCGGCCGTGGCCTCGACCAGGCGCTGGCCGACGCTGGCCAGCATGCCCCCGATAACCACATCGCCCCGGAAGATGAGGGTGGTTTGGCCGTCGGCCGGAACGAGCTCCACCTCGCCGTCGCCCCGGACGAAGCCGGGGCCGCCCCGCATCTCGGTCTGAAGCCGGTACTTCCTGGGGGGGTCTTTCTCGGCAATCTTGACGTAGCCGCTGAAGGAGCCCCGCACCGGACCGACCCCAACGCTGGCGGTCAGGTTGTATTCCTCGGGCCCGACCTCTTCCAGCTTCTGCACCCCCGGCAGGACCTTGGAGATGACGGTGGGGTCGAGGATGAGGTTCCAGAGGGTTTCCTGGTCAACGGCGAAGGTGTATTGCCTCTCCACCCGCATGACTTAAACTCCTTTTTCGAGGCCGCCCGGCCGACCGTGAACCTGGTCTATTATTGGCCGCCGGGACCTAGGCTGTCAAGCGCGGCGGGCGCCGGTCCGGGGACTCCCAGGTTCCACATTGGGGCCCGGAAGCCGGCCTGCCGTAGTGGCCCACGGCGGTGCGTCGCCACAACTAAACCAGCAACTGACCGGCGACACTTTGGCGGATAACTTGAAAGCCCCGGCTTCGGGTCTGGGTTAAAATACATCGTGGATACTTCTAACTTCCTGCCGAAGACCATGGCTTTCAGGTTGCCGAAGGCCTACGCCGACGCGATGGTGGCCCACGCCCGGGCCGAGGCCCCCAACGAGTGCTGCGGGGTACTGGCCGGGAAGGACGGGAAAATCGTCAAGCTTTACCGGTGCACCAACGTCGAGCAGAGCCCCTACCGCTACAGCGTCGACCCGAGGGAACTTATCAAAATCGACCAGGAGATCCGGGAAAACGACTGGGAGTGGCTGGGCATCTACCACTCTCACACCCACACCGAAGCCTACCCCTCGGCCACCGACATCCGCCTGGCCTACTGGCCCGACACCCTATACTTCATCATCTCTTTAAAGGATCCCGACCGGCCGGTGGTCCGGGCCTTTTACATCCGGGACGGCCGGGTTGAAGAGGTTCCGGTGGAGGTCGTTCCCGACGAAGCCGCCGGCCGATGACGACCCTTCGGGTTCAGGTTTTCGACGGCCGGGGCCGGGTCGTGGCCGCCTTAAGCTACTTCGACGGCCGGCTCGCCTTCGCCGGCCCCGACTGGGCCCGGGAAGCCCTCGAGGCCGCCTGCCCCGACGCCTTCAACGCCGACGGAGAGGTGACGGAGGTGGAGTTTCGGCTGCTGGCCTGCGCCCTCTGGGAGGCCGCCGCCCGGCACGGCTACGACCTGCGGTCGCCGCCCCCGCCGGATGCCGGCCCGGCGGGCTTCCTCCGCCGCCTCTTCGGCCGCCCCCGGCACAACCCTTGACTCAGGTTTTCCCCGGCCGTTAGACTGAAACCTGGCAGGATGACGCCGCAAACCCGCGGTCCGGCAGAGCTTCTCGACCGGTTCTGCCAGATCATCGAGCTGGAGCTGAAACGGGGCGGCCGGGACCAGACGGTCGAGGGCGGCCTCGACGGGTTCCTGGCCAGCTGGCGGCGGCTGGCCGCCGCCCAGAGCCTGCTGACGGGCTTCCCTGAACTGGAAAGCTACGCCGCCCTCGACCCGGATAGCCGGGTCCTCTGGCTGGAGCAGGCCCGCCAGTGGGCCCGCACCATCCGGGCCGCCCTCGACCGGGCTGCCCCGACAGCCACGGCCGCCCCCCGCCAGAGTCGGCCCCGCCCGGCCGGCGCGAGCCTCGACCCTGAGGATCCCGTCACCCGCCTGCCCCGGGTGGACCGGATTACCGCCCGGCGGCTGGGCCGCCTCGGCATCAGGACCGTCCGGGACCTGGTTTACCACTTCCCCTTCCGGTACGAGGACTGGAGCCGGGTCCGGAAAATCGCCGAGCTCAGGCCCCACGAGGAGGCCACCGTCATCGGCCGCCTCATCGCCGTCCAGGCCACCCGCCTGGGCGCCCGGGGCCTGCCGGCCACCGAGGCCCTGGTGGCCGACGAAACGGGAACCCTCCGAGTCGTCTGGTTCAACCAGCCCTACCTGGCCCGCACCCTCAAAACCGGCACCACCTTGGTCCTGAGCGGCCGGACCGAATACTTCCGGGGGGTCAAGGTTTTTGAGTCCCCCGAATACGAGGTCTACGACGGGGCCGAGGAGCTTCTGCACACCGGCCGGCTGGTCCCCGTCTACCGGGTCACCGAGGGGCTCACCCCCAAAACCCTGCGCCGCCTGATTAAAGCCGCCCTGGATCTCTGCCTGGATTCTATTCCCGATGGTCTGCCGGCCTGGCTCCGGGCCGAGTTCGACCTGGTGGACCTGGCCACGGCCCTGCGGCAGATTCACTTTCCCGATGATTACGCCGCCCTCCACGCCGCCCGGCGCCGGCTGGCCTTCGAGGAGCTTTTCTACATCCAGGTTCTAGTGCTGACCCGGCGCCGGCAGGCCGAGGTGGGAGCCACGGCCCCCCGCCTTCAGGGCGGGCGGGAGCTGGTGGACGCCTTTATCGCCGCCCTGCCCTTTAAACTTACCGCCGCCCAGGAGCGGGTTCTCGGGGAGGTGCTGGCCGACTTGGCCCGGGACCGGCCAATGAACCGGCTGCTCCAGGGGGACGTGGGGAGCGGCAAGACGGTGGTGGCGGCGGCGGCCATGCTCATGGCGGTGGGGAGCGGTCACCAGGCCGCCCTGATGGCCCCGACGGAGATCCTGGCCGAGCAGCATTTCAACACCCTGGGGCGCCTCCTTTCGGGCCTGCCCGAGGGCCTGCGGCCGCGGGTCGGACTGCTCACCGCCAGCTTCGCCCGGGTCTGGCCCCGGCCCGAGCCCCAGCCCGCCCTTTTCGAGGCGGGGCCGGCCGGGGACAACGGCCGGGTGCGGCGGGAGGAGCTTTACCGGCTTCTCCAGGCCGGTGAGGTGGCCATCGTGGTGGGGACCCACGCCCTCATCCAGGAAACCGTTGCCTTTTCCAAGCTGGGTCTGGTGGTGGTGGACGAACAGCACCGGTTCGGGGTGGTCCAGCGCAGCGCCCTCCGGCGTAAGGGGGAGAACCCCCACGTCCTGGTGATGACGGCCACCCCGATCCCCCGCAGCCTGGCCCTCACCCTTTACGGCGACCTGGACCTCTCCATCATCGACGAGCTTCCCCCCGGCCGGAAGCCGGTGAAGACCAGGCTCATCGAGCCGGAGCGCCGCCACCTGGTCTACCAGTTCATCCGCCAGCAGGTGGAGCGGGGCTTCCAGGCCTTCGTCATCTGCCCCCTCATCGAGGAGTCCGAGGCCCTCCAGGTTAAGGCGGCCGAGGCCGAATTCGAGCGGCTGCGCACCGAGGTCTTCCCCGACCTGCGGGTGGGCCTCCTCCACGGCCGGATGGCGGCGGCCGAGAAGGAGCGGGTGATGCGGGCCTTCCGGGACCGGGAGCTGGATATCCTGGTGGCCACCCCGGTGGTGGAGGTGGGGATCGACATCCCCAACGCCACGGTGATGGTCATTGAGGGGGCCGAGCGGTTCGGGCTCGCCCAGCTCCACCAGCTCCGGGGCCGGGTGGGGCGCGGCGAGGCCGACTCCTACTGCGTGCTCCTGACCGAAAACTCCTCGGCCGAGGCAGTCGAGCGGCTCCGGCTGGTGGAGCGGTCCCACAACGGCCTTGAGCTGGCCGAGGCCGACCTGAAGATGCGGGGGCCGGGCGAATACTTCGGCACCCGGCAGAGCGGCCTGCCCGACCTGAAGCTGGCCCAGGTCTCCGACCTCTCCCTCCTGGAGCTGGCCCGGGAGGCGGCCCGCCGGCTGCTGGCCCGGGACCCGGACCTTGGCCGGCCGGAGCACCGGGCCATCCTGGGTCGGCTGCGGGAGATGCCCCTTTCGGTGGAAGTAAGCTAGGGCACCCGGAGGCCGGGCACAACACCGACTTCCCTGGAGGAGCGATGAGAAGGGTAAAACTTTTGCGTCTGCTGACGGTGGTGGCGGTCCTGGGGGCGGGCTGCATCGGCCCCTTCGCCCCGAAGCCGCCCCTGATGACCAGCCCGGATTACGGAATCCAGGTTTTTCTCTGGGGCCAGCCGGACACCACCGAGCGGGACCTGGAGCTGGTGAAAAAGCTCGGGTTCCGGTGGGTCAAGCAGATGTTCCAGTGGAACTACATCGAGGGCAAGGGGAAGGGGCAGTTCGAGTGGCATGAGCCGGACCGGGTCGTGGAGGCGGTGCAGAAGGCCGGCCTTAAGCTTTTAGCCCGGGTCGACATACCCCCCGACTGGGCCCTTCCCCCCGACCACCAGAAGGGAACCCACGGGCCGCCGGCCAATCCCCAGGACTTCGGCGACTTTTTAAGCGCCCTGGCCCGGCGGTACAAGGGCCGGATTCAGGCCTACCAGATCTGGAACGAGCCCAACCTGGCCCGGGAGTGGGGGGGCAAGAGCCCCGACCCCCAGGGCTTTGTGGAGCTTCTTAAGGTGGCCTACCAGGCCATCAAGGCAGCCGACCCCGACGCCCTGGTAATCTCCGGCGGCCTTTCCCCCACCACCGCCCCACCCCCCCTGGCCATGCCCGACATCCAGTACCTGCGGGAGATGTACCGGCTGGGAGCCCAGAACTACTTCGACGCCCTGGGCGTCCACGCCGCCGGGTTTAAGGCCCCGCCGGAGATGGACCCCGACGAGGTGGCCCGGAACCCCGAGCTTACAAATTATGACAAGAGCCCGGTAGAATTAAAGCGTAGCTACAGTTTCCGGCACGTCGAGGACTACCGGAAGGTGATGGTGGAGTTCGGCGACGACAAAAGGCAGATCGTGATCCTGGAGTTCGGCTGGACCTTCGACCCCCGGCCCAACTCCCCGTACCGGTGGCATGCGGTCACCCCGGAACAGCAGGCCGAATACATCGTCCGGGCCTACCGGTGGGCGGCCCAGAACTGGCGGCCCTGGGTGGGCCTGATGAGCCTCATCTACATCTGCGCCCCCTACTGGACCCCCAGCGACGAGCAGTACTACTGGAGCATCACCGATGAGAAGGGCAACCCCCGTCCCGCCTACCTGGCCCTGCAGGCAATGGAGAAGGTGAAATGACCGTTCGGAACGAGATCCACCGGCTCGTGGAGGTCGCCTTGGAACGGGCCCAGTCGGCCGGGGAGCTGCCGCCGCTGGAACTGCCCGACTTTGCCGTGGAGCGGCCGGCCCGGCCCGAACACGGCGACTTCGCCGTGAGCCTGGCCCTCCGGCTGGCTAGGGCCGCCCGCCTGCCGCCCCTCCGGATCGCCGAGGCCATCAGCCGGCACTTGGACCGGCCGGAGTTCCTGGCCCGGGTTGAGGTGGCCCCACCCGGGTTTATAAACTTCTTCCTCGACGACCGCTGGCTCTGCCGGCAGGTGGATGCCATCCTGACCGCCGGCGCCGACTACGGGCGGGTTCCCCTGGGGCCGAGCCTCAACATCCAGGTGGAGTTCGTAAGCGCCAACCCGGTGGGGCCCCTGCACGTGGGCAATGGTCGGGGGGCGGTCCTGGGCAGCACCCTGGCCAGCATCCTGGAGCTGGCCGGCCACCGGGTCACCCGGGAGTACTACATCAACGACGCCGGCAGCCAGATGGACGCCTTTTACCGGAGCCTGTGGGCCCGCTACCTGCAGGCCCTGGGCCGCGAGGTGGAGTTTCCCCCCGACGGCTACCCGGGCCAGTACCTGGTGGAGATCGCCCGGGAGATTGTGGCCGAGCACGGCGACCGCTTCGCCCGGATGCCCGAAGCCGAGGGGCGCCTCGCCCTGGGCAGGCTGGGCGTTGAGAAGGTGCTCGGGCTCATCCGGCGCGACCTGGCCGACCTGGGGGTAAACTTCGACGTCTGGTACTCGGAGCAGTCCCTTTACGACTCGGGCCTCTTTGACAAGGTGCTCAAGCTGCTGCGGGAGCGGGGCTTCGTGGAGGAGCGGGGGGGGGCCCTCTGGTTCGTCTCCACAGCCCTCGGCGAGGACAAGGATAACGTCCTCATCCGCAGCAGCGGCCTGCCCACCTACTTCGCCTCGGACATCGCCTATCACTACGATAAGTTCGCCATCCGCCGGTTCGACCGGGTCATCGACATCTGGGGGGCCGACCACCAGGGCCACGTGCCCCGGATGAAGGCGGCCGTTCAGGCCCTGGGCTTCGACCCGGACCGGCTCACCGTCATCCTCACCCAGATGGTCACCCTCAGGCGGGGGGCGGAGGTGGTAAGGCTCTCGAAGCGGACCGGGGAGATCATCACCTTGCGGGAGGTGATCGACGAGGTCGGCCCCGACGCCTGCCGCTACTTCTTCCTGAGCCGCTCGGCCGACACCCAGATGGACTTCGACCTGGAGCTGGCCAAACAGCAGACCCAGGAAAACCCCGTCTACTACATCCAGTACGCCCACGCCCGGATCTGCAGCATCCTGCGCAACGCCGCCGAGCGGGGCCTCGATTACGCCGACGGCGACGTCGGCCGCCTGGGACACCCGGCCGAGCTCCGGCTCATCCGCCGGCTCATCCAGCTGCCCGAGCTGGTGGAGAACGCCGCCCAGACCCTGGAGCCCCACCACTTCCCCCACTACGCCCTCGACCTGGCCGACGAATTCCACGGCTTTTACGAACAGTGCCGGGTGATCTCCGAAGACGCCGACCTCAGTCGGGCCCGGCTCAAGCTGGTGAAGGCGACCCAGACGGTCCTGGCCAACACTCTGCGGATCATGGGGATTACGGCCCCGGAACGGATGTAAGCCCGGGAGGGAGGTTTATGCGGATTGCGGTGAGCACCGATGAGCGGACCCACCTGGTCGACGTTCTACTGGCGGAACTCAAGCGGCGGGGGCACGAAGTGCTCTACTTCGGGCCCGAGCCCGGCCAGGAGGCCGACTGGCCGGAGGTGACCCGTCAGGCCGCCGAGGCGGTGGCCCGGGGCGAGGCCGACGAGGCCGTGGTGATGTGCTGGACGGGAACGGGCGCCTCCATCGCCGCCAACAAGGTGCCGGGCATTCGGGCGGCCCTCTGCCATGACGCCGAAACGGCCCGAGGCGCCCGGGTCTGGAACCACGCCAACGTCCTGGCCCTGAGCCTCAGGGCCACCCCGGAGGCCATCCTTAAGGAGATTTTGGACGCCTGGTTCAACACCCCCTACAGCGACGACGAGTGGAACCGGCGCCAAATCGAGCGGATTCGGGAGCTGGAGCGCCGGGCGGCCGAGCTGGCGGCCGGGGACCGGGCTTAAGTCCTTGGGGACCGGAGGAGGCTGGAAGTGGCGGGCGGCAGATTCGTTCGGGCCGCCGGCCTCGATGAACTGAAGCGGGCCGGCCGGCTGGTCGTCCACGTTGAGGGGCAGACCATCGCCCTCTTCCTGGTGGGCGACCGGGTTTACGCCGTGGACAACCGCTGTCCCCACATGGGCTTTCCCCTCCACCGGGGCACCGTCCGGGAGGGGATCCTGACCTGCCACTGGCACCACGCCCGCTTCGACCTGGCGGGCGGTGGAACCTTTCACCCGTGGGCCGACGACCTGCGGACCTTCCCGGTAGAGGTCCAGGGCGGCGAGGTCTGGGTGGAGGTCTCGGTCCCGCCCCCCCGAACACCACCTGCGGCGCATCCGGGAGGCCCTCGAGGGGAACATTCCCCTCGTCTTGATTAAGGCCGTGGTCGCCCTGAACGCCGCCGGCGTCGACCTGGTGGAGCCTTTCCGGGTCGGCCTCGACTTCGGCACCCGCTACCAGCGGGCGGGCTGGGGCTCGGGCCTTACGACCCACACCTGCCTTTTCAACCTGCTCCCCTACCTCGCCCCCGAGGACCGGCCCCTGGCCCCCTACCACGGCCTGGCGGCGGTGGCCGAGGACACGGCCGGGTCCCCGCCCCGGTTCTTTTTAAGGCCCCTCCCGGGCCCCACGCCCGACATCCCCACCCTGGACCGCTGGTTCCGGCAGTTCGTCGAGGTCCGGGATAAGGCTCCCGGCGGCCCTGGAGCGGGGGCGGGACAGGGCCTGGGGCGGCAGCCTGCGGCAGCTGGCCGAGCTGGCCCTTTCGGCCGAGCCGGAGGCCATCGCCGACGGCCTCCTGGAGGCCCTGGCCGCGGGCTGTCCGCCGGTGAAACTGGCCCAGGCCGTGGCCTACGCGGCGGCCCTGCGGGTTGCCCGCTTCCCCACCAGCAACGAGTTCGCCGACTGGGTAACGGCCCTGCACACCTTCAGCTTTGCCAACGCCGCCCACCAGGTCGTCAGGCCAAGCCCCACCCCCGAGGCGCTCCGGGCCGTCTTCGACGCCGCTATGAGCGTCCACCTGGACCGCTTTCTCAACATTCCGGCCGCCCGGCGGCCGACCCCGAGGGCCTCCTGGCGGAGCTGGCAGCCCGGCTGGACCGCCAGCAGCAGGTGGACGAGGCCGGGGAGCTGGTGGGCCGGTACCCTTTACGGGGGCGGCGACCCCCGCCGGCTCCAGGCGGTGCTGGGGCGGCTGCTCCTGCGGGAGGACCGGGACTTCCACACCACCCAGATGGTGGAGACGCCCTACCGGCTCTATGACAGCGTTGAGACCGACTCCGACTTGGACGGGGTTCCGGTGCTGGTGGCGGCCCGCTACCTGGCGCCCACGCCCCGGGAGCAGGCCCAGACCTACCGGACGTCCCTGCGCCTTCACCGGGGGGAACGGCTCTACGAGGGGCCTTAAAACGGGAGGCCGGGGCTTTTGGGCCCCGGCCCCGCCGGCGAAAGGTCGGTTACTCTTCGACGAAGTCTTTGAGGATCCGGCTGATGAGGGGGTGGCGGAGTTTGCGCAGGGCCTCGCCCTCGATCTGGCGGACCCGCTCCCGGGTAACCCCGATCTCCCGGCCGACCTCCTCCAGGGTCCGGGCCCGGCCGTCCTCAAGGCCAAACCTCAGCTCCAGGACCCGCCGCTCCCGGTCGGTGAGCTGACCCAGGGCCCGGTCGATGGCTTCCCTGAGGAGCTGACGGGTGGCCAGCTCGGTGGGCGGCATGGAGAGGCGGTCCTCGATGAGGTCGCCCAGGACGCTTTCATCCTCGCCGATGGGGGTCTCCAGGGAGATGGGCTGCTGGGAGGCTTTGATTATCTCCCGCACCTTGTTGGCGGCCGGCCGCACCTTGAGCCTGAGCTCCCGGGGCAGGGCCTCCGCCCGCTGCAGTACCCCCGACTGGAGGATGAACCGGCGCCGGACGTCGGTGTTGCTCAGGTCGGGGACGCCCCGGCGGGCGGCCCCCCGCTCGGCCGCGTATTCGGCCAGCCGCCGCTCCGTCTCCGGGTCGATAAAGCCCATCACCAGGGCGATCTCGGCCGCGCTGGGGTCCCGGCCCAGGAGCTGCACCAGGTGCCGGGTGCTGTGCAGCAACCGGGCGATGGTCTCGACCATGTGGACCGGAATGCGAATGGTGCGGGCCTGGTCGGCGATGGCCCGGGTAACGGCCTGCCGGATCCACCAGGTGGCGTAGGTGCTGAACCGGAAGCCCCGCCGGTAGTCGAACTTCTCGACGGCCCGCATCAGGCCGATGTTGCCCTCCTGAATGAGGTCCAGGAAACTCATGCCCCGGCCCAGGTACTTCTTGGCCACGCTAACCACCAGCCGCAGGTTAGACTCCATCAGCTTCCGGAAGGCCTGGTTGCCGGCCTCCCGAACGGCGCTGAAGTGGGCGGCCAGCCGGTCCCGCTGGTCGCGGAGGAGCGGCCCGGCCTCCTCAAAGCTTTTCGGCCGGACCTTGTGAAGCCGCTCGAAGACGTCGGCGGGCAGAATGCGCCGGGCCACCGAGAGGGCTAAAAGCTCGGCCTCCACCTCGGCGGGCTGTTTGCGAACCTTGGAAGCGATGTGGTTTACCAGGTCGGGGACGAACTCGCCGTCCAGGGCGGCGGCAACCCGCTCGTCCCGCATCAGGTCGAGGGGATTGCGGCCCCGCCGCTCCACCCCCAGGTAGGAGGCGATGGCGGGGACCAGCTTAAGGCCGGCGGTGATGTCCCGGTAAAGTTTAAACGCAATTTCTTCCGGGCCGGGCTCCCGGCCGAGCTCCGAGCGGAGCCCCTCGACCGTTCGCTCAAGGAACCGCTTCTCCTCCAGCTGGCGGGCCAGCTCCTTCTCCTGGTCGGCGGTGAGGAGGGGGATCTTGGCGATCTCCCGCAGGTACATCCGGACGGGAGTATCGATCCCTTCCTCTTCCTCCAGCTCCTCGAGGGCCTTCTCCACCGGCTCCTCGGCCAGCTCCTTGAGGCCGGCCGTGGCCAGCACCTCTTCGGGCAGGCCCTCGGCCTCGAGAAGCGGCAGCACCGAAGCCATCCCTTCCAGCTCCTCGGCCCGGACGGAAACTCGCTCCTTCCTTTTGGTCATTTCGTTCACCTTGCAACTTTTGGGGTGTTACCCCGCAACCTGCTCAGGCCGACTCCACACCCTGGCAGGGCGGGCGGGGGAGCGGCCTGGGGTCTGGTTTTGACGGGGCGCCTCAGCTTACACTACAATAATACACCAAAAGATGCTTGCCAGCAATACCGACCGCCCGCAGAGCCCGGGTTTTAGTCCGCTTTTTAGAGACCTCCTCTGGCCTTTTTTAAAGCTCGGCATCCTGGGCTTCGGCGGGCCCGCCGCCCACATCGCCCTGATGGAGGCCGAGTTCGTCGGCCGCCGGGCCTGGCTTACCCGGGCGGAGTTCCTCGACTACCTGGCCGCCTGCAACCTCATCCCCGGCCCCAACTCCACCGAGATGGCCATCTACCTCGGCTACCACCGGCGGGGGCGGCTGGGGGCGGTCCTGGCCGGGGTCAGCTTCATCCTGCCGGCCTTCCTTATCGTCCTGGCCATCGCCTGGGCCTACGTCCAGTTCGGCGCCCTGCCCCAGATCCGGGGCCTGCTGGCGGGGATGAAGCCGGTCATCCTCGCGATCATTCTTACCGCCGCCTTAAGGCTCGGCCGGTCCGCCGTTACCGGACCGGCCACGGCGGTTCTGGCCGCCGCCGTCTTCGGCCTCGCCCTGCTGGCGCCGGTGGACCAGGTCATCCTGATGTTGGGGGCCGGGGCCGTCCTCGTGGCCGCCCGCCGCCTCCGCCCGGCCCTGGCCGCCCTGGTTCCGCCGCTGGCCCTCGGGTTTAATCCCCCTGCTCCCGCCGAGATGGGGACGGCCGAGTTTTTAGGCCGGCTGGGCCTCATCTTTCTTAAAGTTGGGGGCCTTCTCTTCGGCAGCGGCTACCTGCTGGTCTCCTTTCTGCACCAGGAGCTGGTCCAGGGCACCGGCTGGCTCACCGAACGGCAGCTGCTGGATGCCGTCACCGTCGGCCAGGTGACCCCCGGGCCGGTGTTCACCACGGCCACATTCGTCGGCTACGTCTTGGGCGTCCGGTACGGGGTCGGTGTGCCGGGGGCGGTGGTGGCCACCGTGGCCATCTTTGCCCCCGCCTTTATTCTGGTGCTCCTCACCGCCCCCTGGGTCCCGAAGCTCCGGCAGATCCGGGCACCGGCCGATTTCCTGAGCGGCGTGAATGCCGCCGTCGTCGCCCTCATCCTGGCGGTGGTCGTCCAGCTCGCCCCCTCTACCCTGGTGGCCCCGGTGGCCGTGGCCGTCTTTGCGCTGAGCGCCGGCCTGCTGCTCTTTACCCGCATCGACCCGACCCTGCTCATCGCCGTCAGCGGCATCGCCGGCCTCATCGCCCACGGCGGGGGCTAAGCCTGGGGCCGAACCGGCTCGCTGTGGGACGACCGCAGGGGCAGCTCCTCCAAGAAGAGGATTACCACGACCAGCACCAGCAGCACCAGGGCCGCGTCCACCCGGAAGGCCAGGCGAATGGCATCGGCCAGGGCCAGCCTTAAGGCCCCCAGGACCGCCTGGGCCAGGCCGCCGGCTTCGGGCCCCAGCTGGCCCAGAAGCTGACCGGCCGAGGCCATCCCCCCGCCCGAGTCCAGGCTCCGGGCCATCAGGTTGGCGGGGTTGCCCAGGGCATCCAGGAGCTTTCCCGGGAGGGCCCCCAGCCGGTCCGGGCCGAGGGCGGCCTTAAGGTTTTCCGTGAAGGCGGCGGCAAACCGGTTGGCGACGATGCTGCCCATCACGGCGGCCCCAACGGCTCCGCCGGTGGACCGCGCAAAGGACATAAGCCCCGTAGCCATCCCCAGCTGGGGGTAGGGCACCGCATTCTGCACCGCAATGGTGAAGGTGGGCATGGTGGCCCCGAGGCCGATGCCTACCACCAGCATGTAGGGGAGCATCCCTAAGTAGCTGGTGCCGGCGTCGACGGTGGAAAGCAGGACCATCCCCGCCAGGAGAATGAGCAGGGCGCCCACGGCCACCGCCCGGTAGCGGCCGGTTCGGTAAATGATCTGGCCTGCCGTCGTGGACCCGACGATAAACGAGAGCATCATCGGGGTGAGAATGTTACCGCTGGTGGTGGCCGAAGCCCCGATCACCCCCTGGATAAAGAGGGGGATGAAGAGGATGCTGGCAAACATGGCCAGCGAGGTGAAAAAGGCGGCCACCAGCCCGACCAGGGCGGCCCGGTTCCGGAAGAACCCGAGGGGCACCAGCGGCTCGGGCGCCCGGGCCTCGGCCCAGATAAAGGCGGCCGCAAGCCCCAGGCTCAGCCCGAAGAGGCCCAGCTCCTGGGGGGAGGTCCAGGGGTAGGTGGTACCCCCCCAGGAGACGGCCAGCATAAAGGGCACCACCGCCGCCGTAAAGAGGGCGACCCCCAGGTAGTCCACCTGGGGCGGCACGGCCCGGCGCACCCGGACGTCGGGGAAGGCAAACAGCAGAACCCCGAACGCCAGCAGGCCGAGGGGCAGGTTCACGTAGAAGACCCAGCGCCAAGAGAGGTGGTCGGTAATGTAGCCGCCGACGGTGGGCCCGATGATGGAGGAGATGCCGAAAACGGAGGCAAAAATCCCCTGGGCCTGGCCCCGCCGGGCCGGGGGGAAAAGGTCGGCGATGACGGTGAAGGCCACCATCTGCATAACCCCGGCCCCAAGGCCCTGCAGGCCCCGGAAGGCCACCAGGGACGTCATATCCCAGGCCGCCCCGCACAGCCAGGAGGCCACGAGAAACATGCCGATACCGGCCAAGTAAAACCGCTTCCGGCCGTAGATATCCGCCAGCCGCCCCACAATGGGGCCGGTAATGGTCGAGGCAATCAGGTAGATGGTGACCGTCCAGGTGTACTGGCTGAAGCCCCCGAGCTCGGCCACAACCCGGGGCATCGCCGTCCCCACCACCGTCTGGTCCAGGGCGGCCAGAAGCATGGCCAGCACCAGGCCGGCTATCGTGCCGACGAACTGGGACCGGGTAAGCTTGGGCGGCTCGACCAGGAGCTGAGTCGCCGGATTTTTACCCATCTATGCTTCCCCCCTCAATGATGGAGCGGACCCGACGCTGGGCTTCGGCCAGGACGGCCTCCACCTCCCGGAGCTTTTCGGCCTGAAGGTTTTTCTTGAAGTTCTGCCAGACCAGGTAGCGGGCGATATCGCGGAGCTGGCGGAGGGCCGGCAGGAGCTCGGGACCGGTGACGGCGGCACAGAGGGCCTGCACCCGCTCCCGAACGGCCGAGACGGTCTCCTTGTGGTCTTCGAGAAACCTCTGGCCGGCGTCGGTTAGGGCGTAGACCTTGCGGCCGTTTTCGCGGCGCAGGACGATGTAGCCGGCAGCCTCCAGGGCCTGGAGCACCGGGTAAACGGCGCCGGGACTGGGAAAGTAGAAGCCGCCGAACCGCTCCCCTAGGGCGCGGATGATGTCGTAGCCGTGGCGGGGCCGCTCGGCCAGCAGGTCGAGAATAAGAAACTTAAGGCCGCCCCGCTCGAAGAAACGCTCCCCCACCTCACCGGAAGGGCCGTGCCAGAACATCGCCTACTTGCCCCTTGGCTTTATTCGATATATCTCGACATATCGTATTGTAGCCGTTTAAGGCGCCGGCGTCAAATCTTCCGGCGGCAAAGGCCTGATGGGTATCCCGGCAGTTTTGGCGCGGCCCCTGCCGGCGCATTTCTTAATAATGCTTACTTGCTCGCCTTCCATTTGACAAGGGATCTAAAACCCGGCTATAATTAGGGTTGGTTGGGCCTGTGGCGCAGTTGGGAGCGCGCCTCAATGGCATTGAGGAGGTCAGGGGTTCGAGTCCCCTCAGGTCCACCGGCCGCCGGGCTTGATGCCCGGCGGTTTTTTATTTGGCCCCATCGCAGGGCACGGGCCACCACGGTTTCTCAGCCTAAGGGCCTATGGCCGTGCTCGCGGCCGCCGGAAGGCCCTGGGCGGCCTCCGGGCCGGCTCTCCGCCGTGCCGGCCGGGGTGGTAAAATTACCCTTAAAAAGACCGCAACCCAGGAGGCCCTGCCCATGGCCGACCTTATCGCCGACCGAACCCGTCTCTTCACCGAGTCCGTGATCCGGGAGATGACCCGGCTCATCCTGCTTCACCACGGCGACCGGGGCATCAACCTGGCCCAGGGCTTCCCCGACTTCCCCGCCCCGGCCCCCGTTAAGGAGGCCGCCTGCCGGGCCATCATGGCCGACATAAACCAGTACGCCATCACCTGGGGAAGCAAGTCCCTGCGGGCCGCCATCGCCCGCAAGTACCGCCGCCACGCCGGGGTTGAAATCGACCCGGAGCGGGAGGTGACCGTCTGCTGCGGCGCCACCGAGTGCATGGCCGCCACCATGCTCGCCCTGGTCAACCCGGGGGATGAGGTCATCGTCATCGAGCCCTTCTACGAGAACTACTGGCCGGATGCGGTCCTGGCGGGCGCAACCCCAAAGTTCGTAACCCTCCACGAGCCGGACTGGCACCTGGACCCCGACGAGCTCCGGCGGGCCTTTTCGCCCCGAACCAAGGCGATAATCATCAACACCCCCAACAACCCGACGGGGAAGGTCTTCAGCCGGGCCGAGCTGGAGTTCATCGCCGGCCTCTGCCAGGAGTTTAACACCGTCGCCATCACCGACGAGATCTACGAACACTTGGTCTACGAGGGGGAGCACGTCCGGCTGATGACCCTGCCCGGCATGCGGGAGCGGACGGTCACCATAAGCGGTATCTCGAAGACCTATTCCCTTACCGGCTGGCGCATCGGCTACATCGTGGCCCCGCCAGACCTTACCGACGCCATCCGTAAGGTTCACGACTTTCTCACGGTGGGGGCCCCGGCTCCCCTTCAGGAGGCCGCGGCGGTGGCCCTGGACCTGCCCGACGAGTACTACGCCCAGCTCCTGGCCGATTACCGGGCCCGCCGGGACTTCCTGGTGGGGGCGCTGACGGAGCTCGGCTTTCGGTGCTTCAAGCCCCAGGGGGCCTACTACGTAATGGCCGACTTTACCGGGTTCGGCTTCGACAACGATGTGGAGTTCGCCCGCTACCTGGTAAAAGAGGTCGGGGTGGCTACGGTGCCGGGCAGCAGTTTTTACGCCGACCCGGCTAAGGGGCGCAATAAGGTGCGCTTTGCCTTCCCCAAGCGCCTCGAAACCCTTAAGCGGGCGGTGGAGCTCCTGAGCGTCCTTAAAGCCCAAGTTCCCCGATGAGCCCGATTCGGGTCCTGCCGGAGGAGGTCGTCCGGCGCATTGCCGCCGGCGAGGTGGTCAACCGGCCGGCCAGCGCCGTAAAGGAGCTTATCGAGAACGCCTTAGACGCCGGGGCCCGGCAGATCCGGGTCGAAATCGAGAACGGCGGCCTCGACTGCATCCGGGTATCCGACGACGGCGCCGGCATCCCGGCCGATGAGGTCCCCCTGGCCTTTCGCCGCCACGCCACCAGCAAGGTCGAGACGGCCGAAGACATCGGCCGGACGACCACCCTGGGCTTCCGGGGCGAGGCCCTGGCCGCCATCGCCGCGGCCGCCACCGTCCGGATGGTCACCCGTCCCCCGGACCAGCCCTACGGGGCCGCCGTAACCTACCGCTTCGGGGAGCTGATAAGCTTCCAGCAGGTGGGGGCGCCGCCCGGGACCATCGTGGCCGTAAGAAACCTCTTTGAAAACCTGCCGGCCCGCCGCCGGGCCCTGGACGAGCCCCGCCGGGAGGCGGCCCTCTGCGCCCGGGTGGTCGCCCAGTATGCCCTGGCCTACCCCACCATCCGCTTTTACCTGGTGGTAGACGGCCGGCTACTGCTGCACACCCCCGGCGACGGCAACCGCCTGGGGGTGCTCCAGGCCCTTTACCCCCGGTCCGGCCGGGAGGGGTGGGTGCCGGTCGGGGCCGAGGCGGGACGGCTGGCGGTCTACGGCTACATCAGCCGCCCCGGCACCTTCCGAACCGACCCCGGCCACCTGGTCATAACCGTGAACGGCCGGCCGGTGGAGGCCCGGGCCATCCGCCGGGCCGTGGTTGAGGCCTACCGGAGCCGGATTCCCAGGGGCCGCTACCCGTACGGCTTCCTGGCCGTCGAGCTTCCCCGGGAAGAGGTGGACATAAACGTCCACCCGGCTAAGCTTGAGGTAAAGCTCCGGGGGGAGGCGGAGGTGGCGGCCCTGGTGGGGGAGGCGATCAGGGCCGCCCTGGACGCCCCCCGATTCGAAGCCGAGGCCGCCCCGTCCGAATGGCGGGTCCCAACCCTGCCCCTGACCGGGACCGCCATCCGGGAGCGGCCTGAGCCCGAGTTCGACTGGCTGCGCCTGGAGCCCTTAGGCGACCTGGCCGGCGAGTACCTGGTCTGCCGCTCGGAGGACGGCCTCTACCTGGTGGACCCCCACCGCCTGGATGAGACCCGCATCTTCATCGAGTTAGAGAAGCAGGCGGCCGAAGGCCCGGGCCAGTTTCTCCTGTCGGCCGTCACCATTCCCCTCGCGGCCGAGCAGGCCGCCCGGCTAACCGAGGCCCTGCCGGTGCTCGCCCGGTTCGGGTTTGCCCTCCGGCGGGCCGGCGACCGGACCCTCATCCTGGAGGCGGCGCCGGTGGGGCTGGACGAGGGGGCGGCCGAATCGTGCCTGGCCGAGCTCATGCTCGCCCTGGACGAGCCCGGTGAGGCCGATTGGGACCGGCGGGTCCGGGCGGCCCTGGCCTGCCGCCGGGCCGTCAGGCGGGGCGAGAAGCTCAATCCGGACGAACAGCGCCGGCTACTGCGGGCCGCCGCCGGGGCCGGGGTCGGCCTGCTCTGCCCCCACGGCTACCCGGTCCTGCTCCGGATCGGCCGCCGGGACCTCCACCGCCACTTCGGCCGGTAAAATCCGGACCGCCTCCCACCCGAAGGCCTGCCCGCCCGGGGTTTGGGCTTCCCAGAAGGCGACTGGCAAGCCGGGAGTTTCGGGGAGCCGGGGCGGGGCATCCGTCGGGGGACCGAGCACCAGCCGCTGGATCCAACCGGCCAGCCGGCGCCGGAGGCCGGTGGGGCTCAGGGCTCCGGCGTAAACCACCACCCACCGTCCGCCGGGCCGGAGCACCCGGAAGACCTCAGACCAGGTGGCCGGGTCGAGGGCGTACTCGGTGGGGAATGTTGCCAGCACGGCGTCAAAGGCGCCCGCCTTAAAGGGCAGGTGCTGGGCCCGCCCCCGGACCAGGTTAAAGGGGCGGCCGGAAGCCTGCAGGCGGCGCCGGGCCACGGCCAGCATCGGCCCGGAAGGCTCCAGGCCGGTGTAATCTAAACCTGACCGGACCAGGCGGGCGGCCAGGGCCCCGGTGCCCGGTCCCAGCTCCAGGATTCGGATGCCGACCAGGCGGGCAGCGGCCGCCGCCTGCCAGCGGTCCCACTCCCCGGCGAAGCAGAGCCGAGTTATCGGGTCGTAGACCCGGGCCAGGGGGCCGTAAAGGGCCCCAAAGGCGAGGCGCAGAAGCTTCAGGCGGAGCCGCCGGGCCGTCACCAGCCTTCCACCAGCAGCAGGGCCGGGTCCTCGATAAGCTGTTTGATCCGGACCAGGAACTGCACTGCCTCCCGACCGTCCACCAGCCGGTGGTCGTAGGTGAGGGCGATGTACATCATCGGCCGGACCACAATCTGGCCGTTAACCACGACCGGCCGGTCGATGATCCGGTGCAGGCCGAGGATGCCCACCTGGGGCGGGTTCAGGATGGGGGTGCTCAGCAGGGACCCAAAAACCCCGCCGTTGGTGATGGTGAACGTCCCGCCCTGGAGCTCTTCGAGGGTGAGCTTGTTTTCCTCGGCCCGGCGGGCGAAGTCGGCGATCTTCTGCTCGATCTCGGCAAAGCTCAGCTTGTCGGCGTCCCGAAGGACGGGGACAACCAGCCCCTCCGTGGCCCCGACGGCGATGCCGATGTCGTAGTAGTTTTTATAAACAATCTCGTCGCCCTGAATTTCGGCGTTGAGCTTCGGGAACGCCTTCAAGGCGGCAACGGTGGCCTTCACAAAGAAGGGCATAATCCCGAGGCTTACGCCGTACTTTTGCTGGAACATCTCCCGGTACTTCCGCCGGACCTCCATCACCGCCCCCATATCCACCTCGTTAAAGGTGGTGAGCATGGCCGTGGTCTGGGTGGCCTCCAGCATCCGGCGGGCAATGGTCTGCCGGCGCCGGGACATCCGCACCCGAACCTCCCGGGGCTGGGGCGGGGCTTCGGCCTCGGACCGGGTAATGGGGGGCGGTGGCGGCGGAGTCCAGACCTCGGCCTCGGGCCGGGGCGGGGCGGCCCGGGTATCGGGCCGGACGGGGGCCGGCTCAACCTCCGGCCCCACCTGGGGTGCGGCCGCCGCCCGCTGTCTTTCGATGTAAGCCAGCACGTCCTCCCGGGTGATCCGACCGCCGGGCCCGGTGGCCGGCACCTGAGAAAGGTCAATTCCGGCCTCCTCGGCCAGCCGCCGGGCCAGGGGGGTTGCCCTGGGGCCTTCTTCGGCCGCCTCCCGGGGCGGGGCCGCCGGGGCCGCGGCGGGCGGCTGTTCGGCCGCAACCGCGGCCTCTTCGACAACCCCCAGCACCTCCCCCACCCGGACATCCTCTCCCTCCCGCCGAATTATCCGGGCCAGGACGCCCGACCGGGGGGCCGGAACCTCCACGTTGGCCTTCTCCGTTTCCAGCTCCACCACCGGCTCCCCGGCAACAACCTGCTCGCCCTCCCGCTTCAGCCACCGGGCCACGGTGGCCTCAACGATGGACTCCCCAACTTCCGGAACGACGATCTCCGCCATTTTTCTACCCCCTTACCGCCCGCTCGGAACAGGTAGCTCCCGGGGCGCGTAAAGCTGTTCGATAATAACCCGCTGGTTGGCCAGATGCTGGGCCATGGAGCCCTCGGCCGGGCTGGAGGCCGGCGGGCGGCCGATATAACGCAGGGGCCAGCGCCCGCCGATCAGCTCCTCCAACCTCGGCCGAATGTAGGCCCAGGCCCCCATGTTTTGGGGCTCCTCCTGGAGCCAGATAACCTCCTCGACGGCGGGGTAGCTGGCCAGCACGGCCCGAAGTTCCTCGGCCGGGAACGGGTAAAGCTCCTCCAGCCGGATAATGGCCAGCTCCCGGGCCAGGGCCCGGCGCTCGTCGGCAACGGCGTCGTAGTAGACCTTGCCGCTGCAGAGCACCAGCCGGCGCACGCCTTCCCGCTCGCCGACGGCCGGGTCGTCCAGCACCGGCTGCCAGCGGCCTTCGGCCAGCTCCCGGAGGGCCGAGAAGGCGGCCGGGTTGCGCAGCAAACTCTTGGGCGTAAAGACCACCAGCGGCCGCGGGTCCTCCCGCAGGAGGGCGGCCTGGCGGCGGAGCAGGTGGAAGTACTGGGCCGCGGTGCTGGGATTGGCCACCAGCATGTTGTTATCCGCGGCCAGACTCAAAAACCTTTCCAGCCGGCCGCTGGAGTGGTCGGGCCCCTGCCCCTCGTAGCCGTGGGGCAGCAGCAGGACCAGGGAAGGGGCAATCCCCCATTTGGCCCGGCCGGAGACGATGAACTCGTCGACGGGCACCTGGGCCCCATTGACAAAGTCGCCGTACTGGGCCTCCCAGATCACCAGCCGCCCCGGGGCCTGAAGGTTATAGCCCAGCTCGAAGGCCAGGGCCGCATTTTCCGAAAGCGGGCTGTCGACCACCTCGAAGGCCGCCCGGGCCTGGGGCAGGGCCTGCAGGGGAATAAACCGCCGGCCGGTGCGGGCGTCGTAAAGGACGGCGTGGCGCTGGCTGAAGGTGCCCCGGCCCGTATCCTGACCCGCCAGCCTCACGGGTATGCCGTCGGCCAGGATGGTGGCAAAGGCCGCCCCCTCGGCGGTGGCAAAGTCGACGTTGGGCTCGTCGGGGTTGTCCAGGGCCGCCCGGCGCCGCCGCAGAGCCCGCTCAAGTCGCGGGTTAAGGTTGAAGTCGGGCGGGAAGGTAAGCCAGGCGTCATAAACGGCCCGGAGCCGCTCTAAGGGCACCCCGGTCTCCACCGGCCGCGGCCGGGCTGGGGGCGCTTTGGGCCGGTCGGCCGACCGGGTGTCCCCGGCCGGGGCCTCGAAAAGCCGGCGCCACTCGGCCAGGTACTTCTCTCGAAGCCTCTCCGGCAGGTCCGCCCCCACCACCCCCGACCGGACCAGCCGCTCGGCCCACAGCTGCCGGACGGTCGGGTGGCGGCCGATGGCCTCATACATGAGGGGCTGGGTGAAGCTGGGCTCGTCGCCCTCGTTGTGGCCGTAGCGGCGGTAGCCGATAAGGTCGACCACGAAGTCCTTGCCGAACCGCTGCCGGTAGGCGAACGCCAGCTCGACCGCCGCCAGGCAGGCCGCCGGGTCGTCGGCGTTGACGTGGGCCACCGGAATTCCGAAGCCCTTAGCCAGGTCGGCGGCGTAGCGGGTGCTTCGGCCCAGGACCGGTTCCGTGGTGTAGCCGATCTGGTTGTTGGCGATAATATGAACCGTGCCGCCCACGGTGTAGCCGGGCAGCCGGTAAAGGTTGAGGGTCTCGGCCACAACCCCCTGACCGGGAAAGGCCGCATCCCCGTGGATGACGATGGGCAGGACCCGGCCTGGGTCAAGCCGGGGCGCGCCCGGTTGGGAGGCGTCGGCGGCCACCGCCCGGGCCATCCCCTCCACCACCGGGTAAATGGCCTCCAGGTGGCTCGGGTTAGGCGGCATGGTGAGGACCAGGCCGTCCGCCAGGACCCGACGGCCGCCCAGATGATAGTGGACGTCGCCGTAGATAGCAATCCCCTCCCGGCCGTCAAGGCTCGGCTCCCGGGCCGTCTCCCGGAAGTGCGCCAGGATCTCGGCATACGGCTTGCCGAAGATGTGGGCCATAACGTTCAGTCGGCCCCGGTGGGTCATGGCCACAAAGACCTGCCGGACTTCATCGGCCGCCGCCCGGCGGATAAGCCGGTCCAGCATCGGAACCAGCATGTCCACCCCCTCAATCGAAAAGCGGGTCCGGCCCGGGAAGGCCCGGTGCAAGAACTGCTCGAAAACCTCCACCTGGGTAAGCTTGTCCAGGAGGGCAACGGCTTCCTCCGGACCGAGGTCCGGCCAGTAGCGCCCGCTCTCCACCGCCTCCTGGAGCCAGGCCCGCTCTTCCGGGTCCTCGATGTGGCCGAATTCGTAGCCGACCGGGCCGGTGTAAACGTCAAAGAGGCGGCTCACCGCCTCCAGGGCATTAGCCGCGCCCTCGGCGACGGGCCCGCCGACTACCGAGGCCGGAATCTCCCGAAGGTCCGCCTCGGAGAGGCCGTGAAACCGGGCTGAAAGGGCCGGGTGGCCCGGGGGCTCGCTCCCCAAAGGGTCGAGGCGGGCGGCCAGGTGGCCGTAAGTCCGAATTGCGCTGGCAAACTGAATGGCCCCGGCCAGCTTGGCGAGGGCCACCGCGGGCACGGCCCCATCGACCGGCGGTGCCCACCGGCTGAAGTAGGCCCGGGTGGCCGGGTCTACCGACTCCGGGTCCAGCCGGTATTTTTCATAGAGCTCCAGGACATAGGCGGCGTTGGGTCCGGGAAAGGTTCGCCAGAAATCCATTGCCCTCCACCACGCTGTGGATTATAAGTCACCGGCGGGCGCAGTCCCGACAGCGCTGTCTGCGCCCACTCGAAGTTAATGATAGCATCCTGGCACAACCTAGGCGTAGCTCTAGGCCCGCCGGCCTAAAGCCTGCCACGCCCGCCCGGCTTGCAGCCAAACCCGGCTACTGCGGTCCGGCCACCTGATGCGGCAGGTGGTCGGTCGGGGCTGAGGGTTGGGCCTCCTGAACAGTCCGCTCCGGCCCAGCGGGCACCGGTCCGAAGGGCTCCCAGCCGAGGGTGCGGAGCTGCAGGTTTACCGCGTCGAACCGGGAGTAGTGGCCGGCACTGTCGAAATAGGCCTTGGCCAGCAGCCGGTCCCGCTGGCAGATTTCAGCCCAGACGATGGTTTCCTGGCCGAAGACCGGCTCCCGCAGGTAGAGTCCCGACGGGTTGACGATGCAGCTTCCGCCCACGGCCAGGTTGTAGCGCATTAGGTCTTTCAGGTCGGGGGGAATGGCCTCCGGGGGCAGGTACCAGCTGGCGCTCACCACAAAGACCTGGTTCTCAACGGCATACTCCCGGATGGCCGCGTCGATTTCGGAGCGGAGGTTGGTGGGGTCGCCGTACTTGGCCCCCAGGTGGCCGTCCATCGACCACCAGCCCGGCCAGACGGCCACGTGCACCTCCTCCCCCAGAAACCCCAGGGCCGCCCGGAGCAGGCTCATGTGGTGCTCGTAGCAGATGAGCCCGCCCACCCGGGCGAAGTCGAACTGAAAGACCTTGAGGTCCCGGGCATCCCCCATTCCCCAGTAGACCCGTTCGGAGTGGGTGGGCATCAGCTTGCGGTGCCGGCCCAGGATCCGGCCGTCCCGGGAGATAAAGACCAGGGTGTTGTAGACCGTCTCGCTCCCGGTCCGGTCGTCCCGCTCGTTGATGCCGATCACCACGTTGGTTCCGGCCTCCCGGGCCGCCCGGGCAACGGCCTCCATCTCCGGGCCATTCCAGCGGACGGCCGACTCCATCATCCGGACGGCCAGCTCCGTCGACTGCCGGACGCTGACGCTTCCCCGCCAGTAAGGGTAGGCCGTAAAGTACGTTTCGGGAAAGACAACCAAGTCGAGGCCGAGGCGGCCGGCCTCGGCGACGGCTTGGACCGTCTTTTCCAAGGTGGCTTCAACATTGAAAAAGACGGGGGCAACCTGAGCGGCCCCAATCCTGGCAACCCCTCGCATCGCGCCCTCCTTGGGGAGGTCTGACGTCCACTTTATATTAGCATGGGGACCCTGCCGCCGACCCCGGGGCAGCCGGTTCTTTGTTTGACCGGGAAGCCGGAAATCTGCTAACTTAACCGTGCGCGACCAAAACTTCGCGTGGAGGTAGGGTGGAATGGCCATCGAACGGTGGGAACCCTCCCGGGAGCTTGCGACCCTGCGGGACCTGATCAACCGGGTTTTTGAGGAGACCTGGGCCCGGTTCGGAAGGTTGCCCACGGCCTTCGAGCTTTTGGGGCCGCCCATCGACCTTTCGGAGACCGACAGCGAGGTCGTCGTTAGGGCGGCGGTCCCGGGCCTCAGGCCGGAGGACCTGGAAATCTCCATCGACGACAGCCTCCTCACCATCCGGGGTGAAACCCGGGAGGAGAAGAAAGAGGAGGGCGCCAGGTACCACTACCGGGAGCTCCGGTGGGGCCGTTTTGAAAGGTCTGTCCGGCTGCCGGCTCCGGTGGACGAGAGCCGGGCGGAGGCCAAACTGGAGCACGGCATCTTAACCGTCAGGCTGCCGAAAGTTCAGCCTTCGCCCCGGCGCACCATCAAGATTCAGACGGCCTAGAAAACTAAAAAGCCCGCGGCTTCCCGTAGCCTTGAGGCATGACGGCGCCTTTACCGGATGATACCCATTAAAGATACGGTTCGAGCGACCCAGTTCCCGCTGGTAAACACGGGCCTTATCGTCGTAAACTCGGCCGTCTTTCTATATGAGGTTTCCCTGGGCCGTCGGCTGCTGACCTTGGTTGACACCTGGGGGGTGGTGCCGCAGCGGTTCTTAAGTTCCCCCGACGACCCCTTCCAGTGGCTGACCCTTTTTACGTCGATGTTTCTGCATGGCGGCTGGTTTCACCTCATAAGCAACATGGTGGCCCTATACATTTTCGGCGACAATGTCGAGGACCGGATGGGCCACTTAGGATACCTGGTTTTTTACCTGCTGTGCGGGGTTACCGCAGGCCTTACCCACGTCTTTTTAAACCCCGACTCCCCCATCCCCACGGTTGGGGCCAGCGGGGCGATCTCGGGGGTGCTGGCCGCCTACCTGGTCCTTTTTCCCACCGCTACCGTCATCGGCATCGTGCCGGTCCTGTTTTTCGGTTTTCTTACGGAGATTCCGGCCGTCTTCTACATCGGGACCTGGTTTATCTCCCAGCTTTTTAACGGCGTTTTCAGCCTCCTTGCCCCCGACGAGCTGGGAACTTTAGGCGGGGTGGCCTGGTGGGCCCACGTGGGCGGGTTCGTGGCGGGCCTGGCCCTGGTAAAACTCTTTGCCAGGCGCCGAAGTTATTATTATCTAGACGAATACTGGCCCTGGTAGGCGGGGTTTGTAACCGATGAGCATCTTCGACCTTTTCTGGCTGTTTTTTATCGTGGTTACCCTTCAGCCGCTCGTCCGCCAGCGGATGCTGGAGGCGGCCCGGGTAAGGCTCATCCACGAGATCGAGCGCAAGCGCAAGAGCCGGGTCATCGCCTTAATCCACCGGCAGGAGACGATGAGCATCCTGGGCTTCCCCATCTTTCGCTACATCGACATCGACGACTCCGAAAACGTCCTGCGGGCCATCAAGCTTACCGACCCCGAGCTCCCCATCGACCTGATCCTGCACACGCCGGGCGGCCTTGTCCTGGCCGCCGAACAGATCGCCTTCGCCCTGAAGAAGCGGCCGGGCAAGGTTACCGTTTTCGTGCCCCACTACGCCATGTCCGGCGGGACCCTGATTGCCCTGGCGGCCGACGAGATCGTCATGGACCCCAACGCCGTCCTCGGTCCCCTGGACCCCCAGGTGGGGCAGTTTCCGGCGGCCTCGATCTTAAAGGTCCTCGAGCTTAAACAGCCCAAGGACATCGACGACCAGACCCTGATTCTGGCCGACGTAGGGCGGAAGGCCATCAATCAGGTTTCGGCGGTGGTTCGGGACCTCCTGTCGGACCGGATGGACCCGGCCCAGGCCGAGCGGGTGGCCGCCCTCCTTACCAGCGGGACCTGGACCCACGACTACCCGATAACGGTGGAGCAGGCCCGGGAACTGGGCTTGCCCGTCTCCACCGAGATGCCCCCGGAGGTCTACCAGCTGATGCGCCTCTTCCCCCAGGCCCAGCAGGCCCGGCCCTCGGTGACTTACATCCCGGTTCCCTACCGGACGGCCCCCCAGCCGCCCTCAGGCCGACCTGCTGGGCGGGGCTCCCTGGACGCCCATTTCTGAGGCAAGCCGGCGCAGGGCCTCCCACTGGCCGGCGGTAAGGGCGGCGGCCTTGCGGGCGGCCTTTACCTTCTGATAAGCTTCCGTCAGGCTGAGCCCCTCGGCCATCAGCAGGGCCGTGGCAAAGCAGGGACTCCGCCCCAGGCCCCCCTGACAGTGGACCAGCACCTTCCGGCCCTGGGTCCGCTGCGCCCGGACCCAGGCGATCCCCCGCTCCAGCTGGGTCGGCTCCGGCGCCTCCCCGTCGGGGACGCCCAGGTGCAGGAACTCGATTCCGTGCCGGCGCAGAAGGTCCGGGTCGTCGGCCGCCTCCGCCCGCAGGTCGAGCACGGCCCCGATCTCCTGACCCTTAAGGAGCTCCAGCTGGCTCGGGCTGAAGGCCGCCCCCACCGCCAGCCAGTCGTCTACCCAGTCGAGGTCCAGGTGGGAATTAGGACTGTAGTTGTACCCGATGGGTTCCACGGCGTCGCTCCGGCTACGACCTTATTCGGTTTAGGGCTGCCTCGAGGGTAATCGTCTCCTGCCGGCCGCTGGCCAGGTCCCGAAGGACCACCTGGCCCTGCCGGTACTCTTCCTCGCCCAGGATAACGGCGTAGTCGGCCCCCAGGCCGTCGGCCAGTCGAAGCTGGGCCTTAAGGCTGCGGCTCCCGAAGGCGTGCACCCCGATAAGGCCGGCGGCCCGGACCCGGCCCACCACCTCCGCCGCGGCCAGCCGGGTGGCCTCCCCGGTGTAGGCGACGAAAACCATGGGGACCTTCCGGTCCGGGAGCGCCACTCCCTGCTCCTTAAGTTCGAGGATCACCCGCTCGATTCCGGTGGCGAAGCCGACCCCGGGGGTGGGTTTTCCCCCCAGCTCCTCGATGAGGCCGTCGTAGCGGCCCCCACCCCCCAGGGCCGCTTGGGCCCCCTGCCGGGGCGGCTGAATCTCAAAGACCGTCTTCGTGTAGTAGTCCAGGCCCCGGACCAGCCGGTGGTTGAGCCGGTAAGGCACCCCGTACCGGCCGAGCCAGTCCTGGACCCCCGCAAAGTGCTCCCGGCACTCATCGCAAAGGTAATCCACCGACCGGGGCGCCGCCTCGGCCAGGGCCCAGCAGGTGGGCTCTTTGCAGTCGAGGAGCCGGAGGGGGTTGCGTTCCAGCCGCGCCCTGCAGTCGGGGCAGAGTCGGTCGACCAGGGGCCGGTAGTAGGCTCGGAGGGCCTCCCGGTAGGCCGGCCGGCATTTCCCATCGCCGATGCTGTTGAGCTCCAGGGTAAGGTCTTTAAGGCCCAGCCGGCCGTAAAAGCGCCAGGCCAGGTCGATGACCTCGGCATCCAGCCAGGGGTCCAGCTCCCCGATGGCCTCGTAGTTAAACTGGTGGAACTGGCGGTAGCGGCCCCGCTGGGGCCGGTCGTAGCGGAAGACCGGCCCGGCGGTCCAGAGCTTCACCGGCTGGGGCCAGTGGGCCATGCCGTGCTGAAGGTAGGCCCGGCAGACCCCGGCGGTAAACTCCGGCCGCAGGGCCATCCGGTCGCCCCCCCGGTCGGCGAAAATATACATCTCCTTCTGGACGATATCCGTTGCCTCCCCAACCCCCCGGATGTAGAGGTCGGCCGACTCGAAAAGGGGGACGTCGATGCGCCGGTAGCCGTACAGCTCGGCCATCGTCCCGGCCGTCTCCAGGACGAAGCGCCAGTAGGGCTGCTCTTCGGGCAGGATATCGGCGGTTCCCCGGGGGGAACGGTACTTAGGGCCGGCCATAGGCGGTTCCGGTTAAAAGCATAACCGACCTCCAAACATCCGGTCAATCTAAAAACCCGCTATAATTCGCTCGGTAAAGCCTTTTGGGGGGGAAGCCGCCGGTGAAACTCAGAACTCTCCGCCAAGCCCAGGTTTCAGGCAAGCGGGTCCTCGTTAGGGTAGATTTTAACGTTCCCCTGGACCCCCAAACTGGGGAGGTTGCCGACGACACCCGTATTCGGGCCGCCTTGCCCACCATCGAGTATCTGGTTCAGCAGGGCGCCCGGGTGATTTTAATGTCCCACCTGGGCCGGCCCGAGGGCAAGGTGGTCGAAAAGTTCCGGCTCGACCCCGTGGCCCGCCGCCTGGCGGCCCTGCTGGGCCGGCCGGTTAAAAAGGCCCCCGACTGCATTGGGCCGGAGGTGGAGGCGATGGCAGCCCAGCTTCAGCCCGGGGAGGTTCTGCTTTTAGAAAACGTTCGGTTCCACCCGGGGGAGGAGGCCAACGACCCCACCTTCGCCGAGGCCTTGGCCCGCCTCGGGGAGGTCTACGTGAACGATGCCTTCGGTGCCGCCCACCGGGCCCACGCCTCCACCGTCGGGGTTGCCCGCTTTCTGCCGGCCTACGCCGGCCTGCTGATGGAGAAGGAGGTCTACTACCTGACCAGGGTGCTGGAGGCCCCGGAGCGGCCCTATCTGGCCGTTATCGGCGGGGCCAAAGTAAGCGACAAACTGCCGGTCCTGCGCAACCTGCTTCCCCGGGTGGACCGGCTGCTGGTCGGGGGCGGGATGGCCAACACGTTTCTCAAGGCCCAGGGCCATCAGGTCGGTTCGTCCCTCTACGAGGAGGAGCACGTTCCATCGGCCCGGGAGCTGCTGGCCACGGGCAAGGTCCTTGTTCCCGTCGACGGAGTCATTGCCGACCGGGTTGCGGCCGACGCCCAGACCCGGACAGTTGCCTTTGGGGACGTGCCCGAGGGCTGGCGCATCCTCGACATCGGCCCGGAGACCGTTCGCCGGTTTCAGGAGGCCCTCCGGCCCGCCCGGACGGTCCTCTGGAACGGTCCAATGGGAGTGTTCGAGCTGGAACCGTTCGCCGCAGGCACCCGGGCCATCGCCGAGTTCCTGGCCGGCCTCACCGGGGCCGTAAGGGTTATCGGGGGCGGGGAGACGGTGGCGGCCGTGGAGCGGCTGGGCCTGGCCGACCGCTTCGACCACGTCTCCACCGGCGGGGGCGCCGCCCTGGAGTTTCTTGAGGGCCGGACCCTCCCCGGCATGGCCGTTCTCCACGAGCCCGCCTGACCGGAGGTTCCGCCGTGCAGGAGCTCATCCGAGACCTGGTGATCAGCAACGGCTCGAAGCTTATCCTTTTCGTCATGGACGGCCTCGGGGGCCTTCCCGACCCGGACACGGGGCTGACCGAGCTGGAGACGGCCCGAACCCCGAACCTGGACCGCCTCGCCTACGAGGGCAACTGCGGCCTCTCCCAGCCTGTCGGCCCCGGCATAAGCCCGGGGTCGGGGCCGGGTCACCTGGCCCTCTTCGGCTACGACCCCCTCCGCTGGGAGATCGGCCGGGGCGTCCTGGAGGCCCTCGGAATCGACTTTTCCCTCACCCCCGACGACGTGGCGGCCCGGGGAAACTTCTGCACCGTGGACGCCGAGGGGCGCATCGTCGACCGGCGGGCCGGCCGCATCCCCACCGAGGTAAACGCCCGCCTCTGCGAAAAGCTGCGCCGGATCCGGCTGCCGGGGGTTGAGGTGTTCGTCGAGCCGGTCCGGGAGCACCGCTTCGTCCTGGTGCTGCGGGGCCCGGGCCTCAGCGCCGACCTCACCGAGACCGACCCGACCCGGGAGGGGGTTCCGCCCCTGCCGGTTCGGCCGACCCGGCCCGGGGCCGACGCCACCGCCGCCCTTGTCAACCGCTGGGTTGAGGAGGCCCGCAAAATCCTCGCCGAGGAGCACCCGGCCAATATGGTGCTGCTGCGGGGCTTCGCCAAGCACCCCCACCCCCCCACCTTCGGGGAGGTTTACAAGCTGAAGGCGGCGGCGGTGGCCACATACCCCATGTACCGGGGCCTCGCCCGCCTAGTGGGGATGACGGTTCTGCCCACCGGCCAGACGCTGGCCGAAAACTTCCAGACGGTGGCCGACCGCTTCCGGGAGTTCGACTTCTTCTTCGTCCACTTCAAGCGAACGGATACCGCCGGGGAGGACGGTAACTTCCAGGCCAAGGTGGCGGCCATCGAGGAGGCCGACAGCCTGCTCCCAAGGCTTCTGGAACTGCGGCCGGACGTCCTGGTGGTTACCGGGGACCATTCGACCCCGGCGGCCTACCGGTCCCACTCCTGGCACCCGGTGCCGGTGGTCCTCTGGTCCCGCTGGTGCCGGCCCGACCGGGCCCAGAAATTCGGGGAGGCGGAGTGCCGGCGGGGGGGCCTGGGTCTGATCCCCGCCACGGCCCTCATGCCCCTTATGCTGGCCCACGCCGGCCGCCTCACCCGCTTCGGGGCGTAATGCCGATGCGCAGGCCCCTTATCGCCGCCAACTGGAAGATGCACACCACCGTTCCCGAGGGGTTGCGGCTGGTGACCGCCATGGCGGACCGGTTGGCCGAGCTTTGCCGGGAGGTGGACGTCGCCCTCTGCCCCCCCTTTACGTCCATTTACCCCATTTACCAGCTCCTGCTGGACACTCCCATCGCCCTGGGGGCCCAGGACCTCCACTGGGAGCCGAAGGGGGCCTACACCGGCGAGATTTCGGCGGCCATGCTCCGGCCCTTCTGCCGATACGTGATCGTGGGCCACAGCGAGCGGCGGCAGTATTTCGGCGAAACCGACGAGACGGTGGCCCGAAAGCTCCGGGCTGCCGCCCAGGCCGGTCTAGTGCCCATCTTCTGCGTCGGCGAAAACCTGGCCGAAAACGAGGCCGGCCGGACCCTGGAGGTCGTTACCCGCCAGGTGGAGGCCGGCCTTAAAGACTGGCCGCCCGACCGGGAGCTGGTAGTGGCCTACGAGCCGGTCTGGGCCATCGGCACCGGCCGTCCGGCTACCGGGGCCCAGGCCAACGAGGTGGTGGTGCAGATCCGGGCCCTGCTCGCCCGAAAATTCGGGTCCGACTACGCCGGCCGAACTCGCATCCTTTACGGGGGAAGCGTCTCCCCCGAGAATATCGGGGAATTCGTCGGCCAGCCGGAGGTGGACGGGGCCCTGGTGGGGGGTGCAAGCCTCCGGGCCGCCGATTTTATCGAAATTGTCCGGCTAACTGCCACCCTGGCCGGGCGGCGGGCGGGGCGGGGAGGCTGAGGTGGGGCCGAGGCTGAGCCGACGGGAAGCGCTGGGCCTCCTGCTGGGCGCGGGCCTGGCCGGCTGCCGGGTTCCGGGCGGCCGGGAGGCCGCCGCTGAGACACGGCCTGGGCTCGACCCCAGGCCAGGGGGCGTCCTCAAGGTCGGCTACCACACCGACCCCGTCAGTCTTGACCCCCATGCCGGCGTCCCCGCCGCCCTACCCCTTATGGGCCTTATCTACTCCCGACTGGTGCGCTTCCGAACCGGGCGGGAGGTCGACCCCAACCAGCTCATCCCCGAGCCGGACTTGGTAGAAAGCTGGGAGCAGACCGACGAGGTCACCTACGCCTTCCACCTGCGCAAGGGGGTGAGGTTTCACCCCAGGCCGCCGGTCAACGGCCGGGAGCTGGTGGCCGATGACGTTCGGGCGACCCTGGAGTGGCTCATGGGCAGCCCCGACCCCCGCCACCGCCTCCACTTCGGCCGCATCGACCGGGTGGAGGTCCCCGACAAGTACACCGTTAAAGTTATCCTCAGAGAGGTCACCGCCCCCTTTATCCACTACCTGGCCGGCCCCTACGGCTGGATCCTCCCCCGGGAGCTGGTGGGCCAGCAGGCAGCCCTGAAGACCAGTCCCGTCGGCACCGGCCCCTTCATCCTCCACGAGCGTTTCCCGGGAATAAGCCTGATCTTCCGGAAAAACCCCGCTTATTTCCGGCCTAGCCGCCCGTACGTGGATGAGGTCCACTGGCTGATCATCCCCGACGAGACCGCCCGGCTGGCCTATTTCCGCGCGGGGGCCCTGGACATCATCCCACCCGCCGTGACCACCTCCCCCGCCCAGTTCGACGCCGTCCGCCAGGCCCGGCCCGACGTCCAGGCCGAAGAGGTGGTGGGGGCCGAGTCTTTTTATCTAAAAGTCCGGGCCGACCTCCCGCCCCTCGCCGACCGGCGGGCCCGACAGGCGCTGGCCCTGGCCGTCGACCGTCAGGCCCTCCTGGGCCAGCTGGGCCGGGGGCATGGGGCCCCCGCCGGCCCCTTAAGTTTGGCCCTGGTGGAGTGGGCCCTGGCCGGCGAGCGGCTGGGGCCGGCCGCCCGCTACTACGGCTTCGACCCGGTGCTGGCCGGGGAGCTGGCGGCCGAGGCCGGCCTGCGGGGGCTCGGCCTCAGGCTCCGGGCGCCATCCGCCTGGTTTGAGGCCCTGCGGGAGCAGTTCGGGCAGGTCGGGGTCGACCTGGCCCCCGGGGACGGCCCGGCCGAGCTCACCCTGGAGGCCTACGGCTTCTTCTTGGACCCCGACGAACAGCTCACCGTAATGTTCGAGGGGTCGGGTCCGCCCCCCGACCCGCTCCTGGCCGAGCTTATCCGCCGTCAGCGGCGGATTCTAAACAAGGCCGCCCGCAAACAGCTTCTGGATGAAATCCAGGCTTATTTGGCCGAACAGCAGTATTTTATCGGCCTGGTCTCTTTAAACCGTTTCGGCCTCTGGCAGCCTTACGTGCGGGGCTACCGGCCCCACTCGGGGCCCGGCAGTTACGAGCTTGTGGACACCTGGTTAGAAAAATGACCGAAGAGCGGTTTTTAGTTACGGGCAGTTCCGGCTGCATCGGTTCGTGGGTGATAAAACTCCTGGGGGAGGCGGGCATTCCCGTCGTCGGGGCGGATATCGACCCGGAGCCCCGCCGACTGGCCCAGCTGGTCCCGCCCGAGTCCCTGCTTTCCGTAACCTTCGTCAGGCTGGACATTACGGATTTCGACGGGGTGCTCCGGGTGCTGGAAGGGCACCGGGTGAACCGGGTCATCCACCTGGCCGCCCTCCAGATCCCCTTCTGCCGGGCCGACCCGGTCCGGGGCGCCCTGGTAAACGTGGTGGGGACCGTAAACATCTTCGAGGCGGCCCGCCGCCTGTGGATCCGGTCCCTGGTCTACGCCAGCTCGGTGGCCGTCTTCGGCCCGCCCAGCTTCTACGGGGAGGCCGCCCCCCTCCCCGACGACGCCCCCCAGCGGCCCGAAACCCTTTACGGCATATACAAGCAGGCCAACGAGGGCACGGCCCGCCTTTACTGGCAGGATTATGGCGTCCCGTCGGTGGGCCTGCGGCCCTGGGCCGTCTACGGGGTCGGCCGGGACCAGGGCCTTACCTCGGACCCGACCAAGGCCATCAAGGCCGCCGTGCTGGGGGTGCCCTTTAAAATCCGGTTCGGCGGCCGGCTCGACCTCCAGTACGCCGAAGACGTGGCCAGAATCTTCATCGCCGCCGCCCGCCGGGAGGCGGCCGGGGCGCCGGTTTTCAACATCCGGGGCAGTGTGGTCTCGGTGGAGGAATTTCTGGCCGAGCTTGGGGAGGTCTTGCCCGAAAGCCGGGGTCTTATCGGCTGGGAGGGCCCGCCCCTGCCCCTCCCCCCCGAGCTGGACGACCGGGGGCTCCGGGAGTTCCTGGGCGGGCAGGTCCCTTATACCCCCCTGGCCCAGGGCATCCGCCGGACGGCCGAAATCTTCCGCGCCCTTAAGGCGGCCGGGCGGCTGGACCCCCGCATCGACTGATGCCCGGGGGGACGAAGCTGGTGGTGGTCGTCGGGCCGACGGCCACGGGCAAGTCTGACCTGGCCATTGCCCTGGCCGAGCGGTTCGGCGGCGAAATTATCAATGCCGACAGCCGCCAGGTTTACCGCTGTCTGGACATCGGAACGGCCAAGCCACCGCCCGAGGTCCGGCGCCGAATTCCCCATCACCTCTTTGATATCGTCCGGCCGGACGAGGAATTCAGCGTCGCCCTCTACACCCGCCTGGCCCGCCAGGCCGTCGAAGATATCGCCCGCCGGGGCCGGCTCCCCATCCTGGTGGGGGGCACCGGCCACTACGTCTGGGCCCTCCTGGAAGGCTACCAGGTACCCCCGGTTCCCCCGGACCCGGAGCTTCGCCGCCGCCTCCAGGAGCGGGCCGAACGGGAGGGGGCCGAAGCCCTCTACGCCGAGCTTAGAGCCCTGGACCCCGAGGCCGCGGCCCGGATCGACCCCCGGAACCTGCGGCGGGTGATCCGGGCCCTCGAGGTTATAACCAAAACCGGCCGGAAGTTTTCCGAGCTCAGGCGTAAGAACCCGCCCCCCTGGGACCCCCTCATTATCGGCCTTACCCTGGACCGCCAAAAGCTTTACGGCCGCATCGACCGCCGGTTGGAGGAGATGGCGGCCGCCGGGTGGTTGGACGAGGTCCGCCGGCTCCTGGACAAGGGCTACTCCCCGGAGCTTCCGGCCCTTACCGGCCACGGCTACCGCTGGCTCGTAAGATATCTCAAAGGGGAAATCTCCCTGGAAGAGGCCATCGCCCGCACCAAAGGCGAAATCCACAACTACGCCCGCCACCAGTACGCCTGGTTTCGGCTTAACGACCCCAGGATAACCTGGCTGGAGGCCGACGACCCCGACCTGGTCGAGAAGGCGGCGGCCCTGGTGGGGCGTCACCTGGCCGGTAGAGGGTAAGGCCGGGGCCGTGGTATTCTAAAAGCGAGACCCGGAGGAGAGGCCGACCGTGCGGTTCTATAAACTCCACGGCCTGGGAAATGACTTCATCCTCTTCGATGCCCGGAACCGCCGGCTCGACTGGCACCGGCTGGCGCCCCGGCTGTGCGACCGCCACTTCGGCATCGGGGCCGACGGCCTTCTGCTTTTGGAAGCGGGGGAAAAGGCCCCCTTCAAAATGCGCATCATCAACGCCGACGGCTCCGAGGCGGAGATGTGCGGCAACGGCATCCGCTGCTTCGCCAAGTACCTGGCCGACCACAGCTACATCCCGGCCGACCAGGACGAGCTGGAAGTGGAGACCCTGGCCGGAATCCAGCGGCTGCGGCTGATCCGGCGGGGCGGCGTGGTGGAGGCCGTCCGGGTGGCCATGGGCCGGCCCCGCCTCGACCCGACCGACGTCCCGGTGGACCTGCCGGGCCCCGGGCCCATCGTCGACCACCCGCTCCCGGTGGACGGCCACCGGCTGGCCCTGACCTTCGTCTCCATGGGCAACCCCCACGCCGTAGCCTTCCTGGATGAGCCCGTCGAAGCCTTCCCCCTGGAGCAGGTCGGGCCGAAGGTGGAGCATCACCCCCTCTTCCCCCGGCGAACCAACTTCGAGGCGGTCAACCGCCTCGCCCCGGACCATTACCGGGTCCGGGTCTGGGAGCGGGGGGTCGGGCCCACCCTGGCCTGCGGCACCGGGGCCTGCGCCGTGGCCGTGGCCGCCCGCCTTAAGGGCCTCGCCCCCGAGAAGGTCCGGGTCGAACTGCCCGGCGGCACCCTCGAAATCGAGTGGGACGGCCGGGGCGAGGTGCTGATGACCGGCCCGGCTGCCGAAGTCTTCGTCGGCGAGTGGTTCGAGGATTGAGCCGCCCGCCAGACCAGCCCGACCAGGAGACCCCAAAGATGAAAACCTCCCGCCGTCTGGATTTACTGCCGCCCTACCTTTTCGCCGAGATCAGCCGGACCGTCGGCCGGCTGCGGGCCGAGGGCCGGGACGTGGTCAGCCTGGGCATCGGCGACCCGGACCTGCCGACGCCGGAGCCGGTCGTCGAGGCCCTCACCCGGGCCGCCCGGGACCCGGCTAACCACCGCTACCCGGAAAGCGAGGGCCTGCCCGAGCTCCGGGCCGCCATCGCCGACTGGTACCGGCGCCGCTTCGGGGTGAGCCTGGACCCCAACTCAGAAGTGGTGCCCCTTATCGGCTCTAAAGAAGGGATCGCCCACATCCCCCTGGCCCTCATCGACCCCGGGGATGCGGTCCTGGTGCCCGACCCGGGCTACCCGGTCTACACTTCCGGGGCGGTCTTCGCCGGCGGGGAGGTTTTCTACCTGCCCCTCAAAGAGGAGCGGGGCTTTCTGCCGGACCTGGGGGCCGTTCCCACGGAGGTGGCCCGGCGGGCCAAGATCCTCTGGCTCAACTACCCGAATAACCCCACCGGGGCCACCGCCGACGCGGCCTTCTTCCGGGAAGTCGTCGACTTTGCCCGCCAGTTCGACATCGTCGTCTGCCACGACGCCGCCTACACCGAGGTCGCCTTCGACGGCTACCGGCCCGGCTCCTTCTTGCAGGTGGCGGGTGCCCGGGAGGTAGGGGTGGAGTTCCACAGTCTCTCGAAGACGTATAATATGACCGGGTGGCGGGTTGGGATGGCCGTGGGCAACCCGGAGGTCATCCGGGCCCTCACCCAGGTGAAGACTAACTTTGATTCGGGAATCCCACAGGCGATCCAGTGGGCGGCCATAACCGCCCTGCGGGGCCCTGACGAGTGGGTTGAGGCCAATAACCGGGTCTACCGCCGCCGGCGCGACTTGGCCGTCGAAGCCCTCCGGACAGCCGGCTTTGAGGTCCGGCCGCCAAAGGCCGGCTTCTACCTCTGGGTCCGCACCCCCGATGGCCAGCCCTCCGTCGAGTTCGCCCTCCGGCTGCTGGAGGCCACCGCGGTCGTGGTCACCCCCGGCGTCGGCTTCGGACCGAACGGCGAGGGCTACTTCCGAATCTCCCTAACCACCCCGGACGACCGCCTGGAAGAGGCCCTGCGGCGGCTGGTCGCCTGGAAAAACCGTGAGTGAGATGACTGCGGTTGAAAAGGCAATTTTAGTCGGCGTTGAGCTCATTGGCCGCCAGAACGGCTGGCCCCTCGATGATTCGTTGGCCGAGCTGGCCCAGCTCACCCGGACCGCCGGAGCGGAGGTAGTGGCCGTGGTCCGGCAGCGGCTGGAGGCCCCAAACCCCGCCTTTTACATCGGCCGGGGAAAGGCCCAGGAGGTTGCCGACCTGCGGCGGGCCCTCGGGGCGAACCTGGTCATCTTCGACGACGAGCTTAGCCCCAGCCAGCAGCGGAACCTGGAAAACGCCATTCAGGCCAAGGTCATCGACCGGACGGTCCTCATCCTGGACATCTTCGCCCGGCGGGCCCGGACCCGTGAGGGGCAGCTTCAGGTGGAGCTGGCCCAGCACGAGTACCTGCTGCCCCGCCTGGCCGGCCAGTGGTCCCACCTGGAGCGGCTGGGCGGCGGCATCGGCACCCGGGGTCCGGGTGAGAGCCAGCTGGAGACGGACCGCCGCCTCATCCGGGACCGCATCGCCCGCCTGCGCCGGGAGCTGGAGGCCGTCCGCCAGCACCGGGCCCTCTACCGCCGCCGGCGCAAGCGCAGCGGCACCCAGGTGGTGGCCCTGGTGGGCTACACCAACGCCGGCAAGTCCACCATCCTCAATGCCCTGACCGGGGCCGGGGTGCCGGCCGAGGACAAGCTCTTTGCCACCCTGGACCCCACCACCCGCCGGCTGGTGCTACCCGGGCGGCAGGAGGTGCTTCTAACCGACACCGTCGGCTTCATCCAGAAGCTGCCCCCGACGGTGGTGGCCGCCTTCCGGGCGACCCTGGAGGAGCTGGCGGAGGCCGACCTGCTCCTGCACGTGGTGGATGTCTCCCACCCCAACGCCGCCCGGCAGGTGGAGGTGGTGCTGGAAACCCTGGCCGACCTGAACCTGGACGAGAAGCCGGTGCTCACCGTCCTTAACAAGGTGGACCGCCTGCCCGGCCCCACCGGCCTCGGCCGGCGGACCGAGCTCGCCCGCCGGCTCCGCCTCGACCCGGCGGGGGTGGTCCTTACGTCGGCCACCACCGGCTGGGGCCTGGACGAGCTGCGCCGCCGCATCCAGGATGCCCTCACCCAGCCGATGGTGGACGTCGAACTGGAGATCCCTTATGAGGCCACCGGGGTGGTAGAGCTCGTCCGCCGGCAGGGGAATATCCGGGCCGAACGCTACACGGCAAAGGGTACCTGGCTGGCAGGACGGGTTCCCCACCACCTGGCCAGCCGCCTGGCCGCCTACCGGGTCGGCTAAGGGCCCAGAAAGAGCCGGACGGCGACCTCGGCCAGCAGGCCGCCGACGAGCAGGAGGCCGAAACGGCGGTTGTGCAGGAAGGTGCCCCCCACGTACCAGAGGGGCCGGTCGGGCGGCTTCGGCTGTTTTAAAAACTTTAAGGTCTTAAAGGCCCCGCCCAGGTTAAGCAAAACGGTCAGCATCCCCGGAAACCCCTGCCAGAAGGCCACCCCAGCGGCGGTAACGTACATTAAGACGATAAGCCCCTGGGTCAGCCGCCGGGCCCCGGCCTCCCCCAGAATTACCGGCAGCGTCCGGACCCGCCGACCCCGGTCGAAATCGACCTTATCAAGGTGCTTGCCCAGCAGGACGGTGGTAACCCCCAGGGCGTAGGGCAAAGACCCGAAGAAGACCCAGGCCGGGACGAAGCCCGCCTGGCTGTAATAGGTGCCCCCGACCATCAGGGGACCCCACACCACCAGGACGGCCAGCTCCCCCAGGCCGACGTACTTTAAGGGCAGGGGTCCCCCCGTATAGGCCAGCAGAATGAGCAGGCCCAGCAGGGCGAAGACCAGCACCCCCGGTCCGGCCGCCCAGGTTAAATAAAGTCCCGCCAGGGCGGCCCCGGCCAGGCTGAGGGCAGTGGCCCGGAGCAGGCCGGCGGGGGACGCCCCGTGGTGGGCCAGGGGGTGGGGACCGTACCGGACCCGGGGCGAGTCGGGGGTATCCTTGCCCTGAATGAAATCAAAATAGTCGTTGGCCAGGTTGCTGGCAAAGTGGGCCAGGAGCAGGCCGCAGGTGGCCGCCAGGAATCGGACGGGCTCAAAGACCCCCGAAAGCTGGGCGAAAAGGCCGCCCAGGAGGGCCGAGACGGCCGTCATCACCAGCACGGCCGCCCGACCCATGATGAGCCACCGGGCGATGAAGTCGGCCTCCCGGAGGGCGCCGACGTCGGGCACGGTGTAGAGGGCCAGAAGCCAGAGCCTGGGCCTGAGTCCGGTGCCGGCTTTCATCTCTGATCCCACCGGAAGTATAACGGATTTAGGCGACATATGGACGGCCCTTTAGACCCGCCCGTTGCCGTCCTCATCGTGGCCGCCGACCCCCTGGTTCGGGACGGTCTGGCCGCCAGGCTTGAGGACCGGCCCGAGCTGAGCATCGTCGGCCTGACCGGCCCGGAGGATGCGGCCCTCTTCGCCCCTCAGGCCCGGGTGGTCCTGTGGGACCTGGGGGCTGCCCCCGAACCGGACCTGGACCCGCTGCTGGAGCTGACGACCTCCGGGGTGCCGGTGGTGGTTCTGGCCGGGCGGCCGGAGCCGGCAGCCGCCGCCTTGCGGGCCGGGGTCCGGGGAGTCCTCGGGCGCACGGCCGACGCCGACACCCTTGTCCTGGGCCTCCTGGCCGCGGTCAGGGGGATGTCGGTCCTGGACCCGGAGCTTTTACCGGCGGCCGGCATTCTGCGGCCCGCCGGGCCCGGGGAACCTCCCGAAACCCTAACCCCCCGGGAGCGGCAGGTTTTGGGTCTCATCGCCTACGGCCTCTCCAACAAGGAAATTGCCCGCCGGCTCGGCATCAGCGAGCACACCGTCAAGTTCCACGTGAACACCATCATGTCCAAGCTGGGGGCCCGGAGCCGGACGGAGGCGGTGGTGATCGCCGCCCGCCTGGGGCTTATTGCCATCTAGCCTTTTTTCCGGGCCGCTACCTACCCGAATTACCGATGTTTTACCCCTGCCCGGGCCTTAAGCTTCTTGTAGAAAGCTGAGGAGGTTTTAAGCCGTGTTCGACCGCATCAAGGCCCTCTCCGACGAGCTGGCGGCCCTGGTCCGGACCGCCGGCGAAAGCGTTGTTCGGGTCGGTGCCCGGCCCCATTTCGGGGCCAGCGGCATCATCTGGTCCGCCGACGGGGTTATCGTCACCGCCGACCACGTCATCGAGCGGGAAGACCGGATCGAGGTGGGCCTGCCCGACGGCCGGACGGTCGGGGCCCGGCTGGTCGGCCGGGACCCCTCCACCGACCTGGCCGTTCTCCGGTCCGAGGCGTCAGGCCTTAAGCCGGCCCGGATCGGGGGCGTGGAAAACCTGCGGGTGGGCCACATCGTCGTGGCCGTGGCCCGGCCGGGCCGCGAGCTCCAGGCAACCCTCGGGATCGTCAGCGCCCTCGGTGGATCCTGGCGGGCCCTGCCCGGCGGCCAGCTCGATAACTACCTGCAGACCGACGTGGCCATGTACCCGGGCTTCTCGGGCGGGGCCCTGGTGGGCGCCGACGGCTCCGTTGTCGGCCTGAACACCTCGGCCCTGGCCCGGGGCGTAAGCGTGGCCGTACCGACCAACACCCTCAGCCGGGTGGTGGAGACCCTCCTCGCCCACGGCCGGATCCGGCGGGCCTACCTGGGGATCGCCTCCCAGCCGGTGCGCCTGCCAGACGCCGTTCGGGAGCGGGTCGGGCGGGCGATGGGCCTCATCGTGGTCTCGGTGGAGACGGGTAGTCCGGCCGACCGGGCCGGCCTCACCGTCGGCGACGTCATCATCGCCGTCGGAGACCAGCCGGTGAGCCGGCCCGACGAACTGCTGGCCCAGCTCACGGCCGACCGCATCGGCCAACCCCTCACCCTGCGGGTGCTGCGGGGCGGCCAGCCGGCCGAACTTACCGTGATACCGGCCGAAAGGTCTTAGCCGGAGGCGGCGATGACAAAGTTCTTGCTGGAGCTTAACGGCGAACTAGCGGACCTGGCCGCCGCCGCCCGGGCCGCCCTGGTCCGGGTTGGGGTTCGGGGGGTCTTCGGGGTCGGCTCGGGGATCATCGTCCATCCCGAGGGCCTGATTCTCACCAACGCCCACGTCGTCCGGGGCGAGCCCATCTGGGTGCGGCTGGCCGATGGCCGGCAGCTCCCCGCCAAGGTTCTGGGCCGGGACCCGACCGGCGACCTGGCCGCCCTCCTGGTTAGGGCCGGCGGCTTGCCGGCCCTGGAGCTGGCCGCCGATGAGCCGGCCCCCGGAAGCCTGGTCCTGGCCCTGGGGTACCCGTGGGGGGTTGAGGCGGCCGCAAGCTTTGGGGTGGTGACCGGGGTGGCCGCCGACGAGGCCGGGCGGGAGTGGGTCCTGGTTAACCTGCGGCTCCGGCCGGGCAACTCGGGCGGCCCCCTGGTGGATGCCGACGGCCGGGTCGTCGGCATAAACACGATCATGACCGGGGCCGACACCGGGGCGGCCGTGTCGGTCCGTTCGGCCCGGGCGTTTCTCAAGCGGGTCCTGGCCGAGCACCTGCGGCCGGCGGCGGCCGCCGGCTGAGGCCACCCCGCTTAACACCCGGGCGAGGCGTTGCGGATTACTGGGAAGAAGAGGCGAAAGCCCCCGCTTAAGGGTGCCGCCTGGGTGGAGGCGGCCCCGGCCGCCGCACACCCCACCTGAAACGCAACCGCCGGGCTCCACTCGCCCGTCAGGCCGGCCCAGTCCCGGGCCCGGACCCGGAACTCGTAGGTGCGGCCCCACTGCCCCTGAAATTCCGCCGCCGTCAGCCCGGTGTCCACCAGCCACCAGCCCCAGCTAGGGCTGCCCTTTTCCCGAACCTGCACGTCGTACCCCATTACGCCCCAGCCGCTGTCCGAGCCGCTCCAGCGGACGGCGAACCGCTCGGGCACCGGACCGGCCGGCGGGCTTACGGCGGCCACCGGCGGGGCGGTGTCGGGCGGGACCCGCTCCAGAACGATGTAGGGCTCGCCGATGCCCAGGTCCGGGTTGGCTACGGGGGGCAGGCTGATGCGGTAGCCGCCGCTCAAAGACTGCAGGACCGGGGCCGGCTGACCGTATTTGTCCAGGACCGAGACGGCCTGGGCGGCCGGGGCCGCCTCAAGCCAGTAGGTTACCGGACCGGCCGAGCGGTTCCAAACCACGCTCACCCGGTATAAGTTATCGCCCAGCCGGACGCCCCCCAGGGTTACCCGGTCGGCCGGCCCCTCCTCCCGCCGCCGGGCCGTTACGTAATTCGAAAAATACCGGGCGGCCGTCCGGTAGGCGGTGTAGGCCGGCCGGGGCGAGGCGTCGTTCCGGATTACCCCGTACCACTCCTGGTAGCCGACGTAGTCGTCGTAAAGCTGAAAGATCAAAAGCCTTTCCAGGTCGTAGGCCGCACCCAGGGCCCCCACCGCCAGGGCAAAGGACGCCTGCTCCGAGGGGCTGCCCCGCCACTTCTGGGGGCAGGGCAGGTAGGGGCTCACCTTATCGTCGCCGCAGACGGGGATGTTGGTTTCGTTTACCCAGATGGGCTTTGGGGGAATTTGGAAGCCGGCCAGGTAGTTTCGCACGGTGTCCACCAGGAAGGTCAGGGCGTAGGGAGAGATGTACGGGTGAACCGGCAGGGCGTCGAAGAAGTAGTTGTTGGCCGGGGCCTGGGGGTCGGCCCGGATGATCCGGAGAACGTCGGGGAAGAAGGTCTGGTCGGTCCAGAAGGCCAGGGCCCCGAAGAGGACCCGGGCCTCCGGGTCGGCGGCCTTGGCCGCCAGGTACGCAACTTTAAGCAGCCGGACGTAATCCGCCCGGCTCCCGGACCAGAACCGGAACGTGGAGGGCGGCCCCAGGTCCGGCTCGTTCCACACCTCCCAGGTCCGGATTCGGGGGGCGTAGCGTTTTACGGTGTTGTAAACGAACCTGGCCCAGTAGTTCTCCGGGTTTATCGCCTTGCCGGGTCCTGGAAGGTCCGTGCCGTCGGCAAAGACGGGCAGGTTTAAGTTTTTAGGCGGGCTGGTTTCGGCCCCGCCCAGGGCGAACGCCCCATAGCGCCCCCCCGGGACCTGCTGGATGCCGGCCCCCGTTGAGGTTGCGGCCCAGGTTGGGGTGCCCATCAGGATGGCGTTGATTTTTAAGCCCCGGGCCAGGTCGGCGTTGACCACCTGGTCGACGGCCGAGTAATCGAAGACGCCGGGTTGCCGCTCGACGGTGTACCAGTAAAAGGGCCAGCGGGTCCAGCGGGCCCCGGCATCCAGGGCCTGCTGGTAGCGCAGGTCGGTTACGGCGTAGGGTCGGCCGTCGGCCGCTATGCCGTTTATAAACGCAAAGCCGAAGCGGTCGGCGGCATCCACCGCCTGGAGGGCCGGCTGGCCCCAGGATGCCCGCCCCGGCACCATCGCCAGGCCGAGCAGGAGCAGGCCCCATAAACCCCACCACCTATTCACAGCCCGGGCCGCTGCCGTCGGGGATGTCTGGCTGGGGCAGGTAAGTTCGGGCGTCGGCCCCATGGGCCCAGACCGCCACCGGGGCGGCCGTGCCCTCAATGGCGGCAACGAAATAGTACTTGTTTACCGGGTCCCGGGCGGCCTCAACGGGCACGTTGTTAAAGACCCAGCGGGGGTGGGGTGTCCCGCCCGCATCCTGGACCTGGATTACGCCGTCGGCCGCCTTGAGGGGCTGAAGAATACCCGTATTAAGGCTCCAGAGCAACGCCACCCGGTTGGGGAAACTAGCCGGGGCCGAAGCCCCCGTCTGCGGGTCGGTCAGGTCGACCCCGATGTTGACGTGGGTGGCCCGGTCTACAGGGGCCGGCTGACCGCCGCTGTGGGGCCAGACCAACTGGACCACGGGCTCGGCCTGGCTGAAGGGACCGGCAGTTACCGGGCTCTGGGCCGGCAGGTAAGTTCGGGCGTCGGCCCCGTGGGCCCAGACGTTGCTCCGGTAAGGCACACCTTTAACCTCGACCAGGTAGAAGTCCTTGCTGCGGGTCGGGTCAAGGCCGGGGGTCTCGAAGAACCCGACGGGTACGTCGTTGAAGACCCAGGCCTGGAAGACCTTGTCCCCCACCCGCCGGAGGACCGGCTGACCCGGCGGGCTCTGGTAACGGGCCGGCACGTTCACGGCGTTGCCCGCGCCGTCCACCAGGTTGGAGGCCCGGCGCAGGCGGACCTCCACCGGCAGGTTGCAGGCCACCGGCTGCAGGCTGTCGGCCTCGAAAAGATAGACCAAAACGTTCACCAGCGGCGCCTTATCCACGGGCTGGGGCCGGCCGGCCCGGTCGTGGGGGAAGACCAGCTCGATTTTGGCGTCGACCATCCCGGCGGCCGCGTTCGGGGACTGGGCCCGAATGGTGTAGGCCTTGCCGGGCTCGACATCGAGCTGAATTACGCCGCCGGCCGGGTTTACCCGGCTGATGCCTGCCGGACCCGAAACCAGCACCGCCCAGCCGGGCTGCCAGCGGGGGATCAGCTTACCGCCGGCCAGGTTCAGGGTAAGCCTGGTCGGGGCGTTGGCCCGGACCTCGAGACGGTCCGGGGCCGGCCGCCAGATAAACAGCTGGGCGGCCGGGACGGGGCTTTCGGCCGAGATGCCGGCCTCCGGCAGGCTGAGGACCCGGCCCAGGGCCCAGCCGTTCTCGGCGGCCGCCCGGAAGGCCGGCCCCTGGGGCGTATCAAACCACTGGAAGCCGGCGGAGCCCACCGCCCGAATGAACTCCGAAGCGGCCTTGAAGGCCAGGGCGCTGGGCTTCGGGGTGCCGTCGGGGTTGAAAAGGCCGTAGGTGTTTTCCATGGGGTTAGCCCCGACGGCGAGGTCGTTGGCCTGCCACTTGAAGGCCCCGGGTCGGCCCTGGGCGAAGGAGCGGAGCAGAACGGCCGACTCGTAAAGGGCGGCTTCGGCCGGGTCCAGCTGGTAGGTGGCAAACCCGAACTCTTCGAGGATTACCGGCCGGTCTGGGAAGATTTTGGAGAGGGTCTCGAGGGCCTGGAACATCCGGCTGAAGTTGACGCCGGTGGCCGCCGGGAACCGGTGCCAGGAGATGAAGTCGAGGGCCCGATTGGCCGGCAAAGACGCCAGGATCAGGTCGCTGTAGCCGACGGTTACGGGCTTTTCCGGATCGGCCTGTTTTATCGGCCCAAGGCGGGCGTCTATCCAGGCGGCCAGGGTCTGGTCCAGGGCCTGAATGAGGGGCTGCCATTTGGCCGCATCCGGGGAGATTATGTAGTCGGCCACCGAGACGGCGTAGTCCCGGGCCGCAACCCAGGCGGCGGCTTCGGCCGCAAACTCCCGGAAGAGCCGGTAGTTGTTAGCGTAATAGTAAGCCTGGGTGTCGTTGAACCGCTCGGGCACCAGGCCCCGGCCCTCTTCCTGCCGCCAGCGGGGGATATCGGACCAGGGAATCCGCTCCCCGTAGGCCCGGATGAGGGCATCCGTCTGAAGGGGCGGGGGTCCCCCGGGGTAGATGGCCACGGCCAGGTCGTAGAAGTGGGGCTCGTTCTTAAGGTCGTAGCCGAGCACCGCCGGATTTCCCCGGTAGCGGGCGGCAATGGCCTGATTGAGGGCGGCCTCCCGGGCCAGGTCGTCTTCCCGGTAGTCGTTAAACGTAATAAGCAGGTGCAGGTTTCGCTGGGCCGCCAGGCTTACCACCGTGTCCAGCTTGGACCAGCGGCCGGCCCGAATGTCCCGGGCCAGGGCCGACCGGACGAAAATCCGGACGGCCTTCACCCCGGCCGCCGCCAGCCGGTCGAAGTCGGCCGCCACCAGGGCCGGGTCAAATTGCCCGTCTTCCCAGTAAACCCAGGCCCGGTCGGTGGGCCCGGCGTAATTGGCCCCCACCACGAACACCGACCGGCCGGCCGGGTCCACAAAGGCAGACCCGGTGAAGCGCAGGGGGCTTACATCGGCCCGGGCGGCCGGGGTCGGCCCGAAAATTAGCGGGCCTAACAGCAGGCCCAGAAGAATTACGGACCGGGCCAGCTGCAGAGTACGCCGCGCAGACATCCGCCGCAAACCGGCTAAACCGTCCCCAAGTTTAGCCGGGTGCGGGCGGTCCGTCAAGGCCATGACGCCCGGAATCCCTGGGCCCAAGTCCGGCCCAGTGGCAGGCTGCGGCCTTAAGACGGCCCGGATGTGGTCCTCCTTAAGGAAAATCCCCGCCGGTTAACGGAGGCCTGGTGGGAAATTTAGAAATACTGCTGGGCGGCCGTTCGGCCGCCCAGCAGCGACTTCTCACAGAAAGAGGGGCGACATCACCAGGGTGACGGTGGCCAGCAGTTTGACCAGGACGTGCAGGGATGGTCCGGCGGTGTCCTTGAAGGGGTCGCCCACCGTGTCCCCCACCACCGCGGCGGCGTGGATGGGGGTGCCCTTCTTGATGGGCTGGCCGTTCTCGTCCAGCAGGTAACCGGCCTCAATGTACTTTTTGGCGTTATCCCAGGCCCCGCCGCCGTTATTGAGGACCGTGGCCAGCAGGATGCCGGCAATGGTCCCCACCATCAGCAGGCCGGCCGTTGCCTCAGCCTTGAGGAGAATCCCGACGGCCACCGGCATGCCCACCGCCAGAAGCCCGGGGGCCACCATCTCCCGCAGGGCTGCCCGGGTCGTTATATCCACGCACCGGGCAAAGTCCGGCCGGGAGGTTCCGGCCAGGATGCCAGGGTCGGCCTTGAACTGGCGGCGGACCTCCTCGATGATGGCGGAGGCGGCGTGACCCACCGCCCGGATGGCCAGGGAGCTGAACAGGTAGACGAGCATCGACCCGAGCAGGGCCCCGACGAAGACCTCAACCTTGGAAAGGTCCACGGCCTGGAGGGGCCGCCCCAGCTCGGCCAGGCGGTCCAGGTAGGCACTGAACAGCAGGAACGCCGCCAGGGCCGCCGAACCGATGGCGTAGCCCTTGGTCAGGGCCTTGGTCGTATTGCCCACCGCATCCAGGGCGTCCAGGATGCGCCGGGCCGAGGCCGGGGCGTGGGACATCTCGCAGATGCCGGCCGCGTTGTCGGTGATGGGCCCGAAGGTATCCATGGCCAGGATGTAGGCGGCGGTCATCAGCATGCCCATAGTGGCCACCGCCGTGCCGAAGAGGCCGCCGTGGGGCAGGCCGGACATGGTGCCGAACCAGTGGGCCGCCAGCAGGGCGGCACCCACCACCAGGGCGGTGCTGGCCGTCGTCTCGAAGGCGACGGCCATACCCACGATTATCGTCGTCGCCGGGCCGGTGCGGGCGGCGTCGGCGATCTCCTTAACCGGCCGCCAGGTGCCCGAGGTGTAGTACTGGGTAATGTAGACAAAGGCGATGCTGGTCAGGAGGCCCGTGAGGCCGGCAAAGAAGAACCACATCCAGGCGTCGCCCAGCATCAACCGGGTCGTTACGAACAGGAAGACGGCCGAGAGGACCAGGGCGACGTAGTACCCCCGGTCCAGCGCCCGCATCGGGTCCTCACCCTCCCGGCCCCGGACGAAAAAGAGGCCCGCCGCCGAGGCCAGCAGACCGAAGGCCCGGACCACCAGGGGGAATAAGATCCAGGCGTCGTTGCCGGTCGCCCGGGCCACGGCAACCCCCAGGATCATGGCGCCGATGTTTTCGGCGGCCGTGGACTCGAAGAGGTCGGCCCCGCGGCCGGCACAGTCGCCCACGTTATCCCCAACCAGGTCGGCAATAACCGCCGCGTTCCGGGGGTCGTCTTCGGGGATGCCGGCCTCCACCTTGCCCACCAGGTCGGCCCCCACATCGGCCGCCTTGGTGTAGATGCCGCCCCCCAGCTGGGCGAAGAGGGCCACAAAGCTGGCCCCAAAGCCGTAGCCCACGATCAAGAAGGGGGCCTGGCGCATCCCCTCCGACCCGAACATCGCCCCGTAGAGGGCAAAGATAACCGCAACCCCGATCAGGCTGAGGCCCACCACCAAGAACCCCGAAACCGCCCCGCCCCGCAGGGCCACGTTTATGGCCTCGTTAAGGTTGCGCAGGGCAGCGCTGGCCGTCCGGATATTGGACCGGACCGCCACGTACATCCCGACGAAGCCGGAGACGGCCGAGGAGAAGGCCCCGACCAGGAAGGCCACGGCGGTCCGCCACCCGAGCTCGAAGCTCCGGTCGAAGTAGCCGATGACGGCCCCAACGATGACGGCCGTAACCACCGCCAGCAGCAGGATCGTCCGGTACTGGCGGTTGAGGAAGGCCACGGCCCCCTCGTAGATCATGTCGGCAACGGCCTTCATGTCCGGTGTGCCCGTGTCCCGCCTGAGGACGTCCCAGGCGAGGTAGGCCACCAGTAAAAGGGTTAAAAGGCCCGAAGCCGGTACTACCCACACTAGCTCCATGCTGGCGTGCCTCCTTACTACGGCTACCCGGAGGGGTAGCTCAAGGGTTTTTAAATAAAAAGCGGTGCCAGGACCAGGGAAACGATGCTCATAAGTTTTATTAAGATGTTAAGGGAGGGCCCGGCGGTGTCCTTGAAGGGGTCGCCCACCGTATCCCCCACCACCGCGGCGGCGTGCACCGGCGTCGACTTCCGGATGGGCTGGCCGTTCTCGTCTAACAGATAGCCGGCCTCAATATATTTTTTAGCATTGTCCCAGGCGGCCCCGGAATTGGCCATGGTAACGGCCAGCAGGAAGCCGCTCAGGATCGCCCCGAGCAGCAGGCCGCCCAGGGCGGCGGCCCCCAGGGCGAACCCGACGGCCGGTGGCACCAACACCGCCAGCAGGCCCGGCAGAATCATCTCCCGGAGGGCGGCCCGGGTGCTGATGTCCACGCAGCGGGCGTAGTCGGGCGAGGCCTCCCCGGCCATAAGCCCCGGAATCTCCTTGAACTGGCGGCGCACCTCGTTAACGATCTCAAAGGCCGCCCGGCCCACGGCCGACATGGCCAAGGCCGAGAAGATATACGGCATGCCCGCCCCGATGAGGGCCCCGATCATCACCCGCACGTCCAGCAGGTTCATAATGTCCAGTCGGACCGCCTGGGAGTATGCCGCCAGCAGGGCCAGGGCGGTGAGCACGGCCGAGCCGATGGCGAACCCCTTGCCGGTGGCCGCCGTGGTGTTGCCCAGGGAGTCGAGGGCGTCCGTCCGCTGGCGGACCTCCGGGGGAAGGTGGGTCATCTCGGCGATACCGCCGGCGTTATCGGCCACCGGGCCGTAGGCATCCGTGGCCAGGGTAATTCCCAGGGTCGAGAGCATGCCCACCCCGGCCAGGGCCACCCCGTAAAGGCCGCCGAAAACGTAGGCCACGTAGATGGCCGCGGCCATGATGAGCATCGGCAGGACGTTGCTCAGCATCCCCACGGCCAGCCCGCCGATGATGACGGTCGCCGGCCCCGTCCGGGCCGCCTGCGCCACCTGCCGGGTGGGCCCATAGAAGTAGGAGGTGAAAAACTCGGTGCTCAGGCCGATGGCCACCCCACCCAGCAGCCCGGCCACCGTGGCCCAGAAGAGGCCGAGGCCGACCCCAAGCCACAGGGCCAGGCCCAGGGTGGCCAGCACCACCAGGACGGTGGCCACAAAGACCCCGGCCCGCAGGGCATTGAGCAGGCGGCCCATCTCCGGCGTCTCCCCCACCCGGACGAAGAATGTGCCGATTATGGAGGCGACGATGCCGGCCACCGCCAGCAGGATGGGCAGGCCGTAGGCAGCCTCCCCCCAGGGGGTCATGGCCGCCAGGGCAAGGGCGGCCACGATGGACCCCACGTACGACTCGAAAAGGTCGGCGCCCATCCCCGCCACGTCCCCGACGTTGTCGCCGACGTTATCGGCGATAACGGCCGGGTTGCGGGGGTCGTCTTCGGGGATGCCGGCCTCTACCTTGCCCACCAGGTCGGCCCCCACATCGGCCGCCTTGGTGTAGATGCCGCCCCCAACCCGGGCAAAGAGGGCAATGGACGAGGCCCCGAAGCTGAACCCGGCCACAATGTTCGGGTCGCCGATGGCCAGGAACAGGACCGAAAGCCCCAGCACCCCCAGCCCCACCACCGTGATGCCCATAACCGTCCCGCTGGAGAAGGCGACCCGCAGGGCGTCGTTGAGACTGCGGACGGCGGCGGCCGCCGTCCGAACGTTGGCCCGGACGGCCACATTCATCCCGATAAAGCCGGCCAGGGCCGAACAGAAGGCCCCCACCAGATAGCAGAGGGCGGTAAGGGGATGGACCACGATGCCGAGGATGGCCGCCACCACGACGGCAAAGGGCACCAGGGTGCGATACTCCCGCAGGAGAAAAGCCGTGGCCCCCACCTGGACCGCCCGGGAGATGCGCACCATCTCCGGCCGACCGGTCTCCTGTTTTAGAACCCAGTAAGCCGTCAGGCCGGCAAACAGCAGGCCGACCAGCCCCCCGATGGGACCTAAAATCGCCAGGCTCATCCCCGGCCTCCTTACATTGGGAAAAATTTCACGACTATTTTAACTAAAGTCCCTCTTGCGGCGCTATTATATCCCGCGCGCCCAGGTATTTGGCCAGTTCCCACTGCCGGATCGACAGGGTCAGGTCGCCGCGGCTGCGCTCCAGAATGCCCCGCACCTGGTCGGTGAGCCGCCTTAGGCCCCCGGTCATGCCGTCGGGGTAGTCGAGGGCGACGAGGACCTCGTAGATGGCGTCCATCGTGCCCAAGATCTCTTCGGCCCGGCCCAGCTGGCCGGTGCGGATGAGGTCCAGCAGGTGACGTCTCAGCTCCCCGACGGCCTCGGCCAGGCCCTGAAGGTAGCTTAAAGGCTCCACCTTAAGCTCGTCGGGCCCGGGAACGGGGCGGTTGGCAATGACGGCAAAGGTCACGTGGGCCTCCACCAGCTCCTTGGCGGCGTCGCCGATGAACCCGGCCCAGAGGATGTCGGGGTGTTCGGCCAGCAACTGGGTGGCGGCCTGGAGCTTCTGGCGGCCCTCGGCCAAGAGGGCTTCGGCCGCCTCAAACTCCCCCCGGTGGACCGCCCGGACGGCGTTGGCCGCCGCCCGCACCACCTCCCGTGCCAGCTTCAGGGCCTCCTCCCGGGCGGCGTACTTGGCATCGAGGTGCTCCCGGATGCGGTCGATGGTCTCGTAAAACTCGGGCGTCCGCAGCATCTTCACCTCAGGGCGGCCTCGGCCCGGGCAATAAGCTCCGCCGCGGCGGCCGCCGGGTCTTCGGCGGCGCAGACGGCGCTTACCACCGCGAAGGCGTCGGCCCCGGCCCGAACCACCTCGGCCACATTTTCGGGGTTGATCCCCCCGATGGCCACCAGCGGCAGGCCCAGGCCGGCCGCCTTGATCTGCCGGATGGTGTCGAGGCCGGCGGGCCGGGTGTCCGTCTTGGTGGCCGTGGGGAAAATAGACCCAACCCCGACGTAGTCGGCCCCGTCCTCCCGGGCCTTCAGGGCCTCGACCAGGTTATTCGTCGAGCACCCGATAACCATCGTCGGCGGCAGGATGCGCCGCAGTTCGGCCACGGGCAGGTCCTTCTGGCCCACGTGGACCCCGTCGGCCCCGGCCACGAGGGCCAGGTCGGCGTGGTCGTTGACGATGAAGAGCACACCGGCCTCCCGGCACAGGTCCCGCAGCCGCCGGACTTCGGGCAACATTTCACCCTTCATTTTTAATTTATCACGGTACTGGACGACCCTGGCGCCGGCCCGGATGGCGCCCTCGGCAACGGCAACCACGTCCCGGCCGCGGGTGGCCTGCGGGTCAACTATAAGGTAAAGGCCCCGGACCTTCTGCCGGGCAAGCTCCAGGCTCGGGCGGGTTACGGGTTGGTGGTCCGCTCCGACCAAGGGATCTCGTACTCCTTAAGCAGCTCTCCGGAGCGGCCCTTTTCGACGACCTCATCAAAACCGGGCGGGGGCTCGACGCCCAGTTCCTTAAGCCGCTTCTTGGCCCAGAGGCCGATATTGCGGCTGTCCTTGTAGTACTCCTCGCTGGGGTGGTCGATGGCCGAACCCAGTTCCGCCATCCGGTCGGCCTCGGATTTGTGGACGGCGAACCGGGAAAAGAGCCGCCTGAGGCCCCGGCCGCCGCACTCGGGGCAGGCCGGTTCGGCCTCGGCCTGCCGGACCGACAGGTAAAAGAGGCTCACCTTGCGGCCGCAGTTCGGGCACAGATACTCATAGATGGGCATTTTTAAAGCTCGTCCCCCTCTTCGCCACCCTCGCCCTCGTCCGCCTCGCCCCCCAGCTCCTCCGGCACCTCGCCGGCCTCGAGCCGGTCGACCATCTCGTCGAATTCCGGCCCCAGGTCCTCCCCAAGCTCCCTGCTGAAGCGGCGGGCCCAGCGGGCCACGCTGCGGGGGTCGTTCTCATCCAGGTCGGCAAAGTTGCTCGGGTCGGCCAGCTGCTCCAGCCGGTCCTCCTCGGAGCGCACAAAGGCAAAGCCGGAGATGAGGCGCCGGACGTCGGTGCTGCCGCAGTGGGAGCAGGCCGGCTCGAAAACGCTGTATACGCTCGGGACGAATATGGTGGATTTGCGCCGGCACTGGTTACAGCGGTACTCGTAGATCGGCATAGCCTAACCGGCCCACGATTTTAAGGTTCACACTCCCTCTGATTATAGCAGGCCGGGTGGGACCTCCAGGGCGTTCTCGATGTGCTCCAGGCGACGGGGTCGGCCGGCCCCGTCCAGCTCGACCCCGATAAAGTCGAACCGGGCCTGCGGGGAAAGCTCCGGGTGGCCGGCCCGGTATTCGAGGGCCGCCTGAATCAGCCGCCGGAACTTGCGGGCGGTGAGGGATTCGGCCGCCCCCACCAACCCCCCGGCCCGCCGGGCCCGGACCTCGACGAAGACGACGCAGTCGTCCTTTTCGGCGATGATGTCCACCTCGCCGAACCGGGTCCGGAAGTTCACTTCCCGGATGGTGTAACCCCGGCTTACGAGGTAGTCCCGGGCCGCCCGTTCCGCCCGGCGGCCGGCCTCACCCGCCCGGGACATCCCCGGTCAGCACGTCGGCCACCGGCCGGAACCGGCGCCGGTGGACCGGCGAGGGGCCGAGTTCGGCCAGCCGGCGCAGGTGCTCGGCGGTGGGGTAGCCTTTGTGGCGGGCGAAGCCGTAGCCCGGGTATTTCCGGTCGAGGCAGGCCATAAGCCGGTCTCGGGTCACCTTGGCGATGATGGAGGCGGCGGCCACCGAAACCGACCGCTGTTCCCCCTGAACCAGGGGTATCTCGGGCAGGCCGATCCCCAGCGACCAGGGCCCGTCCACCAGGACGCAGTCCGGGGCAATCTTAAGGTCCCCCACGGCCCTGACCATGGCCAGCAGGCTGGCCCGGCCGATACCGAACTCCTCGATTTCGTCCACCTCGGCCCGCCCCACCCCCCAGGCGCGGGCGCAGGCGGCGATTACCCCGAAGGCCCGCTCCCGCTCTTCCAGGGTCAGCAGCTTGCTGTCGATAACGGGGCACTCGGGCGCCCAGTCCCACGGGTCGGGCAGGATCACCGCCGCCGCCACCACCGGGCCGGCCAGGGCCCCCCGCCCGGCCTCGTCCACCCCGGCTACGGCCCGGAATCCGGCCCGGTAAAGGGCAAGTTCGACGTCGGCCGGAGCTCGAGTCATTTCGCCGCGGCCAGGGCGGCCCGCAAAATCTGGGAGGCCAGGGGGGCGGCCACCTGGGTGCTGGATCCCCCCTCCTCCACCACCAGCGCCAGGACGACCCGGGGGTTCTCGGCCGGGGCGAAGCCGATGAACCAGGAGTGGGCCGGCCGCCCCGGCACGGCCTCAGCCGTCCCGGTCTTGCCGGCCACGGCCACCCCCGCCACCCCGGCCGGCCGGGCCCACCCTTCGGCCACCGACACGGTCATAAACGTCCGGAGCTGGTGGGCCACGTCGGGCCTGATGGCCTGTCGCCAGGTTTCGGCCGGCCGGTCGGCCAGCAGGCGGGGCCGGGGAACCTTGCCGTCGGCGGCCACGGCCGCCGCCACCAGGGCCATCTGGAGGGGGGTAACCAGCAGTTCCCCCTGCCCCATGCCCGTCGAGGCCAGGGCGTACCGGGCTTCGGGGCCGGTAAAGAAGTCCGGCCGCTGCTGGAGCCGGCTTGGGGTTGTGGGCAGTTCAAAGGGGACCGGCGCCTCAAAGCCGAAACGGCGGGCGTAATCTAAGAGGGCCGGGGCCCCGAGGCGGAGGGCGAGGTTGGCGTGGGTGACGTTACAGCTCCAGGCGTAGGCGTGGGCCAGGTCCAGCCGGACCCGGCTGCCCGAGGCCAGCAGGTAGATGTTCCCGCAGCTGACAAAGCCGTTGGTGTGCCAGGGGACCGGGTGGGAGGCGTCCCGGGGGTTAAGCTGGTATTCAAAGACCTCGTCGGGTCTGACTGCCCCCAGCTCCAGGGCCGCCGCCAGGGTGACCGTCTTAAAGGTGGAGCCTGGGGCGTACTGGCCCTGGGTAGCCCGGTTAAGGAGGGGGGCCTCGCTGTCGGCCTGCAGCCTCCGAAGGTAGCCCAGGGCGGCCTCATCGGGCTGGCCGGCCGCCAGGCGGTTCGGGTCGAAGGTGGGGCTTGAGACCAGGGCCAGGACGGCGCCGTCGGGGGTCATGACCACCGCCGCACCGGGCCGCCCCCCAAAGAGCCGGGATATCTGGGTCTGAAGGTTAGCATCCACGGTGAGCCGGACGTCCCGGGCGGCCACGCCGGCCTGGAGGGACCAGGGCCACTGGGGCCAGCGGACCTGCTGGAGGGTATCGTTGGCCGCCGCCTCCACCCCGGCCCGCCCGAGGCTCGGGTTGAAATAACCCACCACCGGGGCGGCCTCCGGCACCGGGTACTCCCGGCGGTAGATCCCGTCGGCCCCGGCCGCCGACCTGGCCAGCACTACCCCGTTCCGGTCCAGGATGGCCCCCCGGGGGCTGCGGAGAAGCAGGTCCAGGGGCCGGGTGTTTTCCGGCCGCCTAAGGAGCTCCGGGGCGGCGATAACCTGCCAGTAGCCGAAGGCCAGGGCCACCAGGGCCAGGCCGGCGTAAAGGGCAAGGCCGACCCGGTAGATGCCGCGGTTCGGGACCATCTCAGTAAAAAACCGTCCGGGTGCGGTGCCGGGGCAGGGCCTTATACTTCGGCTCCTGGCCCCGGTTCCACAGCAGGTAGTCCAGCTCCCGGGCCGAAACCGGCCGACCGGTCCGACGCAGTTCGGCCACGATGAGCTCGGCGGCATGCACAGCGCAGGCCCGGATCTCGACCTCTTCGGCCGAGCCCGGGGGGATAAGCTCCCCCCGGTCGACCCGCTCGGCCAGGGCCGGGTCGTAAATGAGGACCCCGTCCACCCGCAGGACGTGGGGCACCAGGTTATCGGCGAAAATGGTCAGCCCGTCGATATCCCAAAAGTAGCCGTAGCCCTGACCCTGGAAAGCCAGCCAGAGGTCAGCGCAGGCGAGCTGGGCCCGCTTGTAAAAGGCCACTTCAAAGTCGTCATAAAGGGCCACATCCCGGAAGAAGGGCATCTCGGCCAGGATAGCTATGAGCCTTTCGGCCGAGTGGTCGGCGGCCTCGACCAGGCGGACAAAATCGCCGCCGAAGCGGTCCAGGAGAAGGCGGCCCAGGTCGTTAAGGGCCCGGGCGAAGAGGCCCATAAGCTCGGAGCGGGGGCCGCCGTCCGGCTCCTGGCCGAAGATGCGGTGGCAGTCGGGGGGGGTGATTTCGGCCAGGGTGCGGGCATCCGGGGGGCCGTGGGCCTCAAAGTAGTCTTTAAGGGCGGAGGCAATCGTAAAATAGCCCGAAAGTCCGGGCCGCTTTTGAAGCTGGGGGAAATATCCGGACCCAAAGTTCACGGTATCCAGGGTGATGATGTAAGCCAGGGTAGCCCCCGGCTCCCCGAAGTAATGATACCGGGGGTCGAGCTGGGGTTTGTCCAGGCGGTCGATGGGCAGGCTCCGGGCATAGAAACCGACCCGGTCGGCGGCGACCCGAACGAAGCGGGCCCGCTGGGCGACCTGGGCGCAGGACTGCCTGATCCGGTCGAATATGGTCATGGGCCCGGGTTGTAAAATTTCAGGGCGGGCTGAAACCGGCCGCACGATCTCAATTTTCCGACAGCCCGGCCCCGGTTCTCAAATTTCGGCGGAACAGGAGGCTAACCGTTGGGCGAAGTGACGAAGATCTTTGTTGCCGGCAAGTGGGTTGAAGGGGAAGGGGACGTTATCGAGGACAAGAACCCGTACAACGGCGAGACGGTTGCCGTGGTTCGGCGGGCCAATCCCCGGCAGATGGAGCGGGCCATCGACGCGGCCGCCGAGGCCTTTAAGACTTACCGGCGGATGCCGGCCTACCAGCGGGCTGATATGCTGCTGGCCGTAAGCCAGAAAATTGCGGCCCGGCAGGAGGAGCTGGCCCGAATCATCGCTTTGGAGGTGGCCAAGCCCATCCGGACGGCCCGGGCCGAGGTTGCCCGGGCGGTCTACACCTTCCGGGTCGCCTCGGAGGAGGCCCGGCGGGTCGGGGGCGAGTACGTGCCGATGGGTGCCGTCCCGGCCGGGGAGGGGCGGGTGGGGTACTTTTACCGGCAGCCGGTGGGGGTTGTCGGGGCGATTACGCCCTTTAACTTCCCCCTCAACCTGGTGGCCCACAAGGTGGCCCCGGCCCTGGCGGCGGGCAACACCGTGGTGGTAAAGCCCACCGAGAAGGCGCCTCTTATCGCCCTCAAGCTGGCCGAGATCCTGGAAGAAGCCGGCTTCCCGCCCGGCACCGTGAGCGTCGTGCCGGCCGCCGCCGAGGTGACGGACATCCTCCTGACCAGTCCGAAGGTGCGCAAGATCAGCTTTACCGGCAGCGTCCCGGTAGGCAAGCATATTCGGGACCGGGTTGGGCTCAAGAAGGTTACCCTGGAGCTCGGGTCCAACTCGGCCAACATCATCTTCCCCAGCGCCGACCTGGACCGGGCCGTGGACGCAACCGTATCCGGGGCCTTTGCCCATGCCGGCCAGTCGTGCATCTCGGTCCAGCGCATTTACCTTCACAAGGAGGTCGAGCAGGCGTTTCTCGACCGGTTTTTGCCCCGGGTTGAGGCCCTAAAGCTGGGGGACCCGCTGGCCGAGGAGACCGACGTTGGGCCGATGATTGACGAACCGGCGGCCCAGAAGGTGGAGTCGTGGGTCATCGAGGCCCGGGAGGCCGGGGCAGTCCTGCTTACGGGCGGGCGGCGGGAGGCCAACATGTTCTGGCCGACGGTTCTGACCCGCACCACCCCGGAGATGAAGGTGGTGTGCGAGGAGGTCTTTGCGCCCCTGGTGGCGGTGGCGACCTTCAGCACGGTGGATGAGGCCATCGAGCAGCTGAACCTGTCAAACTACGGCCTCAATGCGGCCGTCTTTACCCGGGACCTGGGGGAGACCCTGCGCTGCATCGACGAGCTGGAAGTGGGTCAGGTCATCATAAACGACGCGTCCAACTTCCGGGCCGACCATATGCCGTACGGCGGGGTGAAAGACAGCGGCCTGGGGCGGGAAGGCGTCCGATATGCCATCGAGGAGATGACCGAGATTAAGCTGGCGGTGATTCGGCCGTAAAGTGCCCTCAGGGCCGGGGGTTCGTGCTTTCGATGGGCCGGCTGGGCAACGTTGTGGGCCTGCATTGGGAAACCACTGCCCAGTAGGCCGGGACCGTTGAGGCAGGGTGGACCATCTACGGGGTGATGGGCGGCTGGGTCGCGGCCGAGCCGAAATGCCGAGTCCCCACCCCGGGCGAGGCCGCGGGCGTGCCCGGGGAGCGCCGGCGGAGCGGCGCCGGGCCAAAGCTTGAGGCGGGCCGGAATGGTGCCGGGAGTTCGGGAACCTGGTCTTGCCAGCACCGACCGGCCCCGCCATCCCGACAACATCCACCGGGAGCTTAGGGGGGATTCTGAGGGCGGCGGGCCTTCCGGATATAAGGTTTCACGATTTGAGGCACACCCACCCCACCTTACTGCTGGCCGAAGGGGTAAATCCGCGGGTGGTGCAGGAGCGGCTGGGCCATTCCCAGGTAAGCCTGACGCTGGGGACCTATTCGCATGTGCTGCCGGACCTGCAGCGGCAGGCGGCGGAGCGGGTTGGCCGGGTCCTGCTGGGGAGCCCTTGAAAATGGCTATCAAAAAAAGGGCCGGCCAAGCCTTTTAGGCTTGGCCGGCTGCTATATATTGTGGTCTTAGCGGCCAAAAGACCCGATATATGGTGCCGGGGGGCGGAGTCGAACCGCCGACACGCGGATTTTCAGTCCGCTGCTCTACCACCTGAGCTACCCCGGCGGTGGGCAGCCCAAAAACCTGCAACTACCAAACCTAAGTATAACCCCAACAAACCGCCTCTGCCAAGCCCCGCCCCCGTCCACCGGGGTTTCCGAGTTGGCCCTAAACTGCCAGCATGCAGTGACCAGCTTAGTTGCAGTGGCCCACGGCCGTGTGCCCCCACAGGCCAACCGATTGTCGCCCGGCGGTGGCTTGAAATGAGGCCGGCAATAGACTGCAACCCCCTGCGACGGCGCTTTCCGGTAGTTTTCGCTGACGACCAGTGGACGGCGGGTCGATATAATAAACTTGAGGGGAAGCGGCAGAAGTCGTCAGTCCGGGGTCGCAGGGAGCAAAGGCGATGGTCAGCGCCATCCGGATTCAGGACCGGGACCTCCTAAGCCGCCTCAATAACTACCTTGAGGGGCTCGATGCCTACCTCCGGGAAGGGATCGGCTGGCTCATCTTCAATGCTGACCGCCAACGCACCGCCCGCATCGTCAACTTTATGGTGGACATCCTCAAGGGCCGGCAGCCGCCCGTCGCCTTCACCTTGATGCCCTGGCGGGACTTCGCCATGAACGCGTACATGCTCAAAATCGAACTGGCACACCAGCCCCGGCCGGCCGAAGGCGGCGACCCAAAGGTTCTCCAGGAGTACCGGATCGCCACCCATGTAAGCCTGGAGCTCTACCGCCAAATGGTTGAGCAGAGCCTCATTATCATCACCGGCCTGGTACCCCACTACCCCCACGAGGTCACACACCTGGACGAGATCCTCGACCACCGGTTCCAGCGCCGCCAGGCCACCGTCATCATTACCCCCCGGCTGCCCGAACAGCTCGCCGCCGACTTCGAAGCCATTGACCCCTCAAAGAAGTTGTGGCAGCGCATTTTCGCCCGGCTCTACGAAACCAGCCTGATCGCCCTCTAAATAGTTCGGACATCTTTCGGAGGAGAGGGCTGTGTCAGAAAGAATTGGTGTCCTCTTCGCGGGCCTCGGGCCCATCGGCCAGGAAGCCGCACGGCTTTCCCTTACCCGCTCGTATATCGAGGTTAAGGGCGGCGTCGATATCGACCCCCAGAAGGCCGGCCAAGACCTCGGGGAACTCCTCGGCCTCGGCCGAAAACTCGGGCTGGGCGTAAGCCCCGACCTCACCCGGGCCCTCGACGAGACCTCACCGGACGTCGTCGTCCTCTGCACCGGGTCCTACTTTCCCCAGGTTTACCGGCAGCTTGCCACCATTATCGAGGCCGGGGCTAACGTTGTCTCGACCTGCGAGGAGCTCGCCTACCCGTGGGCCGGCTACCCCGACCAGGCCCGCCAGCTGGATATGCTGGCCCAAAAACACGGGGTCACCATCCTCGGCACCGGCGTAAACCCCGGCTTTGTCATGGACACACTGGCCCTCTTTTTCAGCGGCGTCTGCCAGCAGGTCCGGCGGGTTTCGGTCTGGCGGGTCGTGGACGCGGCCACCCGGCGCCGCCAGCTCCAGGAAAAGGTTGGGGTGGGGCTCAGCCAGGAGCAGTTCCGGGCCGCGGCCGCCGCCGGCCGGGTGCGCCACGTCGGCCTGCGGGAGTCCACTTATCTACTTGCTTCGGGCCTGGGCTGGAGGCTCAGCGAGTATCGGGAAGAGGTGGAGCCCGTGGTCGCCGACGAGCCGGCCTCCACCGAGTACTTCACCATCCGACCCGGACAGGTGGCCGGCCTCCGCCAGGTGGGGCGGGGCTTCCGGGACGGCGAGCCCGTTGTCGAGCTAACCCTGGAAATCTACGTCGGGGCCAAGAATCCGCGGGACACCGTCATCATCGACGGGGTTCCGCCCCTCGAGGTTGAGATCCCGGGTGGGGTTCACGGCGACCTGGGAACGGCCGCCATAGTAGTTAACGCCATCCCCAGGGTCGTCGAGGCAGCGCCGGGGCTCCTCACCATGAAAGACCTGCCCCTGATTCACCTGAGGGTTTAGGTCCGGCCGTCCATGCTTGTCTTCGAGAGAATGAAGCCGTCCGACGTGCCGCAGGTTATGCTCATCGAGCGCCACTCCTTCCCCACCCCGTGGCCGGAGTCGGCCTTTTACCGGGAAATCACCGAGAACCGCCTGGCCCACTACTTTGTCCTTCGGGAGAGACCCGACGACCCCAGCCAGGGACCGGGCGAGCTCATCGGCTACGTGGGCCTGTGGGTCTTTCATGATGAGGCCCACATCACCACCATCGCCGTCCGTCCCGAGCGGCGGGGACAGGGCTTCGGGGAACTCATCCTCCTGAAGGCCATCGAGGCGGCCGACCGCCTCGGGGCCACCCACGTGACCCTCGAGGTCCGGGTCTCCAACACCGTGGCCCAGCGCCTCTACGAAAAATACCGGTTCGGTCGGGTCGGCCTGCGCAAAGGCTACTACTCCGACACCGGCGAGGACGCCCTCATCATGACGGTGGAGGGCATAAACACCGCAGCCTACCGCCGCTTCCTGGAAAGTTCAAAGGCCAAGCTCACCGCCCGCCTCGGGGAGGTGCGCTGCCCCAACGGGGTGCAGGCGGAGGCCGAGGGCTGACCAGAAAGTTGTGGAAAACTCCGGAGCGGGGGTATTGACAAAGGCGGCCCGATTTGCTAGAGTAAAAGTGCCGGGGCCGGTAGTACGGTAAGGAACCCGGTTAAAAATCCAGCAGGTACCCCGGCGATTCGGGGAGCCAAGTAGGCTGACTGGGAAGCGGCCGAAAGGCAATCTCGAGCAACCAGGGGCCGAGGCTCCGACCCGGCGACGGGTTGGGAATCGGTTACAGTTGCTTGAGATGCCGTAGGGCTGCAACCCAACAGCCGAAAGGCTCCCCGAACTTTTTGCCTAACCCGCTCCCCCTGCTTTATAATCAGCCGGCGATTCCACAAAGGAGCGTGAGCATGGCCGTCACCCAGACCCTCGCCGAGTTCATTGCCGGCTTCCCAGCGGACCGGATCCCCGCCCCGGCCCTGGACGTGGCAACCCGCGCCGTCCTGGACACCCTGGGGGTTGCCCTGGCCGGGTCCGTTGAGCCCCCCGCCACCCTCACCGCCCGGCTCGCCCCTGACCTACCCGGCGGGGCGGCCCTCTGGGGGCAGAATCGGTACACAACCCCCGCCTACGCCGCCCTCGTCAACGGGGCCGCCGCCCACGCCCTCGATTACGACGACGTCCAGCACTCCCTCCGGGGTCACCCCAGCGCCCCCGTCGTTCCCGCCCTCTTTGCCGTCGCCGAAACCGCCGGCCGGACCGGCCGGGACCTCCTGGCCTCCTACGTCATCGCCGATGAGGTAGCCGGGCGGCTGGGCGAGGCCATCGGTGCCCCACATTACATCGCCGGCTGGCATAACACCTCAACTCTGGGCGCCCTGGCCGCCGCGGCCGGCTGCGCCCGCCTCCTGGGGCTCGAGCCCGAGGGGACCCGTCGGGCCCTGGGAATTGCCGCCTCCATGGCCTCCGGCCTCAAGAAAAACTTTGGAACCATGACCAAGCCCCTCCACGCCGGCCTGGCCGCCCGCGTCGGCGTCGAGGCGGCAAGCCTGGCCGCCCTGGGCTTCACCTCCGACGACGCCATCCTGGATGGGCCCCTTGGCTTCCTTGCGGTCTACTCCGCCGGGGGGACCATCAAGGCCGAAGCCCTGACCGAGGGCCTGGGGGAGCGCTGGCAGGTCCTCGACCCCGGCATTGCGGTTAAGGTCTACCCCTGCTGTGCCGAAACCCACCGGGCCCTTGACGCCATCTTCCTCCTGCTGGGGGACGAGCCCTTCCGGCCCGAAGAGGTCGAGGCCGTCGAGGCCCTGGTCTCGCCGGTGGGAACCCCCCTCATCCACACCTCCCCCAAGACCGGTCTGGAAGGGAAATTCAGCATCGAATACTGCCTGGCGGCGGCCATCCTGGACCGGCAGATTACCCTGGCAACCTTCACCGACGAGATGGTGAACCGCCCGGAGGTCCGGGCCCTCATGGCCCGGGTGAGGCGGGTCTGGTACGATTCTCTGCCCGTCGGCAGCGGTCTTCAGGACGACCTTCACAGCGGCACCGACGTTCCTTTGGTCAAGGTTTACCTTAAAGACGGCCGGGTTCTCACCCGGCGGGTGGAGGAGCCCCGGGGCGACCCGAAGAACCCGGTAAGCTGGGAAGAACTGGTGGCCAAGTTCCGGGACTGCGCCGGCCGGGCCCTCACGCCCGGGGCCGTCGACCGCCTCGTCGGCCTGGTCCGGGACCTTTCGAACCTCACGGACCTGCGGGAGGTAAGCGCCCTGCTGGCCGGAAGCCCGGCCCCCGTGCGGGAGCCAACCCGGTGAGAACCCCCGGCCTCCAAGACCTGCCGGCGGAGTACGCGGCCAAGCTGGCCGAGCTCAAAGACGCTATCACGGGGGCTCGGGACTGGGCGTCCGCCCTGGTGGAGACGGTTCGGCGGCTGCGGGATGCCTTCGGCAAGTACCAGTGGGTGGGCATCTACTGGGTGATCCACCACCAGCTGGTCCTCCTGGCCTGGGACGGCCCGGAGCCCACCGCCCACGGGCGAATCCCCATCGGGACCGGCATCTGCGGCCTGGCGGCCGAGACCGGCCAGACGGTGGTGGTTCCCGACGTCACCAAAGAGCCCCGCTATCTGGCCTGCTTTCCTTATACGCGCTCGGAGATCGTCGTGCCGATAAAGCGGGACGGGCGGGTCCTGGGCGAGGTCGATATCGACAGCAACCTGCTGGATCCCTTCGGTCCCGAGGACCGGGTGCTCCTGGAGGCGGTGGCCGGCCTGCTGGCCGAGAAGTATCCCGGCGACTGAAGGCTCAGGCCGGGGTCCGAAGCTCCCGAAGCTGATGCCGGAGCTTGCCCTCCGGGTCGAGGCGGTTGGCTACGGCTTCGGGCGACTCGAGGCCGAAAGCCTCCAGGAACTGGCGGCTCACCCCGTAAAGGGCCGGCCGGCCCGGCCCCTCAGCCCGGCCCACCACCTCCACCAGGCCCCGGGCCGCCAGCAGGGCCAGCGCCCGGTCGGAGGATACCCCCCGGAGCCGGTCCACCTCAGCCCGGGTCACCGGCTGGAGAAGGGCCACCACCGCCAGGGTTTCCAGCAGGGGTCGGGAAAGCTTCGGTGGCGGCTCCAGGTCGAAGAGCCGGCGCACCGCCGGGGCCGCCTCCGGGGCGGTGACCAGGGCCACCGTGTCCCGGAACCGCTGGAGCCGGACCCCCCGCCCGGCCAGGACGGCCTCAAGGCGGTCTAAGGTGGCCCGGGTATCTTCAAGGGATAGCTCGGCGGCCTGAGCAAGCCGCCCCACCGGAACCGGCCGGCCGGCGGCAAAGAGGAGGGCCTCAATGATCTGTTCCGGGTCCAACCCGCCCCCCTTACGGCGGTGTTTCGGCGGGCGGGGGCGGAGGCGGGGCGGGCTCCTGGCGGGCCGGCTCGGCAGGGGGAGTCGGCCGGGGCCGCTCCACCGACCGCACCACGGCCCGAACCTGCCGGGGCGCCACTCCCAGGCGCTCCGTCAGCACCCGCCGGGCCACGTCGACGGCCTCCTGGGTCTTCGGACCCACGTCTACATTCGAGTCAAGCCGCAGCTCCAGGTCCAGGTCCACCTGCCGGCCCCGGGGCCGAACCCTCGGCCGGGCCTCCCGAATGCCGGCGACGCTTTCGAGCTCATACTTGAGGCGCTGGATTATGGCGTCCACGCTCAGAACGGCCTCCCCCGGCACCCCGGTCAACCTTACCCCCGACGGGCGTCCGGGTAAAAGCTCCAGGACCAGAATGATGAAGGCGATGAAGGCGAGGAAGGCCCCGAAGAGGAAAAACACCAGCCGCTCCTCAAAGGTGGCCTCGGTGAGATTTCGGAAGAACTCGCCCAGCCAGTTGCGGGAGAAGTCCGAAAGGGCAGTTGCCGCCTGAACCGGGGCCACCATCGCCGTCAGGATCGTCAGCAACGTGCAGGTTATAAACACCAGGAGCAGGAGGACCACCACCACCCGGTTGAAAACGTTCACTCAGACCTCCTTTAAACGGGATGGGCCACCAGCAGGTCGCCCTCGCAGCCGGTAACCCGGACCCGGCGGAGCCGGCCGACGGCGGCCTCAGCCGCCGGAAACCGCACCCGCAGGTAGTTATCGGCCAGCCCCTCCCACCAGCGGCCCTCAGGGCCCGCCTCGGCCGGCCCCTCCACAATCACCTCGAGTACCTGGCCGACCTGGCTTCTCCGGAAGGCCGCGGCCGACTCCTCGGCCAGGGCGATAAGCCGCTCGCTGCGGGCCTTCTTTACACCTTCGGGAACCTGGTCGGGGAAGCGGGCGGCCAGGGTCCCCGGGCGGGGCGAATACCGGAAGACGTGCAGGCCGGCAAACTCCAGCTCCTGGCAGAGCCGATAGGTGGCCTCGAAGTCAGCCTCCGACTCGCCCGGGAAGCCCACGATGACGTCAGCCGCCACAAACGCCCCCGGCACCCGCGACCGGACGGCCGCCACCAGCTCCCGGTACTGTCCCGCCGTGTACCGCCGCCGCATCCGGGCCAGGACCCGGTCGCTGCCGCTCTGCAGGGGCAGGTGGAAGTGGCGGCAAAGCCGCTCGTTGGGGAAAAGGTCCAGCAGGCGCAGGTCGAAGTCGGCCGGGTCAATGGACGAGAAGCGGATCCGGCGGATGGGCGTATGCTCCAGAAGGGCGCAGACCAGCTCGTAAAAGTGGGACCGGCCGTCCCATTCCAGGCCGTAAGCCCCGATACAGACCCCGGTCAAGACCACCTCTTCGAAGCCTTCGGCGGCGAACCGGCGGGTCTTTTCGACCAGCTCCAGGAGGGGAACGGACCGGTGCCGGCCCCGGGCCCGGGGAACGATGCAGAAGGCGCAGACGTAATTGCACCCATCCTGAATCTTGAGAAGGGCCCGGGCATGTCCGGGGCGGTCTACCCAGGTGTAGGCCGCGGCGGCCAGGTCCTCGAGGCGGGTGGGGACCGGGCCGAACCGCCGCTCCCACTCCCCCAGGACGATTTCCGGGAGCCGGTCCTTCTCCCGGTTGGGCACCAGCAGGTCCACCTCGGGCATGGCCAGCAGCTCCCCGGGCGCCACCTGGGCGTAGCAGCCGGTCACCACCATAATGGCCCCCGGATTGGACCGTTTTAGCTGCCGAATAAGGTGGCGGGCCTTCCGGTCGGCGATGTGGGTCACGGTGCAGGTGTTGACCACGTAAACGTCGGCCCCATCCTCCAGGTCCACCGGCACCAGGCCGGCGGCTGCAAGCCGCCGCGCCAGCTCGTCGGATTCGGCCTGATTCAGGCGGCAGCCGAGGGTAGCCACCGCGAAACGGCCGGGCCGCTCGGAATTCGGGCTCAACTCAACCATCTGCCATCAGGGGGCCTGCCAGGCGGTACTAGCCGGCCGGACGGGGGGCCTGGGGAGCGGCCGGGGACCCCACGGCCTGCTGGCCCGCCGGCGGCCAGAGGCCAAGGCGCATCAGCCGGCGCCGCTCCTCCAGCTTTTTGCGCTTCTTGCGGTGCTTGCGCAGCACCTTGCGGTAACGTTCGCTTATGCCCATAGGCCGCTCACCGAAAACAATATTAATTGCGCCCCCGGCCGGGAGTCAAACGGGCCGCGAAATGCGCCAGGAGATCGTTACCGGGTCCTAGGGGCCGTAGTAGCCAAAGCCGGCCCGCCTCCAAACTCGACATAAGTTGCTCTGCAACTTATGTCGAGTTTTGCCGTATCTGGGTCGGGTAAGGAATGTGGCAGAGCTGCTTGAGCTTGGGGCCTGCTGGGTTTATTTTTTTGTCCGACCCCATTTTGGGGCCGGGCTTGATGGCAAGACCCCGACGGCCAGGGAATATCCGGCACCAAATTTGACATAAATCGCTAAGCGATTGATGTCAAGTTTGGTGCCGGTGGTTTTGGACCGGGTAAGCACCAGCCTATTGTTGGCTATTGGCAGGACCCCTGGCAACGACCTCTTGGCACGTTACAGCCGGCGGGCAATCCCGGACCGAGGAAACATCCGGCCGCCGGCGCGAAAGACAGGCCTGCCGGAATGCAGTAGTATCTATAAGGCAAATGCCCTGAGAAGTCGAGGCGCCAGAGGAGGTACCGATGGATCTCTTCGAGAAATGCCGTCAGTTCGGCCGGGCCAGCACCATCCAGCTGGCCCAGGCCCAGCAGATGTATCCGTATTTTATCCCCCTCCAGTCTCAGGCCGGCCCCGAGGTGGTCATTAACGGCCGTAAGATGCTCATGTTCGGCTCCAACAATTACCTGGGCCTTACTCAGCACCCGGAGGTGGTGGAGGCCGCCATAAAGGCCGTCGAAAAATACGGCACCAGCTGCACCGGCTCCCGCCTCCTCAACGGCACCCTGGACCTCCACGAAGAGCTCGAACATGAGCTTGCCCGCTGGCTTGGAAAGGAAGCCGCCCTGGTGTTCACCACCGGTTTCCAGACGAACCTGGGCGCAATTTCCGCCCTGGTGGGCCGGCGGGACGTGGCCCTTATTGACCGGGCCGACCACGCCTCCATCGTCGACGCCACCCGGCTCTCCTTCGGCCAGACGGTGCGCTTCAGGCACAATGACATGGCGGACCTGGAGCGCCTGCTGGAGCAGTATTCCCCCGACCACGGCGTCCTCATCGTGGTGGACGGCGTCTTCAGCATGGAAGGCGACCTGGCCGACCTGCCCCGCATCGTCGAGCTTAAAAAGCGCTACGGGGCGCGGCTTTTCCTGGACGATGCCCACGGCCTCGGGGTGCTCGGACCTACCGGCCGGGGCACCGCCGAACACTTCGGCCTGCTCGACGAGGTGGACATCATTATGGGGACGTTTTCTAAGTCCTTTGCCTCCACCGGCGGCTTTGTGGCCGGCCCGGCCGACGTCATCTGGTACATCAAGCACACCGCCCGCTCCTTCCTTTTCAGCGCCAGCATTCCCCCGGCCTCGGCCGCGGCCGCCTTCGCGGCCCTGCGCATCATTCAGCGGGAACCGGAGCGCCTCCGGCGGCTCTGGCACAACGCGCGGGTGCTTAAGGAAGGCTTCGAGCGGCTGGGCCTCAGCACCGGCCGCAGCCAGAGCCCCATCGTCCCCATCATTATCGGGGACGAGCTTAAGGTGGGCCGCTTCTGGAAGGGCCTTTTCGACCGGGGCGTCTACGTCAATGCGGCCGTGGCCCCGGCCGTTGCCCCCGGCAGTGAGCTTATCCGAACCAGCTGCATCGCCACCCACACCGACGAGCACCTGGACCGGATGTTGGCCGCGGTGGCTGAGACCGCCCGGGAAGTGGGCCTGGTTCAGGATTAGGCCGTGGGTCTTTCGAAAGTCTGCGTCGTAACCGGCGCCACCGGCTTCATCGGGAGCCACCTGGTGGAGGCCCTGGTCAGCCGGGGCTGGCGGGTCCGGTGCCCGGTCCGTAACCCCGACCGGGCCCACTGGCTTAAGGGCCTGCCGGTAGAGCTGGTGCAGGCCGACCTCACCGTACCCGAAACCCTCGAAGGCGTTTTTACCGGGGCCGAGGTGGTCTTTCACGTGGCCGGCCTTACCCGGGCTTTGCACCCGCAGGAGTTTTTCCAGGTCAACGTCACCGGAACGGCCAACCTGCTCTCGGCCCTGGGCCGGGCCGGCGGTTCCTGCCGCAAGCTCATCTTTTTGTCCAGCCTGGCCGCCGCCGGCCCCTCCCAGGCCGGCACGGCCCGAACGGAGGCCGAGCACCCGAACCCGGTAAGCGTTTACGGCAAGAGCAAGCGGCTGGCCGAGGAACTGGTTGTGAGGAATTCCCCGGTGGAGTGGGTAATCCTGCGGCCCCCCATCGTCTATGGCCCCCGGGACGGCGAGGGACTTCTCTACTTCCGGGTGGTTAAGCTCGGGGTCCGGCCGGTCCTCTGCACTGAGCGCCGTTTCAGCCTCATCTACGTGGGGGACCTGGTGCGGGGCATCGTGGCGGCGGCCGAATCGCCCCGGGCCGTCGGGATTTACCACATCGCCGACCCCACCCCGTACTCCTTTCGCACCCTGGCCGAGGCCATCGGACAGGTCATGGGCCGGCTCGGCCTGACCCTCCCGGCCCCGGGCTGGGCCTTCCGCCTGGCCGGCGCGGCGGCCGACCTGGTGGCCCGGGCCAGACACCGGCCCATGGTCTTCAGCTACGATAAGGCCGTGGAGATGACGGCCGGCGACTGGGTCTGCGACTGCAGTCGCATTGAGGCGGAACTGGGCTTCAGGACTGAGGTGAGCCTGCACCAGGGGCTTAAACTAACCTACGACTGGTACCGGTCGGTGGGCTGGTTCTGAGGGCTACTTCGGGGTGGGCACGTAGTGGCCCCGGGGTCGGTGCCCCAGCAGGTAAGCGGTGGAAGTTCGCAGACCGGCGACGCCCGTGAGGATCGGGATGTAGAAGGGAAAGACCAGCCAGAAAAGGAACACATCCCGAAGGCCCCGCAGGCCCGGCCGGCCCGGCCCAACCCACTCCGGCACCGCCAGCAGCGACCAGTAAACCGCCAGCCCCAGGACCGTAACCCCGGTGAGGGCAACACCCACCACCCAGTTCATCGTCTCCACGCTGTAATACGGGTAAAGGACCGAATCGACCAGCTTCGCCGCCGTAAACCCGACCCCCGGGATCAGGGTAAGCAGGTCCCGCTCCAGGCCCGACCAGAGCTTGGCCAGGAGCAGCGGAATGTGGCCGATGCGGGCCGCCTCCACGAACTCGTCCAGGGGCCCTTCCCGCCAGCGGGCGCTCTGCTTAAAAAGGCTCTGGAAGGAGCGGACGTAAGTGCGGATCCTGGCCAGGGTTGTGGAACGGTCGCCGAGGGCCATCACCGGGTAGACCCAGACCGGGATGGGTATCCCCACAACACGGAAGCGTTCGCCATACCTGGCCCGGAGCCTGAACTCCACCCCGCTGTCCTGACTGTGGGAGTTGGTGGGCCAGAAATCCACGGTGGCATAAAGACCGAGGGTTCCGGCCGCGCCGGTAAAAGCGATCTCCGGCCGCCGGATCCAGCCCACGGTGTGGGCGGAGGTGGCCAGGGCGGCCAGCCGGCTGTGAAGGGGGGCCTGCCAGTAGTCCAGGGTGAAGAGGACCACCGGCTGGTAAAGGTGAAACCGCCGGTCCGGGTCCTCCAGGAAGGTCACCACCAGGGCCGGCAGGAAGTTCGGGTGAAACCGCGTATCTGAATCCAGGTCCACGATCAGGACCCGCCAGGGGTCTTCCCCCCGGGCCAGGGCCTCCCGGTAAAGCACCCGGCCCGCCCAGTGCATGGCCGAGCTGGGACCGGGCAAAACATCGGGCTCCTCAGGATGGGCCAGCTCCCGGATGGGCAACCTGCCCGCAAACTCCTCCCGGAGCCGGGCCACCAGGGGCGGGGTAATGGGGTCGTTCTCCTCGGTGCAGTAGACCACTTCAACGTTGACCAACCGACCGGCCGGGTCCTTCGGCCAGTTGGAGTCGTAGATGGACTGGACGCTGGCCCGCAGCATCCCGTAGTTAGACTCACGGTAGGCCCGGACCAGGAAGATAACCCTGAGCTGACGCCACTCGGGGTGACCCTCAAGGCGGGAAAGCCAGTCTTCCCGGCTGGAGCGGATTATCCAGGGCCGGTTGACGAGGGCGCTTACCCCGTAATAAAAGACCTTGGCCACGAAGATGACAAAGCCGCAGGCCACCACCGCAAGGCCCACCGTGGGGTGGATGAAGGAGAGCCAGACCGGGGCCGTTAGGATGAGCCAGGCCATAAGGCCCGGGTAAGCCTCGTAGAGGCGCTGACGCAGCCCTTCGGTGGCCGGCAGGCCGATGGCCCTGAAGATGGCGGCTAAGTTTAACCCCACCATCGGCGCTCCTCGCTTGATTATATCAGCTTGCGGACGCCTAAGCCGCCCGGCCGCCGCCCAGCCCGAGGCCCACCGCCAGCAGGCGGCAGGTCCGCTCGGCCGCGTCCCTTAAAAACTCAAAGGCCCGGACCATCGCCTCGGCCTCGCCTACAGGCCCTGGCACGATGGGGACTACCGCCCCCACCCCCAGGCGGTAAACCTCTCCGTAGCCGGGCCCGAGCCGCCCCGTGAAGATGACCAGCGGCCGGCCGTGGGCCCGCGCCCGTTCTGCCAGCCGGGCCGGGGTCTTCCCGAAGACGGTCGACCGGTCCACGGCCCCCTCCCCGGTGAAAACCAGGTCGGCCGCGGCCAGGCGGGCGTCGATCCCGACGGCCTCGAAGACCACCTCCGCCCCCGGCCGAATGCGGACGTTGGGCAGAAGAAGCAGCCCGGCCCCCAGGCCCCCCGCCGCCCCCGCCCCCGGCACCCCGGCCACATCCCGGCCCAGGTCCCGGCGAACCACCTCCGCAAAGTGGGCCAGGGCCTCATCGAGCAGTCGAACCATCTCGGGCGTCGCTCCCTTCTGGGGCCCGTAGACGGCAGCCGCCCCCTCCGGCCCGCAAAGGGGGTTGGTGACGTCCGAAGCCACGATAATCTCGGCCTCTCCCAGGCGGGGGTCGAGGCCCCTGGGGTCGATGCGCTCCAGGCTCAGGAGCCCCTGGCCTCCGGGCGGAATGGGCCGGCCGTTCCGGTCCAGGAGGCCCATCCCCAGGGCCTGGAGCATTCCGGCGCCCCCGTCGTTCGTGGCACTGCCCCCGATGCCCACGATGACCCACCGGAACCCGGCATCGAGGGCCGCCCGGATAAGGAGGCCGGTGCCGTAGGTGGTGGTCACCAGGGGGTTTCGCTCGTCCGGCCGGAGGCGGGCCAGGCCCGAAGCCTGGGCCATCTCCACCACGGCCGTCTGGCCGTCGCCCAGGACCCCGATTTCGGCCTCGATGGGTCTGCCCAGGGGGTCGACGGTCTTTACCCGAAGCTTCCGGCCACCCGTGGCCAGGACCAGGGCGTCTACGGTGCCGTCGCCCCCGTCGGCCACGGGCGCCAGGTCCACCTCGGCTTCGGGCCAGACGGCCCGAACCCCCTCGGCGATAGCCTGGGCCGCCGCCAGGGGGCTCAAGGAGCCTTTGAAGCCTTGGGGCGCCGCCAGCGCCCTAATCGGACGCGACCCGACCACGGAGGCCCCGCCAGAGGAGGTGAAAGGCGGTGAGAACAGCCCGGCGTCGGACTTCGGGCCGGCTCATGGGAACCACGAGCCGCTGATAAACGGCCTGGCCGGCTGCGTCGAGGCCGACAAAGGCGGCGCCGGGCGGCTCGCCCCACCCGCCCAGAGTCTCCTCGCCCACCGTGGCCAGGCCCACCTCGGCCCCGAACTGCTCCCGGGCGGCCGCCGCCAGCTTCAAGGCCAGGTTTCCGGGGCCGTCTTCCCGAAAGGCCTCCGGGTTAAAGCCAAGACGCGCCAGCTCCGCCGGACCCGTCAGCACAAGGGCCCCCGCCAGCGTGCCCTGGGCCTCCGGCGGCTCGGAGAGGGCGGCGGCCAGCAGGCCCCCGGTGAGCAGTTCGATAAGCGCCAGCCGCCACCGTAAGGTCCGGAGGAGGCCCAGGATGGTCCCCTCCAGCGTATCGTCGTCGGCGCCGTAGATGTCCGGTCCCAGCACGGCCCGGACCTGGGCCTCAACGGGCTCGATCAGGGCCCGGGCCGCCTCGGGAGTGGCGGCCTTGGCCGTAATGCGGATGTGGATGCCGTCAGGCTTGGCGTAGGTCGCCACCGTAGGGTTGGACGACCTTACCAGGGGCCGAATGGCCTCTTCGACCGCCGATTCCCCCCGCCCGACGACCTTAAGGGTTCGGGAGAGGATGGCGGCCGCCCCGGTAAGGCTCCGAAGCCGGAACTTGACCTCGTGCTCCCACATCCGGGTAAGCTCCCGGGGAACCCCCGGCATGGCGACGATGATGCGGCCGTCCTTCTCCACCCACCAGCCCGGGGCGGTGCCGATGGGGTTGGGGATGGGCCGGGCCGAAGGGATAAGCATCGCCTGGGTCAGGTTCCGGGGCGGCATCTCTAGGCCCCGGGCCGCCCAGAACGCCCGCTGGGCGGCCTCCAGCTCCGGGTCGATGTAGAGGCTTTCGCCCAGCACCCGGGCGATGGCATCCCGGGTCAGGTCGTCCTCCGTTGGCCCCAGCCCCCCGCTGAGGATTACCAGGTCCGACCGGCCCAGGGCCCTGGAAATTGCCTCGCTTAGCCGCTCCAGGTTGTCCCCAACCTGGCTGACCCAGTAGAGGTCGATGCCCAGCTCGGCCAGCTCCCGGGCCAGGTACGCCGAGTTGGTATCTACAATTTGCCCCAAGAGGAGTTCGGTTCCGACGGCAATGATCTCGGCCTTCACCCGAAGTCCCTCTGCCTGAGCCAGCTGTGCCAGGCCCGCCGGTGGCTTTCGAAAACCAGCATCTCCGGCGAAAGCTGCTCGGGGCGGACGAGCCGGACCGCCTCGGCATCGTCGCCGGGTCTCGGCTCGCCGCCCCTGGCCCGGGCCCGGAAGAAGATTACAACCCCGCTCCGGTCGGCGTCAAAAAAGGAGCAAACGTCCACCACCGGCCCCAGCTCCACATCAAGGCCCGTCTCCTCCCGGGCCTCCCGCCGGGCCGCATCCTGGACGGTCTCGTCCGCGTCCACGTAGCCGGCCGGGAAGGCCCAACCGCCCTGGCCTGGGTTATACTTGCGCCGCACCAGCACGACCCCATCACCAAGCTCGATAATACAGGCCGCCACCGGGACCGGGTTTAAATAGTGCACCCGGCCGCAGGCCGGGCAAACCGGGCGCAGTTTCCCCTCAACGGGTGCCTGGGTCAGGGGAGCCCCACACTGCGAGCAAAAGCGCGGCGTCATCAGCGGGAACTAAACAAAAGGGCGCACTGCGCTCACAGCACGCCCATAAGGTCAGCGCCGACGGGTTAGGAGTTAGCGGCAGCGCCCGGAGTGAACCTTGCCCTGCTCGGTGGAGAAGGAGTGGCCGCAGGCGCAGGTGGAGACGGCGTTCGGGTTGTTGATGGTGAAGCCGGCGCCCATCAGGCCGTCAATGTAGTCGATCTCAGCCCCCTTAAGGTACTGGGCACTTAAGGGGTCGATGACCACCTTGAGGCCGTCGGCCTCCACCACGTAGTCGTCCTCTTCTATGGTGTCGTCGAAGACCATGCCGTAGGAAAAGCCGGCGCAGCCCCCGCCGGTGATGAAAATCCGCAGGGCGTAACCTTGCTTTGCCTCCTTCTCCAGGAGGCTCCTGACCTTATTAACGGCATCTGGCGTCAAAGTGACCATCGCAGGACCCCTCCTCAGGCCTAAAGGCGTTCTCAGCGCTTGGCATTATTATAGCACACTTCCGGCCGCAAGGGCACCGGCCGCCCGGAGACGGGCCACCAGTTCCGGCAAAACCTCCAGCACGTAGTCGACATCCGCATCGGAGTTGGCCGGCCCCAGGGTCAGCCGCAGGGTGCCCCGGGTCCAGGTCGGCCCGAGCCCCATCGCCACCAGCACATGGGAAGGCTCGGCCGAACCGGTGGTGCAGGCGCTCCCGCTGGAGGCGCAGATTCCGGCCAGGTCGAGGCCGGCCAGCAGCGCCTCGGAATCAATTCCCTCAAAGGAGAAGTGGGCGTTGTTGGCGAGTCGCTCGGTCGGGTGGCCGTTGAGCCTGGAACCCGGCACCCGGGCCAGCACCCCCTCGATCAAGCGGTCCCGGAGGCGGCGGCAGTGGGCCGCGTGGGCCGGCCGGCCGGATTCGGCCAGCTCCAGGGCCACCGCCATGCCCACAATGCCGGCGACGTTTTCGGTCCCGGCCCGGCGGTTGCGCTCCTGATTGCCGCCCACAATCAGGGGGCTGAAGGGCGTCCCCCGGCGGATGTAGAGCAGCCCCACCCCCTTCGGACCGAAGAACTTGTGGGCCGAGAGAGACAGCATATCCACCCCGAGGCGGCCCACATCCAGCTCCAGGAGGCCGGCGGCCTGAACGGCATCGGTGTGGACCACCACCGCCGGGTTCACCCGCTTCACCGCCCGGGCCACCTCGGCCACCGGCTGGATAGTTCCCACCTCGTTATTGGCGTACATTACCGAGACCAGGATGGTCCGGTCGGTCACGGCCCGGGCCACGTCATCGGGGTCGACCCGGCCGTACTCGTCCACCGGCACATAGGTTACCTGGAAGCCCTCCCGCTCCAGCTCCTGGCAGGCGTGGAGGACGGCGTGGTGCTCGACGGCGGAGGTGACGATGTGGTTGCCGCAGGGCCGGCAGGCCCGGGCAACGCCCCGGATCGCGGCGTTATCAGCCTCGCTCCCGCCGCTGGTGAAAACCACCTCCGACGGACGGCAGCCCAGAACGGCGGCGATTCGGGCGCGGGCATCTTCCAGCGCCCGCTGGGCCTCCTGAGCCAGGGCGTGAACCCCGGAGGGGTTCCCGTACTTCTCGGTAAAGTACGGCAACATCGCCTCCAGGACCCGCGGGTGGACTGGGGTGGTGGCGGCGTGGTCCAGGTAGACGCGGCGGCTGGTCATGTCGGCTCACCAATTCCCAGTATATGGCCGGGAACTGGCAGGGATCAAACCGGCCGCCGCAGGCTAGCTCTGTTCCGAACGGCCAGTCCGCTGGGTGAGGGCCTGCAGCAGGTGGCGTTCGTGCCAGATACTGCCGCAGCCCGAGCTGGCGGCCGAGCAAAGGTAGAAACCCCCGCCGATATTTTTGAGGGCGGGCCGGCCGCACTTGGGGCAGACAAGTTCCGTCATCTCATTCTCCGTCGGTTTCGGGGCTCTTAGGGTTCGAAACCTCCTCCGTTAAAATTATCGCAACTTTCGGGTTGGCTTTGCCAAGCAAAAACCGGCGGGCTCTAGTCCCCCCTCTAGAGTCCGCCGGCGCGAGATGAGACCCCTCACCTCCTTTCTTGGAATTCCCTTCTGGTAGCCACCCAGGTGGCTCCGAGCGGTCGGTTCTCGATCCCCCCCTTTCGTCGAGATTTGGGAAGGGGAGCGCTCGGCTTCGCTCCTCATCCCTCGGGCCCATCTTAAGGCAGACCCAGCCGCCCCCTGGACCCGATTATCCCCAGGTTTTTCAACACCGTCCTCCGGTTCTCCACCCCAGTCGGCCACCGAAGACTGGGGTAGCCACCCGGGTCCGGGCATTCCGGTGTTGCCGACCTTATCCGTGAAGGAACCGTCGGGCGGCAACCCGGCTTTACAGGGGCGCAGGTCCTGCGGCCCACAAAGAGGCTGGCGATTATGCCGTGGCAATGGTGGAAATAACCGGAAAGCCCTGCGCCTGGCCTGGGGCGGTTGACGGGCGACTTATAATAAGAGGCGACACCTGTCATTCCGAAATTACGGAGGGCATGGCCGTGAGGACCCGTGATGACCGATTCACCTTTCGGGGGCTTTCTTCGCTCGGGCTCAGCCGACGGGATTTCCTTCGGGCTCTCGGGGCCGGGGCGCTGGTCGGCCTGGGCCCAATCGTGGAAGCCTGCAGTCCCGGCGCGCCCCAGCCTGCGGTCACCCCGGAGGCAGAGGCGCCCCAGCGGGGGGGAAACCTAACGGTTCAGCTAACGGCGGACCCGGAGAGCCTCGACCCCCACGTCACCACACACCTCTGGGCTTCCCGTACCCTTCAGATGATCCACGACACCCTGGTGGTTTTGGATTTCGACGGGACCATCAAACCGGGCCTGGCAGAATCGTGGGAGATAAGTCCCGACGGTCTTGTTTACACGTTCCGATTGCGACGGGGCGTCCGCTTCCATTCGGGCAAACCCTTCACCGCGGCCGACGTAAAATACAGCTTTGAGCGCTGGAAAACCACACCCCGGTCTCCGACCGCCTACAATATCGACCAGGTAACGGCGGTCGAAACCCCCGACGACTATACCGTCGTCATTCGGCTTTCGCAGCCTTTTGTGCTGCTTCTGGACAACCTAAGCAGCGGCTGGGCCTCGATCCTGAATCGGGAAACGGTGGAGCGGCTCGGCCAGAATTATGGCGCAACCGGCACCGACGGGACGGGTCCATTCAAGTTCGTGGAATGGACGCGCAACCAGCGCCTCATCCTCGAACGCCACCCGGACTACACGTGGGGGCCCAAAATCTTCTCAAACCAGGGGCCGGCCTACGTCGACCGGGTGGAATTCAGGATCATCCCCGAGGAGGGGACGCGCGTCGCCGAATTTGAAGCCGGCAATATCGATATACTTAGCGACGTTCCGGGCGTCGAGGTTTCCAGGCTCGAGAAGTCTGCTAACGTGTCCATCATCAAATATGACCAGCTCCAGACGGCGTATATAGGCCTGAAGACCTCGGACCCCATCCTCAGGGACGTCCGGATACGCCGGGCCCTCAACCACGCCACCAACAAAGATGAAATCATCTCCTCCGTGCGCTACGGCCTTGCGATACCGGCACTGGGGGTCCTCCACCCGAAGACCTGGGGCTATTGGAAGGGGATTGAGCAAGCTGCCTACAAGTTCGACCCGGAACGGGCCAAGCAGCTCCTGGAAGAAGCCGGCTGGCGGCCCGGGCCGGACGGCATTCGCCAGAAGGATGGCCAGCGGCTCAAGCTCAACCACATAACCACCGATACCCAGGCCGCAAAGCTTCAGGCCCAGGTCGTTCAGGAGCAGTGGCGTCGGGTCGGGGTGGAGCTGGAAATCCGGGCAATGGAGAGCGCCGCTTTCTTCGCGGCTCTGCGGGCAGGGGAACATCAGACCTTCGCCATCAGTGTCTTCTACAGCAATGCGGATGTCCTTTACTTCTATTTCCACAGCCGGCAGCGGCCAGCCCCGAATCGGTTCGAGTGGGCCGACCCCAAAACCGACGAACTGCTCGAAAAATCCCGCTCCACCCTCGATGAGACCCGGCGGCTGCAGATCTACGAGGAGCTCCAGCGTATCGTTCACGAGAACGCCCTCTGGGTACCCCTCACCCATGACCTGGGGGTGGTTGGGGTCAGCCGCCGAACCGGGGGGGTCAAAGTCCACCCCTCCAACTGGCTGTATAAATTCCTGGACATCTACGTAAAAACGGGCCAGCGTTAGGGTTCAGCGGACCTGATGTACCGTTACATCCTGCGCCGGTTGCTGGTTATGCCGGTGGTCTTGCTGGGAGTATCCTTTCTAACTTTCTCGATGCTCCACCTCGCCCCCGGTAATCCGGCCCAAATTATCGCCGGACCCGATGCCCCCCAGGAGGTTGTGACCCAAATCGAACGGGAGCTCGGCCTCGACAAGCCCATCTATGTCCAGTACTGGAACTACCTGTCCGGGGCCCTGCGGGGCGACCTTGGCCGCTCCATCCGGACCAAGAAGCCGGTGGCCGAGGAGGTTCTCGCCGCCCTGCCCAACACTATCGAGCTGGCGGTGGCCGCGATGCTCATTGCCCCCACCATTGCCATCCCCATTGGCGTGCTATCGGCGGCCCGCCGGGCCAGCTGGGTCGACGCGTCTGCCATGTTCGGAGCACTGCTCGGCATTTCCATGCCGGTCTTTGCCCGCGGCCTCATCTTGATGTGGCTTCTGGCCTTCGGCCTCGGCCTGTTCCCGATTTCCGGGCGGGGCGGACCCCTCTGGACCCTGGACGGCCTCCGGCACGTCTTCTTGCCCGCAGTCACCCTGGCAATCGGCCTTGTCGCGGTCCTCGCCCGGCTCACCAGGTCGGCCATGCTTGAGGTCCTCAATCAGGACTACGTCCGAACTGCCCGCGCCAAAGGCCTGGCCGAACGGGTGGTGATATTCCGCCACGCCCTGAAAAACGCGATGTTGCCCGTAGTTACGGTGCTGGGCCTTCAACTGGCCGGCCTGCTCGGTGGCGCCGTGGTTACCGAGACCATCTTCTCCTGGCCGGGGGTTGGGCGGCTGGCCGTGGACGCCATCCGCACCCGCGACTTTCCCGTCGTTCAGGGGGCAGTTTTAGTTACGTCGTTGACCTTCGTTTTCGTCAACCTGATTGTTGATGTCCTTTACGCCTACCTCGACCCGAGGATCCGTTACGACTAGACGCCGTGGTTTCGCGTGACCGACCGGTCCCAGCTCAAACGGCAGCCGTCCCGGCCCGGGCCCGGTCGGAACTTCAGCAGTTCTGGTACCGGTTCCGGCGGCACCGCCCTGCGGTTGCCGGGGGTATCGTCGTTATCTTGCTACTGCTGATTGCGGCGCTGGCCCCCTGGGTTGCCCCCTATTCCGAGCGGGAGCAAAAACTTACCCGGCGCTTTGAAGGGCCCTCTTTGGAGCACCCCTTCGGCCTGGACGAATTAGGTCGGGATATTCTGAGCCGGATAATTTACGGGTCCCGCATCTCCCTTGCGATGGGCGTAGTGGCGGTAGCCATCGCGCTGGTGGGGGGCGTCATCCTCGGCCTGCTCGCCGGCTACTTCCGGCCGCTGGACGGGCCCATCAGCCGGACCATGGATATTTTGCTGGCGTTCCCCGGAATCTTGCTGGCCATTGCGGTTGTAGCGGCCCTGGGCCCGAACGAGCGCAATGCCATGATTGCCGTCGGAATCGAGTCGATCCCGGCCTACGTTCGCCTGACCAGGGCGTCGGTGCTATCCTTAAAGGAGCGGGAATTCGTCGAAGCCGCCCGGGCGCTCGGCGCCGGCAACTTCCGGGTCGTGGTTCACCATATCCTGCCCAACATAATCGCCCCCATCATCGTCTTCGGCAGTCTAAACCTATCAACCGCCATCCTGACCGCCTCAACTTTGTCCTTCCTGGGGCTTGGTCCTCAGCCGCCGACGTCGGAATGGGGTGCGATGGTAAGTGCCAGCCGCGGCTACCTGCGCGTCGCACCCCACTTGATGCTGTTCCCCACCCTGGCCATCTTTGTAACCGTGCTGGCGTTCAACTTCGTTGGGGATGGCCTCCGGGATGCCTTAGACCCCCGCCTGCGCGGCACGTAAACCGGATTTTTACTATAATGCCCGTTTAGAGGGTAGGCAGTGCTGGCCGAGTGGCTCGAAACCCTGGGCTTAGACCCCGCCCGACAGGGGCTGCAGGTCGTACCGGCCGAAAGGCCGGCCGGCCTTTCCCCGGAACTGCCGGCCCTGCTCATCGTCGGCCCAGAGGCCGACCTCTCAAAGCTCAGGGCCGACCTGCTCGAAATTTACCCGCCCGACACCCGCCTAAAGCTCTTTTACGATTCCCAGCGGCAGCCTGTTGCGGCCACCCTTGGGGAGCTTGCCGGGACCGGGTCCCGGCCGGCCGCCATATTCGTGGAGGTCCGCCCCCCTGAGGAGCTTCCCCGAACCTTCCGGGCCCTGGAATACATCGTGGCCCGGCTTCGGGCCCCCGACGGCTGCCCCTGGGACCGGCAGCAGACCCACCAGTCCACCAAGCCCTTTCTTTTGGAAGAGGTCTACGAGGCCATCGATGCCATCGACCGGGAAGACTGGGCCGACCTGCGGGAGGAGCTCGGGGACGTCCTTTTCCACGTCCTGTTCCAGATTCAGCTGGCCCGGGAAGAGGGCCACTTCAACCTGGGAGACGTCCTGGAAACGGTCAACACCAAGCTCGTCCGACGCCATCCCCACGTCTTCGGGGAAGTTAAGGCGGCTTCTATGGACGAGATCTGGGCCCGCTGGGAGGAACTCAAACGCTCGGAGAAGGCCGACGGGGAGGCATCCCCCCTGGCCGGGGTGCCCAAAGCGATGCCGGCCCTGGCCTACACCGCCCAGGTCTTGCACCGGGCCCGCCGCTTCGGCCTTGCCCTGCCCGGGGCCGAGGAGTTCCTTGCCGTGGCGGCCGCCTGCCTGGCCGAGCTTCGGGCTAAACCGGCCGACCCGGCCAGAACCCTTGGGGAGGCCCTGCTGGCCCTGGCCCTGTACGGCGCGGCCCTGGAACTGGACCCCGAAGACGCCCTGCGTCAGGCCAACCGGCGCCTGGCCGCGGCCGTCGAACGGGCCGCCGCCTCCCGGTCCGCGGTCCAGCCTGGGGTCCTCTTCGGCCCGGAAGAATCTCCCTAGCCGACTTCGACCTCGACCCGGTTCCGACCGGCCACCTTCGCCCGATAAAGGGCTTCGTCCGCCCGCTTGATGAGCGACTGAACGGTGTCGTCCGGCCGGAAGGAGGCAACCCCGTAGCTGGCGGTGATGGTGCCCACCTGGTCGAAGGGGTGCCGTTCCAGGGTCTCTTTAAGCCGCTGGGCCAGCATCCAGGCGGCCTTCCGGTCGGTCTCCGGGGCCACCACGATGAACTCCTCCCCACCCCACCGGCCGACCCGGTCGGTCCGGCGGAGCTCCCGGGCCAGGAGCTGGGCCACCTCCTGGAGGGTCCGGTCCCCGGCGTCGTGGCCAAAGGTGTCGTTGACCCGCTTGAGGTGGTCCAGGTCGACCATCACCACCGAAAGGGGCCGGCCGTAGCGGCGGGCCCGCTCCACCTCGTCCTGCAAGATCCGCTCGATGCCCCGGCGGTTGGGAAGCCCGGTCAGGTAATCGTTAAACGCCAAGTAGGCCATCTGGTCGGCCCGCATCCGGGCCTCCACGTAGTGCTCCTTGAACCTTGAAAAGAAGTGCAGAACCACGATAATGATCGCATTCCACGTATAAAAAAGAACCAGCATCACTATAATCTTCGGGTCTCCCGAAGGAAGCATCCGGGCAATACCGATGGCTACCAGGCTCAGGTAAAAGGCCACGAGGGCACCCAGGGCGAAATTTCCCGGCAGGGCCAGAAAGATGAACGTGTAAAACACCGGCAAAATTAACGACCTCACCAGCAGGCCGGCCTCCACCTGGTCCGGCGTGAGGTCAAAGAGCAGGAACAGCCCGGCCACCGCCGTCAGGGTAACGGCCTCCAAGGGCCAGAGCCGTACCCGCACCAGCCGGAGCAGAATGCTGAGAAAGCCGAGGCCGCCGGCCAGGACCAGCAGCAGCGGCTGCAAAGCCTGGTGGCTAAGGCCCGTCGCCTCGTAGGCCACCGCCAGGATGACCACTCCCAGGCCGATGAAGGGCAAGGTTATCGAGTAAACCAGCCGCTTAAAGCTGTCGAAATGCTCGTCGATGGGGTCTGAGGCCGGGGCTAAGGCGAAGCTCTGCTGCGGGCGGACCGGACCGGGCAGGGGAGTCTCGACGTCGGACCTATCCAATTCAGCTCCTCCACCTCACATTGAAGTGCAACCACGGTCCTCCGCTCCGCTCGCGTATTTTTAGATGATCTTTCAACCTCCGCCGACCATCGCCGGTAGGAAAGCGCCTACCACATAATAACTCACAATGCCATTAAATGCCAGACTATCCACCCGGTCGAGCAGTCCTCCGTGACCCGGGAAAAGCCGCCCGCTGTCCTTTACGCCGGCACTGCGCTTAAGGGCCGACTCGAAAAGGTCCCCAACCTGCCCGGCCAGCCCCAGCCCAAGGCCGAGGAGGGCCGTCGGCCAGGCTGTGGGCAAGCCCAGCAGGGCGGCCAGGCCCATGGCCGCCAGCGGACCGGCCGCCAGCCCGGCCACGAAGCCTTCCACGGTCTTGGCCGGGCTTACGGGGGGGGCCAGGGGCCGGCGGCCCCAGCGCCGGCCGGCGACGAAGGCCGCCGTGTCCACGGCGAACGTTACCCCAAAGGTGAAAAGGGTCCATTCCAGGCCGCGGGGAAGGCCCCGCAGCAGGATGTAGTGGCTGAAGATTAGGCCGCAGTAAGCGCTTCCCCCCAGGGTGGCCGCCCAGTCGGCCAGGGCCCCCCGGGTCCTTCCCCCCGCCGCCAGCACCGCCCCCGCCAGCAGGGCCTCGGCGGCCAGCACCGGCCCGGCCAGCTCCGGCCGTCCTAGTCCGACCGCCCCGATCACCCCCAGCCCCCCGGCCGTCCCCACCCAGGCCAGGGGGGCAAGCCCGCCCAGCCGGGCCAGGCGGTAAAACTCCAGGTGGCCCACCAGGGAGGCCAGGCCGACGAGCAGGGTAAAATATGGGGGGCCGAGCCAGACCAGCAAAAGCAGGACCGGCAGGGCGGCCGCGGCCGTCAGGATCCGGGTGCGCAACATGGCATCCGGCCGAATACGGAGGCAGACCCTTGAACAGGCTGACCTACGACGACTTTCTCAGGGTTGAAATCCGGGTGGGAAAGGTCGTCCGGGTGGAGGACCACCCCAGGGCCCGGAAGCCGGCCTATAAGGTCTGGGTGGATTTCGGGGAGCTCGGGGTCAAAAGCTCCAGCGCCCAACTTACCCGCCGGTACACGAAAGCCGACCTGCTCGGGCGGCAGGTGGTGGCCGTGGTCAACCTGGAGCCGAAGCGGGTGGCCGGCTTCGTCTCCGAGGTCCTCATCCTGGGGGCCATGGTGACCGACGAAGACGTAGTCCTCCTCCGGCCCGACGCGGACGTCGCCCCCGGAACCCGGGTTCTCTGAGTCAAACCTCGGCCCCCACCCGAAGCTCCAGGCCGATAGCGGCGGCCAGTTCGCCCAGCAGTTCCGCCGCCCGGCCGTTGCCGGCCAGGCCCAGCCCCGCCAGCTCGTCCAGCACCTGGAGAGCGGCCGGTGTATCCAGGTCGTCGTCCAGGGCGGCAAAGAAGCGGCCCCGAAAGGTTGCCGCCTCGGCCCAGCCGGGGTTGGCCGCAACGGGGGCCTGCCGCGCCGCCGCCCGAAACGTCTCCAGCCGGGCAGCGGCCCTTTCCAGGTCGGCCTCCCGGTAGTCCAGGCCCGTCCGGTAGTGGGTGGATATCAGGTAGAGGCGGATGGCGTCCGGGTCGAACTTCCGGCGCAGGTCCCGGACGAAGACCATGTTCCCCAGGGATTTGCTCATCTTAACCCCACCCAGGGAGACCAGACCCACGTGGACCCAGAAACGGGCAAAGGGCCGCTCCCCGGTGTAGGCTTCGCTCTGGGCAATTTCGTTCTCGTGGTGGGGGTAGATAAGGTCGGCGCCGCCCCCGTGGATATCCAGCCTGGGCCCCAGGTAGCGGATAGCCATCGCCGTGCACTCAATGTGCCAGCCGGGCCGGCCCGGTCCCCAGGGGCTTTCCCAGGCCGGCTCCCCCGGCCCGGAGCGGCGCCAGAGGGCAAAATCGAGGGGGTCCTCTTTGGCCGGGTCATCCACGTCGCTGTCGTCCTGACGGGCAGCAATGGCTAGCATCTCGTCCCGGCCGAGGCGGCTCAACCGGCCGTAGTCCGGCACGGCCTTCACCCGAAAATACACCCCCCGGGGGATGATGTACCCGTAGCCCTTTTCCAGTAGGCCCTGGGTGACCTCCTGAATCATCGGAATCTCCTGGGTGGGCCGGGGGTAGTGGTCGGCCGTAAGCACCCGCAGGGCGGCCATGTCTTCGAAAAAAACCCGGCAGCACTCCTCCCCCAGCTCCAGGTAGTCCCGGCCCAGCTGCCGGGCCCGGCCCAGGATCGATTCGTCGATGTCAGTGATGTTCTGAATGTACCGAACCTGATAGCCGTGGTGGCGCAGGAGCCGGTTTAAGACGTCGAAAACCACGTAGGTGCGGGCGTGGCCCAGGTGGGTGGTGTCGTAAGGCGTGATGCCGCAGACGTAAAGGCGCACCACGCCATCGGGGGTCGAAAACTCCTCCTTGGCCCGACTCAGGGTGTTGAATAGCCGCATAGTTCCAGCCCCGTCTCCTCCGGGCGCTCCCCGGCGCCCGCTTTAAATACTAAAGCCGGCCCCCCGGCCCGTCAAACGGCGGCCCCGGCCTGGCCCCTATCCGTAGACCCCCCGGGTCTCCGCCGACCGCACCCCGCGGACGACTTCTACGGCCTGCCTGGCCCCGGCGTTGACGAACCCGATGTCACTACCCGCCGGGCAGAACATCCAGCCCTCCTGGAACCGGCGGACCACTTCTTCGGGCCCGGTGCAGTGGATTCCGGCCGCCTTCCCCGCCGCCCGGGCCGCCTCCAGAACCTGCCGGCAGGCCGCCACGTGCTGGGGGTCCTTAACATCCAGGCCCGGCGCCAGGCCCATGGAGATGGCCAGGTCGGCCGGGCCGATATAGAGGGCATCGACGCCCTCAACCCGGGCGATGGCCTCAACCTGCCGGACCGCCTCCACGTGCTCGATCTGAACGATGAGGGCGATCTCCTCGTTGGCCCGCTCGTAGTAATCGGGGCCGTAGAGGCGGGCCCGATTCGGCCCGAAACTCCGGCTCCCCAGGGGCGGGTAGCGGCAGGCCTGAACGGCCCGGCGGGCATCCTCGGGCGAGTTCACCAGGGGAACCAGCACCCCGTAGGCCCCGGCATCGAGGACCCACTGGAAATATTCCGGCTGGTTCCACGGGAGCCGCACGATGGGCGCCGCCTCCGTGCCGCTCAGGGCCTGGAGGCAGGCTACCGTCCGCCTGACGTCAATGCCCATGCCGTGCTGCATGTCGATAAGCACCCAGTCGAAGCCGGCGTGGGCCAGGCTCTCCACCACGTAAGGGTCGCCGGTGGAGACCCAGACCCCGAGGGCCGGTTTACCTGCCCGCCAGAGCTGTTTGAGCCGGTTCGGTCGCATTCGCCAAGCCTCCGCTGGGGTAACCTGCCCCTGAGTATAATTGACTTGGAGGGTGCATGTCCAAGGCCTTCTCCCTGGTATCCGACTTCCAGCCGACCGGTGACCAGCCCCAGGCGATCGAGGCCCTCGTGGAGGGGATCCGGCGGGGGTACAAGCACCAGACCCTGCTCGGGGTGACCGGGTCGGGCAAGACCTTCACCATGGCCAATGTCATCGCCCGGGTAGGCCGGCCCACCCTGGTCATCGCCCACAATAAGACCTTGGCCGCCCAGCTCTACGCGGAGTTCAAGGAGTTCTTTCCCCAAAACGCCGTGGAATACTTCGTTTCGTATTACGATTACTACCAGCCCGAGGCCTACCTGCCCCAGACCGACACATACATTGAAAAGGATGCCCAGATAAACGACGAGATCGACAAGCTCCGCCACGCCGCCACCCGGGCTGTACTGGAGCGGGACGACGTCATCGTGGTGGCCTCGGTCTCGTGCATCTACGGGCTGGGCGACCCCGAAGAGTACGAGTCCTTCGTCATGTACCTGCGGGTCGGGGATGTCCGGACTCCCCAGCAGGTGGCCCGGCACCTGGTGGCCATGCAGTACGAGCGCAACGACTTCGAGCCCGGCCGGGGCCGCTTCCGGCTGCGGGGCGACACCCTCGACGTCTGGCCAGCCTACCAGGAGACGGCCGTCCGCATCGAGTTCGACTGGGACACCATTGTCCGGATCACCGAAATAGACCCCCTCACCGGAGAGGTGCTGGTCCGCCACCAGGAGCTGGCCGTCTACCCGGCCAAGCACTTCGTGACCCGGGCCGAGAAGCTGGAGGCCGCCATCGCCTCCATTGAGGCCGAGCTGGCCGAACGGGTGAAAGAGCTGGAGGCCCAGGGCAAGTTCCTGGAGGCGGCCCGCCTGCTCGCCCGGACCAGGTACGACCTGGAGATGCTCCGGGAGGCCGGCTACTGTCCCGGCATCGAAAACTACTCCCGACACCTCTCCGGTCGGCCGCCCGGAAGCCCCCCCTGGACCCTCTTAGACTACTTCCGCTACCGGCACGGGGAAAACTTTCTGCTCTTCATCGACGAGTCCCACATCACCATCCCCCAGCTGAAGGGGATGTACCACGGGGAGATGAGCCGCAAGGACAATCTGATCGAGTACGGCTTCAGGCTCCCCTCGGCCCGGGATAACCGGCCCCTCAGCTTCGAGGAGTTCAACGAGCGGATCCCGCAGGTCATTTACGTTTCGGCCACCCCCGACGACTACGAGCTGGAGCTGAGCCGCCGCTACGGCCAGGTGGTGGAACAGATCATCCGGCCGACGGGCCTCCTCGACCCCGAGGTGGAGGTCCGGCCCACCCGGGGCCAGATCGACGACCTGCTCCACGAGATCCGGGAGCGGGTCCGCCGGGGCGAACGGACCCTGGTCACCACCCTGACGAAGCGGATGGCCGAGGACCTGGCCGACTACCTTAAAGAGATGGGCATCAGGACCCACTACCTGCACTCGGACATCGAGACCATCGAGCGGGTGCAGATCTTAAGGGACCTGCGCCTTGGGGTCTACGACGTGGTGGTGGGCATCAACCTGCTCCGGGAGGGCCTGGACCTGCCGGAGGTGAGCCTGGTGGCCATCCTCGACGCCGACAAGGAAGGGTATTTGAGGTCGTACCCGGCCCTCATCCAGGTCATGGGCCGGGCCGCCCGGCACGTGGAGGGCAAGGTCATAATGTATGCCGACACGGTAACCGAGTCGATGCGCAAGGCCATCGAGGAGACCGAGCGCCGGCGCCGCATTCAGCTCGAGTACAACCGCCGCCACGGCATCACCCCCCAGGGCATCCGAAAGGCTGTCCGGGACCTCACCGACCGGCTGAGGCTGGTGGCCGAGACCGGGCCCGAGTACCACGTGCGGGAGCGGGTGCCCAAAGACGAGCTCTACCGGATGATTAAGGAGCTCGAGGCCGAGATGAAGGCGGCGGCCAGGGCCCTGGAATTCGAACGGGCCGCCCTCATCCGGGACCAGCTCTTCGAGCTGAGGGGACTGCTGGCCGAAGAGGAGGCGGACGCCCGGGTTCTCGCCCGACGGAATCTGTCGGGCCGGTGAGTTGCGTGTGGTGAACCTTAGCTTGCTATAATTTGGTAAACATTAAAGGGGTTGTAGAAAGGAGAATTATCAGCGGTGGCCGACCGGAACCTCGGAATTGCCCAACGGGTACTGGAAAACGTAAAAAAAGTCATCATCGGCAAGGACCAGGAGGTCGAGCTGGCCATTATCGCCCTGATGTGCCAGGGGCACCTGCTCATCGAGGACGTGCCGGGGGTCGGCAAGACGGTCCTGGCCAAGGCTATCGCCAAGTCCCTAGGCTGTAGCTTTCGCCGCATCCAGTTCACCCCGGACCTTCTCCCCTCGGACATAACCGGGGTTTCGGTTTACAACCAGAAGACCGGGGAATTTGAGTTCCGGCCGGGGCCGGTGATGGCCCAGATCGTCCTGGCCGACGAGATCAACCGGGCCACCCCCCGGACGCAGGCGGCCCTGCTGGAGTGCATGGAGGAGCGGCAGGTGACCGTCGACGGCCGGACCTACCCCATGCCCCAGCCCTTCCTGGTGATGGCCACCCAGAACCCCATCGAGTATGAGGGCACCTTCCCCCTCCCCGAGGCCCAGCTTGACCGCTTCTTAATGCGCATCTCCCTCGGGTACCCCAGCCGGACCGACGAAATCAAGATCCTCGACCGCCAGCAGCACATCCATCCCATCGACGAGATCGGCCAGGTGGTGGACACCGAGGAGCTTTTGGAGCTTCAGGAGCGGGTCAAGGACGTCTACGTCGACCCCCTTATCAAGCAGTACATCGTCTCCCTGGTCGAGGCGACCCGCAAGCATCCCGACGTCTACCTGGGGGCTTCGCCCCGGGGCTCCCTGGGACTGCAACGCACCAGCCAGGCCCTGGCCCTGCTCCGGGGCCGGGACTATGTCCTGCCCGACGACGTCAAAGCCCTGGCGGTGTCCGTCCTGGGCCACCGCATTATTATCAACCCCTCCGCCCGGGTGAAGAACGTGACGGCCAGAACCATTCTCAAAGAGATTCTTGAGTCCATTCCCGTTCCCGGAGCCCGGGTCGGCCGGTAGTTCAGCCGGGCCGTGCGCAGCTGGACCGTCGTCGCCCTGCTGGTTGTCGCCGTCCTGGCCGCCCTGGCCCTCAACTACGTTCTGCTTTACCGGGTGGCCTACGTGCTGGCCTTCGTCCTGCTGGTCGGGTACGTCTGGTCCCGCGCCAACATCCGCTGGTTGGAGGTGGAGCGAACCACCAGCACCACCCGGGCCCAGGTGGGCGAGCGGCTGGTTGAACGGGTCACCGTCCGCAACACCGGGCCGCTTCCCAAGCCGTGGGTCGAGGTCCACGACCTTTCCGACCTGCCGGGCCACCACCTGAGCCAGGCCTTCGGGCTCCTCTCCGGCGGCCACCGCACCTGGCGGGCCGAGACCGTCTGCCGGCAGCGGGGAAAGTTCAGCCTTGGCCCCATTGTTGTCCGAACCAGCGACCCCTTCGGCCTCTTTCCCCGGGAGGTGAGCCTGGGCGAGCCCCAGACCCTTATCGTTTACCCCCGGGTCGTTCAGCTCCGGGACTTCGAGCTCCCCGGCGGCGAACTTTCCGGGGAGGTTCGGACCCGCCGCCGGACCCACCAGGTGACGCCGGTGGCCGCCGGCGTCCGGGATTACCAGCCGGGGGACAGCTACAACCGGATCCACTGGCCCACCACCGCCCGCCTCGGCCGGCTGGCGGTTAAGGAGTTCGAGCTGGACCCCCTCAGCGACGTCTGGGTCCTCCTGGACCTGCAGGCGGCCGTCCAGGCCGGGCTGGGGCCCGAGTCCACCGAGGAGTACGGGGTGACCCTGGCCGGCTCGGTGGCCAAGGCCCTCCTCGACCGCAACTGGTCGGTGGGCCTCATCGCCTTCGGCCAGACCCACGAGGTCGTCCCCACCGACCGGGGAGTTCGCCAGCTCCTTAAGATCCTGGAAACTCTGGCCGTCGTCCGGGCGCTGGGGCGGGTTCCCCTGGCCGAGCAGATCCTGATGGAGTCGGCCCGCTTCGGTCGGAACACAACCCTGGTGGTTATTACCCCCTCGGGAAGCGACGCCTGGGTCGAAAGCCTCAGCCTCCAGGTGCAGCGGGGGGTCCGGCCGGTGGTTGTCCTCCTGGACGCCGCCAGTTTCGGGGGTTACCACAGCCCCCTTATGCCTCTGGGTGCCCTCACGGCCGCCGGGATCCCGGCCTACATTGTCCGCCGGGGGGACCCCCTGGACCTGGTCTTCGCCGCCCGAGCCGCCGGCACAGGTTGACGGCCGGCGGCCGCTTTTCTAAACTGCAATCGCAAGGGGACTGACCTGTGCGGGCCTTTTTACTCCGCAGATTAATCAGGACCGTCGTGGTCCTCTGGGGCATCTCCACCATCGTCTTTGTTGTGATGCGCCTTTCGGGGGACCCCATCGTTTTAATTCTGCCCCCGGACGCCCCCACGGCCGAGGTCTTCCGGGTGCGCCGGGAGATGGGCCTCGACGAGCCCCTCTGGGTTCAGTACCTGGTATTTCTTCGCAACGCCGTTCGGGGCGACTTCGGGCAGTCCATCCACTTCCGCCAGCCGGCCCTGGGGGTTGCCCTGGAGCGCATTCCGGCTACCATCCAGCTGGCGGTGACGGCCTTCGCCCTGGCGGTGGTCGTGGCCGTGCCGGTGGGCATCGTGGCGGCCGTCCGCCGCTTCAGCCTCTGGGACCACCTGGGGATGTTTCTGGCCCTCCTCGGCCAGTCGGTGCCCACCTTTTTCCTGGGCATCCTACTCCTGCTGGTCTTCGCCGTCTGGTTCCCCCTCCTGCCCATCGGGGGGACCGGCACCCCGGCCCACCTGATTATGCCGGCGGTTACCCTGGGGGCCTTCGCCATGGCCTCGATTGCCCGCCTGACCCGGTCGGCCATGCTGGAAGTGCTTTCCCAGGACTACATCCGGACTGCCCGGGCCAAGGGCCTTAAAGAGATCACGGTGATCCTGCGCCACGGCTTCCGCAACGCCCTCATCCCCGTGGTCACCATCATGGGCCTCCAGTTCGGCACGCTGCTGGGTGGGGCGGTGGTTACCGAGACCATCTTCGCCTGGCCGGGGATCGGCCGGCTGGCCATTCAGTCCATCTTCAACCGGGATTACCCGGTGGTCCAGGCCACAGTCTTCCTGGCCGCCGTGGCCTTTGTGGCCGTCAACTTCGTGGTCGACCTTTTCTACGCCGTCCTTGACCCGAGAATCCGCTACGAGTAGCCGATGCGAACCCGACCCGCCGTTTCCACCGAGCTCGTCCTGCCCGGACGGTCCGCCCGGCGCCGGCTGGGTCGAATTCCCCTCCCGGTGGCCTTTTTCATCGGCTTTCTCCTGGTCTTGGTCCTTTCGGCCGTCTTTGCCGACTACCTGGCCCCCGCCGACCCCTACCGTCAGAGCCTGCGGGGCCGGCTGGACGCCCCCGTCTGGCTGGGCGGAACCACCGGGGCCGTCCTGGGCACCGACCAGCTCGGCCGGGATATCCTCTCCCGGATCCTTTTCGGGTCGCGGGTTTCCCTCCTGGTGGGCTTCACGGCGGTGATCATCGGCGGCCTCCTGGGGAGCCTGCTGGGCCTGGTGGCAGGGTACGCCGGGCGGGTCGCCGACGAGGTAATAATGACCATCGCCGACACCCAGCTGGCCTTCCCCCTGGTGCTGCTGGCCATCGCCGTTGTGGCGGTGCTGGGCCCGAGCCTGCAGAATCTTATCCTGGTGGTGGGCGTCAGCGGCTGGGTCACCTACGCCCGGATTGCCCGGGCGCAGGTGCTCAGCCTCAAACAGAAGGAGTTTATCGAGGCGGTTCGGGCCCTGGGGGGCAGCGACCTGCGAATTCTCTTCCGCCACCTCCTGCCCAACACCCTCTCGCCCCTCATCGTGGTGGCCACCCTGGACCTGGCCCGGACCATCGTGCTGGAGTCGACCCTTTCGTTTCTGGGCCTGGGGGTCCAGCCGCCGACGCCGTCGTGGGGCCAGATGATCGGGGAGGGTCGGGAGTATCTTATTATCGGCCGGTGGTGGGTCTCGGTTTTCCCGGGCATCGTGCTGATGCTGACCACCATGGCGGTGAACCGCATCGGCGATTGGGTCCGGGACGTCCTCGACCCCACCCTCCGGAACGTATAAAACTGACTCTCATGAAGGGGAGACTCTGAAGATTGAAAGCTGCCCGACTTTACGCTTACGGCCAACCGCTGGTGGTGGAGGAGGTCCCCACCCCCGAAGTACGGGATGGGCAAGTGCTCGTCGCCGTCGAGGGGGCGGGCTTCTGCCACAGTGACATCCATGTCATCGACGGCGAAATCCCGTTGCCGAAGCTGCCCATTATCCTGGGACATGAGGTCGCCGGCCGGGTAGCCCGGGTCGGTCCGGGCGTCACGGCCGTGCGTGAGGGAGACCCGGTGGCCGTTTACGGCGGCTGGGGGTGCGGCCTCTGCGACTTCTGCGTCTCCGGCGAGGAACCACTGTGTCCACAGCCGATGTATCCGGGCCTCTCCTTCTATGACGGGGGCTATGCCGAGTACCTGCTGGTTCCCAGGGAGCGGTACCTGGTTAAGCTTGAGCGGTTGGACCCAAGGGTTGCGGCCGTGTATACCGACGCCGCCCTCACGCCGTACCGGGCGGTAAAGCGAGCCTTACCCTTCCTCACGCCCGACGGCGTGGTGCTGGTTATCGGGGTAGGGGGCCTGGGACAGTTTGGCATTAAACTTTTACGCGCGCTTACCGGATGCCCCATCATCGCGGTGGACGTGGACGCTTCCAAGCTCGAACTGGCCAGACAATACGGCGCTTCTTACACGTTCTTAGCCGGCGACCCTGACCTTCCCCAAAAGGTCCTAGACCTTACCCGCGGTAGGGGCGTAGTGGGGTCCTTCGACTTCGTGGGGAACGACCAGACCTTGGACCTCGCCGTCCGTGTAACGGCCAGCCGCGGCAAGGTCACCCAGCTCGGCCTGGGCGGCGGCGCCGCGAAGTTTCAGGTGCTCAAAAACGCCCGGTTCGAAACCCTGTTCGAAGCGACCCTTTGGGGTAATATTAAAGAGCTCCGGGAGGTACTGGCACTGGCTGAGTCCGGCCAGCTTACGCCCATTGAGCTGGAGTTTTACCCCCTGGAGCAGATAAACGAAGTTTACGCCCGCCTTAAACAGAGGCAGGTAACCGGCCGGGCGGTGGTCACCACCGGCGCATGGTCCCGCTAGCCCCGGGTCCGCTTGGACGCTAGGATAAGGCCCGACCTCCGGTCGGGCCACCTGCCGGTAGCCAGCGGCAAGTCTCAGGAGGAGAATAATTTGGAGCGCATCAACCTGCCCTTCACCGGCATTCCCACCTTCCTGCGGGCGCCCCTGGTCGCCGACCCGGAGCAGGTGGGGGCGGACGTGGCCGTGCTGGGCGCCCCCTACGACGAGGGCTCGCCCTGGAGGCCCGGCGCCCGCTTCGGCCCCCGGGCCATTCGGGAGCAGTCGGTCCGGTTCGCCGGTTTCGGACCCGCCCAGGCTCAACGGGGCCTTTACGACGTCCGGCTGGGGCGCCGCCGGCTGGCCGATGTGAGGCTGGTGGACGCCGGGGATGTGGACGTGGTCCACGGCAATCCGGAGCTCACCTTTGCCAACATCACCCGGGCGGTCCGGGCCCTCCGCCGCCGGGGGGTCCTGCCGGTGGTCTTAGGCGGCGACCACGCCGTAAGTTCGGCGGTGGTGGCCAGCATCGGGGAGCCCATCCACGTGGTTCAGCTGGATGCCCACCTCGACTACCGGCCGGTAGCCCAGGGGGTTCGCTACGGGAACGGCAACCCGATGCGGCTCATCGGGGAGATGCCCCACGTTGACCGGATTTTCCAGGTGGGCATCCGGAGCCTGCGGACCTCCGAATCGGACCTCCAGGACGCCCTGAAGCGGGGCAACCGGATTATAACCCGCTGGGAAGTGGATGCCCTCGGGCCCGAGGCCATCGCCGCCGAAGTTCCCGCCGACCGTCCCCTCTACGTGACCGTCGACCTGGACGTGCTGGACCTACCCCTGGTGCCGGGGTGCGCCTCGGCCGAGCCGGACGGCCTGAGCTTCGGCCAGCTCCGGGACATCCTGCAGGCCCTGGCCGCCCGCCACCGGGTGGTAGGCTTTGATGTGGTGGAGCTTAACCCGATGCTGGACGTCCCGGCGGGCAACACCGCTCTGGTCGCCTGCCAGGTCATCCTGGAGTTCCTTGGGGCAATTTTTGACGTAACCTTAAAGGGGGATGGCGGGTCCGACGAGGCCTGACGTTCTGGTCCTGGATGGGAGTAAGGGCTCCGGAAGCGGCACCATCGTCCGAACCGCCGTCGCCCTGGCCGGCCTGACCGGGCGGGCCCTGCACATCTTTAACGTTCGGGCCGCCCGCCAGAACCCCGGCCTGCGCCATCAACACCTGGGCGCCGTCGAGGCCGTTGCCCGCCTCACGGCGGCCCGCCTCCAGGGGGCCGCGGTCGGCTCGAAGGCCTTCGCTTTTACGCCCTCGGGCCAAATCCACGGGGGCGAATACTACTTCGACCTGGGGGCCGGTTCGGCCACCCTGGTGGCCTACACGGTGCTTCCGGTGGCGGCCTTTGCCGATGAGCCGAGCGTGTTTCGCATTCGGGGCGGCACCTTCCAGGACTTTGCGCCGTCGGCGTATCACTTTAAGCATGTGCTGCTGCCCCTGGTGGGCCGGATGGGCCTGCGGGCCGAACTTGAGGTGCTCAGGCCCGGCTACGTCCCCTCGGGCGGGGGGCTTATCGAGCTGCGGGTCTGTCCGGCCCCGGAACCCCTCATGCCCCTCCGCCTGACCGACCCGGGGCGGGTGATCCGGGTCTGGGGTCTGGCCGTCTCCTCCCACCTGGAACGGCGGCGGGTCTCCGACCGGATGGCCGCCCGGTGCCGGGAGCGGCTCAAGGCGGCCGGGCTCGACCCCGAGATTCGGGTGGTTTACGACCGGACAGCCGCCCAGGCCGGGGCGGGTCTGGTGGTCTTTGCCGAGACGGATACCGGCTGCATCTTCGGGGCCGACCGGTCAGGGGAACTGCGCCGGAGCTCCGAGGAGATCGGGGATTACGTGGCCCAGGCGCTCCTTAACGATATCCGGTCGGGGGCCACGGTGGACCGCTACGCGGCCGACCAGCTGGTCCTCTTCGGGGCCCTGGCGGCGGGGGAGACCGAGTACATCGTCCCCCAGGTCACGGACCACCTGCAAACGGCCTGCTGGCTGGTGGGGGAGGTCCTGGGGGCGGAGGCAACCGTTCATGACCGAAGGGTCCGGATTCAGGGCGTCGGATTCCGGCGGACCGGGGTCGGTTGAGGTTAAGGGAATTTACACCACAGCCCTGACAGCCCTCCTGCTGGGCGCGGGGTTCAGCATTGCCCGCCCATCGGCCACCATCCGCGGCCGTTTCGGCCTGCCTGAGAACCCCCAGCCCGGCTCGGCCCGGGTCGAAGACCTGCCCGACCGTCAGGGCGTTGTGGTTCGGGGGGCCCGGGAAACCGCCCGCCGGGTGCTGCAGGCCCTCCGCTGGCGGCTGCCCTTCGCCCTTTTCTGGCGGGAGGAGTCCCATCACGTGGTCTACTTTCCGCTGCCCGTTAAGCTTTACCTGGATGCCGTTCGGGCCAGGTACGCGCCGACGCCGCCGGGCTACCACCGGCTCCGGAGCCTCGGGCTCCGGCCGCCGGAGGTTTCCGACCTGGCCGAGGGAGCCAGGCTCTTTCAGACCCTGGAAAACGAGACGGTCTGGTCCCGGCTCGGGGCCGGCCAGGAATTTCCCATCATCCACTTAAAGCCCGGCGGTCGGGTTGTCCGGCTGCGGGCCGTGGTGGAGCGGGTGGGTGACGGCCGGCTGGTGCTACGCCGGCAGTTCCGGGCCGGGGGCATCTTCGACAGCCTCGACGAACCCATCATGCCCGGCGACTGGGGGCTGGTGGTACTTCCGGTCGGTTGCTGGTGGGCCAGACGGCTTTACTACCGGGAAGACGGCGCCTTCGTCGGGGAGGTCGTAAACCTGAACACCCCGGTGGAGGTCTTCCCCGACCGGGCGGTGTACGTGGACCTGGAGCTGGACATCGTGCGGCTGCCGGACGGGGCGGTGCGGATTGTCGACGTCGAGGAGCTGGAGGCGGCGGTCCGGCGGGGCTGGCTCAGCCCGGCCCTGGCCCAGCGGGCCTACGAAGAGGCCCAGAAGGCGGCCCTGAAGCTGGCGCTGGGTACGGGCGAGTTTGAAGAGATAAAACCGGGCCGGGTCTAGAACCCGGCCCGGTGGGAGCGGAAGACGGGATTCGAACCCGCGACCTTCTCCTTGGCAAGGAGACGCTCTGCCAGCTGAGCTACTTCCGCACCAGCACTATATTATATCACGTCAAGTTTGCCGGGATCAGCCGCTCCACAATCACCACGTCCCGCCACACCCCATCCAGCTTACCGTGCTTTTCGTAGACCCCCACCTCCCGGAAGCCCAGGCACCTGAGCAGGGCCCGGCTCGGGGCATTCTCCGGGAAGACCCGGGAGACCAGCTTCCAGAAACCGGCCCGCTCGGCCGCCTCAATCAGGGCCTCCATGGCCAGCCTCCCGGCGCCCCGACCCCGGGCTTCCCGGGCGACGTAGACCGAGAACTCGGCGATACCGGCATAGCACTCCCGGGGCCGGTAGGTGGAGGTCGACGCAAAGGCGATGACGTTGCCCGAATCGTCCTCGACCACCACGATGGGATGGACCCCGTCAAACCAGCCCAGAATATCTTCGGGGGTTCGGAGCCGGGTCTCGAAGGTGGCGACCCGGTCTTCGATGCCCTCGTTATAGATCCGGGCGATGGCCGGCGCATCGGCCGGCGTTGCCGGACGTGCCTTCAACGCAGACCCTCCGTAAGCTTCTTACCGGGCCGCCTGGCCAGGGGCACCAGGGCCCCGGCCAGTCCGAGGCCGACCACCCCGGCCAGAATGAACACCCCGGGCCAGCCCAGCCCCAGGTCCAGGGCCGCGCCCGCCGCTACGGGCGCAATAACCGTCGCCCCGAAGCCGCAGAGGGCCTGAAGGGCCTGGGCCGACCCGAGCCGGTGCGGGGGCGCCAGCTCGGTGACGGCCGTAGAGTATACGGCCGAATCGGCCGAGACCGCAAGGCCGTAAAGGAGGCCGACCCCCACCAGGATCGGCCAGGGACCCGTCTCGAGAAAGCCGAACACCAAGGAGATCACTCCGCTGAGGACCGCAATCCCCAGGGCCGTCCGGGCCCGGCCCAGCCGGTCGGAGACCCAACCGCCCAGCCAGACGCCCAGGGTACCCAGGCCGGACATCAAAGCCGCCCACTGGCTTCCGGCCGACGTGGCCGCCGTGCGGTCCAGCCCCTGGGCCGCCATCACCGCCGCCATGTACGCGGCCAGCCAGCCCCGGGAGACGTAAAGTTCCCAGGAGTGGCCGGTGTAGCCCAGGATCACCCGCAGAACCCCGGGCACCCGCACCACCGACAGGTCCAGCCGAGACCGGCCGCCCGGGGGCGGCCCGCTGCTCCGGGTGGCAAACCAGGCGATGGGAACGGCCAGGACCCCCAGCACCCCCATTCCCAACCCCGCCCCCCGCCAGCCCAGGTGGGGCAGGAGGGCCCCCGTAAGCCAGAGGGAAACGGCGGTTCCCAGGTAAAACGACGAGACGTAGGCCCCCACTGCAAAGCCCCGACGGTGGGCCGGCACGGCCCCCGCCACCACCCGCACCCCGGGCATGTATATTCCGGCCAGGCCCAGGCCGGCCAGCACCCGGAGGGCCACGGCGCTCCAGACGTCGTGGGCCAGGAGGGGGAACGCTACAAAGGCCGCCGACGTTACCGCGGCGCACCCGGTGATGACCAGCCCCGTTCGGACCCGGTCGGTAAGGGGCAGGAGAAACACCACCCCGACCAGATACCCGACCTGGTAGGCGGAGAAAACCCAGCCGATGGCCGCGGCCCCGGCGTACCATTCGGCCATCAAAAGGGGCACCGCCGCCGCGACCAGATTGGACGGCAGCAGGGCCAGGGCCAGGACAGGCCCCAGCAGGTAGGCCCGTTGGGATGGGGTCACTTCAGCCCGGTTTATACGCCATAATCGTGGCCCCGGCAAACCGGCCGGCCAGGTCGGCCAGGACGGCGGGGGGCAGCCGTTTCAGCACAGCCGGCAGGCCCGAACCCAGCCCATCCGGAGAGTACCGGTACTCGACCCGAACCTCGATGCCCCTGAAGCCGGCGGTTTCCAGGAAAGCCCGATACTGGCCCACGGTGAGGGCTCCGGCCAGGCATCCCACCCAGCTGAGGGCCGACCGGACCTCACCTTCGCCCAGCGGGAGCCCCGCCAGGTCGGGGTTCACCACAATATCCGAGACGACCAGCCAGCCGCCGGGCTTCAGGACCCGGAAGGCCTCGAAGAGGGCCCGAACCTTGTCAGGGGTGAGGTTGATAACGCAGTTGGAGATGATAACGTCCACCGACTGCTCCCGGAGGGGTATCGCTTCCAGGTCCCCCCGGATGAAGCCGACGTTTTCCAGCCCGGCCCGCCTGACGTTTCGCCCGGCCAGCCGGGTCATCTCGGCCGAGAGGTCCAGGCCGTAAACCGCCCCGGATGGGCCAACCTCCCTGGCCGCCAGAATAACGTCCAGCCCGCCCCCGGAGCCCAGGTCGAGGACCACCTGGCCCGGGTGCAGGGCGGCCAGACCCACCGGGTTCCCGCAACCCCGGAAGCTGGCCACGGCCTCCGCCGGCAGTCCGGCAAGGTCAAGGTCCCGGGCCGGCCCGCAGCAGGAGCCGGCCGTCGAAGTTTCCGCCGACCGGGCGACCCGGCCGTAAGCGTCGGCGACGGTGAGCTTAATCCGTCGGGGATCCGTCTCAGCCATCAATGCCTCCTGACCGGAACATGGTAACGGCGGTTTCGGGGCAGGCGCCCCGGAACTCCGCCGAAGCCCGCACCGGGGCCGGAACCTCCGACCTGGGAATCACCCGGAAGCCCAGCCGGGCGAAAAACCCCGGGGCGGTCTCGGTAAGCAGGTAGAACTCCCTCACCCCCTGCCGGCACCCCAGGTCGAGGGCCGCCCGGACCAGGGCCGTGCCCAGCCCCCGGCCCCGCCACTCCTCCCCAACGGCCACCGAACGGAGCAGGGCCGCATCCCCATACAATTCCAGGGCGGCCGTCCCGACGAGCTGGCCCCCGACCCGGGCAACCAGGACCGTGGGCAGGTGGTCGGTGAGGCCGGCGGCTGGCAGACCGGCCGCTTCCAGCAGGCCGAATATGTCGACCAGGTTCTCGGGCCGGGCAGGCTCAATCCGAACTTCCACCGCAACCTCCCAGGGCCGACAGCCGGGCGCAAAGTTCGGCCAGCCGCTCGGCCCGGACCGAGTAGTACGTCCAGACACCCCGCTGTTCGCCGTCGATGAGGCCGGCCTCCCGCAGGAGCCGCAGGTGGTGGGAGACGGTGGGCTGTTTTACGGGCAGGCTGGCCTCAAGCTCGCAGACGCAGACGCTTCGCCCGGCCCGGGTCAGGATGGTCACAATGGCCAGGCGGACGGGATGGGCCAAGGCCTTCAGCGCCCGGGCAAGGGGCACGGTCCGGTGCCAGTCCACCGGCACCGGCGGACCGCAACCAAGGGCGGCCTGCGAAGGGGCCTCTTTCACCAGCCCCAGCATAGCAGATACATCGAAGAAATTCAATTAAAGGCCCACGGCCGGTGCTGACCTGCGGGCCGCGGGCAGGCCAACTCGGGAACAAAACCCGTTCGGGGTCGGGCTTGACCGGGACGGCCCTTCCCTGTTAACCTAAACTGGCAGCCGGACCATATCCGGCCGGCAGCCGGGGTTTTTAAGCCTTAAGCCGTGAAAAAGACCGCTCGGATCCGCCCGGACCGAGACGGCACTGGATGCCTCCCGGCCGGGAGGCTTTTTTGGTTCCGGGCGGCGGCAAAAGGGAGGTGTCAGCCGGTGCTGCTCGCCGTCGATATTGGCAACACCAACATCACCTTAGGCCTCTTCACCGGCCAGGAGCTCAGGGCCACCTGGCGCCTGGCCACGGACCCCGACCGGATGCCCGATGAATACGGCATTATCCTCAGCGGACTGCTGGCCCACGGGGGCTGGTCTCCGGCAAACGTCCGGGACGGGGTCCTCTCCAGCGTCGTCCCGCCCCTGGTCCCCACCTTCCTCGAGGTTTTCCGCCGCTACTTCGGCGGCATAAGGCCCCTCGTCCTCGAGGCGGGGGTAAAAACCGGCGTAAAGATCCTCTATGAAAACCCCCGGGAGGTGGGCGCCGACCGGGTGGCCAACGCCGCGGCCGCCTTCAGGCTCTTCGGCGGACCCACCGTGGTCATCGATTTCGGGACGGGTACCACCTTCGACGTGGTCTCGGCCCGGGGCGAGTACCTGGGCGGGGTGATCGCCCCCGGCATCGGCATCGCCGCCGAGGCCCTCTTCCGCCGCACGGCCAAGCTCCCCCAGGTGGAGGTTGCCCGGCCCCGCTCCGCCATCGGCCGGAACACCGTCGCCGCCATTCAGGCCGGCCTCTACTTCGGGTATGTGGGCCTGGTGAACGAAATCCTTGGCCGGATAATCCAGGAGCTGGGAGAGCGGCCCCGGGTGGTGGCGACGGGGGGCCTCGCCGACCTTATCGCCCCCGACATTCCCGCCATCGAGCGGGTGGTCCCCGACATCACCTTGCAGGGCCTGCGGATTATCTACGAACTTAACCGGCAGAAGGAGGCATCATGGTAGGGGGAAAGCGCATCCTGTTGGGCGTAACCGGCAGCGTCGCCGCCTACAAGGCGGTTCAGCTGGCCAGCGACCTGGTGAAGGCCGGGGCCCTGGTGGACGTGGTCCTGACCCGGGGGGCCCTGGAATTTCTGACACCCCTGGCCTTCCGGGCCATTACCCACCGCGACGTTCTCACCTCGATGTTCGACCCGAACCAGCCCGAAGCCTTAGAACACGTTACCCTGGCCCGGGAGGTGGACGGGGTGGTGGTGGCCCCGGCGACGGCCCACGCCATCGCCAAGTTCGCCCTGGGCCTGGCCGACGACCTCCTTTCGGCCACCCTCCTGGCCGCCCGGGTCCCGGTGGTAATTGCCCCGGCCATGGAGACGGCCATGTACGAGCACCCCGCCACCCAGCAGCATCTGACGACCCTCCGGCTGCGGGGTTGGGTGGTGGTGGGGCCGGCGAGCGGCCGCCTGGCCTCGGGGGCCTTCGGGCCCGGGCGGCTGGCCGACCTGGAGGATATCATCGGGGCCCTGCGATGGGCCCTGGGCCACCGGGGCGACCTGGTGGGGCGAAGGATCGTGGTCACGGCCGGCCCGACCCAGGAGCCCATCGACCCGGTCCGGGTTATAACCAACCGTTCCTCGGGCAAGATGGGCTTTGCCATTGCCGAGGCGGCCCGGGACCGGGGCGCCAGCGTCATCCTGGTCAGCGGCCCCACCGCCCTCCGGGACCCCTACGGCGTCGAGGTCCGGCGGGTTCGGACCGCCGTCGAAATGTACGAGGCGGTTAAGGCCGCCGTCGGCCGCTGCGACGCCCTCATCGCGGCCGCCGCCGTGGCCGACTACCGGCCTGAGGCGGCCGCGGCCGACAAGATCAAAAAGGCCGACCAGCCCGAACTGACCCTCCGGCTGGTCCGAAATCCGGATATCCTCGGCGAGGTCCGGGGGGATTTCATCCGGGTCGGGTTCGCGGCCGAATCCCGCGACCTCATCGCCAACGCCCGCCAGAAGCTGGTTGAGAAGGGCCTGGACCTGGTGGTGGCCAACGACATCACCGCCCCCGACGCCGGCTTCGAGGTGGACACGAACCGGGTCACCTTCGTCTACCCTGACGGCCGGGCCGAAGAGCTTCCCCTCCTGCCCAAGTACGAGGTCGCCCACCGGGTCCTGGACCGGGTGGTCGAGCTGCTCCGGCTCCACCGTCCCATCCCGGCGGGCTAGAGCCTGGCCAGGGCCTCAAGAATCTCGTCGGCCTCGGGAAGGGTGCCGGGCGGGTAAATTTTCTTCCAGCGAACTATCCCCTGGGTGTCGATGATGAAGACGCTGCGAATGGGGAAACCCCGCTCGGCGCTGAAAACCCCGTAGGCCTGGGCCACGGCCCCGTGGGGCCAGAAATCCGAAAGGAGGGGGAAATCGATGCCCCCCAGCTTCTCGGCAAAGGCCTGGTGGCTGAAGACCGTGTCGCAGGAGACGCCCAGCACCTGGGCGTTGGCGGCCTCGAAGCGGTCGAGCGCCCGCTGCAAGGTCCGCAGCTCGTTAGTTCAGCCGGGGGTGAAGTCGGCCACGTAGAAACAGAGCACCACCGGCTTTCGGCCCAGGTAATCCGACAGGGAGACCCGGGCGTCCCGGGAGACCGGTAGCGAAAATTGGGGCGCGGGCATCCCAACTTCAACTTCGGGCATTGCTGTCTCCTCTCCGGGAAACCTGTCGGCAAGATTTTAAGCCCGGACCGAGCTCGGCCTCAACCGCGTCCCAGGCAGGCACCCCCTCCAGGCCAGGCTGACCCACCTTTAGGGCCGCGGCCATGGCCGCAACCCGGGCCGCCAGCGGGGGATCATCGCCGGCGGCAAGCCGGATAAAAAACGCGGCCGCAAAGACGTCCCCGGCCCCGGTGGGATCCACCGCCGGCCGGACAAAGGCCGGCACACGGTAGTGCCGACCGGCCGCCCAGAGGTCGGCCCCGGCCTCAGCCCGGGTAACCGCCAGGCACCGGGCCAACCGGCCCAGCTCCCCGGCAAGGCCCAGGTCTGGGCCCAGGTCCTCGGCCGAAAGGACCACCCCGTCCGAAATCTCCAGAAGCCTGCCCACCTCCGGCCGCCAGCGGCTCTCCACCGTGCCGTCGGGCCCAAAACGCCGGAGCCAGCCCTGGATCGTGCACCCCAAAAACCGGGGCCCCACCCGGGCCCAGTCGGCCGTCAGGGCGACCTCACCGGCCACCGGACCCAGGTGCAGGATTTTCGGCCGCCAGTCGGCCGGCAACTGCTCCGGGCTCAGGCTTTCGGCCCGGGTCAGGAGCCGCTGACGGCGCCCCGTCGGGGTGTAGACGTTTTCAAAGGTGGTGGTGTTCGACGCCGGCCGGACCGCCCAGCGGACGTGGCCGGTCCGGGATTCGTAAAGGTAAAGTTCCCCGCCAATGCCGACCCGTTCCGCCCTCAGCTCCGGGACCTGGCCAAATACCGCCCCCTCGACCCAGACAGGCTCGGCCGAGGTCAGAATCCCCACCTTAAGACCCCAGCGGGCGGCCAGCAGGCCGGCGTAGAGGACGGTTCCCCCCGGGCGGCCCGGCCCGTCGGCCACGTCTCGGGTTACGTGGCCAACGACCAGGTAATCGGTCACGGCCGGGGGCGCGGCCGGAAGGGACGGCGGGCAGGGCCCCGGGGACGACTCCGGGGCCGGCGGGGCATGACCACCACCCGCCGGCCCTCGCCGGTTCCGGTGCTCTGGGTCGTCACCTCCGGGTGGTTGGCCAGGGTCAGGTGGATGACCCGCCGCTCGGCAGCCGGCATCGCATCCAGGGGCAGGGGGCGGCGGGTCCGGCTCACCTTCTGGGCCGCCCGCAGGGCCAGGGCCTTCAGGGCCTGAACCCGACGGACCCGATACCCTTCGATGTCGATGTTCACCGCGGCCCGCTCCTGGAACCGGCGAGCCAGCAGGTGGTTCACCAGGAACTGGAAGCTGGCCAGGGTCGCGCCCCGCCGGCCGATGAGGACCCCAACCTCATCCCCCTGGATGTTGAGGGTTATCGGGGCCGGCTCCAGGGTCACCTCATTCGTGGCCGGTCGCCGCACCTCCACGGTGCCCCCGAGCCCGAGGCCGGTCAGTAGACCGTTCACCACCTCCCAGGCGGCGATGGCCAGCTGCCGCTCGGCCTCGGAAAAGTCGTTGGGAATGGCCGGACCGGCAGCGCCGCGCAGTCTGACCCGGATCCTGGCATCCTCGCCCCCAAGGCCCAGGATGCCGGCGCGGCCTTCGGTGACCACGAAGATGTCCAGCTCATCCCGGGTTCGACCCAGGGCCTGTTCGGCTTTTCGGATGGCTTCGGCAACACTCCGGGCGGAAAACTCGAACTCCTTGGTTGTCTCCGATTCCATTACGTCCTCCACCTCGTCACTTGCGCCGGCTGGCGGCCGGCTTGGGTCTGGTCGAAGCTGCGGGCAAAAGGCTACCCCACCCCGTCACGAAGTACTGAATGACGATGCTTATCAGGTTAGAAACCAGCCAGTAGATGGCGAGGCCGCTGGGAAACTGGATGGTGAAAAACGCAAACATCAGGGGCATGGTGATGAGCATCATCTGATTCATCTGCTGCTGTTGGGGGTCGGCCGAAGGCAACGTCATCATCTTCTGCTGGACCCAGGTGGAGGCCCCCACCAGCACGGGCAGAATGTAGATGGGGTCGGGGTGGGCCAGGTCCAGCCACAGGAACCGGTTGTTGAGGGGAATCGCCTGGTGCACGATGCTGAGCCAGGGGTAGATATGCTGGGAGAGCCCCAGCAGGCCCTCGGGCCGGTCGGATAGGGCGAAGACGATGGCCTGGTAGAGGCCGACCCAGATGGGGAACTGGATCAGGGTTGGAACCAGGCATCCCAGGGGACTAACCCCGTGCTCTCGGTAGAGGGCCATGGTTTCCCGGGAAAGCTTTTCCCGGTCGTCCCGGTATTTGCGCTGGAGCTCCTGGATCTTCGGTTGAAGTTCGCTGAGCTTGCGGGAAGCGTGCAGCTGCCTGAGGGTGAGGGGCAACATCAGCGCCCGAACGATAACGGTGAAGGCAACAATGGCCACCCCGAAGTTGTGCCCCAGGAACACGTACAGGAGCAGCAGGGCGTTCACCATCGGGTCGAAGAGTATCAGATTAAACAGGTCGCCGATAGAAGGCATTGCCGATTATTTCCTGGTTTGAATCCGCCATTTCGGGGCGCCGGTGACACTATCAAAAGAGTATACCCAATAGTTCTGGGTGGCGACAAAAACCCGGCCTCGGCCGGCCGCCACCGACCCGACCACCGGCGCCCCCAGGTTGTGCTCCTGGCCCCCCCAGAGCACCTGGCCGTCCGACGGCCGCAGGCCCACCACCTGTCCCCCCTCGTCGGCAATCACCAGAACCCCGTCCGCCACCACCGGGTCGGCCTTAAGCCGGTGGGCCGCGGTGTATACCCAGCGGGTCTGGCCGGTGGCCGCATCCAGGGCGTATACCCTGCGGTCAAGGGCGCCGACGTACACGGTCCCGCCGGCCGCCACCGGGGAGCTCCAGACCCAGTGGCCGGCGGCGAACCGCCACCGCTCCCGGCCGTCATCCAGCCCCACCGCCCGAACGGTGGAATCGAGGCCCCCGAAGAAGACCAGCCCCTGGTCCACGGCCGGGGCAGCGGGGAGGGCGCCGTCGGCCCGGAACTGCCAGCGAAGCTGGCCGCTCTGGAGGTCCAGGGCCCGCAGGTAGTGGTCCATCCCGGCGATAAGGACCATCGACCCGGCGACCACCGGCCGGGCCCAGACCGGCTTTTCAGCACGGTACTCCCACCGCAGCTGGCCCGAGGATGCCTCCAGTCCGACCACCCGGCCGGCCCCGTTCCCCACCACCACGATGCCCCCACCCACCGCCGGGCCGGCGATAACCGGCGCCCCGGTGTCAAACTCCCACCTGGCCGAACCCGTCGCCCCGTCCAGGGCGTAGACCTTGCGGTCGTAGGCCCCAACCACCACCAGCCCGTCTCCGAGGGCCGGGGGACCGTAGACGGCCGTCAGGTTGCGGTCGGCCTCGGGGGGAAACTGCCAGCGCACCTGCCCGGTATCCGGGTCCAGGGCAAAAAGCTTGGCCTCGGCCCCCACCAGGTAAACGAGGGGCGTCCCCTGGGCCGCCGGTCCGAAGGCGGCGTTCGCCCAGCCGTGGGGCCCCGGCGGGGCGCAGGCCGCGGCCCCCAGCAGGACCACCAGCAGGATGAGGCCTGCCCGGCTCACGGGACCGGGTCGTAGCCGCCGGGGTTGAAGGGATTGCACCGCACCAGCCGTTTTACGGCGAGCCACCCGCCCCGCAGCACGCCGTATTTCTCGATGGCTTCGTAGCCGTATTCTGAGCAGGAAGGTATAAACCGGCAGGTCGGCGGCATCACCTGCGAGAGGGTCCGCTGGTAAAGGCGAATAAGTCCCAGTGCCAGTCGGGTCAGCATTTAGCCCTCGGCGAGCAGACCTGCTCGACGGAAAACCTCCTCCAGGGCCCGTTTTAACTCCCAGAAGTCGGCCGCTTTAGCGGGCTCCCGCGCGATTATAACAATGTCCCAGCCGGGCCTCAGGGGAAGCTGGCGGCAGGCCTCACGGAGGCGCCGCTTAACCCGGTTGCGAACCACCGCCTTCCCCAGCCGCCGGCTCACGATAAACCCGAACCGGGTCACCTCCCGGCCGGTGGGCAGGGCCCGGACGGCAAAAAGGGGTGTGGACCAGGCCTGCCCCTCCTGGAGGACAGCATCGAATTCGCGCCGGCGGGTTAGGCGGCGCTCCCGGTTCAAACGGTGAGCCGGTGCCGCCCCTTCAGGCGCCGTCGGTGGAGTACTTCACGGCCGCCCCGGGTGCTCATCCGGGCCCGGAAACCGTGGACACGCTTGCGCCGTCGGACCTTGGGCTGATAGGTTCGCTTGGGCAACGTCGGCCACCTTCGGCTCGAGCTCTACCCAGATTCTACCGGGTCCCAGACCGGGGTGTCAAAAGCCGGCCGGAAGTCCGCCCCAGGGGAGGCGCCGGGCCTCGTACGCCGCGATCTTGTCCTCGTGCCGCAGGGTTAAGGCGATATCGTCCAGGCCGTTGAGTAAACAGTAGCGCCGAAACTCGTCCACCTCAAAGGTCCAGCTCCGGCCGTCCTCGTCCTCTACCACCAGCCGCTCCAGGTCCACCGTGGCCGTATAGCTGGGGCGGGCCTTGGCCTTGGCCAGCATCTCCCGCACCGCCTCCTCCGGCAAGACCACCGGAAGCAGGCCGTTTTTAAAGCAGTTATTGTAAAAGATGTCGGCAAAGCTGGGGGCAATGATGGCCCGGAACCCGTAATCCAGCAGGGCCCAGGGCGCGTGCTCCCGGGACGAGCCGCAGCCGAAGTTGCGGCCGGCCACCAGGATCTTGGCCCCCGCATACCTGGGGTCATTAAGCTCGAAGTCCGGGTTGGGGGAGCCATCCTCCCGGAACCGCCAGTCATAGAAGAGAAACTGGCCGTAGCCGGTGCGCTCGATCCGCTTTAAAAACTGCTTGGGAATGATCTGGTCCGTGTCTACGTTGACCCGGTCCAGGGGGGCAACTTGCGACGTTACCCGGGTGAAGGGCTCCATGGTCAGTTCACCTCCCAGGTGCGGACGTCGACGAAGTGGCCGGCGATGGCCGCGGCCGCGGCCATCGCCGGGCTTACCAGGTGGGTCCGGCCGCCCCGACCCTGGCGGCCCTCGAAGTTGCGGTTGGAGGTGGAGGCGCACCGCTCCCCCGGGCTCAGAATATCCGGGTTCATCCCCAGGCACATGGAGCAGCCGGCCTCCCGCCACTCGAAGCCCGCCTCTTTAAAGATTCGGTCAAGCCCCTCGGCCTCGGCCTGGAGGCGCACCTGGGTCGACCCGGGCACCACCATGGCCCGGACCCGGGGATGAACCCTCTTGCCCCGGACGATTTCGGCCGCCTGCCGCAGGTCCTCAATCCGGGAGTTGGTGCACGAGCCGATAAAGACCCGGTCGACTTTGATCTCGGTGATGGGCGTACCCGGCTCCAGCCCCATGTATTCCAGGGCCCGCTCGGCCGCCCTACGCTCGGCCTCATCGGCAAAGTCTTTCGGGTCGGGAACCCGACCCGTCACCGGCACCACTTGCCCGGGGTTCGTGCCCCAGGTGACGTACGGCTCGATGGTGGAGCCGTCGATAACGACCACCTTGTCGTAGACGGCTCCCGGGTCGGTCCGCAGCTGCCGCCAGTGGGCCACCGCCCGCTCCCAGTCGTCGCCTTTGGGGGCGAAGGGTCGGCCCCGCAGGTACTCGAAGGTCTTCTCGTCGGGGGCCACCATCCCGGCCCGGGCCCCGGCCTCGATGGACATGTTGCAGACGGTCATCCGGCCCTCCATCGAAAGGGAACGGATCACCTCGCCGGTGTACTCGATGACGTGGCCGGTGGCCCCGGCCACACCGATCCGGCCGATGATGCCCAGAATCACGTCCTTGGCCGTCACCCCCCGGCCCAGGCGGCCGGTCACCCGAATCTCCATCGTCTTCGGCTTATGCTGCCAGAGGCACTGGGTCGCCAGGACGTGCTCCACCTCGGAGGTGCCGATGCCGAAGGCCAGGGCCCCGAAGGCCCCGTGGGTGGAGGTGTGGCTGTCGCCGCAGACGATGGTCTTGCCCGGCAGGGTAAGGCCCAGCTCCGGGCCGATGACGTGGACGATCCCCTGGTGGGGGCTCTCGATGCCGAAAAAGGTGACCCCAAAATCCCGGCAGTTCTTGACGAGGGTCTCCACCTGCTGCCGGGCGATGGGGTCGGCGATGATGTGGCGGTTTACCGTCGGGATGGCGTGGTCCACGGTGGCGAAGGTGAGGTCGGGCCGCCGGACCTTCCGGCCGGCCAGCCGCAGGCCCTCGAAGGCCTGGGGGGACGTGACCTCGTGGACCAGGTGGAGGTCGATGTAGAGGAGGGCCGGCCCTCCCGGCTCCTCGTAGACCACATGCTGCTCCCAGACCTTCTCAAACAGGGTCTTCGGTCGCCCCATACGTTCCCTCCCGCTAAAGGTTGGCGATGACCGCCTCGGTAAATTCGGCCGTTCCCACCACCCGGGCCTCCGGCTCGGCAATGTCGGCCGTCCGGTAGCCCTGGGTCAGGGTTTTTTCCACGGCAGCCTCGATGCGGACGGCCTCCTCGGCAAGGCCAAAGGAGTGGCGGAGCATGAGGGCCACGCTTAAGATCGCCCCGGTGGGGTTGGCAATGCCCCGGCCGGCGATGTCAGGGGCGGTGCCGTGAACCGGCTCGTAAAGCCCCCGCCGGCCCCGCCCCAGGCTGGCCGACGGCAGCATCCCCAGGCTCCCGGCCAGGGTCGCCGCCTCGTCGGAGAGAATATCCCCGAACATGTTTTCCGTCACGATGACGTCGAAGTCCCGGGGTCGGGAGACCAGGGCCATCGCCGTGGAGTCCACCAGGGCGTGCTCCAGCTCCACGTCCGGGTATTCCCGGCCCACTTCGGCGGCCACCGCCCGCCAGAGCTGGGAGGAGGCCAGCACGTTGGCCTTGTCCACCGAGGTGACCTTCCGCCGGCGCCGGCGGGCCAGCTCGAAGGCCACCCGCAGGACCCGCCGGACCTCGGCCTCGGTATACCGGAGGGTATCCACCGCCCGGCGGCCGGCCCGCCCCCGGAAGACTCCCCGGGGCCGGCCGTAGTAGAGGCCGCCGGTGAGCTCCCGGACCACCACCAGGTCGGCTCCCTGCTGGCGGTCGGGCTTGATGGGCGAGGGGCCGGTCACCCCAGGCCAGGCCCGAACTGGCCGGACGTTGGCGTAGAGGCCCAGGGCCTTCCGAAGCCGGAGGAGGCCTCGCTCCGGCCTAACCTCCACCGGCAGGTGGTCCCAGCGGGGCCCGCCCACCGCCCCGAAAAGGACGGCGTCGGCCTCCCGGCAGAGTCTTAAGGTCTCGTCGGGGAGGGGGTCTCCGGTCCGGTCGATGGCCGCGCCCCCGACCAGCCCCTCCCGAAGCTTCAGTTTTAAGCGGGCCTTTTCGGCAACCCGCTCCAGGACGCGGACGGCCGCGGCCGTAACTTCGGGGCCGATGCCGTCGCCCGGCAATACCGCAATCCTGAGCACGGTCAGCCTCCGGTTCAGGGTGTGCCGATGGGGACGTTCCGGCCGGCGGCCTCGTAGCTGGAGATGAGCCGGTTAATGGCGTTTATAAAGGCCCGGGCGCTGGCGACGATGATGTCGGTGGCCACCCCCCGCCCCGGAACCTGCCGGCCCTCATGCTCGATTATAACGCTTACCTCGCCGACGGCATCCCCGCCCTCGGTCACCGCCCGCACCGAGAAGTCCACCAACCGGGCCGGAATCCGAACCGCCCGGATAATGGCGTTGCAGATGGCGTCCACCGGGCCGTTCCCCGAGGCCACCTCCGTCACCGACCGGCCGTCCGGGGAGACGACGGTCACCGTCGCCACCGGCACGATCCGGTCGCCGGTGTGGACCTGCACCGCCTCCAGCCGGTAGTGCTCCACGTGCTGGGCCTGGATCTCGTCCGAGACGATGGCGATGAGGTCCCGGTCGGTCACCTGCTTCTTCCGGTCGGCGATCTCCTTGAAGCGGGCAAAGGCCCGGCGCAGCTCCTCCGGCCCCAGGTCGTAGCCGAGCTCCAGCAGGCGGGCCCGGAAGGCGTGCCGCCCGGAGTTCTTGCCCAGCACCAGCTGGCTGGACGTCAGGCCGATATCCTTCGGGTCCATAATCTCGTAGGTGGTCCGCTCCTTGAGGACGCCGTCCTGGTGAATTCCCGACTGGTGGCGGAAGGCGTTCATGCCTACAATGGCCTTGTTGGGCTGAACCACCATCCCGGTCAGGTCGCTCACCAGCCGGCTCGTCCGGGCGATCTCACGGGTGTTGATCCGGGTTGTAAACCCGTAAAAGTCCCGGCGGGTGTGCAAGGCCATGATGATCTCTTCCAGGGCGGCGTTGCCGGCCCGCTCCCCGATCCCGTTGATGGTTCCCTCGACCTGCCGGGCCCCGGCCCGGATGCCCGCCAGGGAGTTGGCCACGGCCATCCCCAGGTCGTCGTGGCAGTGGACGCTGACCACGGCCTTGTGGATATTGGGCACGTTTTCAAAGACGCCCCGGATGAGGGCATAGAACTCCTCGGGCGTGGCGTAGCCCACGGTATCGGGGATGTTCACGGTGGTGGCCCCGGCCTCAATGACTTCCGTCAGGATCTGGTACACAAACCGGGGGTCGGAGCGGGTGGCGTCCATGGGCGAGAACTCCACATTGGAGGTGTAGCGGGCCGCCCGGCGCACCATGGCCACCGCCAGCTCCAGGACCTCTTCCCGGGACTTTCGGAGCTGATGGGCCAGGTGGATGTCCGAGCTGGAGAGAAATACGTGGATCCGCGGGTCGGCCGCCTCCTTGATGGCGTCCCAGGTCACGTCCACCGACTCCGGGTTGGCGTGGGTGAGGGCGGCGATGGTGCAGTTGCGCACCTCCCGGGCGATGGTCCGGACCGCCTCGAAGTCGCCCGGGGAGGTCATGGGGAAGCCGGCCTCGATGACGTCCACCCCGAGCCGTTCAAGTTGCTTGGCAATCTCCAGCTTTTCTTCTTTGGTGAGGGCTACCCCGGGCGACTGCTCGCCGTCCCGCAGGGTCGTGTCGAAAATGATAATCCGTTCCATCCCGAACCTCCTCAAAAGGTTTTTACATTTCGGGTTTCTTGAGCCAGGGCATCATCGCCCTCAACTGACGTCCCACCACCTCCAGGGGGTGGTTGGCCTCCGCCCGGCGCATCGCGTGGAACGACGGCCGACCGGCCTGGTTCTCCAGGATCCACTCCCGGGCGAACCGGCCGGTCTGAATCTCGGCCAGTATCTCCCGCATGGTCTCCTTGACCCGCCCGTCAATAACCCGTGGGCCGCGGGTGTAGTCTCCGTACTCGGCCGTATCCGAGACGCTGAAGCGCATATAGGCCAGGCCGCCCTGATACATCAGGTCGACGATGAGTTTGAGCTCGTGCAGGCACTCGAAATAGGCCAGCTCCGGCTGGTAGCCCGCCTCGGTCAGCACCTCGAAGGCGGTCTTTACCAGGGCGGAGACGCCCCCACACAGGACCGTCTGCTCCCCGAAAAGGTCGGTTTCCGTCTCCTCTTTGAAGGTCGTTTCGACGACGCCGGCCCGGGTGCAGCCGATCCCCTTGGCGTAGGCGAGGGCCACCTCCTTGGCCCGGCCGGACACGTCCTGGTGGACGGCCAGCAGGCCCGGAACCCCGAGCCCCTGGGTGAAAAGCTCCCGCATCATGTGGCCCGGGGCCTTCGGGGCCACCATGCTCACGTCCACGTCGGGTGGGGGCACCACCTGGCCGAAGTGGACGTTAAAGCCGTGGGCAAACATCAGGGTCTTGCCGGCTTTCAGGGCCGGGGCGATGGCGGCATTGTACACCTCCCGGTGAACCTGGTCCGGCAGCAAAATCATGATAATGTCGGCCTGCTCGCAGGCCTCCCGGACGGTGGCCACCTGCAGCCCGAGCGCCTGGGCCTTTGCCCAGGACTTGCTGCCCTCGTAAAGGCCCACGACCACGTCGAGGCCGCTGTCCCGCAGGTTCAGGCTGTGGGCGTGGCCCTGCGAGCCGAAGCCCAGCACCGCAATCCGCCGCCCCTTAAGCAGGTTAAGGTCGGCGTCGGCGTCGTAATAGATGCGCGCCACTCGGTCACCTCCTTTTCAGGCAGATTTGGCCTGGACGGCCCGGGCCCGGGCGCTGGCCCGGGTCATGGCCACCCGCCCGGTCCGGACCACCTCCTGGATTCCGTAAGACCTGAGCAGAGAGATCAGGGCGTCGACCTTGTCCTCGGTACCCGTGGCCTCGATGATGAGGGCGTCCGGGGCCACGTCGATGATCTTGGCCCGGAAGATGTCGATGATGGGGATTATCTCGGCCCGGACGGAGGCCGGGGCCGAAACCTTGATCAGGGCCAGCTCCCGCTGGACGCTGGTCTCCTCGTCCAGCTCGCTGATCTTGATGACATCGATGAGCTTGTAAAGCTGTTTCACCACCTGCTCTAAGCCGCTGGGGTCGGCCTTAATCACTAGGGTAAGCCGCGAAAGGCCCGGCCGCTCGCAAGGCCCGACGGCCAGGCTGTCGATGTTGAACATGCGGCGCCGGAAAAGGCTTGCGATCCGGTTGAGAACCCCGGGCTGGTCCTGAACCAGGGCGACAATGGTGTGTTTCTTGACCTCGGTCATCGTCGGACCGCCTCCGGTACGGGCAAGGGTATCGTCTCGGAGAGGGCCGCGCCCGGCGGCACCATCGGAAAGCAGTTCTCCTCCTGTTCGACCTGGAACTCGATGAGGGCCGGTCCAGGGTAGGCCAGGGCCGCCTCGACGGTGGGAACCACTTCGTCGCGGCTGCTTACCCGGAATCCGGGGATTCCGTAAGCCTCGGCCAGCTTGACGTAATCCGGGTTAAAGAGGGCCACCGCCGAGTAGCGGTTGTTGTAGAAGAGCTGCTGCCACTGCCGGACCATCCCCAGGTAGCCGTTGTTGATTACGGCGACCTTCACGTCGATGCGGTTTTCAACGCAGGTGGCCAGCTCGTACATGGTCATCTGGAAGCCGCCGTCCCCCTCGATGGCCCAGACCACCGCGTCGGGACGGGCCAGCTTGACCCCCACGGCCGCCGGCAGGGCGAAGCCCATGGTGCCCAGCCCGCCCGACGTGATGAAAACATTCGGCTTATCCCGGCAGAAGTACTGGGCCGCCCACATCTGGTGCTGTCCCACCCCGGTGGTGAAGTAGGCGTTCTCCGGGGTGACCTCGTAGATGGTCTTGATAACGTAGGTCGACCAGAGCCGGCCGTCGTCGGGGATGTAAAGGGACGGGTGGCGGCGGCGCATCTCGTCAAGCCAGTTAAGCCAGGCCGTGTGGTTTCCAGGCTGGACGTATTTGTTGAGGACCCGCAGGACCTGCTTGACGTCTCCCACAATGGGCACGTCGCAGCGGACGTTTTTACCGATCTCCGCCGGGTCGATGTCCACGTGGATGATCTTGGCCTTCGGGGCAAAGTCCTTAAAGCGGCCCATGGCCCGGTCGTCGAACCGGATGCCCAGGCCGATGATCAGGTCGGCCTCATTGGTGGCCATGTTAACGTGATACATGCCGTGCATCCCCATCATCCCCTGGTAGAGATAGTGGGTAGCGGGGAAGTTGGAAATGCCCAGCAGGGTATTGACCACCGGTATCTGGGCCTTCTCGGCCAGTTCCCGAAGCTCGGCATAGGCCCCGGACAGGATGATGCCGTGCCCGGCAATGATGAGCGGCCGCTCCGACCGGTTGATCAGGTCGGCGGCCTTTCGGATCTGGGCGATGTGCCCCTGGACCGTCGGCTGGTAGCCTGGCAGGTCGATGCTTTCGGGCCAGTGAAATTCGGCCTCCTCCTGCAGGACGTCCCGGGGAATGTCCACCAGAACGACGCCGGGGCGGCCGGAGCTGGCGATGTAAAAGGCCTCGCGAATCACCCGCGGGATGTCGGCGGCGTCCAGCACCAGGTAGTTGTGCTTGGTAATCGGGAGCGTAATCCCGGTCACGTCGGTCTCCTGGAAGGCATCCTTGCCGATCATGGGGCGGGGAACCTGCCCGGTAATAACCACCATGGGCACCGAGTCCATCTGGGCGTTAACGATGGCTGTCACCAGGTTGGTGGCGCCGGGACCCGAGGTGGCCACCGCGACCCCGACCTTGCCGCTAGCCCGGGCGTAGCCGTCGGCGGCGTGGCCGGCCCCCTGCTCGTGGCGAACTAGAATGTGCTTAATCTGGGGATACTCGGGAAGGTAGTGATAGAAAGGCAGGATCGCGCCCCCAGGATAACCGAAAATTACCTCAACCCCTTCTCGAACTAAAGACTCCGCCAGGATTTGCGCTCCCCTTAACTTCATGGAACTTCGACCTCCCGTAAGGTTTAAAGGGTTTAACAAAAAATCCCGTCCCGGCTCGGGACGGGATTTTCTGCTCCCGCGGTACCACCCGAGTTGACACGGCCGGCGGCGGGTTTACCCAAGCGGCGGGTAACAAAATAAGCTCACCCGAAGGGGCGAGCTTACTTGGTGCCGCGGTACCACCCTTCTTGGCGCCGGAACCGGCGAGGCCGGCCGCGCCCCCTCTGGCGCGATAACGGGCGCACCCGTCCAGACCTACTAGGGTAAACAGAATGAGGCGACCGGCAGCGTCGCCTCACTGACCCGTTCAGTCCGACTGCTCAGGGGCGAGTTCGGGAGCATGCCCTGCCGGGCTTTCACCTAGCCCCGGCTCGCTGGGAGAGCAGAGGCTTCCCTACTACTCCCCGTCGACGCAGTGGACTCTGCGACTAACTTCACCGCTATATTAGCATACTCCGAGACTGGCGTCAAGGGCCGCCGGGCCGTTCTTCCGCCGCCAGGTAGCCGAAAGATGCCCTCAGTCCCTGCAAAAAACCCTGCGCTTCCAGGGGGCTCACCCCAAACCTCCGCAACGTGTGGCGAGCCATCTCGAGGGCAACCTCCAGTTCGGCCAGCACAACTTCGTCGGCCCCCAGGCGCCCCAGAACACTCGATTCGGCCCCGCTGTGGGTCCGGGCGACGATATTCACCCGGCGGTTGGCCCGCCGGGCATGCTCCACTATCCGCCGGGCCACCACCGGGTCCGAAACGGCCACGATAACCACCCTGGCCCTGGACACCCCGGCCAGCTCCAGGGTACCGGGGCGACCGGCATCCCCATAGATTGCCCGGATTCCCTGGCGGCGCAGTGTCCCCACTACCCGCCGGTCCTGATCGATGACCACGAAGGGGAACCCCCGGCGCCGAAGGGCCTCGGCGACAATGCGCCCGACCCGCCCGTAGCCGCAAAGGACGGCGTGGCCCCGCAGCCCCTCCGCAACCCCACCATCCGCGACCGAACCAGCCGACACCTTGTCCGAACGCAACGGCCAAACAGCCAGCCCTCGGGATGTCGCCCACTGCTCCAGCCGGTGGGCCGCCCTGAAAAGCAAAGGGTTCAGGGCAACCGCCAGGATAGTGGTCGCAATCAGCAGGTTGTATTCCCGGCCAGAGATAAGCCCCAGGGCGGCGGCCAGGCCCCCGAGGAGGAAGGTAAATTCGCCGACCTGGCCCCGGGCGGCCCCAACGGTTAAGGCAGTTCGCCAGGAATAGCCGAGCAACCGCAGAAAAAGGCTCGCCGTTAGGGGTTTAAAGACTACAACAAGTCCCAGCAGAACCGCCACCGACCCAAGCTCCAAGACTAAAAGGGCCGGGTCCAGCAGCATGCCCACCGAGACAAAAAAGAGCACCCCAAAGGCATCCCGCAGGGGCAAAGATTCCGCGGCCGCATGGTGGCTCAGGTCCGATTCGCTGACGACCAGGCCGGCCACGAACGCCCCCAACGCCAGGGACAGGCCGAAAACCGCGTGCGACGCAAACGCCATACCCAGCGCCAGGGCAAACACGGCCAGGGTGAACAGCTCTCGGGACCCCGTCCGTGCCACCTGTTCCAGCAGCCATGGAACCAACCTGACCCCAACAAGAAGCATCAGGGCCCCGAATGCCAAGACCTTGAGCAGAGCGAGGCCGACCGTCTGGGGCCATGGTGCCGCCTCAAAAGAGCCGCCGGGGGCCGCAAACGAGGGCGCAAGTAGAAGGACTGCCAGAGTCAGCAGGTCCTCTGCCAGCAACCACCCTACCATCAGGTGGCCGGGGGTTGAGTCCAGAAGGTCCCTTTCCATCAGGGCCCGTAGGCCGACAATGGTGCTTGAGACTGAGAGCGCAAAGCCCAGTGCTACCCCGGCCATATCCGCCCAACCCCAGGCCCGGGCCAGCCCAAACCCCGCAAGGCCCAAAACGCCGGTTTGCATCACGGTAGCCAAGACCGCCGTTCGCCAGACCGGCAGCAGCTCCCGGACCGAGAACCGCACGCCAACTCCAAACATCAGGAGAATGATGCCGATGTCGGCCAGCTGAGCCGCCAGCTGCGGGTCGGCAATGGGTCCGGGCGTGGCGGGCCCCACCAGTATTCCGGCCAGAAGATACCCTACCAGCGGCGGGAGGCGGACCAGGGCGGCCAAGAAGCCCACAATGAAAGCCGCTCCCAGCGCAACGGCCAGGTTTCCTATCAGGTTCAGCTGGGCAATCACAGTCCGGGTTCCCCGTCAGTCCTGACCACCTCCTAAGGCAGGCGGGAAGGTTGTTTGCGGCGGGCGGACCGGGCACGTCACCCCCGTTTGAGTATACCGAAGCCCGCGGCGGGGCTTGCGCACATATTATGTCGAGTTTTGTCGTAGGACCGTTGGGCGCCGGGCCGCGTATACTCACCCGGCCGCCGACCTCAACCTAGTGGCGGCTCGCAGCCTTGCAAACGCCGTGGGTCCAGGATTCGCCGGTTAACCTTAGTTGCCAGGCAGACTGTGAGCAGCCTTGGTGTCGCAGCGCCTGACGGTGGGCCACAACAGCCGCTTAATCGCCGCCTGGCGGCGCCTCAAAATCGGACCGGCAACAAAACCGGAAAGGCCTGACGGCGGCCCCGGCCCATTTGACTTAGGGTTATTCCCGCTGATAAAATCAGCTGAACCAAAAGCCTACGCAGGGGAGGTAAACCGACGTGACCGACTGGCGGCAGTCCTACTGGGAGCGGGTGCTTCAACGGCCGTATTCCCGGCGGAAGTTCCTGGCCGGCAGCGCGGTGGCGGCCTTAAGCTTCGGCCTGTGGTCGTGCGCCCCCCAGGCCCAGCCGCAGCCTTCAGCCCCCGGTCAGCCGGGCGAGGAAAAGCCCCGTTACGGGGGGGTACTTACGGCCTGGGTTGCAGCCGACCCTGCCAACTACGACGTCCATCAGAACTCCACCTACCAGGTGCTCCACCCGCTGGCCCCGTGCTTTAACCTGCTGGTCAAGTTCGACCCGATGGACCCCAACAAAATCGTGGGCGACCTGGCGGAGCGCTGGGAAATCAGCCCGGACGGCAAAATTTACACCTTCTACCTCAAGCGTGGGGTCAAGTTTCACCACGGCAAGCCCTTCAAGGCCGAAGACATCAAGGCTAACTTCGAGCGCATCGCCAACCCACCCCGGGGCGTGGTCAGCCCCCGCAAAGGCGTCTTTCAGGTGATCGACGCCATCGAAACCCCGGACGATTACACCGTTAAGTTCATCCTTAAGCGGCCCAACCCGTCCCTGCTCACCAACATCGCCCAGGGCTGGAACGTCATTTACCCTAAGGACCTGCTCGAGTCCCGGCCCGATATGAAAAGCACCGTCATCGGGACCGGTCCCTTTAAGTTCAAAGAGCACATCCGGGGGGTCAGCATCGAGCTGGTCAAAAACACCGAGTACCACGTCGAGGGCCGACCGTACCTGGACGGCATCAAATACTTCATAATCCCGGACCCCAACACTGCCCTCTCGGCCTTCATCTCCGGCCAACTCCTCATGTACCTACCGGCCCAACCTTCAGGCCGACGCCGACGAGGCCAAGCGCCAGCTCGGGGACAAAATCGTCATCCAGAAGGTTCAGGGCTATCTATTTGACACCGTCAACATGAACGCCCAGCGGGCCCCCTGGAACGACGAGCGGGTCCGGCTGGCCGTCTCCATGGCCATTGACCGGTCCGCCGCCGTCACTGTTCTGGCCCAGGGTGAGGGGACCGTTGGGGGCTACATGCCCGCAGGCGGTCGGTGGGAGCTTCCCAGGGAGGAGCTCCAGAAGGTCCCCGGTTACCGCCCAAATAAGGCTCAGGAGATCGAGGAAGCCAAGCGGCTCCTGGCCCAGGCCGGGTACCCCAACGGTTTTAAGACCACCCTGTTGACCCGCAAGGGTGCCGAGTTCGAGCCGCTTTCGGTCTTCCTTAAGGACCAGCTGGCCAAAATCGGCATCGACGCCGTCCTGGACGTCCAGGAGACCGGGACCGCCTTCGACCGGCTCAACCGGCGGGACTTCGATATGGCCCCGTGGGTCCACGCCATCGCCGTCGACGACCCCGACGCCGTCTACGCCGAGTTCTACCTCTGCAATTCCGAACGGAACTACTCCAACGTCTGCGTGCCTGAGGTCGACCAGATCTTCGACCGCCAGTCGCAGACCATGGACCCCAACGAGCGCCGGCAGCTCGTCTGGGAGATGGAGAAGCGGGCCCTGGTGGGCAACGCCAAGATCATTGTTGACTGGCGGTTCGAGCGGACGATCCACTGGGCCAAGGTCCGAAACTACAAGCGGCACCCAAGCCTTTACAATAACTTCGACTTCCAGGACGTCTGGCTGGCCGAAGCCTGACCTGCCCAGCAGTTCGACGTCTCCGGGGTTGGTCGGGACGGCTCACCAGGGCGAGGCAGCCGGTCCATTGTAGGGGCGCCCGGCCGGGCGCCCCTACAGACTGCCTGAGCGCCGCCCAATAACTGCTTAGGCCATAAAACTGGAAAGCCCTGGCTGGTTAGGTCGCAACTTGACCAGCAGGCCGAGCCATAGGCTAAACTTTCGTGTGAGCATTCCGGGGCCGCTGGGCAAGTCCCTGCGCCGAAGGCTGGCCAACGTCTACTACGGGTGGTGGGTTATCGCCGCCGGCAGCGTCATCCACGCCGTCGGGGCCCTCTATTACTACGGCTTTACCGTCTTTTTCCTCCCGGTGGCCGCCGACCTCGGCCTTAACCGGGCCGCCACATCCCTCATCTTTTCCCTGGCCCGTCTGGAAGGGAGCATCGACGGCCCCATCGTCGGCTTGCTCATTGACCGCCTTGGACCCCGCCGGATGGTGGCCCTCGGGGGCACCATCACCGGCCTGGGATTTCTCATCCTCTCCCAGGTCAGCGACTTCTGGGCCTTTCTGCTCGTTTACATGGGCCTGATCGCCGTTGGGTTCGATATGGGGTTCTTTCAGTCGATGCTGGCCGCCGCCAACCAGTGGTTCGTCCGGTACCGGACTACGGCCATGAGCCTGCTTACGGCCTCCTTCCGCCTGGGCGGGGCGTTCCTGGTGCCCCTCATCTCCACGGTCGTTCTCACCTACGGCTGGCGGGTCGGGGCCGTGGTCTGCGGACTTGTCATCCTCGCCTTTGTGGTGCCCCTATCCCGGGTGGTTCGCCGGTCCCCCGAGGAAATGGGCCTGCTACCCGACGGCCGAAAGGACCCGCCTTCAGCTGTCCCCGATAGGCCCCTCATCCGGGAGCAAGCGCGGGACTTCACCGCCCGGCAGGCCCTCCGCACCACGGCCTACTGGCTCATCGCCGTGGCCACCGCCCTGCGCCTCGGGGTCTATTCCGGCCTCGGGGTGCACTTTGTACCGATGTTCGTCTGGAAGGGCCTCTCGGAACAGGTTGCGGCCAACCTGGTGGGCCTGATGGCTTTCCTGGCCATTCCGGCCGGCCTTACCCTGGGCTGGCTGGGCGACCGGGTTAAGAAGACCTACATCCTGGCCGGGGGCACCGCCTGCCAGGCCGTGGCTATGGTCCTCCTTGCCTTTCTCGAGACGCCCTTAGCCCCCCTCATCTTCGTGGTGGTCTACGCCGCCAGCGAAAGCGTGGGGGCCGTCAATTGGTCCCTGATCGGCGAATTTTTCGGCCGGCGCAGCTACGCCACGTTGCGGGGTATCGTCAACTCCATCTGCAGTATCGGGGTGCTGGGGCCGGTCTTCGCCGGCTGGGTCTTCGACCAGACCCGGTCTTACCAGCCGGCCCTGATGGCCTTTGCCTTGATGTCCCTTCTGGCGGCCTTGCTTTACGCTAACGTTCGGCGCCCCCAGGCGCCGGGTCCGGTTCCCAAGCACGCCTACTCCCCTGGGAGGTGAAGATGGACATCGCCCTGGACTTCAGGTTCATCAGCCCGGCTAGCCGGGTCTTCGCCGGCCGGGATGCCCTGGCCCAGCTGCCCCGGGAGGTCGGCCGGCTGGGGGCAGGCCGGGTAATGGCAGTGTGCGCACCCAGCGTGGTCCGCCGGCAGACGCTGTTAAAGCGAATTGAATCCCTCCTGGGCGGCGCCCTGGTCGCCGTGTTCGACGGCGTTCAGAAGGAGTCGCCCCTGCCGGCGGTGGAGGCCGGGGTGGAGCTGGCCCGCCGGGCTCAACCCGACGCCATTCTGGCCGTTGGGGGCGGAAGCACCGTGGTGACCGCCCGGGCCATAACCATCCTGCTGGCCGAAGGCAGGCCGGCCCACGAGCTGGCAACCCAGTATCCGCCGGGCCAGCCGCCGGTCAGTCCCCGCCTCGAGCGGCCCAAGCTTCCCAACCTGGTCGTCCCTACCACCCCGAATACGGCCGTGAACCGGGCCGGGGCGGCCGTCCTGGACCCCGAAACCCGCCACCGCCTCGAACTCTTCGACCCGAAGACCCGGCCGGCCGCGGTCTTTCTGGACGCCGAAGCCCTCCTGAGCGCACCCCCAGCGGTCTCGGTGCGGGCGGCCGTGGCCGCCTTCACCGGGGCCGTCAACGCCTTTACCTCCCGTCCCCTCAACCCGTTCGCCCTGGCAGACCTCCGCACCGCCCTCGAGCTCTTAAAAGACGCCATTCCGGCCACAGTGGAACGGCCGGACGAAGCGGAGCCGCGACTGGGCGCGGCCTGCGCCGCCCTGCTTTCGAACCGGGCTTCCGACGCCCTGGCCGGAGGCGGGGGTGGGGTGGTCTCGGCCCTCGTCCACCAGATTCAGAGCCGCTACGACCAGATCGACCAGGGGACGGCCTCGGCGGTACTGCTGGTGCCGGGCCTGCGGTTTAACCGCCCGGTAACCCTTCAGGCCCAGCTCCGGCTGGCCCCCATCCTTGGGGCCGAACCGTCGGCCGACGGCCTGGACGGCTGGATTGACGGGTTCTTGGGTCGACTGGGCTTCCCCCGCCGCCTCCGGGAGCTCGGGATTCCCGAGGGCGACCTGCCGGTTTTGGCCCAGGCGGCCATGCACGACTTTTTCCTTCAGGGCAATCCCCGCCGGGTGGAGGGTCCCGCCGAGCTGGTGGACCTGCTGAAGGCCGCCTGGTAATTTGACCCGGAGTGAGCGGGGCTGTTAGACTGGTCCGGAATCTCACGGCACCGGAGTGAGCCGCCATGGATTTTGAGGTTAAGTACTCGCCCGAACAGGAAGCCTTTCGCCGGGAGGTCCGGGCGTTCCTCGAAGCCAACATTCCTCCCGGCCTAGAGGAGCCGGTGGACCCCGCCCACCTCTCCTACGAGCAGTACCTTATGCGCCGGGAGCTCGGCCGCAAGCTTGGGGAGCGGGGCTGGCTTTTCCCCACCTTCCCCAAGGAGTACGGGGGCGGCGGTCTGCCCATGGAGCTGGCCGTCATCATCGAAGAGGAGCTCGACCGGTACGGCCTTTCCCTCCCGCCCTTCTACAACACCGGCGGGACCCTCGGGGCCCCCTGCATCCTGGTCTGGGGGACCGAGGAGCAGAAGCGCTATTTTCTGCCGCCGATTCTTAAAGGGGAGGTGCGGGTCTGGCAGCTTCTCACCGAACCGGGGGCAGGGTCCGACCTGGCCAGCGTCAAGACCCTGGCGGTCCGGGACGGGGACCACTACGTCATCAACGGACAGAAGACCTTCGTCGGCAGCCTGCATGGGGCCGACTGGCTCTGGACCATCGTCTGCACCGACCCGAACGGCCGCCGCCACGAGAACCTAAGCTGGTTTATGATTCCGGCCGACCTGCCCGGCATTTCCATGACGCCCCTGGACCTGCTTATGGCCGGCGGCGAGGGCGGGGCCTCGCCCGGCACCAAATACACCGTCTACTTCGATAACGTTCGGGTCCCGGCCTTCAACCTCATCGGGGGCGAGAATAACGGCTGGAAGGTGGCCACAACCCATCTGGAGCTGGAGCACGGGGGCGCCGGCAGTATTCGGCGCAACCGCATCGTCGACCGGCTCATCGAGTACTGCAAAACCACCTACCGCAACGGCCGGCCCCTCAGCCAGGACCCCGACGTCCGGGATCTGCTGGTGGAATGCTACATCGACGCCGAAATCGGCCGCCTCTTTAACCTGCGCAACTACTGGCTCCGGCACACCCGTCGGCCCCGGACCTACGAGGGCCCTCAGGCCTCCCTCCACCGGAAGGTCTCGGGCCTGCGCATCGCCGAGGCTATTCTGAAGGCCCTGGGCCCCTACGCCCTCACCAACGACCCCGCCTGGGACCCCTCCGACGGCCACCTGGAGGTGTTCCACCGGGCCAGCATCGTGGCAACCCATCCGGGCGGCACCATCGAAATCCAGAAGGTGATTATGGCCCGGCGGATCGGCATCGGCCGGGCCGTCCGGGAAGAAGCCGGCACCGTTGTCTGAGGAGCGAACCGATGGACCTTGCCCTGACCGAACAGCAGGAGATGCTCAAATCCACCGCCCGCGCCTTACTTGAACGGGAATGCCCCCGGCAGACCCTCCTGGAGCTGGACCGGACCGAGACGGGCATCTCCCCCGACCTTTGGCGCCAGCTGGCCCGAATGGGCTGGCTGGGCCTGGCCATCCCGACCGAGTACGGGGGCGAGGGGGCCGGACTGCTGGACACCGCCGTGGTCTACGAGCAGTTGGGCCGGGGCCCCCTGGGCGGCCCCCACTTCAGCTCAGCCGTACTGGGTGCCTCGGTCATCCTCGAGTGCGGGACTGAGGACCAGCGGCGGGAAATCCTGCCCCAGGTCGCCTCGGGCGAGCTGATTCTTGCTCTCGCCTACACCGAGCCCGACTACGGCTGGGGTCCTGAGTCGGTCAAAATGACGGCCCGCCGGGACGGCCCCGACTACATCCTGGACGGGGTCAAGCTGTTCGTCCACGATGCCGCGGCCGCAACCCACCTGCTGTGCGTGGCCCGCACCGACGGGGCCGCCGACCCAACCTCCGGCCTTACGGTCTTTCTGGTCGACCGGGCCGAACCCGGCATCGCCGTGAGGACCCTGCCGGGGTTCATGGCCGGTCTGTGCGAGGTCCGGTTTGAGGCCGTCCGGGTGCCCCAGCGGGCCGTTCTGGGGGAGGCCGGGACTGCCTGGCCAGGCCTGAGCCGGGCCTTTCTGAGGGCCATTCCGGTCCTGTGCGCCTACAAGGTCGGGGGCATCGAGGCCCTCTTCGAGCTGGCCGTAAACTACAGCCAGACCCGGGTGCAGTTCGGACAGCCCATCGGCAGGTTCCAGCGGGTCCAGGACCACATTATCGACATCGTCAACCATCTGGACGCCGCCCGCTGGACGAACTACGAGGCCATCTGGAAGCTGGAGACCGGACGGCCCGCAGAAGCTTCGGTCCACCTGGCCAAGGCCGTGGCCAGCGAGGGCTATTACCGGGCGTGCAACTCCTGCCACGAGGTCCACGCCGGTATCGGCGTCGTCCGAAACTACGGCCTGGTCCTCTATACCAAGGCCTCCCGAAGCCTTTACAGTTACCTGGGCGACCCTAAGTTCCACAAGCGGCGGCTGGCCGCCGCCCTAGAGCTTTAGCCGCGGCCTAGCGGCCGATAAATCTGGGGGGCCGCTTTTCCAGGAAGGCCTGGACCCCCTCCCGGTGGTCGTGGGTGTCCCGGGCGACCTCCTGAATCACCCCGGCCACCCGCATGCTGTCTTCAAAGGTGCTGTGGAGGGAATAATGGACCAGCCACTTGATCAGGCCCATGGCGTAGGTGGGGCCGCTGGCCAGCCGCTTCGCCAGCCCGATCGCCTCTTCCATCAGCCGCTCGTGGGGCACGACCCGGCTCACCAGGCCGATGCGCAGGGCCGTTTCGGGGTCGATAATGTCGCCGGTGTACTGCATGTAAAAGGTGTGGGTGAGGCCGACCATCCGGGGGAGCTGCCAGCAGCTGCCGTCGGCCGGGATGAGGCCCCGCTGGATAAAGGTTTCCGAGAGGCCGGCCCGCTCCGAGGCGACCCGAATATCGCAGGAGAGGGCGACGCCCAGGCCCAGGCCCATCGCGTAGCCGTTGATGGCCGCGATGGAAGGCTTCTGAAGCCGGTGCAGCCGAACCGGCAAGTTTCGGACGTCGTAGAAGCCGGGGCTTTCGGCCGGCGTCTCCTTAAGCCGCCGCTCGATTTCATCCCAGGGTCTTGCCGCGAGCTCGGGCCGGCCCCGCACGGCCTCCCGCTCCTCGACCGTCCGGGCCATGCCCCGGACGTTGGCCCCGGAGCAAAAGGCCGGGTCCCGGCCGGTAATCACCAGGCAGCGCAGGTTCGGGTCGGCCTCGAACCGGTCGAGCTCGGCGCTGATTTCGGCATACATTTCCGGGCCGATGGCGTTGCGGGTTTTCGGGTCATCCAGAGTAATAACCAGGACGCCGTCGTGCTCCTCAACCTGGATCAGCTGGTGGGCCACGTGTCCCCTCCTTCGGACGGGATGATGCCGCAAGCAGGATAAGCGTCGGCCATCGCCGCTGTCAAGCCGGGCCGAGCCCGGGAAAACCCCCTAAGGTCAGTTCGGGCACGTAAGCTCATACACCTCCGCGGGCAGGTCCACGAAGGTCAGCTCCAGGCACCGGGGCACCAGGTTGTAAAGCAGGCGGACCGACCGCCGGAACCAGCCCTGCGGGTCGTGAGCTGAAAGGAACTCCACGTCCGGCCGGCTCACCAGGACGTGGGTTATTCCCAGCGACCTGAGGGGCTCAACAACCCGTTCCGGTTCAAAGTCGGCCAGGATGGCCAGCCGCGTCCAGTTGAACTGGTCGGCCTCGGGCCAGCAGGCGGCCGGACAGTAGTAGTGGCGGGCATCCCCTACCAGAAGCACCCGGCCGTCGGGCGGCAGGGAGCGTATAAAGCCGAGGGCCCGGAAGCCCGGCAGGATCCTCGTCAGGTAGCTTTCTTTACTTTCGTACCCGACGATAACCGGCCACTGCGAAGATAAAACTATAAAGCGGCCGTAAGTAAAGGTCACATAGGCCGCCAGCGCGACGGTCGACCATACGGCGGCCCTCCCGGCAATGCGCCGCAGCCGGGGCGGATTTGCTCGTCCGACGGCCGCGACCAGCAGAACGCCCAGCACAACCAGGGCGGAAACCAGGAAGCGGATCTGCTGGGAGCTAAAAAACCAGGTCAGCGTCCGGATGCCGAAAAATCCCAGAATTTCTAGTGGGGGCCGCCGGGTAAGGAAGATGACAAAGGGCGCCAGCCCTATCAGCGCGGCCGGCGGCGGAATCAGCCCGAACAGGGTTGGGAACGTAAAGAGGGCGACCGGCAACTGCAACAGGCCTACGGCGGTTTTCGGTAGCCCATAACCATCGGTCACATATTCAATGAGCAGACGCATCCGCAGTCCGGCGTCCTGGCCGGGCACATCTCCGGCGTAGGGGAAAAGCGGGTGTCCGAACCAGGCCCAGTTCTTGGCGTACCAGGGAAACACGGCCGCAAAACCCAGGAGGACCGCGCCAAGAAGCCCGGCCGGGGTAACCGGCAGGACCGCCACGCCGCCCCGCATCAGCCGTAATCCGAGCCCCACAGCGAGCACGACCCCAACGGCCGCCACCCCGGCCGCGGCAGTGGCCCTCGTCGCGAGGCCGAGCCCAAGATAGAGACTTAGCAACTTGAGGTTCAGCGTCCGGCCACCTGTGATGTAGCCGGCCACCAGCTCCAGGGCCAAGAGCTCAAAGCAGGCAACCGCGAAGTCGGTACCGGCCTGCGCCGCCGTGGCCACGAACGGGCCCATTGTCAGAAGGGCCACGGGGATAACCCAGGCCAGGGTGGGCGAGTAAACCCGACCCAGGGCGTAGCCGCTCGCTAATACAAGCAGGCCAAATGTTGCATGCAGGAGGCGGGGCACCGCGTCGTTGTCAAAGGCCAGCGGAAAGACGTAAAGCATGTCCGGAGCAAAGGCGTAGTTAGCGTTCCAGTTGTACGGTTCGGGTAGATTCGGCCAGCCTGCAGGAACAGCTTTGGAGCCTCCAGGTGGTACCAGCGGTCGTCATAACCGATGGGCGGTGTCAGGGCCAGGGTCAGGAGCGCAAAGGCGAAGGCCCCGTAAAGGGCCCCCAAGACCCCATCCCGCGCCAAGCTTCGGATACGGACGCGGCGGTTCAACAGCGTCCGAAAATCACTGAGGGCCAGTCGGGTGGCCGGCGCCGTGACGACGGCCGTCAAGCCCAGCGCCCCCAAGAGCCCCTCAATCCGCAGAAACCCACCCAGACCGAGGCCCAGGGGAATAAAGCCCAGGAGGCCGAGCCCGGCGGACAGGCCGAACCTGAGCCGGTGGGCCGGGTGGTCGGCCTCGAAGCCCACGAGACGCAGGGCGGTGTAGCCGAGCCCGGCCCCGACCGCCAGAGGGCAAAGGCCGCATCGGACAGGGCGCGGGGACCGGTCTCGGCCATGTCCCGCTCGGGCAGAACAAGCCTCCAGCCGACCAGGAGGCCCAGGGTCAGGGCTGAGAGCAGGCCCTCGGGGAAAGCAATTCGGGGGAGGGCGGGGGGTGGGAGGGTACCGTTCAGGCGAGACATTACCGGGGAGATTATACAGGGGGATGCGAAAGTATCGAGGCCAAAGAAAAAAGCCCCGACGCCGCTGAGGTGTCGGGACGGGTCGCGCCTAAACAACTGAACAGGAGACAAGTTCGCAAGAGCCGGGGGAAGAAAATGGCGGGGCCAAGCCCTCGGCCATTAGTACCGGTCAGCTCAACCCCTTGCGGGGCTTACACCTCCGGCCTATCAAGCAGGTAGTCTCCCTGCGGCCTTACCCGGTTAACCCGGTGGGAGGCCTCATCTTGGGGAGGGCTTCGCGCTTAGATGCTTTCAGCGCTTATCCCGTCCGGACATGGCTACCCGGCGCTGCCCCTGGCGGGACAACCGGTACACCAGAGGTCCGTCCACTCCGGTCCTCTCGTACTAGGAGCAGCCCCCCTCAAGCCTCCTGCGCCCACGGCGGATAGAGACCGACCTGTCTCACGACGGTCTGAACCCAGCTCACGTGCCCCTTTAATGGGCGAACAGACCAACCCTTGGGACCTGCTTCAGCCCCAGGATGGGACGAGCCGACATCGAGGTGCCAAACCTCCCCGTCGATGTGAACTCTTGGGGGAGATCAGCCTGTTATCCCCGGGGTAGCTTTTATCCGATAAGCCACGGCCCTTCCACACGGAACCGTGGGATCACTTAGCCCGGCTTTCGCCCCTGCTCGGCTTGTAGGCCTCACAGTCAAGCCCCCTTCTGCCTATGCACTCAACGGCCGATTTCCATCCGGCCTGAGGGGACCTTTGGGCGCCTCCGTTACCTTTTAGGAGGCGGCCGCCCCAGCCAAACTGCCCACCAGGCACTGTCCCCCGACCGGCTAACGGCCGGGGTTAGAACCAAGATTGGGGAAGGGTGGTATTTCACCGGCGCCTCCACCTCCCCCGCAAGGGAGGCTTCACAGGCTCCCACCTATCCTACGCATCCCCAACCCCGATCCAATGCCAAGCTGCAGTAAAGCTCCACGGGGTCTATTTGTCCCGCCGCGGGTAAGCCGCATCTTCACGGCTAGTTCAATTTCGCCGGGTCCCCCCTCGAGACAC
>JBHOQU010000121.1:0-1634 GCA_042408785.1 Dehalococcoidia bacterium | reverse complement strand
GATTACATCGAGCAAAGGCTTGCCGAGTACGGCCTTAAAACTTCCCGCTACGAGTTCGAAAGCCTTTTAGGCTGGCCCGAGGCCGCCGAGGTCGAAGTCAGGGCCCCCGAAAGGCGCCGGCTTCGGGCCATAACCCACGGGCTGGTGCCCTCAACCCCGCCCGAGGGCCTCGAGGCCGAGGCCGTCTACCTGGGCCCGGGCCGGGAATCTGACTTCGAAGGGGCAGACTTATCCCAAAAAATCGTCGTCACCGAGGGGATGCCATCTCCCTTAAAGGTGCTTTTGGCCCAAAGGGCCGGGGCCTCGGCCTTAATCGGCCTTCAGGGCGAAAGGCTTCACGAGCTGTGTGTCTCGCCGGTGTGGGGCACCCCGACCACCCGCACGGCCCCGGACCTGGCCAGGATTGCGGTGGTTTCAGTGGGCGGCCCCGATGCCGAGCATTTAAGGGCCCTTTTAAAGGCCGGGCCGGTGCGGGTTTTTGTCGGGGCCCGGACCTTCTGGGGCTGGCGCCGGACCCCCATTGTGGTGGGGGAGATTTCGGGGGCTGTTGAGCCGGAAAAGTTTGTGCTGTTTTCGGGCCACCACTGTTCGTGGTACTTTGGGGCGATGGATAACGGGGCGGCCAACGCTACCATGCTGGAGGTTGGGCGGGTTCTGGCCGCCCACCGTGGGGGTCTTCGGCGTTCGGTGCGGATTGCCTTCTGGCCGGGGCACACCCAGGGCCGGTATTCGGGTTCGACCTGGTATGCGGACAACTTTTGGGAAGACATCTACGAAAACTGTGTTCTGCACGTCAATGCCGACTCGACTGGGGCCCGTGGTGCGGAGATTTACCACGCCCTATGCATGCCCGAGACCAGGGAGTTTGCCCTGGGGCTGATCCGGGATGCCATCGGCCGGGAGGCTTACGCCGAAAGGATGCCCCGGGCCGGGGACCAGTCCTTCTGGGGCCACGGCGTCCCATCCATCTTCATGAGCCTTTCGCTGGTGCCGCCGGAGCTGGCGGCCGAACGGGGGGAGAGTCAGCTCTTCCGGGCGGCGGGTGAGGCGGGTCCGCCGCGTGGCGGTCTGCCCTGGTTCTGGCACACGGCTGAGGACACTTTGGACAAGCTGGACCCTGAGGTTTTGGTTCGGGATACCAAAGTCTACCTGCTGGGGGTCTGGCGGGCGGCAAGCCGGCCGATTCTGCCCTTCAAGTACGGGGAGACGGCCCGGGAGATTCGGGCAACCTTGGAGGCTTACCAGGCCGAGGCCGGGCAAGCCTTCGACCTGGGGCCGGTAATCGGCCGGGCCCGGGAGTTGGAGGGCTTAGCCGGGGAGCTGGACCGGCTGGTGGCGGGGCTCAGCGGACAGGCCGAAGGGCTTTCGGAGGGCCTGATTGGGGCGGTCAACCGGGGGCTTATGGGCCTTGGGCGGGCGCTGGTGGTCATCAACTTTACGGCGGCCGGGCCCTTCGACCACGACCTGGCGGTGCCGGTGGCGCCGGTCCCCCTTCTGGAGCCGGTCAGGCGCCTGGCCAGGCTTGGGCCGGAGTCGGATGAGGCCCGGTTTTTAAAGACGGAGCTTATTCGCAACCGCAACAAGGTGATGTTCTATCTCAAGCAGGCGATAAAAACCGCCCAGGAAACCATCGC
>JBHOQU010000113.1:0-1770 GCA_042408785.1 Dehalococcoidia bacterium | reverse complement strand
TCGTTGGGGGCACCTCAGGCGGTACCTTGACCAGTGCTCGGATAACCTCAGCCGATAGAGCGGGCTCAATGCCCAGAGCCAGGTTTAACAGCCTTTTACCACCATCCTCAGGGAGTTGTTCAATTATCTGCTTCACCTGGGCAAGGAGTGGTTTTATGCTGTCACCAAGTTCAGTCTCAAAAGCTCTGATCAGCCGGCTAACCCGTCGCTTGAGGTGAAACTGGCAGTGGGCATGCTTGAGACCGAGAACCTCACAAACAAGGCTATCGGTTACGATGACCTCGACGCCGTGAGCCTTTACCAGCGGCTCAAGCCAGGCGACCAGTGCCTCAAGGTCAACCTCGGATATCCTGGCGATACTTATGGGCTGACCACTTCCCAGGTCCACCGCCACCACGATGCCGGATTCCTGGCCCCTGTCCCATCCAGTCCGAGCACCGGCACAGATAGCCCTGGCCGCCTGAGGCTGCGCTTAAGCTGGTCTGAGACCGCCCGGACGTCCCTTAAGGCCGTGCTTTTGCCGATCCGGGCATCAAACTTCTCGAAAAGCCACTCGATGGCCCGAGTACTTAAACCGAGTGCCCAGGCCACTGCGGCCAGGACGGTGAGCCGCTGGCTCTGGTCCGAGCGGCCTACCCCTTTGGGGTAGTACCTGAAGGTCCGGCGGCACTGGGCACACCTGTAACGATGAACGACCACCTGCTTTACCTGATGGTCCTTTACGGGTTTTGTCAATGAGCCATGCCGGTGAAGATAGTTTGAGCCGCAGTAGGGACATCTCTTGGGCCGGTCTTCCGGCCGGCTCTTGACCTGGGGTGGGCATGGGCAGGTACCTCCCTGCTGGTTTGGTTTTTTGGCTAAAACAAGCTTAAGGGGAGTGCCTGCCCCTTTTCTACTCGCCCATCCCACCACCTATGGGGCATAACCGGTGGTGGGACCACGGCTTTGCAGTTTTCATGGTTGTTGGCCGATTAGCAGGCTCAGGCCTCGGTCGGCCCGGGCGCTCAGGGCCCGAAATCCGTCCACCACCAACCGATAACCCAGCACCCCCCAGGCCCAACTTTCCGGCCAGGCAGCCGGTCCTCACGCACCCGGTGGAGTCGGTTCTCAGCAAACCCTCAAGGGCCTTCTGGGGGCTAAGATGCCCAAGCGACCCGCCCGCAACCCACAAAACCTCCTGCCACGCCTCGGGCTCATCCACCCGCAACAGCCGACAGCGGCTCGGCCTGTCGGAGCTTTCCTCAAGCCACAGCCGACTGCGCCCCTTGCTCACTTCCCGAACGTCCGCCGGCCGCTCAAAGACCCCTTTACCCCGGAGCCAGAACCTGGCTGCCTTAAGTAGGCCCCCGGACAACGGGCCCAACCATCAGCCCCGCATCCAAGCAGCGCATCGGCCACAATCTGGCCAAGGGCCAGCCCAGGCTTGTGGCCCGGGGCGCTTCAAAATCCCGCTTGCTGCCCCGCAGGACCTTCTCGTCAAGGCTTATCCGCTCGGCATTTAGGGCTTTTAGCCGGCAGGACCGACAGAGGAGGGTTTAAAGACCCGGTTGTGGTGAAAAGGCAGACGTCTGGTAAGACGGTTCGAGTGAGCCCTGGCCCACAGCCACATACCTCGCAGGGAGGACTGGCCGTTGATGGCGGCTAAGATGAGGGCTGCAAGCAAAGACCGGATGGGGTATCGGCGGCCGTGCCTGCTTCTGGGGTCGGGGATTGTGGCCAGGACATCAAGCAAACTTTGCATAAGACCACCCCCCAACTCCTTCGCCCTAA
>JBHOQU010000111.1:0-42489 GCA_042408785.1 Dehalococcoidia bacterium | reverse complement strand
TCCCAAAAGCGCAGCGTCTCCGGCTCCCGCGGGACGGGGAAGGTGCAAAGGCTACGTGAGCGGCTTGAGGTCCGTTTTTAGGGCCCTTGGCCAGCACGGCCCCCTGGCCGTCGCGCTGGTTGCCCTGCTGGGGCTGGGGTTCCTGGCTCTGCGCCCCCGGACCGCCGATGAATCGGCCGCCTTCAGCGTGTTTGATCCGCCCCCCAACCGGGTGGCGTTCATGGCCCCGGCCGGTCCGCCCCGCCCGGCCTCCCTGCTGACCCCCGAGGGGGTGGCCCGAGCTTACATCTACGCCCTGGTCGAGGGAAACCCCGACGCCGTCCTCCGCCTTTCCCGACCGGGCAGCCGGTCCATCGACCTGACGCCGGGCTACGGGGTTCCGGGGTTTGGCCTCATCTGGGTGGATATCCGGGAGCTGGGGCGGACCGAAGACCGGGTCGAATTTGAGGTCCGGGGCATGCTGGCCGACGGCGGCCGTCAGGACCCGGTGGCCCGGCGCCCCTTTCAGGGCCGCCTGACCGTCCGGTGGGCCGAAGGCTCCTGGTATGTGGAGCGGGCCGACCTGACCAGCAACCGGGCTTAAGGGCTGCGGCTCAAGATCGGCAGGAAAAGGCAGGGGCGGCCGGGACCCGGGCAGGGCGAGGTGGAGGGCGGGGGCGTGGAGCCCGGGGTCGGCGTGGCGGAAGGGGCAGGGGTGGGGGCCGCCGCCCGGGTAAAAATGACCACCCCCCAGGGCCCATTTCCGGCCTGGGCGCTGGTGGGGTGGTCGGGCCGGGAAACCTGAACGAACCCGACCAGGTTATTCTGGTAGGTCTGGTTGTTCGCACCGGTGACCACCAGCTCCGCCAAGTCCGGGCTCTCCCCGGCGTAAAAGGCCATCGAGTTGAAACGGTTGGGCTGCTCCGGCCCGAAGACGGTGAACTGCACCGAGCTCTGGGGCAGGTCAACCTGCCAGATGGAGTTGTCGGAACCGCAGGCGACATAGAGTCGCAGAACCCTGGGGTCATAGACGATGGCCACCGGCCCGGCCCCCACCGGGATCGGGTCCGGAGACCGGGTCAGGTCAAAGGTAAAGCTTTCGAGTCGGTTGGCTGCCTGCTCAAGCACGTAAATCCGGTTTATCGGCTCGCCCACCACCTGGACGGCCACCGGCTGCGAGCCGGGACTCAGGGCCGCGGCGGCTGCCACCTGGTAAGTGGCCGGGTCCAGGAGGGCCAGGCTGTTGTCGTCCCGGTTGGCCACCACGACCCGCCCGTCCGGCAGGAACCCGAGCCCGCGGGGGCCGCTTCCGACCCGGGGCTCGGCCACCACCCGGCCGGTGTCCGTAGCCAGGATACTTACCGTGCCGGCCGCCTGGTTTAAAACGTAGAGCAGGCTTCCGTCGGGGGAGACGGCCAGCTCTCGGGGGGTGCGGACGGTCCCATCCGTCCTTAAGGACCAGGTGGCGATGACGGTCAGGTTGGCGGGGTCGATTACCGTGACCGAGTCGGCGGCCGAATTGCTCAAGTAGAGGCGGTCGCCCCGGGGGCTCAGGGCCAGGCCGAAGGGCTCGCACCGCGACCCCGAGCCCGAGGGGCAGGCCAGGGGCAGGGTGCGGTAGCCGACCCGGGTGGGAAGGTAAATAACGGATATGCTGTCGTCCTGGGTGTTGGCCACGAAGACCCAGGGACCGTCAAAGGGGAGGGGTTCGCCCCCGGCCCGGGACAGAAAACCGGCGGCCAGGGCGAAAACTACCACCGCCGGACCCAATACTCTTGCGGCCGACAAGGCTTCGCTCCGCTCGGACTTCCGTCTGGATTTTAATCCTTAAGCGGCCGCCGGGACCGTACGAACGTACCTAGTCGTGGGCTACGGCCACCGCCCACACCTGGCGGGCGCCTGCCCGGCGCAGGGTTTGGGCCGCCTCGGCCGCGGTGGCCCCCGTCGTTATGACGTCGTCCACCAGCCAGACCCGGCGCCCCTGAACCAGGTCGGGCCGGGGGCACCGGAATGCCCCCCGGACGTTCTCCCGCCGGGCGGCCGCCGAGAGGCCCACCTGGGAAGCCGTGGGCCGGGTCCGAACCAGGCCCCGGGGCTCGCAGGGGACCCCCAAGAGGCGGGCCAGCTCCTTCCCCAAAAGGGCCGCCTGGTTGTACCCCCGACTTCGCTCCCGGTCGGGGTGCAGGGGAATGGGGACGACCAGTTCCGGGGCCGGGATGGGCTTGAGGGGACCGGCGGCCAGCAGTTCGGCCAGGGGCCGGGCCAGACCTCGCCGGCCGCGGTACTTGAGGGCCCGGACGCCCGCGGCCAGGGGACCGGCGTAAACCCCGGCCGCTGCCTGCCCGGCCAGGGGCGAGCGGGTCCGGCAGGCCGGATGGGTGGCGCCCGCATCGGAGGGGCCGTCGCAGGCCGGACATGTTGGGGGCCAGGCCTGCACCGCCGCCAGGCACGTCCCGCACAGGAGAGACCCCGGTCGGCCGCAGCCGCAACACCTGGGGGGCAGCAGCAGGTCGAGGAGGGCGGGCAAAAAGCCCACGGCCCTCAGCGGGGCCGCCGGCGCTCCCGTCCGGCCGCCGGGCGGGGCTGGGTCCGGCGGGCCGCCCGCCGCTCGGCCTCGGGGGTCCAAACGTAGATGAGCCGCCAGTGGGGCCGGCTGTACTCCTGGCCGGTAAATTCGAAGCCGGCCAGGTCCTCAAAAACTTCCCGCCACTGGGTCAGGTCGGCCCGAAACTTCACCGTAACGCTGGTGGGCCGGACCAGCCGGATAAGCTCCCGGACCAGCCGCTTGATGGTTCCGGGCTTGAACTCATCCCCGAGGCAGCCGGCGTCCCGGATGGTGACCGAGCCGTCGACCCGGGTATACCATTCAATGAAGGCCTCGATTTTGGGCTCCGGAAGACGCGGGTCGCGCCGCTCGAGGATGAGCAGCTCATTGCGGGCAATCGCATCCTCGAACTTCTTTTTGCTCCCCTTGCCCTCGGGACTGGCCAGGGTCGCCCGGACGGACTTTTTTAAAACCTCAACGTCACCCGGTTCGGCCAGCCGGATGAAGTAGCCAGCTTCTTCCATCGCCCGCTTCCAGAGCCCTGTTTTCTTTAGTATTCCCGGTCGTTAGATTATACTATACATGGGGTGACCGTACGGTCACCCGGCAGCCAGCCACTCGACTTCAACTTTCTGGTGGGAGGTGTGTGACCGTGCGGATCGCTCAAGTTGCTCCCCTTTGGGAATCAGTTCCACCTACCGCCTACGGCGGGACCGAAAGGGTCGTCCACTGGCTTACGGAAGAGCTGGTCCGCCGCGGGCACGAAGTTACCCTCTTTGCCAGCGGCGACTCGGTTACGGCCGCCCGCCTCGTTCCCGTTTCGCCCCGGGCCCTCTGGCACGACCCGGACGTCGAAGACCCCTTCGCCTGGGTTATGCGGGAACTGGGAATGGTGTTCGAACGGGCGGATGAATTTGACATAATACATTCGCACGTGGATTATTTTGCCTTCCCCTTTGCCCGGATGGTGCGGACGCCGGTGGTGCACACCCTCCACGGCCGGCTGGACGTCCGGGACCTGCCCGCGATCTACGAACTTTATGCCGACCAAGCCTTCGTTTCGATCTCCAATTCCCAGCGGAAGCCGCTACCCCATCTCAACTGGGTGGCCACCGTCTACCACGGCCTGGACCTCCGGGAGTATCCCTACGGGCCCAACCCCGAGGACTTCCTTGTGTTCATCGGCCGGATCTCCCCCGAAAAGGGCCTCCACTGGGCCATCGAGATTGCCAAGCGGTCCGGCCGCCGGCTGGTAATTGCCGCCAAGTTGAACACCAACCACTCGCCGGATGTGGAGTATTTTGAAAAATACATCCGCCCGGAGCTTAACCACCCGCTGATTGAGTTCGTCGGCGAGGTGAACCAGGAGGAGAAGGTGGCGCTTCTGGGCCGGGCCTACGCCTTTCTCTTTCCCATCGACTGGCCCGAGCCCTTCGGTCTTGCGCCCATTGAGGCCCTGGCCTGTGGCTGCCCGGTCATCGCCCGGCGCCGGGGTTCAGTCCCCGAGCTGATGAGGGACGGGGTCACGGGCTACACCGGGGAGACGCTGGAGGAGCTTACGGCCGCCGTCGGCCTCATCGACCGCATCGACCGGGCCGCCTGCCGGCGGTACGTGGCCGAGCGGTTCAGCGTCGAGCGGATGGCCGACGATTACGAGCGGGTCTATGCCCGGCTCATCCTGGCCGCCGAAACGCCGGCCCGGGACCGGACCGTCAGCCGGGAAGTTCCCCTGTTCCGGTCCGGTAGCTAGCCAGAAAGTCGGCGATGTAGTCGTGGAGGGCGCCCGCCCGGAGGGCGGCCCGGGCGCCCTCCACCAGCCTCTGTAAGAACCGGATGTTGTGGATGGTGACCAGCCGCGGGCCGAGCATTTCCCCGGCGTTGAAGAGGTGCCTTAAGTACGCCCGGCTGAACCGGCGGCAGGTGTAGCAGTCGCAGCCGGCTTCAATGGGCTCCGGGTCCTCCCGGAAGGCGGCGGCCCGCAGGTTCAGCCGGCCCCGCCGGGTGTAGGCGGCCCCGTGCCGACCGAGACGGGTCGGGGCGACGCAGTCGAAGAGGTCGATGCCCCGGGCGATTCCCCCCAGCAGGTCCTCGGGCTCGCCGATCCCCAGCAGGTGGCGGGGCCTGCCCTCGGGCAGTAGGGGAACCACCCAGTCCACCACCTGCCACATCTCCGCCTTTGACCGGCCCAGGGACCCGCCGATGGCGTAGCCGTCGAAGGGCAGGCTCCCGATAAACCGGGCGCTGGCCTCCCGGAGCTCCCGGTAGGCCCCGCCCTGGACGATGCCCAAGAGGGCCTGGTCGGACCGGGTTCTGGCCGCCAGGCACCGGAGCGCCCACCGGTGGGTGCGTTCTAGGGCCTGGCGGGTGTACTCGAAGTCGTGCAGGGGCGAGGTGCACTCGTCAAACGCGAAGATTATATCCGCCCCCAGCTTCTCCTGGACCTCAATGGACTTCTCCGGGGTGAAGCGGTGGCGGGAGCCGTCCAGGTGGGACGTGAACGTCACCCCATCGTCGTCGATGGCTACCAGGCGCGGCTTAATCCCCCTGGCGGGCGGCTCGAACTCGGTTCCGGGAAAGGTTTTGGCAACTTTGCCCACGCCGTGTTCCAGGGCAAACCCCAGGCTGAAAACCTGAAACCCGCCGCTGTCGGTCATTAGGGGCCCCGCCCAGCCCATGAACCGGTGCAGCCCGCCCAGCCGGGCCACCAGGTCGGCCCCGGGCCGCAGGTAGAGGTGATAGGTGTTGGCGAGGACGATTTCCGTGCCGGCCGCCCGGACCTCCTCCGGGGTGAGGCCCTTGACGGTGGCCTGGGTGGCCACGATGACGAGGGCCGGGGTCTCGGCCTCACCGTGGGGGGTAACGAGGCGGCCGGCCCGGGCCGGTCCCGGGCCGGCGGCGACGATTTCAAAGCGCACCGTCATCCCATCTCGATTTTAACGGGCGTCAGGGTGCCTGACGCAGGAGGGCCTCCAGCAGGGGCTTGACCTGGCCAGGCAAGTTTACCAGAAAAGTAAACTGACCTAACCAGAGATGTTTCAAGGGAACCGGTCCGGCCCGAGGGATGTCCCCGAGGCCGTAGCGGGCTAAGAGGACAAGGTTAAAGGCGGCGAATCCTAGGGTGAGGCTGGCCGGGGCGACCGCCCGGCGGCGGGCCCATTCGTCGTACAGGGCCGCAAGCCCGAGGCCCAGGCCCGGCAGAAGGCCCACCAGTAGGCGGGGCCCGAAGGCCGCCCCGCCCGACCAGCTGCTCCACGAGCCCACAAGGTATACCTGGGACAGGAATTGGGCCCCGACGAGTCGGGCCAAAGCTGGGTGCCGCCGAATGAGGCCCCCGAAAAGGCCCAGTACCCCAAAAGCTGAAAGGGGCATCCAGGGGAAAAGGCCCCGGTCGGTGGCGAAGAGAACGTCGAGAAAATGGGGCGACCGGAGGTCAAAGCTGCCGGCTCCGGTCAGGCCATAGGGATTAAGCACTACCCACTCCCCGAATACCACCCGCCAGACGATGAGCTGAGGTGAAAAACCCACCAGCGCCCCGAGCCCCAGGGCCCCCAACCGGGGCAGCCCATCCCGATGGCCCTGCCGGACCCGAACGATGTCTTCGAGGGCAGGCCAGAGCAGGAGGGTGGCGTTCTGGTAGCGGACCGACACCGCCAGCCCGCCCACTAGCCCGAGGCCGAGCCTCCACGGCCAGGCGGAGTCCCGGGTCCGGACCCACAACCACAGAAAGAGGGCGTTAACGAAGAAATCGGGGGCGTGGGCCATGAAGGGGTGGGCGGACATGTAAAAGACCAGGGGCGAGGCCAGCCAGATGCCGAGGACGGCCCAGAAGGCCGGATTCGGGTCGCCAACCATCAGCATGAGGCGCCTGAGCAGAAATAGGCCCGCCAGGCCGTAGACGCTCGAGCCCAGGGCCGTCAGGACCAGGTAGGGCGGGCTGAAGCCGCCCGCCGGGACGGCCAGGCCCACGAGGTTCGCGGCCAGGGCCGTCAAATGCCCGGCCAGGAAGAAGGGCAGCCAGAGAACGGCCGGTCCCACCGGCCACTCGTTCAGCCGGTAGCCGGTGGGGGAGAGTCCCCGCTCGCCCAGGTAGCCGTAATGGGCAAAGGTCTCCGTGACATCCAGCGTGCCCCGGATTACGGCGGACCGGAGCCAGGCGTAGTAGGCGACGGTGTCGAACCCGTGCAGCTGCGGGCGGAAGAGCACCAGCATCACCGCGGCCCAAAGAATTAGCAGGGTCCGGTCGCCCTTAAGCCTCACCTTTTCGGCGGCTTTCCACGGCAAGCAGGACCCAGAGGCCCAGCATTCCCAGGGTCGCCAGGTCCAGCAGGGGCGTCAGGCCGACGAAGGCGTGCCAGGCAATCCCCCAGACCTGGACAAGGCCGTAGCTTAAGACAAGCAACGCCCACCACCAGGCCGGGCGGCCTCCGGCCCGGCCGAGGAGCGCGGCCAGGGGTATGGCCAGCATGGTGGCGTGGTGGTACCAGGTGCCGGGATTCGCCAGGAGCACCGCGGCGCAGACCAGACCGGCCCGGACCCCAAAACGGCCGGCGTAATTGCCCGGGGGCCAGCAGGCGGCCAGGGTTGCGGCACCCAGTACGGCCGCGAGGCCGAGGCCCACCCGGCGGGCCGCGGTGGGGTCGTCGGCTAGGGAGAAACCGTAGGGATGGGCGGTGAGCCAGCGGGCGGCCAGGCCCGGGAGGCTCTGGGCCGGCGGGTAAGGGCTGACCGCGAGGGCCGATGTTGCCCACGCCAGGTTTAACGCCGCCGGCCCCAGCACCAGGGCCGAGACCCCGATGCCGCCGGCCGCCCCGGCGACGACCCGAGCCGCCGCCGCCCACCGGCCCTCCCAGAGGAGGAGGGCGGCCGGGCCCAGGGCCAGGGGCTTGAGGGTGAGGCTGAGGCCCAGAAGGAGCCCGCCCGCCGCCCGGCCCCGGGACAGAAGGGCTACCGCTGCGGCGGCCGGCAGGGTGGCCAGGGGGTTGACCTGGCCGGCGTAGAGGCTGACGAAGAAGGGGACCAGAAGTCCGACCCCCAGCCAGACCAGCCTGCGGCGGCCGCCGGACGGGGCAAGGGTGCCCAGGACCCAGGCGGTGAGCAGCCAGGCCCCGGCCTGCAGGGCCGACCAGACCCAGAGTCCGGCGGCCGGTATGCCCAGGAGGGGGGCGGCCAGCAGGGCGGTGAGGGGCGGGTAGCGGTAGGGGGGCGCGTACCGGGCAAAGCCCAGTTCGGCCGCCGCCCGGGCGTAGTCGGGCTCGGTCCAGGCGTAAACGTCCTGACCTTGGAGAAACCCGTAGGCCGCCATGACGTAGACCGGGTAGTCCACGGCCGTCTGCCACCGACCCACAAGGACCACGGCCGCCAGGCAGGCCCCGCCGAGCACGAGCCAGACGGCCAGGTCGGCCCCCTTCAATGGGGCCCGCAGAAAGCTGTTCGGGTGGCTCACCGCCGGCAAGGTCCTTCCGTCCAGCGCTTTTTAGTATAACCGCACACAAGTCGGCGGCCCCAATTTTGTGCAAGTTGAACGTAGACCTTACGGCGGCTCCGGCTTACGTTTTGTGTGGAAGCCTAAATAACAGGAGGTACGGGATGACCTTAACGGTTGAGTTCGATGGGGTGAGGGCCGACCTCCTCGGCCGGGGGGTGGCCCACCTGCTATTGGGGGAAGCCGCCCGGGCGGAAAGGCTGCTGCGCCAGGCCGTGCGCCTGGCGCCGGGCTGGGCCGTAGCCCACGCCTACCTGGGGGCTGCCCTGCTGGCCCGGGGCAAAAAGCGGGCGGCCCGGCGGGCCCTGGAACAGGCGGTCAGGCTTGACCCCGCCGATTTTGTGGTCCGCACCCAGCGGGCAAAATATTTCCTGAAGGAGGGGGCCTACAGGGAGGCGTTCATCGAGCTGGCCGTGGCCCTCTGGAAGGCCCCGGACCCGGGGGCCCGGGCCCAGGTTTACGGGTTGCTCGGGCAGATCCTGAGGGTCGTCCAGGCCGACCTCTGGGCCGGGGAAGGGGGGCGGGGCCTTTATGCTGACGCTGGCGCTCATTGCCCACGACGGTAAGAAGGCCGACCTGGTGGCCTGGGCCACCTTCAACCGGCAGGTTCTGGCCCGCTGCCGGCTGGTCGCCACGGCCGGCACGGCCCGCCTGCTCCGGGAGAAGGTGGGGCTGGAGGTGGAGGTCCTGCAGGCGGGGCCTGAGGGTGGGGACATCCAGATCGGGGCCCGGGTCGTGGAGGGGCAGGTGAATGCCGTGGTATTTCTGGTGGACCCCATGGACAAGCATCCCCACGAGCCCGACATCGAGGCCCTCCTGCGGCTGTGCAACGTCCACGACGTTCCCCTGGCCACCAACGTGGCCACGGCCGACTGCATCATGGTCTGGCTGGCCCACCGGGACGGCCCACCGGCCCGACCGGGCGGGGGACCGTCCTGAGCGGAGAGGAGCTTTGGGCGTTTTGAACAAACATGCCGCACGGATTTGTGCACTTTTGATTAGATGTTGTGCACAAAAGTCCCGGCGAAATTTTGTGACGGCATCTATATGTTCCCAGAAACCGTGAATGCAAAATTTATCCGGAAAGCTTCGGGCGCCGGCGCAAAGAAGCTTTCTAAATACAGTCAGTGGGAGGTGTTAGCCGATGTCTGAGATTAACGCCGGAGACACTGCCTGGGTGCTCGCCTCGGCGGCCCTGGTGATGCTCATGACCCCGGGCCTGGCCCTCTTTTACGGCGGTCTTGTTCGGGGCCACAATGTAGTCTCCACCGTCATGCACAGCTTTTTTATCCTGGCCTTGGTGAGCGTGCAGTGGGTGGTCATCGGCTACAGCCTGGCCTTCGGTCCGGACCATTTCGGCCTCATCGGGGGCCTGGACTGGGTAGGCCTGCACCGGGTTGGGGCCGAGCCGAACCCGGACTACGCCCCGACCATTCCCCACCTGGCCTTCATGGCCTTCCAGATGATGTTCGCCATCATCACCCCGGCCCTCATCACCGGGGCCTTTGCCGAGCGGAAGCGGTTTAAGGCCTTCGTGCTCTTCAGCATTCTCTGGGCCACCCTGGTCTACGACCCCATCGCCCACTGGGTGTGGGGGGTCGGGGGCTGGCTGCGCACCCTGGGGGCCCTGGACTTTGCCGGGGGAACCGTCGTCCACATCTCCTCGGGCGTCTCGGGCCTGGTGGCCGCCCTGGTGTTGGGGCCCCGCCTCGGGTTCGGGGAGAAGCCCCTGGAGGGCCACAACCTGACCCTGACGGCCCTGGGAGCGGCCCTCCTTTGGTTCGGCTGGTTCGGCTTTAACGCCGGCAGCGCCCTGGGGGCGGGCCCTCTGGCGGCCTCGGCCTTCGTGGTCACCAACACGGCCGCGGCCATGGCCGCCCTCACCTGGATGTTCACCGGCTGGCTCCACCAGGGCCGGCCGAGCCTGGCGGGCCTGTGTGCCGGGGCCATTGCCGGCCTGGTGGCCATCACCCCGGCCAGCGGCTACGTGGAGCCGGGGTCGGCCATGGTCATCGGCCTGGTGGCCGGGTTCGTCTGCTACTGGGCCGTCTACCTGACGAAGAGCCGGTTCCGGGTGGACGACGCCCTGGACGTCTTCGGGGTCCACGGGATCGGGGGCCTCTGGGGCGCCCTGGCCACCGGCCTCTTCGCGACCGCGGCGGTGAATCCGGCCGGGGCCGACGGTCTCTTCTTCGGCAACCCGGTTCAGCTTCTCTACCAGGCCGTCGCCGCCGGCTCCACCTTTGCCTATGCCGCCGCGATGACCTGGGTCATCCTCAAAGTTCTGGACCTGGTGGTGGGCATCCGGGTGGAGGAGCAGGAAGAGGAGGTGGGGCTGGACGTAAGCCAGCACGGGGAGCTGGCCTACCGGCCGTAGGGTCGGGGTTTTGTTAACAGCTTCAGGCCGGCCGCATGGCCGGCCTGAAGCTGTTTGGGGGCCGTCAGCCTTCGGCCTCTTTCTCGGCCCGGGCCTTGGCCGCCTCGGCAATGATCTGCTGGGCCAGGTGGGGCGGAACCTCCTCGTAGTGGCTGAACTCCATCTCGAAGGTGCCCCGGGCCTGGGTCATGGACCGGAGCTCGGTGGCGTACCGGCGCATCTCGGCGTAGGGCACCAGGGCCTCGATGGTGGTCTTGCCGTCGGCCGAGGTCATCCCCAGCACCCGGCCCCGGCGGGTGTTCAGGTCGCCCATTACGTCCCCGGTGTACTCGTCGGGCACGGTCACCCGGACCCGCATGATGGGCTCCAGCAGGACGGGGCCGGCCTGGGCCATGCCCTTCTTGAAGGCCTCCCGGCCGGCGATCTGGAAGGATATGTCCGAGGAGTCCACCGGGTGGTAGGACCCGTCGTAAAGGGTGACCTTGACGTCGACGACGGGGAACCGGGCCAGGACCCCCTCCTGCAGGGCGGCCCGCACCCCCTTCTCCACCGCCGGGATGTACTCCTTGGGCACGGCCCCGCCGAAGATGCGCTCGTGGAACTCGAAGCCGGCCCCCCGGGGCAGGGGCTCCAGCTCGAGGAAGACGTGGCCGTACTGGCCGCGGCCGCCCGTCTGCTTCTTGTGCTTGTGCTCGGCCTTCACCGGCCGGGTGATGGTCTCCTTGTAGGGGACCTTGGGCAGCTCCATCCGGACCTCGACGCCGAACTTGCGCTTGAGCTTGTCCACGGCCACGTCGATGTGGGACTCGCCCATGCCGCCCAGCAGGACCTCATTGGTGTCGGGCTCCCGCCGGATGCGGAGGGTCGGGTCCTCCTCCACCAGGCGGGCCAGGCTCGGTCCGAGCTTGTCCAGGTCGGCCTGGGTCTTGGGGTGGACGGCGGCGTAAAACGAGGGCTCGGGGAAGTTGATGCCCGGCAGGACGTAGGGACGGTCCCTGGTGCAGAGGGTGTCCCCGGTGGAGGTTTCGGCCAGCTTGGCCACGGCGGCGATGTCCCCCGCCACCACCTCGGTGGTGGGCTCCTGGTGCTTGCCCCGGAGGAAGAAGACCTGTCCGATACGCTCCTCCCGGCCCTTGGTGGCATTCCAGACGTGGGAATCCGACCGCAGAACCCCGGTGTAGACCCGGAAGTAGTTGAGCCGACCGACGTACGGGTCGGCCGTGGTCTTGAAGACCAGGGCCGTCAGGGGGGAGGTGGGCAGCGGCTCGAGCTGCTCCTCCTGCTCGGTGACCGGATTCCGGGCCGTGACCGGCCCCAGGTCCCCGGGCGACGGCATCACCCTGACCAGGAAGTCGATAAGGGGCCCGACCGCCCGGTTCAGGAGGGCGCTGCCGGCCAGAACGGGCACGACCTGGCCGGAGCGGACCGCTGCCGTGAGGGCCCGCTCCAGCTCCTCGGGACTCAGCTCCTGACCCTCCAGGTATTTGTTTAGGAGCTCGTCGTCCGCCTCGACCACCGCTTCCACCAGCTTTTCCCGGTACTCCTCCACCTGAGCGGCCAGGTCGGCGGGAACCGCCCCGCCGGCCGGGTTCTCACCGTCGTAGGCCCGGAGGCCCACCAGGTCCACAACGCCCTTAAAGGCGGCCTGACTGCCGATGGGGAGCTGGACGGGGACGCAACGGCGGCCGAACTTGGCGGTGAGGGAGTCGAGGGTGCGCCAGAAGTCGGCGTTCTCCCGGTCCATTTTGTTGACGAAAACCACCCGCGGCAGGCCCCGCTCGTCGGCCATCTTCCAGACGGTCTCGGTGCCCACCTCGACCCCGGCCACCGCGTCGACGACGATGACGGCCCCGTCAACGACCCGCATGGCGCTGATGGCCTCGCCTATGAAGTCGAAATAACCTGGGGTGTCGATGAGGTTGACCTTAAGGCCCTGCCACTCGAAGGGGAGCAGGGAGAGGTTAACGGAGATGCGCCGGCGGATCTCGTCGGGGTCGTAGTCGGAGGTGGTGGTGCCTTCCTCGACCCGGCCGAGGCGGCCGATGACCCCGGCGGTGTAAAGGACCGCCTCGGAGAGGGAGGTCTTGCCCGAGCCCCCGTGGCCAAAAAGGCCAATGTTGCGGATCTGGTCGGTGCGAAAGGCTTTCATCGCCAGGTTCTCCCCCGCAGTTTAACCCAGTACTCAATTTTAGTTGGGGCGGCAAACCGGCCGCAAACGGCCGTTAAAGGTCGGGGTCCGGCAGCGGGTGAAAGCGGCGGTGGGCCTCCCGGGCCGCCCGGTCGTGCAAGTTGACATAACGATTGGTGGTTTGTAAAGATTCGTGGCCCAGGAGGACCTGGATGGCGGCGGGGTTTGCCCCCTCTTCGGCCAGGTAGGTGGCAAAGGCGTGCCGGAAGGTATGGGGGGTGATGGGCACGTTGACCTTAAGGCGGGCCAGGTAGTAGCGCAGGCGGGCCTCCACGTAGTTGGGGGAGATTCGGGGATCCCGGGTTTCGAGGCTGCGGCCCCGGTAGGGGATAAAGAGGGCCGGAAAGGGGTCGGTCCGGGTGGCCAGGTACCGGTCCAGGTGGTGGCGGGCCCGGGGCGTCAGGTAAACGAACCGCTCCTTCTTGCCCTTGCCCCGGACGAAGATTTCGCCGTCGGGCCCGAGCTGGTGGCGGTTGAGGCTGCACAGCTCCGAGATGCGCAGGCCGGTGGCGAAGAGGACCTCGAAGATGGCCCGGTTTCGGAGGGCCACCTTCGGGTCGGCCTCCAGGTAGGAGGGGGCCTCGATGACCCGGAGCAGGTCGGCCAGGTCGGGAACCCTGGGGTGGGGCCGCTCGGCCCGGGCCAGCTTTACGGCGTCGGGGGGGATGGGGACGGGCCGGTCGATTTCGACCAGGAAACGCAGGTAGCTTCGGAGGGCGGAAAGGGTGCGGTTGACGGAGCGGGCCTTGAGGCGGTCCTTCTGGGGGCGGTCCTCCAGGAGGCGGACGTGGTCGGGGTCGGCGAGGGCGGCCTTAAAGCGGGTTACGGCAAGCTTATCGACCCGGTCGAAGGTGAGGCCGCTTTGGGCCAGGAAGCGGGCGAAGAGGAGGAGGTCCCGGCGGTAGCTGTAGACGGTGCGGGGGGAGTAGCCGTTGGCCCGGAGATGAAGGAGGAAGTTTTCCAGGTCGGGGAGAGTCTGGGCGGGGTCCACGGTTGCTGAACCTCCGAAAGTGCGTATAATCAGCATTAGCCGTAATTAATCATCCGCCTTCAGCGCCGCCGGCCCCAACCCCTTTTTCCACAAAGAACCCCCAAACCCCAGGCTCCCGTCCGAAGCCCGCCGGCCGAAACAACCCGCCCCTCCACCCAAACGGGGAAGAGGCCCCGGCCTGCGTGGCCGGCTCCCCCCAAGTCCGGCCGCATCGCTTTATATACACTATACCCGGACATACCCAATAACCCACCGGACAGGCCGATGTTAAGGCGGCGACCCCCAGCTCGTCTTCCCGGGCCGATCGGGTATACTACCTCCCGGACGAAACTAACTTTCAGGGAGTGTGAACGGGATGCCCCGAACCAAGTCGGCCTTAAGGCAGCTGCGCAAAAGCGAAAAGCGCCGCCTGCGCAACCAGGCGTACAAGTCGCGGGTTAAAACCTACATCAAAAAGGCCCTCGCCGCCATCCAGGCCGGTGCCCGGGATGCGGCCGAAGCCGCCGTCCGGGAGGCCATCAGCATCATCGACCGCACCGCCGAGCGGGGGGTCTTCCATCCCAACAAGGCGGCCCGGCTCAAGTCCCGGCTCATGGCCAAGTTCAACGCCGCCTTCGGCCGGTAGCCCGTGGGCCGGGTCCTTCCCTTCGTCGGCTTAAGATACGACCCGGCCCGGGTCGGGGGGCTCCGGAACGTGGTGGCGCCCCCCTACGACATCATCCCGCCCCAAGAGGCCCCGAAGTACTTCCGCCGCAGCCCCTATAACATCGCCCGAATCGAACTGGCCAGGCTGACTTGGCCCGAAGCCCCGGACCCCTACCGGGCGGCCGCCGCCGAGCTGGGCCGGTGGCAGGCCGAGGGGGTTCTCCGACCCGACCCGGCCCCGGGGTTTTACGTTTACACCCTCAGCTTCGAGTGGGCGGGGCGGCGGCTGAACCGGGTGGGGCTGGTGGGCATGGTCCGCATCCCCGACGCCGCCGACGGCACCGTGCTGGCCCACGAGCGGACGGTCCCGGCCACCGTGGCCGACCGCCTGGAGCTTCTCCGGGCCACCCGCACCGCCACCAGCCCCCTCTTCGGCCTGGTCCTGGAAGACGGCCCCGCCCTCGGGGCCGAGCTTTCCCGCCTGAGCGCCGCCCTTGAGCCGGCGGCCGAGGTCTCCGAGGGGGCCGAGCACCACCGGCTCGCCTACCTGGCCGACCCGGCAGCCCTCCGGCGGCTGGGGGAGGTCCTGGCGGGGGCGCAGGTACTGGTGGCCGACGGCCACCACCGCTTCCGGGCCGCCCAGCTCTTCCGGGACGAAAGCCGCCGCGCCCTTGGGGACAGGCCCCGGGCGGCCTGGAACCACGTGCTCATGGTCCTTTACCCGGCGGCCGACCCCAGCCTGGTCATCCTGCCCACCCACCGCCTGATCCCCGACGGCCCCGGTCCCGACCAGGTTCTCGGCCGCCTCGAACCCCACTTTGAGGTCCGGCCCTTTGGGGGGTCGGCCCGGGAGCTGGCCTCGGAGCTGGAAGCCTCGGACCGCCCGGCCTTCGGCCTCTACGGCCCGGGCGGCCTCTACCTGCTGACCCTCCGGACTCGGCCGGAGCCGGGTTCCGGCTGGCCGGCGGACCGGCCCGGGGCCTGGCGAGAGGTGGATGTGGGCCTGGCCCAGGTCCTCATCATCGAGGGGGCCTTCGGGGTCGACGACCCCGGTCGGCTGGCGTACACCCGGGACCTGGCCGAGGCCGTCGGGCAGGTGGAAGCCGGCCGCTACGGCTGGGCGGTGATCCTGCGGCCGCCCCGGGCGGAGGAGGTGGTGAGTCTGGCCCGGGCCGGGGTGGAGATGCCCCCGAAATCGACCTATTTCCACCCCAAGCCCCTCTCGGGCCTGGTCCTGGCACCCCTGGACCAGGAGCTTCCCGGCGCTTTATAATTTAAAGCCAGTTTGGATTCGGGCAGGGAGGTTGTGTGAATGGTCGACCCGATCCGGGGCATCCACCACGTCACCGCCATTGCGGGTGACCCCAACCTCACCGTCGACTTTTACGCCCGGGTTCTCGGCCTGCGGCTGGTGAAGATAACCGTCAATTTTGACGACCCCTCGGCCTATCACTTCTACTTCGGCGACGGCCTGGGCCGCCCGGGCACGATCCTGACTTTCTTCGTCTGGCCCCGCGCCGTGCCGGGCCGGCGGGGGGTCGGCCAGGTGACGGCCGTCGCCTTTTCGGTCCCGGCCGCAAGCTTTGATTACTGGCAGGCCCGGCTGGGGGCCCACGGCGTCCGGCTCGAGCCCCTGACGGAACGCTTTGACGAGGGGGTCTTGGTTTTCTACGACCCCGACGGCCTGAAGCTGGAGCTGGTGGCGGGGCCTGAGCCCGACGACCGGGAGCCCTGGTCCGGGGGGCCGGTCCCGGCCGAGCACGCCGTCCGGGGCATCTACGGGGTGACCCTGACCGAGGCGGCCGCCGAACCGACGGCCGGGCTGCTTACCCAGGTCATGGGGTTCAGGTTCCAGGGGGCCGCGGCCGGCCGCTACCGGTATGTGGCCGGGGCGGGGGGTCCGGGGGCCATCGTGGACGTGGAGGTCCGCCGGGACCTTTTCCGGGGACGGGTGGCGGCCGGGACGGTGCACCACGTGGCCTTCCGGACCCAGAACGACGAGACCCAGCTGGCCTGGCGGAGCCGGCTCCTGGCCGCCGGCTACCAGGTTACTCCGGTGCGGGACCGGTTATATTTCCACTCCATCTACTTCCTGGAGCCGGGCGGAGTCCTCTTTGAGATCGCCACCGACCCGCCGGGCTTTACGGTGGACGAGCCGGCCGAGGCCCTGGGGACCGGCCTGCGGCTGCCGCCCTGGCTGGAGCCCCGGCGGGGGGAGCTGGAGGCGGCCCTGCCCCCCCTGCGCCTCCCCGGCCAGCCCGTCCCCACACCTGAAAGTTAATACTTTATGTCAAGTTTAGCCTTTGGGGGGCGGTTTGCCCGGGCGGGTGGGTTCCGGGTATAATGCTCCAGGTGGGTCGGGTTCAGGGCCCCGGCCCGGACTTAAAGTGCTCCCGAGCGTATGGACCATGTACGCAATTGTTGAAACCGGCGGCAAACAGTACCGGGTCCGGCCCGGCGATACGCTCCTGGTGGAGCGGCTTGAGGTGCCCGTCGGCGGCCAGGTGGAGCTCGACCGGGTGCTGATGGTGGTGCCCGATTCCGGCCCGCCGCTGGTTGGGCGGCCCCTGGTTCCCGGGGCGCGGGTCCGGGCCCGGGTCCTGGCCCAGGAGAAGGGCCGGAAGATTATCGTCTTCAAGTTCAAGGCCAAGACCCGATACCGGCGCAAGCAGGGACACCGCCAGCGGTACACCCGGCTGGCGGTGGAAGAGATTCAGCTGGGTGAGGTGAGCCAGAATGGCCCATAAGAAGGGCGGCGGAAGCACCCGGAACGGCCGCGACAGCATCTCCAAGCGCCTGGGCGTAAAGCGCTTCGACGGCCAGTTCGTCCGGGCCGGCGAGGTTCTGGTCCGGCAGCGGGGCACCAGGGTCGTCCCGGGCCGGAACGTCGGCCTCGGCCGGGATGACACCCTCTTTGCCCTAAAGGACGGCTTTGTCAAGTTCGACTTCTACGCCCGGGACAAAAAGCGGGTTAACGTCATTCCCGTTGCCGTCCGGTCATGAAGCCGAAGATCCATCCCCAGTACTACCCCAACGCGCAGGTGGTCTGCGCCTGCGGCAACACCTTCACCACCGGCTCCACCAAGCCGGTCCTACGGGTGGAGGTGTGCAGCCGCTGCCACCCCTTCTTTACCGGCGAACAGCGCATCGTGGACACGGCCGGACGGGTAGAGCGCTTCCTCCGCCGGTACGGCCGGGAGCAGGAGCAGGCACCGGGCGGCCAGGAGTAACCGCTCCCCCGGTAGGTTTCATGGCCGCCCGGTCCGGCGCCCCGACCCGCCCCTTTTACTACGGCGGGCAGGCCCTTATCGAGGGGGTCATGATCCGGGGGCGGACCCACTGGGCCGTGGCGGTCCGCCGGCCCGACGGAACCATCTTCGTCCGGGCGGAACCCTTGAATTCCCGCCTTACCGGGGGCCCGTTGGCCTGGCTGCCCTTCCTTCGGGGGATCCTGGTCCTTTATGAGACCCTTTACCTGGGAATAAAGGCCCTCACCCTCTCGGCGGCGGTGGCAGCCGGACAGCAGGCCGAGGCGGGTTCAGCCCTGGTCTGGCCGGTGCTGGCCAGCTCGCTGGCCGTCGCCCTGGCGGCCTTTTTTATGGGGCCGGCCCTCCTCACCCACTGGCTTACGGGCCTTCTAACCGGCCCCGTCCTCGTAAACCTGGCCGAAGGGCTGGTGCGTCTCGGGCTGCTCCTGGGGTATATCGTCGCCATCGGCCGGCTCCCCGAAATCCGGCGGGTTTTTGCCTACCACGGGGCCGAACACCAGGCCGTTCACGCCCTGGAGGCCGGGGTGCCCCTCCGGCCGGAAGCGGCCATGGCGTTCAGCACTGCCCATCCCCGCTGCGGCACGGCCTTCCTTCTGACCGTGATGGTTCTGGCCGTTTTCGTTTTCGCCTGGTTTGGGGACCCGCCCCTGCCCCTAAAGCTCCTCTCCCGGGTGGTTCTGGTTCCCCTGCTGGCGGCGGTAGCCTACGAGGTTATCCGCTTCGGGGCCGCCCACAGCCACAACCCCCTGGTGAACCTCTTGGTGGTTTCGCCGGGCCTCTGGCTCCAGCAGCTCACCACCCGAAAACCCGACTCCGACCAGGTGGAAGTGGCCCTGACGGCCCTGCAGGCCGCCCTGGAAGCCGACGGGCGGACGGCCGCCGGCTAATCGGGCCGGTACCCGAGGCGGGCCAGGAGGGCCCGCGGGTTCTCCTCCAAAACGGCGCGGAGCTCTTCGGGCTCCAGGCCGGCCCCCAGGGCCACGGTCCGGGCGAACTCGGGGGTGAGCAGGTCGTCGGGCTCGTGGGCGTCGGAGTTAACCAGAAGCCTGGCACCGGCCCGGCGGGCAACCCGCACCACATGGCCGTTGGCCAGGCAGTGGCCCTTCCGGGCCGAGACCTCGATGAAGACCCCGTGGGCGGCGGCCAGGGCCGCCTCCTCCTCGGTGAGCAGACCGGGGTGGGCCAGAATGTCCACATCGGGACAGCTTGCGGCCGCCCGGTTCGTCCCGGGGATGACCGGCTCCACGGGCGTCTCCCCGTGGACCACCACGAGGGCCCCCAGGGCCTTGGCCCGGCGGGCCAGCTCGGGGATGGCCGCCGGGGGCAGGTGGGTGAGCTCTACCCCCGGAACGGCCAAAATCCCCCATTCGCGCCTCACCAGCTCGCAGTCGGCCCGAAGCCTTTCGACCACCCACTCCAGGTTTCCGGGACCGGCGTGGTCGGTCAGGCCGACGGCCCGGTAGCCCCGGACCGCCGCCCGCCGGACCAGCTCCACCGGCGAAAGGGAGCCGTCGGAATAGAAGGTCTGGGTGTGGAAGTCGTAAACCAACCCTAGCCCCCTAACGTCGGGGTGACGGTAAGCTCCTGGCCGCGGCGCCAGACCCGGAGCTCCAGCCTATCTCCGGGTCGCTTCGACCGGAGAATGTCGACGAGCTCGGCAGCCGTCTCCACCCGGCGGCCGTCGGCCTGGGTGATGATGTCCCCCGGCCGGATCCCCGCCTGGTCGGCCGGTCCTCCCGGCACCACCGAAACCACCGGGACGCCGGTGGGGATGCCGTAAACCCGGGCCAGGAACGGGTCGATGGTTTCGCCGAGGGTGACGCCCAGGAAGGGCTGGGCCGGGGCCGTCGGGGCCCCGGTGGCGGCCTGGGCCCACTGCTGGAGCCGCTGCTTGGCCGTGTTGATGGGGATGGCGAAGGCGATCCCCTCGGCCTTTTCGCCCAGGGTTGGGTCGATGGCCGCGGCCGTGTTGACCCCCACCACCTCCCCCCGAAGGTTGACGAGGGGCCCGCCGCTGTTGCCCGGGTTTATCGGGGCGCTGGTCTGGACCATGTTCTCCAGGCCCCGTCCCCCCGGACCGCCCCGGACGTTGCGGTTGGTGGCGCTTATAACCCCGAAGGTCACGGTCCGGTAGTATCCCAGGGGGTTGCCGATCGCGATGACAAACTGGCCGGGCTTAAGCTGGTCGGAGTCGCCCAGGGCCGCCGCCGGGAGCCCCTGGGCGTCGATTTTGACCAGGGCCAGGTCCACCGACTCGTCGGCGGCGACCACCCGGCCCCGGAAAGTCCGACCGTCGGGCAGGCCCACCGCCAGCAGCCGGCTGCCGGCCACCACGTGGGCGTTGGTAAGGATCTGGCCGTCCTGGGAGACGATGAGCCCCGAGCCGAGGCCGCCCTGGTCGGTGCCAATGCTGACCACCGAGGGGGTCGTCCGCTCCACCGCGGCGATGACCGCCTGCTCCAGGTCCACGGCCGCCACGGGCGCCGTCTGGGTGGCGCCGGGGGGCGGGTACGGGGCCGCCGTCGGGGTCGGGGCTGTGTTGCCACGCGGGAAAAATGCGCAACCGTTTAGCACAAAAGAAAAAGCGAAAAGCACCAGCAAAGCCTTGCGCATTGGCCGCCTCCGTTGGCCGGTGGCTCTACTGAACCGGGGGGTTCTCCGGCTCGGTGCGTCGGGCCCCATCCTCGGCCGGCGGGGTTGAGGGAGCGCCCAGCGGCGCGGTATCGGCCAGGGTGCTGTCCGCCGTCTGGGCCGACGGTGCCTGGACGGCCAGCACCTCGGCCCGCAGGGTTGCCTGGCCTGGGGTTTCGGCGGCGGGGGCCGGTGGGGTGGGAGACCAGGCAGGCCGGTACTCGGCTTCGGCCGGGGACGCCGGCGTCTCCCGCTCGGCGGCTTCCAGCTCCCGCATCACCTCGGCGGCCAGCCGACTGTACGTGGCCCGGAATTCCCGGATGAACCGGCCGACCTTGATGGCCGTCTCGGGCAGCCGCTCCGGACCGAGCACGATGAGCCCGACCACCAGCAGCATGAGGAGCTCGAGGGGTCCGACGCCGAAAAAGTCCATCCTACCTCCATAATAACCCGCGGCCCGGGGCAAGTCAACCGCCCCGGACGCCCCCGGGCTCGGAAAATTGACGATAAAGACCTCAGACCTTTAGACTGTTAAATGGAGACAGGCTTATGACCTTCTTTAATCCCCGGCTGGAACCCATCGACAATCCCGGCCCGGTTCCGGAGGCCGAACCCGCCGAATTCGGGGCGGCCGACGAGGAGGCCCTGGATGCCTACTCCCGGGTGGTAATCGCCGCCGTGGAGAAGGTTGGCCCCTCGGTGGTCCACGTGCAGGTCCTGCGGCCCGGGCCCCGAAATTCGGCCCAGACCGGCGCCGGCTCCGGGGTCATTCTTACCCCCGACGGGTATATCCTCACCAACAGCCACGTGGTGCACGGGGCCAGGCAGATCCGGGTGGCCCTGGTGGACGGGCGGGAGTTTCCGGCCCAGCTGGTGGGGGATGACCCGGCCACCGACCTGGCCGTCATCCGGATCCCGGCCAACGACCTGCCGGCGGCCCCCCTCGGGGACTCGGACCGGGTTCGGGTGGGGCAGCTGGTGATTGCCATCGGCAACCCCTTCGGGTTTCAGTTTTCGGTCACCGCCGGGGTGGTCAGTGCCGTGGGCAGGTCCCTTTACACCAGCGCCGGCCGCCCGGTGGACAACGTGATCCAGACGGACGCCGCCCTCAATCCCGGCAACTCCGGCGGCCCCCTGGTGGACAGCAGGGGCCGGGTGGTCGGGATAAACACGGCGGTTATCTTCCCGGCCCAGGGCCTGGCCTTCGCCATCCCCATCAACATGGCCCGCTGGGTGGCCGCCCTGCTTATTCGGGACGGCCGGGTCCGCCGGGCCTACCTGGGCATCACCGGGCAGAACCGGCCGCTGCCGCCCTGGGTCGTCCGGACCCTGCGCCTCCCCGCCACCCAGGGGGTTGCGGTGCTGGAGGTGGCCCCGGGCAGTCCGGCGGAGCGGGCCGGGCTCCGGCCGGGGGATACCATCATCGGCCTAGACGGCCAGGTGGTCCGCCGGCTCGAGGACCTGCACCGGGCCCTGACCGGCGAGCTTATAAACCGGCCGACCGCCGTGCGCATCCTTCGGGACGGCAAGGTCTTAACCCTGCAGGCGGTCCCTTCGGAGGCACCCTGAAATGGCCGTTATTCCGCCCCCGCCCTGCCCCGACTGCAAACAGCCGATGGCCACCCTACAAGAGAACCGCAAATGGGTCTGCCAGGCCCACGGCTGGTACGCCCGGCTGGAGGACCGGACGGTGGTGAAGTCGTTTTACTTAAAGCGACAGCGGTTCACCTTCGGCCCGGGGGAAGTGGGGACCAACTTCCGGGCGCTGATGCCCAAGGGACGGCCCCAGTTCCGGTATCTTTTTTACCAGCTGGTCGAGACGCCCCAGCCGCCGACCTCACGCCCCCAGGCCGGGGTCCAGGTGGACCGGCCGCCCGCCGACAACGGTGGCCGGCACCCGGGTCTCTAGGACCGCTTCGGGCGGGACCTCAAAGAGGTCCTGGGCAAGGAGCACCAGGTCGGCATAACTGCCCGGCCTGAGGGCGCCCCAGCGCCCCTCTTCGCCCACCGCAAAGGCGAACCCGAAGGTGTATGCCCTTACGGCGGCCTCCACGTCCAGCCGCTCCTCCGGATACCAGCCCTCCGGCGGGTGTCCGTCTTCGCGGCGGGTTAAGGCCGCATAGAGGCCTTTAAAAGGGTCGAGGGTTTCCACCGGCAGTCGGACCCGAAGGCCAGGACCGTCCCGTGGCGGAGGAGGCTGCGCCAGGCGTAGGCATAGCGGCTCCGGGAGCCCCAGTATCCTTCGGCCAGAAACAGGTCCTGGGTGCAGTGGATCGGCTGCATCGAGGCCACCACCCCGAGCCGGGTCAGGCGGGGAAGGTCGTCGGGGTCAATGCGGGCCCGGAGCCCCTGAGGGGCCCAGATGGGACGAGTCGCCTCGAGGATGTCGAGGCATACCCGATTCGCCCGGTCGCCGATGGCGTGAACGGCCACGGCCAGACCGTCCCGGGAGGCCGCCTCCACCCAGGACTGGAGCTGCTCGGGCGGGGTGACGGCCACCCCGCGGTTTTCCGTCCCCTGATAGGGTTCCAGCATGAGGGCCATTAACGAGCCCAGGGAACCGTCGGCGAAAAGCTTCACCCCGCTTATCCGGAGCCAGTCGTCCCCAAGGCCGGTCCTCAGACCCAGCCGGAGGGCCGGCTCGAGGAGCTCATGGGCCGGGTTGAGGAAGAGGCGCACCCGTAAGTTTAAATCTCCGGCGAGCCTCCCGGCCGTCGATTTCGTGGATGCCTGTAAGGCCCAGCCGGTGGGCCTCGGGAAGGGCCTCCTTCAGGGCGGCCTCGACCGCCTCGGCGCCGGGTGGGCCCACCGCCTCCCAGACCAGCCGGATGGCCGGACCCTCCCGAAGGATGCGGGTGGGCTCGCCCGCCTCGTCCCGGTCGATTTGGCTGCCGGGCGGGTCGGGCGTATGCCGGGTTATGCCTGCCCGGGCGAGGGCCAGGCTGTTGACCCAGATGCTGTGGCCGTCCTTGCGGGTAAGGACCACCGGCCGGTGGGGCACCACTCGGTCCAAGTCGGCCCGGGTGGGAAACCGGCCCCCCTCCCAGCCCCGGACCACCACCCCCTCGCCCGGGGGAATTTTCTCGGCCGCCGCCCGCACCCGGTCCAGGGCCTCGGCCAGGCTCCGGGTTCCCTCCAGTTTCACCTGATGTGGGCGTCCCCAAAGCCGGGCAGGGCCGGCCGACCCCGACCGTCCGGCCGGACGGTTTCGGGATTGGCCGCGGCGAGGACGGCCCCGTTGCTGCCGACCAGTACCACCCGGCCCTGATAGGCGGCCAGGCCCTCGGCCAGCGGCCGGGCCGGGTCGAGGGTGCGGACCCGGGCGTTATACGGGACAAAGTCGGCGTGGACCACGGCTTCAGCTCCCTTCCCGGCCGGCGGTATCCGCCAGCTCCAGAACCTTGACCTCAAAGTGCTCCCGCACCGGCGAACCGGCGGCGTAGGCGGCCAGCCGGGCCAACTGGTTGACCAGGTAGCCCCCAACCTCCCCGGCTTCCAGAGCTTCTCGACTCTCCCAGAGGGTTACCGAGATGATTTTATCGGTGCCCGGGTTGGCCAGCAGCAGGGCTCCCTTAAAGCCCGGCTGGGTTCGGGCGGCGGGCACCACCCGCTCCAGGTAGACCCGGGCCGCCTCGTCCGTTGACCCGTGCCGCACGGTGACCGAAATAACCCGCGCAAACACCCGTTTCACCTCCTCAGCTTCCCGGCAGGCCGAGCCGGAGCACCCGGTGGCCCGCCCCGTCGCTGACCAGCAGCCGGCCTTCCCCGTCGAAGGCGAGGCCCACCGGCAGGCCAAAGGGGCCGGTAAAGGGGGTGACGGGCCTGCCGTCGGGCCCAAACCGGAGGAGCCGTCCGCCTTCCGGGTCCGTCACCCACACCGACCGGTCCGGTGCCGCCGCCAGGTAAGGCTTGTTTAGGATCCCGGTGCCCGCCCAGGCTGGCACCGGGATCTGGGCCATCGGCCGCAGGTCGGGGTCAAAGACCTGGAGCCGCCGGTTCCAGGTGTCAGCAACCCAGAGCCGGCCGTCCGGGTCGAACTTAAGGCCCACCGGCTCCTCAAAGCGGCCGGGCTCAGACCCGGGCCCGCCGAAGGCCAGCAGATACTGCCCGTCGGGGCCGAAAACCTGGACCCGTTTGTTTCCGGTGTCGGTTACGAAGACCCGTCCCGAGCCGTCCACGGCGACGTCCCGGGGCCCGTAAAACTTGCCGGGGGCGGCCTGCGGGTCGGGCCCGGCCGTCCCAAACTCGCCCCAGGCGGTAATAAATCGCAGGTTCGGGTCGAACTTCTGGACCCGGTGGTTCCAGGTGTCGGCCACGTAGACGGCGCCGTCCGGACCAACGGTAACCCCCCAAGGCTCCTGGAAGCGGCCCGGCCCGCTCCCCTGGCCCCCCACCTGGGCCAGGAACCGGCCCGTGGGGTCGAACTTCTGGACCCGGTGGTTGAGGCTGTCGGCCACGTAGATGGAGCCGTCCGGCCCGACGGCAATGCCCCGGGGCCCGTTGAACTCGCCCGGGTTGCGGCCCGGCCGGCCGAAACCGGAAAGGACCCCAAGGCCGGCCTGCGGGGGTCGGGCCGGAGCCTCGGCCCGCGGCGAAAGCTCCCGGGCCGCGTAAAAGATGCCGTCCTCGGAGCCGAGGGGATTGAGGGTTTCCCGGTAGAGGAAGTAGCGCCAGAGGCGGCCCAGGGCCTCGGGCCTCAAGGTGGCCGCCACCGCCTCCTTAAGGCCGGGGGGTGAGGCCGGGTCGAAGGTGAGCCGGTCCCGCTCCTCGGGCGGGGTGACGGCCCGGACCCACTCGGCCGCCGACTTGTAGTCCTCGGGAAACCACCAGCGGTGGGGATAGCGCTCGCCGGGACCGTACCGCTCCAGGTAAGGCCGCATCGCCTGCTCGTTGGCCGAATGGAGGAAGAGAACGAGCCCCCGGGGCGGTCCGGCCGGGGCGCTCAGGGTCGGGTAATCAACGTTCTTGTAGTAGCGCAGATACCAGGCCCAGGGCCAGGAAAACCCGCTGGTGGCGTCCACGGTTATGGGTAGGTCCCGCCCCTGGCCGGTCTGCGCCGCCAGCTCCTCCACCCGTCGCAGGAGCCGGGGGATTTCGGGGGAGGTTTGGGTGTAGACCAGCATCTCCACCGGGGTATCCCCGTGGTAATAGCTGGCCAGGACGGCCGCCCGGACCGTAAACCCGAACAGGATGAGCCCCAGCAGTCCGCCCGCCCCCAGCAGCAGGCCTCGCCGGTCCAGATGCCGGCCGGCCAGCCACGCCAGGCAGGGGAAGCCCAACGCCGCCAGGCCTAGAGCTGCCGCCCGCAGGGGCTCGGGCCGCCCGCCCAGAAGCCGCAGGAGGCCGGCCAGGGCGAAGAGGCCCAGCAGGCCGGCGGCCGCCGTCAGCCACGGCCGGGGGTCCTTGAGGGGCCGCAGGTCGCCCCCCGCCAGGTCCTGGGCCGCCCGGCCGGCCAGCAGGATGAGGGGCAGGGCCAAGTGGACCCCGAGCCAGGGCATCTTTTCGCCGGCGATGGCGTAGCCGATAAAGCTGGCCGCCGTCCAGAAGACCAAAAACAGCCGGAACTCGGCCGTGGGGTCCCCCACAGGGGCCAGGCCGAGGACAAGCAGCCCCAGGCCCAGCAGCAGGAGGGCCCCGAGGCGGCCGGCCTCGCCCGGCAGAAAGGGGGCCGTCAGCGCCGCGGTGGCCACCGAGAGGGCCCACAGCCGAACCGACGGGGTCCGGCGGGCCCAGAGGATCAGCCCGGCCAGGCCCAGGGTGATGGGCAGAAACTCGTAAATGGGGAGAAGCAGCAGGTAGTAATACCAGGGCTGGGCGCCCCGCTGGACCTCGTGCTGGAGGAGCCAGTACTGAAGGGAGCCCCAGATGCCCGACCCGAAGCCGGGCAGATTGGTCAAAAAGGTGGTGTAAAGGAGGGTATAGGGCACGTAGAAGACCCCCAAAAGCACGGGCCAGAGGCGGCGGTCCCAGGCCAGGCCGACCCCGACGGTGAGGCCGATGAGGGCCGCCACCACCAGCCCGGCCCAGGCGGGGGGAGGCCCGCCGGAAATGAGGGCCACCCGGTAGGTGAGGGCGGGCATCAGCCCGCCCCCGGCCGCGAAGAGCCCCAGGTCGGCCGGACCCGGCCGGCCCGCCAGGGCCCAGGCGCTCAGGGCGGCGCCACCGTAAAGGCCCAGGTTAACCAGGAGTCCCAGAAAAGGGTCGGGCGGGGCCGGGGCCAGGGGGAGCACCGCCCCCAAGGGCAGGGCCGCCAGCCCCAGGGCAAGGCCCGGCCGGACGCCTAACAGCCCGGCGCCGAGGCTCCCAGCGACCAGGGCCGCCGCCAGGCCCCCGGCCGCCGCGGCGGCCCACGGGGGTGGGTAGGCGGGGTTGGGGGCCAGGGGTCCGAAGCCCAGCCAGGCGGCCAGGAGCTCCACCCCGGCCGAGAACTGCGGCAGTGAAAGGCCGGCCACAACCACCAGGGGCGCCAGGTAAAGGGGGACCTTCGCCGGGGAGGTCAGGATGCGGACGGCGGCCGCGAAGTCCGGGCCGGCGGCCTCAAGAAGCTCCCGCAGCAGCCGCAGGCTGAAAAACAGCCCGAAGATGGCCGCCGTTATAAAGGTCACCTCCTTGGTGGCGAAGCCCAGGCCGATGGCCCCGGCGGCCAGGACCAGGGAAGCCGGCCGGCGCCGGGCAAGATAACCCCAGAGGCCCAGCACGATGAGCAGGTTCCAGAGGGCGATGATGATGTCGTTGCGGGCGAACCGGCTGAAATAAAGCATGATGGGAGAAAACGTGAGGAGCAGGGCCGCCGTCAGGGCGCCGACCCGCCCGAGCCAGGTCCGCAGCCAGTAGCAGGCCCCGATGACGGCCGTTCCGCACAGGGCGGCCAGCAGCCGGGCGGTAGCATCGCTGTCCCCGAAAAGAAAGTAGACCAGGGCGAGGGCATGGAACTGGAAGGGGCCGTGCATCATCGGGTCGTGGGCGTAGCCCCGGCCCTGGTAAAGATACCAGGCGAACAGGGCGTGGAGGCTCTCGTCGTGGTGGAGAGCCCGGCTCCCCAGGTCGTAAAGGCGCAGGCCCAGCCCCACGGCGGTGAGGGCAACGTAGGCCCCCACCTCGGCCGGGGCGAAGCCGGCTCCGGTCCGGTGGGCACTCCGGGCCACCTTTAACCGCCTTCCCCCTTGAGCACGAAATCTACCGTTCGCAGCCGATCATACTCGCGGTAGAACAGCCAGCGCAAAAACCGTCGGGCGCCGTCGAATTCCGGATAGGCGACGGGCAGCCTGACGGTTGCCAGGGCCGACCCGGGCCCGCCGGGCTCCAGGCGCAAAGTCGGTCCGGCGCCCTCGGCCAGCCTCCGCAGGGCCCACCGAAGGGACGGGGGCGCGGCGGTCAGGTCGACCCCCTGCCGGCCGATGGGACGGCCGGCCATCTCCTCGGCTTTCCGGACCAAAAGGCCAAGGTCCGGACCCGGCCGGACAGGTCCGATGAGCTCGGGGCCCAACCCGTAGTTGGTTCGCCAGAACTGGTGGACGGAAAGGCCTCCCAGGGTCACAAGGCCGCCCAGAAGCAGGAGTCGGCGGCCGGCCGGGTCCCGGCAAAGCCAGAGGGCGGCCAGGACCGCGGTTGTGCAGGCCGAGGCCGCTGCCAGTACTAGTCGAGAATTTATGTCAAGACTCCCGGCCGCAACCGACCCGAGGGCCCCCAGAACCGTCAGCCCCGTAAAGCCGCCGGCCGCCCCCAGCAGGACGGCGCCCAGCACCGCCCGGCCCCCAACCGGGCCAAGGGGTCGGCCGAGCACCTCGCCCAAGGGGCCCGACGCCCCGAGGCCGAAGGCCAGGGAGGCCGGCCCCAGGCGGGCCAGGGGGTCGGCCGGGACCGGTAAGAGCAGGCCTGCCAGGACGGCAAGCGGCCAGACCACCCCCAGGGCTGAAGCCCGGCCGGACCGGAGGTCCGACCGCAGTTTCGGCAGGCCCGCGAGCCAGGCCCCGAGGGCGAGGGGCTCGTAGACGGCCAGGAGGACGGGGACCGGAAGGGGCGGCTGGGGGAGATCGGGCGCAGGGGCGGGGAGCCCGAAAGTCCCGAACCCCAGGCCGAGGAGGCTTGCCCCCGCCGCCAGGGCGGGCAGGGCGGCCCCGGCTGCCGGTGCGGGAGCGAGTCGGGCGGCCAGCCGGCTCAGGGCCCCGGCCGCCCCCAACCCCCCGAGGGCCGTCCAGCCGGCCGGACCGCAGCCCAAAAGGAGGACGGCCGAAAGGATCCCCAGGAAAAGAAAGCCTGGCCGGCCGGTTCCGGCCCAGCGCACCAGGCCGAACGCGCCCAAGGCCGTCAGCAGGCTCACCCAGGCCGCCGGGCCGACGGTCCGGCCGGCCAGGGCCAGGACGGGCGAAAAGGCCCAGAGGAGGCCCAGGGCCAGGGCGCGGGGCCGGCCGAGTTCGGGGGCAAGGCCCCACGCCAGGGCCGCCAGCGCCGCCCCCGTGAGCATACCGGGAAGCCTGACGGCAAAGTCCGAGTCCCCGGCCAGAAAAAGCCCTAGGAGGGCCCCCATCACCGGCACCGGCTCCCCCAGAGGCTCCGGGCGGCCCAGCAACAGTCCCCGAGCCTGGAGGGCAAAGCGGGCTTCGGGGTCCCCCAAAGGCCAGGGGGGCGGGGCCAGCCAGGCCCCAGCCGCCGCGGCCAGGAGGACCCCGAGAAGCAAGTGGTCTTTTTTAAGTCTCAATCCGGCGGCACCTCGAAGATAAAAACCGCGCCCTGGCGGAACACCGGTCGGAGCTGCGAGGCCAGCCACTCGACGGCGCCCGGGCCGTAGTGGGCCCGCTCCAATTCCCCAAAGTAGACGTACCGGACCCGGTAGCGGGCCAGCAGCTCCCGCAACCGGACGGGGTCGCGCCCGCCGTAAATCTCGGCCACATCCGCCTCCCGGCCCCGGAAGAAGCGGTCGCTCCCCCGCCACTGGACCTCGTGCCCGGGCCAGCCCAGGATGGTCGGCAGGCCGGTCCGGGCGCTCACCCGGCCGGACTCACTGTACGAAGGGCCCACCGCCTCGACGATGACCGGCGTTCCCCTGACGTTGGCCCAGAGCCAGTCCAAGGCGGCCGCCTCGTCGGGCCGAGTCGACCACAGGTAGGCGAGGCCGTCCAGGGTGGGCGGGCCGGTCCCCTCCAGGCCCCGGGACCAGACGGCCAGGGGTCCGTAAAGCATGCCCGGGGCGGTGGCAAGGGCGGCCAGAACCGCCGCCACCCTCCCCGGCCGGGAGCCTAAAAGAAGGTAAAAGGCCGCGGCCGAGGCCAATCCCAACAGGGCCCAGGCCTGGTAGTAAAGTTTAAAGACCGTGTTCATCCGGCTGCCGAAGATGTCCCGGACGTAAAAGAGCTCGACCCCCAGGATTAGCAGGGCCCCGGCGAAGGCCAGCAGGCCCACGAACCTGACCGCCAGCCGTTTGGCCTCGCCGAAGGCCAGGCTCGCCGCGGCCGCCCCGAGCAAAAGCTGGGGAGCCAGCTGGGCCAGCCGGCCGACCGAAAAAGCCCCCGACCGGAGCGACCAGCCGGCCCAGACCAGGACGGGCAGGAGGGGAAGAAGGGCGGCCCGGGTCGGCCGGGCCTGCAGGCCGAGCCAGGCCGCCAGTGGGGCAAGGATCGCCCCCCAGAAGAGGACCAGGTGGTGGGGGCGGGTACCCACCGGCCCCACCGGGGCCACCCCCTGCACCTGGCTCTCCAGGGTGAGGTAGAAGGGCAGGTACAGGCCCACGGCCAGCAGGGCCGAGACCGCCCCCAGCTCGGCGGCCGCCAGAAGCCGGCGGTCCCAGGCCTCGCCGGTGGGGCTCAGGGCCCGGGCCAGGATTAAGAGGCCCCCGAAGGTGGGAAGGTCCCAGGTGTTGATGAACCCGAGGCCCCCGAGGAACCAGCCGGCGGCCGCCTTCAGGCCCGGCCCCGCGCCTTCCCCCGCCAGGAATATCGCCAGGGCCAGGGCAACCGCCCCCAGTCCGAACGGCAGGGCCATCAGGTGCGGGTGCAGGTCGCCCAGAATGAAACTGAAGAGGGGAAACTCGGTGATGGTGTAGTCAAGGCTTGTTTTACCGTCGGCCCCCAGGGTATCGATGACCCGGGTCGACCGCCACCACCACCAGCCGGCCTCCGGGGAGGTGAGGGCCGGCCCCGGCCCGGCCAGGTCCTTGATGCCGGCCCACCCGACGGGCACCCCCCAGGCGCGGAGAAGCTCCAGGACCACTACCCAGTTGGCCACCAGCAGCAGAAAGACGGGCCCGAGCAGGCCGGCCAGGGTGGCCCCGACTTTGGAGCTTCCGTTCAGGCGGGCGAGGGCGTAGACCAGGCCGAAGGCCCCCTGGGCCGCCAGGCCGAAAAGGGCGGCCAGGGCGAGGTTGTAGCCGACGGCAGTGGGGGTTCCGGCGAGCTTGGTTACCAGGGCCATGAGCAGGTAGCCGAAGTAGTAATAGCTGACCGGGTGGCCCGCCAGCCAGGGGTCGGGCGGGGGAAAGTGCTCGGCGCGGAAGGCGGCGTTTAAGAGGGCCAGGTCCATCGGCTGTTCGGTGTGGCGAATTTCGGGGAAAATGCTTCTTACGCCGGCCCAACCAAAAAACCCGACGGCAAAGCAGGCCTCGGAAGCCCCCAGGAAGGTCGGGCCGAGGGCCCGCAGCGCCCGCAGGCCCTGAGCCCGGTCGAAGGCCCAGACGGCCGCGGCCGCCGCCAGACCGGTGAGCACGAGGGCGGGCCTGGTGGTGGGGATAAGGCCCGCCGTGCCGCCCACCCAGGCGATATACCCCAGGCCCAGAAGGCCGAAGGCGCGGGTCCAGGTCCAGCCCTGTCCCGGTAGCCGGCCTAGCAGCCGGCGGGTAAGGGGCCAGGCCCCAAGGCCGAGGCCGGACAGCACCGCCCACCAGGCGAGGGCCTCAAAAACCATGGGGCTTTAACCCGGGCCCGGGGGACCGGGACAAGGGGTGCTACTCCTCCAGGAGGGCGGCCACGAACTGGCGGGGGTCAAAGGGGGCCAGGTCGTCCAGCTTTTCCCCCGTGCCGACAAACTTAATGGGGATTTTAAGCTGGTCGGCGATGGCGAAGACGATGCCGCCCTTGGCAGTGCCGTCCAGCTTGGCCAAAACGATCCCCGTAAGCCCCACCGCCTCGGCAAAGTGCCGGGCCTGGCTGAGGCCGTTCTGACCGGTGGTAGCGTCCAGCACCAGCAGGGTCTCGTCGGGGGCGCGCCCGTCGGCCTTTTCGATGACGCGGCGGATCTTTTTAAGTTCCTCCATCAGGGGGACCTTCGTCTGGAGCCGGCCGGCGGTGTCGATGATAACCGCCCCGGCCCGCCGGGCCCGGGCCGCCTGGAGGGCGTCGTAGACCACGGCGGCCGGGTCGGCCCCCGGCTGATGGGCGACGATTTCGGCCCCGGCCCGGTCGGCCCAGACCCTAAGCTGGTCGATGGCGGCCGCCCGGAAGGTATCGGCGGCCGCGACGATCACCCGGCGGCCCTGGGCTTTCAGGAGGTGCGCCAGCTTGCCGATGGTGGTGGTTTTGCCGCTGCCGTTTACCCCGACCACGAGGATGACGGCGGGACCGTCGGTGGGGAGGTTGAGGCCGGACCCGTCGACGCTCAGGACCTTGACCAGCTCGTCGGCAAAGGCCCGCATGGTCTCCTCGGGTCCGATGAGGGCGTCTTCCCGGACCCGGTGCCGGAGGCGCTGGAGCAGTTTCTCCGTGGTCTCGACCCCGACGTCGGCCCCGATGAGGAGCTCTTCCAGGTTCAGCCAGAAGTCTTCATCCAGGGCCCGGCCGGCAAAGAGGCGACGAACCGGCTTGAACCAGGCCTCTTTGGTTTTGGCCAGGCCGGCCCCGAGCTTGCTGCGGAAGGCGTCTAATACCATGGTGTGCGCCCCCCAGAAAAATAATATCACCCGGGTTTCGGGCCGGCTTGCCCGCCCTCCAATGACAGTGCGCCCTAAAGTTTTGACGACCGTCGGCTTGCCCTGGGCGGCCGATTCAGCGCCGGGCAAACCCCACGAAACCGAGCATAAGCCAAGGCTCGATAAGGGCGTTGATCAGGCAGTGGGCCAAAACCGGACCCGAGAGGCTGCGGTGGCCGTAAAAATAGACCCAGGCCAAGCCCAGGCCCAGAACGAAAGTGAAGCCGATGCCCGTTAACAGGTAGAACTGCCCCAGCAGCAACCCGTACCCGCCGTGGATGAGGGAGAAGAAAAGGGCCGAGACGACTGCCCGCCCGGCGGGCGGCACTCCCGCGCCTTCGAGCTCGGCCATCACGAAGCCCCGGAAGACTAGCTCTTCCACCAGGCCGCCGGCAACCCCCACCGCCATGCCCCAGGCCCGGAAAAGGCTTACCTCACCAAGGTTGGCCCCAAAGGCGGGCGAGCTCAGGGTTAGGCCCGAATAGGCCAGAGCGATTCCCACGGCCGCCGCCAGGGCCCGGAACGGGAGGGGCCGAGCCCAGCCCAGGTCGGCAAAAGATTTACCCTCTCTGAACAGGGCCAGCCGGAGCAGCCCCAGAACGGAGAGCTCGGCCACCAAGACCCCTCCGAGCAGCCAGGAAGTCTGGGCGCGAAGGTCGCCGGGCGGTGCCAGGCTCCTGGCAACCGGCCACAGCAGGGCCAAAAGGCCGTTGTAAATCAGAGTGGGCGCAAATGCTAAGGCCCAGGCGGTAAGTTTCTTTCTCGCCGCCGTCCGACCACCTCCCTGGGGTCAGGGATGCCGGCCGTGCATCCACGGCCGGTCGCCGGCCCCGGATGATGAATTTACCGCCGAACCGAACCCAGGTCGCAAGCCTTCGGACCTATAGTTATATCATTCCGGAAAGCTTTCAGGTTCCCCGCCGGGATTCCAAGAGTCTGCCCCATAGGTGGTGGGATGGGCGAGTAGAAAAGGGGCAGGCACCCCCTGCCCACCCCAGGTCAAGAGCCGGCCGGAAGGCCGGCTCCGGCCCAGGTAAAGCAGGTTGGTGTGCCCGGTGCCGCCGGACCTTAGGGGTAGGCCGCCCGGACCGGAGCCGGCGGCTCACCGTCCTGGCCGCCGGCTTTTCGAGAAGTTTGATGCCCGGGTCGGCGGACGTCCGGGCGGTCTCAGACCGGAGGCGACCGGTGCTCGGGCCTCCGAGGTTGACCTTGAGGCACCGGTCGCCCGACTTGAGCCGCCTCGAGGTCATCGTAACCGAGGTTCTCGGTCTCAAGCATGCCCACAAGCGACAGAGCTTTTGAGACTGCCCAGGTGAAGCTCCCTGGCCGGACATTGAGCCTGCTCCGGGCACCGGTCAAGTTACCGCCGGACCGTCTGCCGGGGTCGAATCGGCCCTACTGCTCGCCTGATGGCCCCGACCCGGAAAGTGAGCAAGCCGGGGCCCAGCCTCAAAATTTCCCTCCACCGCTTCTGGGACAGAGCCCACCACCCATACATGCCCTTGACATGGGGCGAAAATCGTAGTATAATCTGGCAAACCTTACACTAAGGGCAATCTTAAGTGGCTGTGTGGTGGATGGGTGTCCCGTCTGCCCCGTCCTTGATAGCCTCACGGCCCAATTTAGCGGGGAAGGAGGAATTTTGTCATGACGGAAGCGGCACAGGAGAAGGTTGTTCATGTCCTCTGGATTAACGCTGGCCTGAGCTGCGACGGGGACTCCGTTGCCCTCACCGCCGCAACCCAGCCCAGCATCGAAGAGATCGCCCTCGGGGCCCTGCCGGGCCTGCCCAAGGTCCAGTTCCACTGGCCCCTCATCGATTACGAGTGCGGACCCGAGCAGGGGGCCGATACCTTCATCGAGTGGTTCTGGAAGGCCGACCGGGGCGAGCTTGACCCCTTCATCCTGGTGGTCGAAGGGTCGATCCCCAACGAGGCGGTAAAGCCTGAGGGCTACTGGTGCGGCTTCGGGAACAACCCGGCCACCGGCCAGCCCATGACCACCAGCGAGTGGCTCGACCGGCTGGCCCCCAAGGCCGTGGCCGTGGTTGCGGCCGGCACCTGCGCCACCTACGGGGGGATCCATGCCATGTCGGGCAACCCCACCGGGGCGATGGGGGTGGCCGATTACCTGGGCTGGAACTGGCGGTCCAAGGCCGGCATCCCTATCGTCAATGTGCCCGGCTGTCCCATTCACCCGGATAACCTGGCCGAGACCCTGCTTTACCTGCTCTACCAGCTGGCCGGCCGGGCCCCAATGATCCCCCTCGATGAGGCCCTGCGGCCCACCTGGCTCTTCGGGGCCACCGTCCACGAGGGTTGCGACCGAGCCGGCTATTACGAGCAGGGCGACTTCGCCACCGAGTACGGTTCCCCCAAGTGCCTGGTGAAGCTCGGGTGCTGGGGGCCGGTGGTCAAGTGCAACGTCCCCAAGCGGGGCTGGATAAACGGCATCGGCGGATGTCCCAACGTCGGGGGCATCTGCATCGCCTGCACCATGCCTGGCTTCCCCGATAAGTTCATGCCCTTTATGGATGAGCCGCCCGGAAGCAAGGTCTCGACGGCTGCCAGCACCCTCTACGGAACCCTTATCCGCAGCCTCCGCAGCGTCACCTTGAAGACGGTCGACGAAGAGCCCAAGTGGCGGCGCAAGGGCACCGAGCTGCTCACCGGATTCCGCAAGACTTGGTAAGGCGGGGTTAACCTAAAACCTAAGGGAGGAGAGGTCATGAGCGTCTTTCAGAAAGCGTCCCCGGATGCCACCGTCGTCCAGATGGTGTGGGACCCCATCACCCGCATCGTCGGTAGTTTAGGGATCTACGCCACCGTCGACTTTAAGGAACGGAAAGTCCTGGAGTGCTACAGCACTTCCTCGATCTTCCGGGGCTACAGCATCTTTATGAAAGGCAAGGACCCCCGGGATGCCCACTTTATTACGAGCCGGATCTGCGGCATCTGCGGTGACAATCACTGCACCTGCTCGGTGTATAACCAAAACATGGCCTACGGTATCGCGCCCCCACACCTGGCGGAGTGGATCATCAACCTGGGTGAGTGCGCCGAGTACATGTTCGACCACAACATCTTCCAGGAGAACCTGGTCGGGGTGGACTACTGCGAGCGGATGGTCCGGGAGACCAACCCCGGGGTGTGGGAGCGGGCTCAGCGGACGGAGGCCCCCCACGCGGCCGAGCACGGCTACCGGACCATCGGCGACATCATGCGGGCCCTCAATCCCATCGAGGGGGAGTTCTACCGGGAAGCCCTTCAGATGAGCCGGCTTACCCGGGAGATGTTCTGCCTGATGGAGGGCCGCCACGTCCACCCCTCCACCCTTTACCCCGGTGGGGTCGGAACTACCCCCACCGTTCAGCTCTTCACCGACTACCTAACCCGCCTTGCCCGCTACGCCGAATTCATGAAGAAGGTCGTGCCCCTCCACGACGACCTGTTTAACTTCTTTTACGAGGCCCTGCCCGGCTACGAAAGGGTGGGCCAGCGCCGGATCCTCCTCGGGTGCTGGGGGGCCCTCAACGACCCGGACTACTGCGACTTTAAGTACGAGCACATGACCGAGTGGGGCCGGCGGATGTTCGTGACCCCCGGCATCATCGTGGACGGCCAGCTCGTCACCAACGACCTGGTCCGGATCAACCTGGGCATCCGGATCCTGCCGGGAAGCTCCTATTACGAGGACTGGGTGGACGGCTACGAGGTGTTCGTAACCCACGACCCCCTGGGCAACCCGGTGGACCGGCGGCACCCCTGGAACGTCCACACCATCCCCAAGCCCCAGAAGCGGGATTTCAAAGGCAAGTACTCCTGGGTCTTCTCGCCCCGCTGGTTCGACGGCCAGAACTACCTGGCCCTGGACACTGGGGGCGGTCCCTTAGCCCGGCTCTGGTCTACCGCCCTTAACGGCCTGGTGGATATCGGCTACATCAAGGCCACCGGCCAGAGCGTTATCATCCGGTTGCCCAGGACGGCGACCAAGCCCGAGAAGGAGTTCGAGTGGAAGATCCCCCGGTGGTCCAACACCATCGAGCGCAACCGGGCCCGGACCTACTTCCAGGCCTACGCCTGCGCCGCCGCCTATTACTTCGTCGAGAAAGCCCTGGAGGAGCTTCGGAAGGGGAATACCAAGACCTGGACCCCCTTCACGGTGCCGAAGGAGGCCATCAGCTGCGGCTGGACCGAGGCGGTGCGGGGGGTGCTCTCCCACCACATGGTGATCCGGGACGGCAAGATCGCCAACTACCAGCCCTGGCCCCCGACCCCTTGGAACGCCAGCCCCCGGGATATGTACGGCACCCCGGGCCCGTACGAAGACGCGGTTCAGAACACCCCCATCTTCGAAGAGAATCCGCCGGACCGGTTCAAGGGGATCGACATCATGCGGACGGTCCGCAGCTTCGACCCCTGCCTGCCGTGCGGGGTGCACATCTACGCCGGCGGCCGGGTGATCGAGCGGGTGCACTCGCCGACGATGGCGCCCAGCCTCTACTAAAGGCCGAGGCATGCCCAGCCAGAACCTGCGGGAGGTCGGGGACCGCATTGAGGCGATTTTGGCCGAGCTCCGGTCGGCGTCCCCGCCGGTGGCGGAGAAGGCCGAGACTCTGGTCCGGCTTCTGATGGACCTTTACGGCGCCGGCCTCGCCCGGGTCGTCGAAATCCTGGGCGAGGCCGGCGAAGCCGGGGCTCGGGTCCTGGAGCAGATGGTCGCCGACCCCCTCCTGGCCAGCCTGCTCATCCTGCACGACCTGCATCCCCTGCCCCTGGAGGCCCGCATCCAGCAGGCCTTGGACCGGGTGCGGCCTTACCTGGGCTCCCACGCCGGTGGGGTCGAGTTTCTGGGGGTGGACGAATCGGGCGTAGTCCACCTGCGCCTGGAGGGAACCTGCCGGGGCTGCCCCTCCTCCATCGTTACGGTGAAGCTGGCCATCGAACGGGCCATCACCGAGGCCGCCCCGGAGGTCGCCGGGGTGGAAGTGGAGGGGATGACGGTCCTGCCCGCCCAGGTCCGCCTCTTCCCGGGCCCGCCGGAGCGGGGGCCGGCCGGGGAGTGGGTCGAGCTGGTGGGCCTTTCGGAGCCGGGACCCGGGGAAATCCTCGGCCTGGAGGTGGAAGGGGAACCGGTCATCCTGGCCCGGGTCGGGGAAGCCCTCTACGCCTACCTGGACCGGTGCCCCGGTTGCGGGGGGAGCGTCCGGTGGGGGCGGCTGGAGGGGCCCCGACTGGCCTGTCCCGGGTGCGGGGAAGTCTACGACGTCCGGCTGGCTGGCCGGAGCCTGCGGCAGGTCCACCTCAGCCTCAAACCCCTGCCCCTACTCCGGGAGGGCGGCGTATGGAAGGTGGCAGTTTCGGCCTATCGCTGAAGAAGTTCCTGGGCCCGAAGGAGGCTGGCGAATTTCCGGCCGGCCGTTTCGGCCGCCGGACTGAGGCCACCCCGGGCGCACGGTGCGAGATGTGCGGGGCGGAGATCCCGGCAGACCACTGCCACGTCGTGAACGTGGAGTCCCGGAAACTACTGTGCACCTGCCGCCCGTGTTACCTGCTCTTTACCCATGAGGGGGCGGCCCAGGGCAAATACCGGGCGGTAGGGGAGCGCTATCTTTACGACCCGGCCTTTGGGCTTTCGGCCGCCCAGTGGGAGGAGCTTCAGATTCCGGTGGGCCTGGCCTTCTTTTTCTTCCACAGCGGCCTCGGGCGCTGGGTGGCCTTCTACCCGAGTCCGGGCGGGGCCACCGAGTCCTTACTGGAGCTGGGCGCCTGGGCCGAAGTGCTCCGGGCCAACCCCGCCTTCGACCCGGTAAGCCCCGACGTGGAGGCGGTGCTGGTGCGCCGGGTGGGGGAGGGTTTCGAGGCTTACCTGGTGCCCATCGACGCCTGCTACGAGCTGGTGGGGAGGGTCCGCCGGTCCTGGCGGGGCTTCGGCGGGGGGGAAGTCTGGGCCGAAATTGACGGCTTCCTTGACCGATTGCGGGCCAGGAGCCGCTGGGTCCGGCCGGGAGGGGCCCATGGGTGAGCTGGTTTTCGAGTGCGTCGACGTGGTGCCCGACCGGTACGCGGCGGCCCCAACCCTGCTCTTTCGGCTCAGAATCCGGGAGCTTACCGAGACCCCGGTTCAGGCGCTGGCCCTCCGGTGCCAGATCCGGGTCGAGCCCCAAAAGCGCCGGTACTCGGCGGCGGAGGCCGAACGGCTCCTGGACCTGTTTGGGCAGCCCTCCCGCTGGTCGGATACCCTGCGGCCGATGCAGTTCGCCTACGTGGACAAGCTTATCCCCGGCTTCGTCGGCCAGACGGAGGTGGACCTGCCCGTGGTCTGCACCTACGACCTGGAGGTGGCGGCGGGCCGGTATTTCAGCGCCCTGGAAGGGGGCGAAATCCCCCTGCTTTTGCTCTTTTCGGGGACCGTCTTTTACGGCGGGCCCCAGGGCTTCACGGTGGAGCAGATCCCCTGGCATAAGGAGGCAGCCTGCCGCCTGCCGGTGGGGGTCTGGCAAGAGCTTATGGATACCCACTTCCCGGGTAGCGGCTGGCTCCGGCTCCGGCGGGAGACCATCGACCGGCTGGGGAAGTTTAAGGCCGGCCGGGCCCTGCCCACCTGGGACGACGCCTTAAACGCCCTGCTGGACCTGGTTCCATCATGACGGCCAATTTTGACCTGGGCCGGAAGGTCGCCAACGCCATCCTTTATGAGGGCTACCTGCTTTACCCTTACCGGGCCTCGGCGGTAAAGAACCGGGTCCGGTGGCAGTTTGGGGTGCTGGTGCCCCGGGCCCAGGCGGAGGCCGGCTGGCCGGAGCCGTGGTTTCAGCAGGCCGAGTTTCTTCTGGAGCCGGCCGAAAACCCCCAGCTTCGGGTAATGGTTCGATTTTTGCAGTTTCAGGCCCGGCAGGTGGAAGGGGCCGAGGCAGGAGGCTTCCGGCCCGTCCCTTTCCTGGAGGCCGGCGGGGCCCGCTGGCTTGCCTTTGACGAGGCCGTTGAGCGGGAGGTGGACTTCGTCGTCCCTTTGGGGAGTTTGGCCGGTCCCGAAGGGGAATTCGGGTTCGGGGTGGATGGGGACGAGGTCGTCGAGCCCCTCCGGGTTGGGGGTGAGACGGTTGGTCGGGTCGTCCGGCGCCGCTGGGCCGTGTCCGGCCGGCTGGGGGTGGCCGTTGAGCCGGTGGCGGGCCCGGCCCGGGCGGTGAAGGTCCGGGTCCGGCTGGAGAATGTGACGGCCTGGGCCGACCCGGCGGCCGAGCGGGCGGAGGTGCTTAAGCGGTCCTTGCTGGCCGCCCACTTGCTGATGGCCGTCAAGGGTGGGGCGTTCGTCTCCCTGCTGGACCCTCTGCCGGGGCTGGAGGTGGCGGCCGAGGGCTGTCGGAATGTCAACACGTTTCCGGTCCTACTGGGCGAGCCGGGCCAGCGGGACCTGCTTCTGGCCGCGCCCATCATCCTCTACGACTACCCGGTGGTTGCGCCGGAAAGTCCCACCGACCTTTTCGACGCCACCGAAATCGACGAGCTGCTCACCCTGAGGATCCTGACCCTGACCGACGAGGAGAAACGGGAGGCCCGGGCCACCGACCCCCGGGCGGCGGCCCTCCTGGACCTTCTGGAGGCTTTGGGGCCCGAGGTTCTCACCCGGCTTCACGGGGCCGTCCGGGACCTGCGGCCGGCCGCGCCTGCGGAAGGGGAGGCCGTGGAGGTCGGGGGCGTCCGGGTTGGGCGGGGGAGCCGGGTTCGGCTCCGTCCCCGGCCCGGGGCGGATGCCCACGACATGTTCCTGGCCGGCCGGGTCGCCCGGGTAGAGGCCGTTCTGCCCGACGTGGACGGCCGGGTCCACCTGGCCGTGACCCTGGAGGACGACCCGGCGGCCGACCTTTACCGGGAGACCGGCCGCTTTCTCTACTTCGGGCCCGACGAAGTGGAGCCGCTGGGGGGTGGGGCATGAGCCGGCGGGTGCTGGTGGCCGGGGTGGGCAACATCTTCTTCGGCGACGACGGCTTCGGGGTGGAGGTGGTTCGGCGGCTGGGGGCCGAAGGGCTGCCGGAAGGGGTGAAGGCCGTGGATTTCGGCATAAGGGGGGTCCACCTGGCCTACGAACTTTTGGAGGACTACGACGCCGTCATCCTGGTGGACGCAACCCCCCGGGGCGGGCCGCCGGGCACCCTCTATCTCATCGAGCCTTCGGCCGACGGGCCCGACGCCCCGGGGCTTATCGATGCCCACGGCCTGGACCTGGCCTCGGTGCTTAACCTGTTGGGTCAGCTCGGGGGCACCCGGGCCCGGGTCGTGGTGGTCGGGTGCGAGCCGGCCACCCTGGAAGAGGGCATCGGCCTTTCGCCCCCGGTTGCGGCGGCCGTTCCCGAGGCCGTCAGGGTCATCCGGAGGCTTCTCGGGGACCTTGATTCGGGCAAAATCTCAGAACAAGGGAGGTAAAGCCATGCTGGGTCGTGTCCTTCGGGCGGCGCTGATCGCCCTAGTGCTGGCGCAGGTCATCCAGTCGCTCCCGGACCTGAAGCGTTACCTGGAAATCCGGCAGATGTAAAGACCTATGGGCCGCTTTAAGATAATTCCGGAGCGCTCCCGGGTCTGGGTCGAAGCCCGTTCGACCCTTCACCCCGTCGTTGCCGAGGCCGGGGGGATCACCGGATTTATCGAGGCCGAGGTGGTCGGTGGGCGGGTGGCCCTCGACCCCCGGCCCCGGGCCAGGTTCGAGTTCCCGGTGGAGGCGTTCCGCTCGGGAAATCCCCTCCTCGACCAGGAGCTCCCTCGGCGGGTGGATGCCCGCCGCTACCCCACCGTGGCGGTGGAGGTTAAGGAGGTCTCGGCCGGGGCCGAGGGCTACCGGGTGCGGGCGCAGGTGAGCTTGCACGGCGTCACCCGGGAGTTCGAGGGGCCGGTGACGGCCCGGGCCGACGGGAACCGGCTGGTCGTGGAGGGGGAGCACGTTTTCGACATCCGGGATTTTGGGCTTGAGCCGCCCAGGCTCTTGCTGCTCCGGGTTTACCCTGATGTCAAGGTTCGGGTCCACTTAGAGGCAGAAAAGGAGGCTTAAAGATGCTGGAGACCATTATCGGTTTTGCGGTGGGGTACTACCTGGGCACCCAGCACGGCCGGGAAGGCTTTGCCCGGGTTGTGGAGTCCTGGAACTCCATCCGCCAGTCAAGGGAGCTCCAGGGGCTTATCGCGACCGCCCTGGAGGTGGGCGGCCAGGTGCTGGCCCAGAACCTGGGCCGGGTCCTGGGGGAGCGAGTCCGGGAGGCTCTGCCCGTGCGGCTGCCCCGGGCGGCCTGAACCGGAGGCGGGATTGCACGAGCTTTCGGTCGCCTGCGCCATCGTCGAAGGGGTAGTTGAGGAGGCCGAACGGCTGGGGGGCATAAGGGTAAAGGCCGTTCACCTGCGGGTGGGCCCCCTAAGCGGCATCGACAAAGAAGCCCTCTGCTTTTGTTTTAACCTGGCCGCCGAGGGAACGCCGGTGGCCGGGGCCGAGCTTAGGGTCGAGGAGGTGCCGGTGGTGGCCTACTGCCCGGCCTGCGGCTGCGACCGGACCCTGGCCGCGGCCGATGCCCTCCGTTGCCCGGTCTGCTTCGGCCCCACCCCTGAGGTTAAGCAGGGCCGGGAGCTGGAGGTGGTTGCCCTGGAGGTCTTCGATGAAGCCCCGACTGGTTGAGGTCCGGCGCCGGGTACTGGCCAAAAACGACCGGCTGGCGGCGGAGCTGCGGGCCCGGTTCAGGGCCGCCGGCACCTACGTGGTTAACCTGATGTCGGGCCCGGGGGCGGGTAAAACTACCCTGCTGGCTGAGACCCTGCGGCGGCTTCCCCCGGACCTGCGGGCGGCGGTGGTGGTGGGGGACCTGGCCACCGATAACGACGCCCGGCGGCTGGCGGCGACGGGCGCCGCCGTCCGCCAGGTGAACACGGGGTCCATCTGCCACCTGGAGGCGGAGATGGTCGGCCGGGCCGTCGCCGGCTGGGACCTGGCCGCCCTGGACCTGCTTTTCATCGAGAATGTGGGCAACCTGGTTTGCCCCGCCGCTTACGACCTGGGGGAGGACCTCCGGGTGGTCCTATTCTCGGTGGCCGAGGGGGAGGATAAGCCAGCCAAGTACCCCACCATGGTTATTGCGGCGGACCTGGTTTTACTTACCAAGGTCGACCTGGCCTCCGGCCTGGGCTTCGACCGGCGGGCCTTTGAGGCCCACCTGCGCCGGGTGAGGCCCGATGTTCCCCTCTTGGAGGTCTCCGCCCGGGACGGCACGGGGCTGGCCCAATGGGTTGACTATCTGACGGCGGCCCTCTCGGCCAAGGGCCGGGCAGTTGCGGACGGGGACGTTGAGGGGTAAAATTGATAAGACAAGGGGGTAAGCCGATGTGTTTGGCGATTCCGGGAAAGGTCCTTGCCCTCGACCCCGGGGGACACCTCGCCATGGTGGACGTGATGGGGGTGCGCCGCCGGGTGAACATCGACCTGGTTAAGGAGGAGGGGATCGGCGAAGGGG
>JBHOQU010000110.1:0-66795 GCA_042408785.1 Dehalococcoidia bacterium | reverse complement strand
ATCAAGAGCGGTGGAGGGAGACGGCCCGATGAAGCCCGGCAACCGTCCGGGGTCCGGGCCTGGCCTTCAGGGCAAAGGCCCACTGTCCTGAGGGCGGGCTCAGGGTGCCCGGAAAAGGTGCCAACTCCGGTCCGAGCCCTTTAAAGGTTCGGACGAGATGAGAGGCCCGGCTCCGCAGAGAATTTTCTCAGCGGTTCTCGGTTCCTCAAAGTTCCCAAGCCGTCAGGGGGAGGATTGCATTAAGCGGCGGTCGGCCGCAGTGAGGGTAAATCTTTTAAAGGAGTTTGACCGATGAGCACGACGTTTATGCGCGCCCCGTCGCTCCTGTTTACTTCCGAATCGGTCACCGAGGGGCATCCGGATAAGCTTTGCGACCAGATCTCGGATGCCGTCCTCGACGAGGTCTTCGCCCACGACCCGTACGGGCGGGTGGCCTGCGAAGTGGCGGTAACCACCGGACTGGTAATCATCGTGGGTGAGATCACCACCACCCACCCCGTCGATTACCCGGAGGTCGCCCGCCGGGTGATCCGAGAGGTGGGCTATACCAGCCCCGAGGCCTGTTTCGACGCCACCGTCAGCGGGGTCATCGTCTCGGTCAAACAGCAGTCCCCGGATATCGCCCTGGGCGTCGACCGCTCCCTCGAGGCCAAGCTGGGTGAGACCGAAGAGGACTTGGAAAGCCTCGGGGCCGGCGACCAGGGAATGATGGTGGGCTTTGCCTGCACCGAGACCCCGGAGCTTATGCCCCTGCCCATCATGCTCGCCCACCGCCTCTGCCGCCGGCTGGCTGAGGTCCGAAAAAAGGGCATCCTCCCCTACCTGCTCCCCGACGGCAAGGCCCAGGTTACCGTCGAGTATTCCCACGGGATCCCCCAGCGGGTTCAGACGGTGGTGGTTTCGGCCCAGCACCGTCCGGGCGTCCACGAGCGGCAGCTTCGGGACGATATAATCCAGGCGGTCGTCGAGGAGGTTATACCCCGCAAGCTGTTCAGCCCGGAGACCAGGTTTCTGGTCAACCCGACGGGCCGCTTCGTCATCGGCGGTCCCATGGGGGACGCCGGCCTGACCGGCCGCAAGATTATGGTGGACACCTACGGCGGAATGGCCCGCCACGGCGGCGGCTGCTTTTCGGGCAAGGACCCCACCAAGGTCGACCGTTCCGGCGCCTACGCCGCCCGGTATGTGGCCAAGAACCTGGTGGCCGCCGGCATCGCCGAGCGGGTTGAGGTGCAGATTGCGTATGCCATCGGGGTGGCCCGTCCGGTCTCCATCAGCGTGGAAACCTTCGGAACCGCCAGAATCCCCGACGAGCAAATCATCAGGCTTATCCAGCAGCACTTTGACCTGCGGCCTGGGGCCATCATCCGGGACCTTCGGCTCCGGCGGCCCATCTACCGGCCGACCGCCGTTTACGGCCACTTCGGCCGGACGGATATCGACGCCCCCTGGGAGGAGACGGATAAGGCCGAACTGCTTCGGGAGGCGGCGGGGCTTCGGGACGAGCCCGAACAGCCGGTTTACGCCCGCTTCCTGGCCGACTAAACCGACCCCATCTCCCGGCACCTGATGCGGGCGCTGGTCACCGGCGTTGCCGGTTTTGTGGGCACCCACCTGGCCCGCGCCCTCCTGGCCGAGGGCATCGACGTCTGGGGGGTTATTCACCGCCGCCCCCTCGAGGATGCCGAGCTCGCCGGCCGGGTCCGCCTGCGCCGGGCCGACCTGACCGCCCCGGCCGAGGTGGGCCGCCTGGTGGCCGAGGTCCGGCCCGACTGGGTCTTCCACCTGGCCGCCTCCTCCTCGGTGGCCAGGTCTTGGGAGGACCCGGCCGAGACCTTCCGGGTAAATGTCGGCGGCCAGCTCAGCCTCCTTCAGGCCCTGGTGGCCACTGGCCAGCGGCCGTACGTCCTCATTCCCGGCTCCGCCGAAGAGTACGGCCTGGTAAAGCCCGAGGAGCTTCCGATCCGTGAAGACAATCCCCTCCGGCCCACGAACCCTTACGCCGTGAGCAAGATCGCCCAGGATTTCTTAGGCTACCAGTTTTTCTTAAGTCACGGCCTGCCGGTGGTCCGCATCCGGGCCTTCAACCAGGTGGGCCCCGGGCAGGGCCCCGAGTTTGTGGTCTCGGGCTTCGCCCGCCAGATTGCCGCGGCCGAGTTAGGGCTGGGCCCGCCCGAGGTTCGGGTCGGGAACCTGGAGGCCAGGCGGGACTTCACCGACGTCCGGGATATGGTTCGGGCTTACATCCTGGCGATGCGGTGCTGTCGGCCCGGGGAGGTTTACAATGTGGGAAGCGGGGTATCCGTCCGGGTCGGGGACCTGCTCGAAAGGCTGTGCGCCCAGAGCCGGGTTCCCGTCCGGGTCGTGCCCGACCCGGCCCGCCTCCGGCCCCTGGACGTCCCGGAGGTCTACGCCGACGCCGGCAAGTTCCGGGCGGCCACGGGCTGGGAGCCCCGGATACCCCTGGAGCAGAGCCTGGCCGAGGTTCTAGAATTCTGGCGGGCAAAACTTCGGAGGGAGGCGCCGTGAGGGCAATAATCTTGGTTGGGGGTGAGGGCACCCGCCTGAGGCCCCTCACCTACACCACCCCGAAGGCCATGGTGCCGGTCCTCAACCGGCCCTACCTGGCCCACCTGCTCGCCTACCTGAGCGGCTACGGCGTAACCGAGGTGGCCCTGGCCCTGGGCTACCTGCCCGACCGGATCCAGGCCTATTTCGGCCAGGGGGAAGCCCTGGGCCTCCGGCTGGTCTACTCGGTGGAAGACCGCCCCCTGGGGACGGCCGGGGCCGCCCGGCTGGCCGCCGTGCGCATGTCCGTTCCAAGGGGCGAGCCGGTCTTGATTTTAAACGGGGACATCTTCACCGACCTGCCCCTTGACCGGCTCATCGGCCTGCACCGGTCGGCGGGGGCCGCCGTGACCCTCGGGCTGGTGCCGGTGGCCGACCCCAGCCAGTACGGGGTTGTTGAGCTGGCTGAGGATGGCCGGGTGAACTCCTTTGTCGAGAAGCCGCCCCCGGGGACCGCTCCCTCAAACCTTATAAACGCCGGCATTTACGTCCTGGACCCGGCGGTGCTGGAGCTGGTTCCCCCTGAGGTCTTCTACCAGTTCGAGCAGGGGCTCTTTCCGGCCCTGCTCAAGGCTGGGGCAAAGCTTTACGGCTTTGGCTGGTCGGGCTACTGGATAGATATCGGGACGCCCGAAAAGTACCGCCGGCTCAACTTCGACCTGCTGACCGGAAAGGTCCGCTCGCCCCTGCTGGACCCCCTCGAAGGGGCTCCCTGCTACCTGGGCGAGGGCTGTGTTGTGGACGGCGCCCGCTGGGTCGGGCCGGTGGTTCTGGGGGACCGCTGTCGGGTGGGGGGCGGTGCGGAGCTGGGGGAAACGGTCATCTGGGACGACGTCCTGGTCGGCCCGGGGGCCCGGGTGGTCCGCTCGGTGGTCGGGCGGGGCTGCCGGGTCGGACCCGGGGCCGTCGTGGAGGACGCGGTGGTCGGCGACGACGCGGAGATCGGAGCCGGCGTCAGGCTTAAGCCCGGAGCCCGTGTCGACCCGGGCGCCGTGATCGCTGGCCAGGCCAGAACTTTTTCAAGCTCCGGAGGTTGGCATTGCGGGTTCTGATTACGGGTGTGACCGGAATGGCCGGGAGCCACCTGGCCGAATACCTGGTGGAAAACCCCAATCTTATCGTCTTCGGCACCTACCGCTGGCGGAGCCGGCTGGAGAATCTGGCCGAGCTTCAGGCCTGCGGGCGGCTCAACTTCATCGCCGAAGGCGGAAACCTCCACAGCCCCGACGTCGTCCGGAGGCTCGTCGAGGAGCAGGCCAGGCCGGGCGTCCTGAATCTCATCGAGGCCGACTGGACCGACCCCTTCTCCACCCACAACATCATCGCCGCCGTCCGCCCCGACCGTATCTTCCACCTGGCCGCCCAGAGCTTTGTGCCCACCTCCTGGAACGCCCCGGCCGAGACCATCCGCCTTAACGCCCTCATGCAGCTCAACATATTCGAGGCGGTCCGGCGGGAGAAACTGGACCCCCGCATCCACATCGCCGGCTCCTCGGAGGAGTACGGCTACGTAAAGCCCGAGGAGCTGCCCATAAAGGAGACCAATCCCCTCCGCCCCTTAAGCCCCTACGCCGTAAGCAAAGTCACCCAGGAGATGCTGGCCTACCAGTATTTCCGCAGCTTTGGCCTTAAAAATATCGTCACCCGGGGCTTTAACCACACCGGTCCCCGCCGGGGCCACGTCCTGGTGACCAGCAACTTTGCCAAACAGATTGCCGAAATCGAGGCCGGCAAACGCCCCCCGGTTATCCTGGTGGGCGACCTCTCCTCGAAGCGGGACTGGGTCGACGTCCGGGACATGGTTCGGGCGTACTGGCTGGCGCTGGAAAAGTGTGAGCCGGGGGAGGTTTATAACATCGGCAGCGGGGTTGCCCGGGCGGTGGGCGACGTGCTTAACATCCTGCTGTCCTTTACCGAGGTCAAGATCGAGGTCCGGCAGGACCCAGCCCGGCTTCGGCCCTCCGACGTTAAAATCCTTCAGGCCGACGTCACCAAGTTCCGCCAGGCCACCGGCTGGGAGCCCCGGATTCCCTTCGAACAGACGCTATTGGACCTGCTCAACTACTGGCGGGCGCGGGTCTGAGGGGAGGGAGCCGAGATGACCGCAAAGACGCCCATCAAATTCGGCACCGACGGCTGGCGGGGAATCATCGCCGAGGACTATACTTTTGAAAACGTCCGCTATTGCGCCCAGGGTCTGGCCGAGTACCTGGAGGACCAGGGCCTCCACTTCCACGGGGTCGTTGTGGGCTACGACACCCGGTTTGAGTCCGAGGACTTCGCCGCGGCCGTGGCCGAGGTGCTGGCCGGAAACGGCATCCGGGCCTACCTGACCGACCGGCCCAACCCCACCCCGGTGGTCTCGTTCGGAATCATCAGCCGCAAAGCCGGGGCGGGGGTAATGGTCACCGCCAGCCACAACCCCGCCCGGTACAACGGCTTCAAGGTGCGCAGCGCCTACGGGGGGGCGGCCGCCCCGGAGGTGCTGGCCGACCTGGAACAGCGCATCGCCGACGCCCAGGCCGAGGGCCGCATCCGCCGGCTCTCCCGCCCGGCCGCTGAGAGGGAGGGGCTGGTCGTCCTTTTCGACCCCGGGGATGCTTACCGCCAGCAGGTGGGCGGCCTGGTCGACCTGGAAGCTATCCGCAATGCCGGCCTGCGGGTGGTGGCCGACGCCATGTACGGGTCCGGGGCCGGCTGGCTGGCAGACCTGGCCGGCGGCCGAACCACCGTCGTGGAGATCCGGGGGGAGCGGAACCCCCTCTTCCCCGGCATAAACCCGGAGCCCATCCCCCGCAACCTGGGCGCCCTCTTTGAAAAGGTCCGGGAGGTCGGGGCGGATGTGGGCCTTGCCACCGACGGGGATGCCGACCGGCTTGGGGTCTGCGACGAGCACGGCCGCTTCGTCGACCAGCTTCGAACCTATTCCCTGCTGGCCCTCTACCTGCTCGAGGTTCGGGGCTGGCGGGGTCCCATCGTTAAAACCATATCCACCAGCTCCATGCTGGAAAAGCTGGGCCGGCTTCACAATGTCCCCGTCTACGAGACCGGGGTCGGCTTTAAATACGTCGCCCCCAAGATGCTCGAGGTGAACGCCATCTGCGGGGGCGAGGAGAGCGGCGGCTACGCCTTCCGGGGCCACTTGCCCGAGCGGGACAGCATCCTGGCCGGCCTTTTCTTCCTGGACCTGATGGTGAAACTGGGCCGCCGGCCCTCGGAGCTGGTCGAGTATCTTTTCAGCAAGGTCGGGCCCCACTTCTACGACCGGCTCGACCTCCAGCTCGAACCCGACACCCGGCCCCAGGTCGAAACCCGGCTCCAGACCGACCCGCCGGCCGAAATCGCCGGTGTCCGGGTCGAGCGGCTCGACACCACCGACGGCTACAAGTTCTGCCTGGCCGACGGCTCCTGGGTGCTGGTGCGGTTTTCGGGAACGGAGCCCCTGTTGCGGATTTACGGGGAAACCGACGACCCCGAAAAGCTTCGCCGGCTCCTGGCCGAGACCCGGGACCGGCTGGGAATTTAGGCATCGGCCCGTGGACGTCAACTGGGATTCCGCCGAAGGCTGCCGGACCTTAGACCGGGGCGACATGCTGGGCCGCCTGCTGGAATTTCCGGCCCATTTCGCCCCGGCCTATGAGGCTGGACGGCGGCTGACCCTGCCGGCCGGGTATAAGCACGTCCGGCAGGTGGTGGTGGCCGGGATGGGGGGCTCGGCCATCGCCGGCGACTACGTGGCCGCCCTGCTCCGGGACCGGTGCCGAGTGCCCATTTTGGTCTGGCGGGACTACGGTCTGCCTGATTTTGTCGGTCCCGAGACGTTGGTGGTTGCCTCCAGCTATTCGGGCAATACCGAAGAAACCCTAAGCGCCTTTGACCGGGCCCGGCGGGCGGGGGCCCGGGTCGTCGCCCTGACCCGCGGCGGGGAGCTGGCCGGGCGGGCCGAGGCGGCCGGCTACCCCGTTTTTAAGATCAGCTACCAGGCCCCGCCCCGGGCGGCCCTGGCCTACAGCCTCTTTCCCCTGCTGGGCATCCTGGCCGCCCTCGAAATCGGGCCCGACCTCGGCCCCGAGGTGGTGGAGGCCCGGGAAGTGGCCTCGGGCCTGCTTGGGGCCGTCCGGCCGGAAACCCCGGAGGGCCCCAACCCGGCCAAGGCCCTGGCCCGGGCCGCCCACGGCCGGGTCGTGGTCGTCTACGGGGGCGGAAGCCTCGAGCCGGTGGCCCGCCGCTGGAAAACCCAGATTAACGAAAACTCGAAGGCCTGGGCCTTTTTCGAGGTCCTGCCCGAGCTTAACCACAACGCCGTGGTCGGCTACGCCCACCCGCCGGCCGCCCGGGAGGCGGTGCTGGTGGTCGGGCTGGCCTCGCCGGGCGAATCGGCCGAGCTGGACGCCCGGCTGGAAGTTACGGCCGAGCTTCTGCGGCGGGAAGGCCACGAGCCCCGGCTTGCGGCCGCCCAGGGCGCCTCCCGCCTGGCCCGGATGATGTACCTGACCGTCCTGGGCGACTGGTTCAGCTACTACTTGGCACTCCTCAACGGGGTCGACCCGACCCCGGTTCCGCCCATCGACTTTTTGAAGGCCGAGCTCGGCCGGCGTCGGGGTCGGCCGCCGGCCTAGACCCTCGGCCGCGGGATGCCCCGCCCCACCCCGGCCCTTAAAACCCTCGGCCGCTGGGCAGTCTGGGCCGGCGTGCTGGCCGCCGGAGTCTTAGCCCTCCAGGCTGGCCTCACCGAAATCCCGGACCCCTTCGCCTGGCAGGTTCGGGCCGACCGCTGGCTCCCGGAAGTCCCGACCGTCCGACGCCTGGAGCAGACCTTCACCCCCGGGCGGGACGGCCTGGCCGGGGTGGACATCTTGGTCAATCCGGGAGCCGGAAGACCGGGCCAGACCCTCACGGTTCGGCTGGCGGCCGAAGCAGACGGCCGGGAGCTGGCCTCGGTCCCCGTCGCCCTCGGGGGGCCCTCGGGGCCGACCGCTGTCTCCCTCAGGTTTGCGGCCCAGCCCGCTTCGGCGGGTCGACCCTACCGGCTGGTGGCGGCCGCCGGCGGGGAACCGCTCCCCCCGGGCCTTGTGGCGGCCGCCGGGGACGACCCCTACCCGGAAGGCCAACTTGCGGCGGACGGGGTTCCCGTCCCGGGAAGTCTGCGTTTCCGGGCCTACTACCGGCCCGACCCGGGCCGGCTGGTCACAGCCGTTGCCGGGAGCTTCAACGATATTCCGGCCGCGGCCATGGCAGTCGGCCTCTGGCTCCTGCCCGGCCTGGGCATCTCGGCCCTCCTGGGCTGGCCCGAAACACCGGGCCTTACGGGGCGGCTGGCCGCCGGCAGCAGCTTCAGCCTGGCTTTCTGGCCCCTGGTTTATTACTGGGCCGGTGTGCGCGGTCTTCCGGCATTTGAGGCCGGCCTGGGCCTCGGGGTGGGGCTGGCGGGGGCGGCCGCCGTCCGCCGAGGCCGGTCCTTTAGGCCGCCAGGAACCGCCCCGGACCCGGCTGAGGGGCTTTTCCTCGGGGCGGTCCTGATCCTTACCCTCCTGGTCAGGCTTTATCCCCTCGGCGACTTGGCCCTTACCCCCTGGGTTGACGGGCCCCATCACGCCCTGATCACCCGAAAGATTCTCGAGGCCAACCGGGTCCCCGATTCTTACGGCCCCGAGGTGAAGATCCCGGCCTTTTACCATTTCGGGTTCCACGTCCACGCCGCCTTCATCGCCCGGATAACCGGCGCAGAGCCGGCCGGGGCCATCGGCCTGGCCGGACAGCTCCTGAGCGCCTGGTCGGCGGTCCTGGCCTGCTGGCTGGTCCGGGAGTGGGCGGCCGATGCCCGGGCCGGGCTGGTGGGGGCCGGCTTGGCCGGGCTGATCCTGACCTTCCCCGGCTATCTGCTTTCGTGGAGCCGGTTCAGCCTGGCCGCCGGCCTTGACCTCCTGCCGGCCGTCCTCCTGGCCGGCCGGGACTGGGTCCGCTCCGACCGGGCCGCCGGCGCCGGGGGCATCCTTCTGGCCGGCCTGGCCCTGACCCACTACCGGCTGCTGGTGATGGCGGGCCTCTTTTTGTTACTGCTCACCGCCTTTTCCTGGAAGGGCGCAGGCCCCCACTCCCGGCTGGGGGCGAGGCTTATGCTGGCCCTGGGGGGCTTTCTTCCGGCCCTCCCCTGGCTCGGCCTGGCCGCCGGCCGGTTTCTGCTTCCGGCCGTCCGGGCCAGCCTCCAGGCTGGCCCAGACTCCGAGCCTTTCCCCTGGGACCTCGTGGCCCGCTGGCCCGACGGGGCCGTCTTCCTCCTGGCCCTGGGGGCCCTGCTTGCCGGCATAAGGCGGGCCCGGTCCGATGCGCTGGCCCTCGGCCTCACTCTTCTGGGCCTCGGGTTTCTGGCCGGTGCCCTGCCCGTCCCATCGCCCCTCCCCAACGTCGTCGACGGGGTAACCGTGGCCGCCTCCCTCTGGCTGGCCGCCCTGGCGCCGGCCGGGGCGGCCGTAGCCTGGCTTCTGGACCGGGTCCGACTGGGGGGCAAGGTCGGCCTGCCGGCCGTGGGGACCCTGGTGCTGGTGGCCTGCTGTTCGCAGGTGGGCCGTCAGCTGGCCGCCGTTAACCCGGAGCTGGTGCTGGTCCATCCGGCCGACCTGCCGGCCCTGGTCTGGGTCCGGGCGAACACGCCCCCGGACGCCGGGTTTCTAATCAACGGGTTCCAGTGGCGGCCGGGGTTCTACGCCGGGGCCGACGCCGGCTTCTGGCTTCCGGCCGCGGCCGGCCGGACCACCCTTCTGCCCACCCTCCTTTACGGGAACCTGCCGGCCGAGGAGTTTGCCCGGCGGAACCGGATTGCCCGGGAGCTGGCCGCCGGCCCGGCCGACTGGGGACGGCTTATCCCCGAGCTCCGGGCCTTAAAGGTCGACTACGTGTTTATCGGCCGGCGGGGCGGCCCCCTCACGGCCGGGAAGCTCCTGGGCCGCCCGGAATTTGAGCCCGTCTACCACCAGGCCGGGGTTTGGGTCTTCCGCCTCCGGCCGCCCTGACGGGACCGGGGGCCCTCTTGGGCTGAAGAGTCGGCTGGTTTGACAGGCCGCCGACCCGGCCCCCATAATGGCTGGGGACTTCCCCAAAAAACCGGAGGGCGCCCAGCATGGCACAGATCCTCACCCCGGACCAGATTCGGGGGCTGGCCCGCAGCCTGGAGGGGCCCGTGATCGACTTCTGCCGCCGCCTGGTTCAGACCCCCAGCCCCTCCGGCGACGAGGGCCGGGTTGCCGACCTGGTGGAGGCCGAGCTCAAAGCCCTCGGCTACGACGACGTCTGGCGGGACAGGGTGGGTAACGTCCTGGGAGTGATCCGGGGCGAAGGCGGCCCCGCCGTCATGCTCAACGCCCACATGGACCACGTGGACCCCGGCAATCCCGAAAGGTGGCCCCATCCGCCCTTCGCCGGGGTCATCGCCGACGGCTACCTGTGGGGCCGGGGCGCCTGCGACACCAAGGCCGCCCTGGCCGCTCAGGTTTACGTCGGCGGGGCCTTGAGGCGGGCCGGCCTCCGGCCGCCGGGGGACCTCTACGTGGCGGCCGTCGTGATGGAAGAAATCGGGGGTGCGGGGAGCAGGTTCCTGGCCGCCAACTTCCGGCCGGAAGTCGGGGTTTTCGGGGAGCCCTCGGGCAACCGCCTGGCCCTGGGCCACCGGGGCCGCCTCGAGCTGGCCGTGCGGGTGGTGGGCCGGTCGGCCCACGCCTCTGCCCCCGAACTGGCCGTAAACCCCCACTTCAGCCTTGCCCGGTTCATCTTAAGCCTTTCTGAGGTGGAGCGAGCCTCCCACCCGGTCTTCGGCACCTCCTCCTGCGCCCCCACCCTCTACACCACCGACACCGCAAGCACCAACGTCATTCCCGGGGAGGCCACCCTGTTCGTGGACTGGCGGAACGTGCCGGGGGAGCGGGCCGAGGTTGTTATCGGCCGGCTGCAGGAACTGCTCGCCCAGGGCCTCGACCCCGGGGCCGCCGGAAGCGTCCGACTGCTCGAGGTCCGGCAGACGACTTACACCGGCGTCGAGGTGAGCTTCCCCGATGAGATGCCCGACTTCGAGACCCCGGCCGATAACCCCTACGCCCGCCGGGCCCTCAAGGTGCTGGCCGACCTCTTCCCCGACCGGGCCGCCCCCTACTACTGGCGGTTCACCACCGACGCCGGCCACTTCGCCCGGGTGGGAACGGTTGCCCTCGGGTTTGCCCCCGGCGACGATGCCCTGCCCCACACCTATGAGGAGCGGGTGGGGCTGGCGGAGCTGGTGGACGGCCTGGCCGGCTACATCGGCCTGGCCCTCAACCTCGGCGGTGGGGGATAATGAGCCTGACCTGGTCGTGTCTGGACGGGCTCCAGTGCGGCCGCTGCGGCGCCGAATGCCCGCCTGACCGTCTGGCGGGACTCTGTCCGGGCTGCGGTGGGCCCCTCATGGCCCGCTATGACCTGGAGGCCGCCGGCCGGCGCTTCCGGCCCTCCGACCTGGCCGGTCGGCCCACCTCCCTCTGGCGCTACCGGGAAGTTCTCCCGGTTCAGGACCCGGCCGGGGTCGTCACGCTGGGGGAGGGCTGGACACCCCTGGTCCGCCTGGACCGCCTCCGGGAGAGATGGGGGCTGGCCGAGCTCTACGTCAAGGATGAGGGGCGGCTGCCCGCCGGCACGGTTAAGGCCCGGGGGGCGGCGGTGGGGGCCTCCCGGGCGAAGGAGCTGGGCATCCGGCGCCTGGTTCTGGCCGCCGCCGGAAGCGCCGGGGCGGCCTGGGGGGCATACTGCGCCCGGGCCGGTCTGAGCCTGGCGGTGCTTATGCCTGCCGACGCCCCGCTGCCCTGGGTCAGGGCCGCCCTTACCCCTGGGGCCAGGGTGGTCCTCGTGGCCGGCCGGCTTGGGGATGCCGGCCGCCTGGCCGACCAGCTCGGAGCCACCTCGGCCGGATGGTTCAACGTCTCGGCCTTTAAAGAGCCTTACCAGCTGGAAGGGGCAAAGACCTTAGCCTATGAGCTTTACGAACAGCTGGACTGGCGGCCGCCCGATGCGGTGGTCTGCCCGGTGGGAAGCGGGGTGAACATCGTCGGCCTCTGGAAGGGCCTCCAGGAGATGGAGGGGATGGGGTGGATCCCGGGCCGGAAGCCCAGGCTGATGGCCGTCCAGGCGGCCGACTGCGCCCCGGTGGTTCGGGCCTTGGCCGAGGGGGCCGAAGACTGCCGACCCTGGGCGGATGGCGATGCCTCGTTCGGGGAGCTTCGGGTTTTTAACCCTCCCTTCGGGTTCCTCGTCCTGCGGGTCGTCCGGGAAAGTGGCGGCTGGGCGGTGGGGGTGACCGACGCGGAGGCCGGGGCGGCCCTCGGCCTGGTGGCGTCGGTGGAGGGCCTCAGCCTCTGCTCCGAGGGGGCGGCGGCCGTGGCCGCCCTGGACCGGCTTTCGAATGAGGGGATTATTTCCCCCGGGAGCCGGGTGGTAATTTTAAATACCGGGACGGGCCTGCTTGCGGGCCGTCCCGGGCCGGTGGAGGTGCCGGTGGTCAAACCCGACGAACCGCTGCCCCTGTGAACCCTGGCGGCCGAACCATTCGGGCGGTCCTTTTTGACTTCTACGATACCCTGGCCTACCTGGACGCCTGGAAGGCCGACCCCTTAAGGCGCCGGGCGGCCGAAATCCTGGGACTGGCCCCGGAGGTTTACTTTGAAGCCTGGGGCCGGCGCATCGACGCCTTCATGACCGGGCAGTTCCGGTCGGCCGGGGAGCTGGTCCGGCAGGTTCTGGCCGACCTGGGGCGGCAGGCCCCGCCCGGGGCGGTGGTCCGGGCGGCGGGGCTTGAAGAGCTGGCCCGACGGCGGGCCGTGCGCCCCTACCCCGGGGCGAGGACGGTTCTCAGCGTCCTCCGCCGGCGGGGCTACCGGCTGGGCCTGGTGAGTAACGTTTCGCCCCTCGCCGCCCAACCCATCGACCGGCTCGGCTTCCGGGAACGGTTTGATGCGGTGGTCCTCTCCTGCCAGGTCGGCCTGCTCAAGCCGGACCCGGCCATCTTTGAACTCGCCTTAAAGGGGCTTGGGGTCGGACCCACCGAGGCCGCCTTCGTCGCCGACGGCGGCTTCGGGGAGCTGGATGCGGCCGCGGCCCTAGGGATGTTCGCCGTCCGGGTGAGCCTGCCCCACCAGCGGCCCGATTACGGCTCAAGCCGGTACTGGGACCGGGAGGTCACGGAACTTCGGCAGCTTCTCGACCTCTTTCCCGGGTTACATAGTAGGTCCCGAGCCCCTTCGCCACCAGCTCCCCGTCGTTAAAGACCTCCGCCTCGAGGAAGACGACCCGGTTGCCCCGGCGCAGAACCCGGGACTCGCACACCAGCCGCCCCCTCCGGACGGCCCGCAGGTAGGTGGCCGTGAGCTCGATGGTCGAGCAGACCTCACCCGGGTCCATAACGGTGTGGACGGCCGCGGCCGTGCCCGTGTCCATCAGGCTGAAGATAACCCCGCCGTGGACCACCCCGTTCCGGTGGTTGAGAAACCAGGGCTCCACCTCCAGCTCGCACCGGGCAAAGCCCTCGCCCCTCCCGGTAACCCGGATTCCCAGGCGGCCGACGAAGGTGTCCGGCTGGGGAGTCTCGTGGGGAAAGGGTTTCGGCATCTGGTCGCCCTCCTCACGTGGACTGAACATTCAGGGCCCTCAAGAGCGCCCCCCGGTCGGGGAAGCCGGTGGCCCGGTAGACCTCCCGGCCGGCGCCGTCGAAGACTAGGAGCGTGGGCACCACTTCCAGGTTCCACCGGGAGAAAAGCTCCCGCCCGACCGGTTCGGCCACGTTCACCCGCAAGACCTGGGCCCGGCCGGCCAGCTCCCGTTCGAGCCCGTCGACGACGGGCTTCACCGTAAGGCACATCAGTCAGTAATCCGAATAAACCTCGACCAGGGTCGGCCGGCCGGACCGGAGCCGGCCCTCGATTTCGGCGGCCGTGACTCGGCCGGGCCCGGTCCGCATCACCCGGTAGTAGGCGGCCAGCAGAAGGAGCAGCCCGGCCGGAACCAGCACCCGGGCCGGGCTCGGGCCGGCCACCAGGTTGGCAAAAACCCCGATGCCGGCGATAAGTCCGGCCGCCCAGAACAAGGAGTAGCGGTTCAGGGCCGACCTCACGGCCTTCAGCCCACGGCGCTCAGTCTAAGCGCCCGCTCCCAGGCCTCCCGGACCGGAAGATGGTGGTCGGCGAAGGCCCGGACCAGGCCGAAGCAGCCGGCCAGCATCATATCCCCGTGGGGGACGGCAAAATAGGGCCGAAGGGGCGAGCCCCTGAGCAGCCCCCGCCGGGGTCCGGTAACGGCCAGCAGCACCTCTCCGGCCCGGCGCCGGGGCGGCTCGAAAACCAGGGCCCCGTGGCCCATGTCGGCAAAGACCTCGTCGTTCGTCACCGTCCCGGCCGCCAGCTTTTCCAGGTAGGCCTCAAGCTTTTCCCGGTCCAGCTCCCCGGTGTGGTGCTCGAAGAGCCCCAGAACCTCCCCGTCCCGCAGGTAAAAGGCCAGGGTGTGGAAATTCCCCACGTTCACCACCAGCCGCTCGGGAGGGGTCCTCACCCGCTCGTCTTCCAGGGCGCCGAGGATGGCGGCCGGGCCGGTATCCATCACCAGGAGGGGCTGGGGGCCGTCGAAGGAGTCGGCCACGGCCCGGAGCCGGGTGAGAAACTCGGGGATGTGGGGCTTGAGGTAGGCGAAGCCGCTCAGGCTCCCGGCCTCCCGGAGCCTGCGGGCCAGGTACTCAAACCGAAAGCGGCGGTCGCTGTAGCCGGGCGGGGCGGCCCCGTGGTCGAAAACGGCCACGGCCACCGCATCGGGCTCGCCTTCGACCCCAAAGAGGCGCAGGGCCGCCAGGATCTGCGGGTAATAAAAGTCCCGGAGCTCGATGCGCACCGCCCCTTCGGGGACCTCGGCCTCGCCGGCCACGAGCCGGACGCCCATCCGCTCCACCGCGGCCAGGTCGTCGTCGAAGGTCTGGGCCGCCGGCGGGGTGGCGTAAACGGGGAAGCCGGCCCGGATGTGGTCCAGGGCCGCCCAGTGGCAGGGGCCGCCGCCCATCATCCGGCCCGTAAGGAAGACCGGCCGTCCGGCCCGGGTCGCCTCCCGGATCCGCTCGGCGACGATTACCGTCGGCGACGGCAATACGAGCTGGACGGCGTTTTCGACGGGCTGTTCGGAATCGAGCAGCAAGATGTCCTGGGTGCCGGTCCCGACGTCAACGGCCAGAATCCGCATGGGAGGTCCCCCCTGCCACCATTTTGGCACAGGCAGGACGGCCTTAACAAGCCTACTGCTTCATCCAGGGGTCGAGGGCATCCCGCAGGCCGTCGCCGAAGAAGTTGTAGCTTAAGACCGTGAGGGAAAGGGCCGCGGCCGGAAAGAGGAGCAGGTGGGGATAGGCCCGCATCGCCCGGTACCCGTCCAGGATCATAAGCCCCCACGAGGGCATCGGGGGTTTGACCCCCAGGCCGATGAAGCTTAAGGCCGCCTCGACCAGGATGGCATTGGGGATCCCGAAGGTTACGGCCACGATGATGGGGGCCAGGGTATTGGGCACCAGGTGGGCCCGGATGATCCGGAAGTGGCCGGCGCCCACGGCCCGGGCGGCTTCGACAAACTCCCGCTCCTTCAGCGAGAGAATCTGGCCCCGGACAAGCCGGGCCACCGTAAGCCAGCTGGTGAGCCCCAGGGCAATGAAGACCCCCAGGAGGCCGCCGAAGAGGTCGTCGGCCCGGGTCATCAGCCAAAGTATGCTGCTTACGTTCTCCCGGCCGGTGACCGCCCGCAGGGTAGTCATCACGATGATGATCAAAAGCAGGTCAGGGAACGAGTACATGATGTCCACAAAGCGCATCAGGAGCTGGTCGATTTTGCCCCCGAAGTAGCCCGCAATGGCCCCCACCGGCACCCCGATAAGGACGATGATGGCCTGGACGATAAACCCGACGGCCATGGAAACCCGGGCCCCGTAGACCAGGCGGCTTAAAACATCCCGGCCGAGGTGGTCCGTTCCGAAGGGGTGCTCCCAGCTGGGCGGCTGGAACTGGTTGGTGATGTCCTGCTGCCAGTAGGGGTATGGGGCGATAAGGTCGGCGAAGACGGCCACCAGCAACATGAACCCGATGAAGGCCATGCCGACTACGGCCGCCCGGTTGCGCAGGAGCCGACGCCAGGCGTCGGCCCAGAGGCTGGTCGGCCCCCGGGCCGGCAGGACCGCTTCCGGGGCGGCCATCCCGGGGCGGGATGGGGTTTCGGCAGTCATGGTCGTTTCAACCTCCGTTCCGGCCGGCTACTGGTAGCGGATCCTCGGGTCGAGGAACCCATACGCCAGGTCGACGATCAGATTCATCACGGCGATAACGGTGGCAAAGAGCAGTGAGACACCCATAAGGACCGGGTAGTCCCGGTTGCTGACGCTGGTTACAAAGTACTGGCCGATCCCTGGGATGGAAAAGATAAACTCCACGTAAAAGGAGCCCGTAATCACCACGGCCAGAATCACCCCGGCCACGGTTATCACCGGGATAAGCGCATTCTTGAGGGCGTGGCGGACGATGACGACCCCCTCCGGCAGGCCCTTCGCCCGGGCCGTCCGGATGTAGTCGGCCCGGATAACTTCCAGCATCGACGACCGGGTGTACCGGGCGAGGACGGCCATGGGCCCGAGGGCCAGGGTAATGACCGGGAGCAACAGGTGCCTGGGGGTGCCCCAGCCGCCGGTGGGCAGCCCGACCCCCAGCGTTAAAATCACCAGCCAGACCAGGAGGGGCCCAATGACAAAGGTGGGAACGGTGGCCCCGAAGATGGCAAAAAACATAAGCACGTAGTCAAGGAACGTGTTCTGCTTGATGGCCGAAAGGACCCCCAGGGTGATCCCCAGGGTTACGGCGACGGCCATGGCGATGAGGCCGACCTGGATGGAGTTGGGGAAAAACTGGCCGATGATATCCCGGACGGTTAGGTGGGTGTATTTATAGGACGGCCCCAGGTCGAACCGGGTGACGACCCCAACCAGGTAGTCAACGTACTGCTGCCAGAGGGGCTTATCCAGCCCGTACTTGGCGTTTAGATACTCCTGGACCGACTCGGGAACCGGCCGCTCTTTATCCCAGGGTCCGCCCGGGGTGAGGTGGAAGAGGATGAAAACCAGGGTGTAGACGGCAAGCAGGGTCGGGATTAAGAGCAAAACCCTTCTAAGCGCATACTTCCACACTTCCGACCTGCGCCCTCCGAAAGGATTGGGGGGGCGGATGGGCTTTTTAGCCCATCCGCCCCGGGTCGGTCAGCGGGCCAGGATCTGGACGTCCCGGAGGGGTGCAAAGCCCAGGATCCGGGAGATGGTCCAGTTCTTGACCCACGGTTTTACCAGGTGCCGGGCCCCGTAATGGTAGACCGGGATGGCCGGGTATTCGTCGGCCAGGATCTTTTCGGCTTGGGCGTAAAGCTGGGCCCGCTTCTGCTGGTCCAGCTCGGCCCGGGCCTGCCGGACGATCCGGTCGTACTCGGGGTTCTTCCAGCCCAGGTTGAACATACCGGGGTCCTCAGCCGAGTCCCACAGGACGTTGTACCAGTTGTTCGGGTCCTCATAGTCCGAAAGCCAGCCGCCCCGGTAAACGTCGTAGGTCTGGCTGGCCTCGGGCGTCCGGCGCCACTGCAGGAACACCCGCCACTCCATCTCCTGGAGCTTGACCTTGATGCCCAGGGTCTGCTGCCAGCGCTGCTGGAGGTATTCGCCCAGCGCCTTCCAGGCCGCCGACGTATTGTAGGCAAAGGTGATCTCTGGGAAACCCTGGCCGTTCGGGTAGCCGGCGTCGGCCATGAGCCGCCGGGCCGCCTCGACGTCCTCCTTCGGCCAGATGTCCGGGTTGCGGCCCATAATCCCGGGCGGCTGGAGGGAGTAGGCCGGCTTGGCCACCACCTTCAGCACCCGGTCGATGAGCACCTGCCGTTCCAGGGTCATCCCTAGGGCCTTGCGAACCCGCGGGTCCCTCAGATGGGGCCGCCGGTTGTTGACGGCGATAAACATCGTCCCCGACTGGTCGAAGATTTTGATCTGGTCCTTAAATTTGGGGTCATTTAGGATTCGGTCCACCTGGGCCGGCGGTATGCCCCGGGCCACGTCGAGTTCGTCATTCTCATAGGCGGCCAGGACCTGCTCCTCGGCCCCCTCGGGGAAGATCCGGTAAATCGCCCGCTGAAGGGTCGGCTTCTTGCCCCAGTAGTCCTCGTTACGCTCCAGGACGATCTCTTGCTGGTGCCGCCAGGAGGCCATCTTGAAGGAGCCGTTGGTGATGATGTTGCCCGCCTCGGTCCACTTGTCCCCGTATTTTTCGATAGCCTCCCGGGGCAGGGGGAACATCGTCCAGGTGGAGGCCAGCCGCAGGAAATAGGCCGCCGGGGCCTCGAGGGTCACCTCCAGGGTCCGGTCGTCCCGGGCCCGAACCCCAAGGGTCTGGGGGTCGGCCTTGCCCTCGTGGATGGCCTGGGCGTTCTTGATGGGGAAGAGGGTGGTGGCGTAATCGGAGGCCGTCTTCGGGTCGATGTTGCGCTTCCAGGCCCACTCGTAGTCCTGGGCGGTGATGGGTCGGCCGTTGGACCACTTGATGCCGGGCCTGAGGTAGAACGTGTAGGTGATCCCGTCGGAGGAGACGTCCCACTTCTCAGCGTGGACGCCGAAGATGTTGCCGGCATCATCGAAGCCGACCAGCCCGTCAAAGAGCTGAACGATCACGTCAAGGGAGACGGTATCCGTTGCCAGGCCGGGGTCCAGAGTTGGCGGTTCGGTAAGGGGGATGCGGATGACCTGTTCCTGGGCCAGGCCGCCGGCCGGCTGCGAAGGCTGGGCTGGCTGCTGGGTGGGGGCGCAGGCCGCCAGGACCACCGCCAGGCCGGTACCGGTCATCCCGACCAGGAACTCTCGCCGATTTAACTCACGCATACCGGAAATCTCCTTTCGTTTTGCTTGAGCCTAGGGGGTCAGAATAAGCCCTCCGGGCGTCCGGGGGCGGCCGCCCCATCCACGGCATGTAACCGCAACCGTTGCGGCGGGCCGCCTGCCGGCAAAGGACCGCCCCTTTTAAGCCACCCATCCGTCCCCATCTACAAATCCGCAAGACGCGATTAATTATATCACCACGTTGCAACCGCAACGGCCACTACCCGGCGGCAGGCAGGGCTTTCCAGTTTTATTACCGGTCTCATTTCAAGGCACCGTCAGAGGATAACCGGGCAGGCCGTAGGGGCGCACGGCCGTGCGCCCCTACAAACAAACTATCTACTATGTGCTAGCAAACTATGGAATAACCGGAAGGCCCCGGGCCGGGCGAAGACTGCTGGCGGGCCCCGGGCCCATCCGGTATAATCTTGCGATAGTTTTCACAAAGGAGGCGAAGCTTGCAGACCGCACGGCCGGATTCCCGCGGTGGCGGCTGTTTGCTTCAGTTCATCTTCGGCTGGCTGACCGTCGGTTTCATCAGCGTCTTCTGGAGCATCATCATCACCGCACAGAACCCCTGGCCCTGGTGGGCGTACATTCTGATGTTCCTGGCCGGGCCGGTAGGCGCCTTGGTGGACCTGGTGATGCTGGGCGGCTTCTTGCCCCGCTATCCCTTCTACTGAGAGGACCGCCGCAGATCCCTGCCCCCCGCTGGTATAATCTAACCGGGATTTGCGGTGAATAAAGGCTGCAGCCCGTCGGGTGTAAAGGCCAGGTCGGGTCCGGGCTCTCAGCCCCGGCATCACCCCGCAGTTAGAGGATTCGCCGGCGACTTTTTACTTTTCAGGAGGCGCTAGATGAATTCCGCCCTGATTTCCAAGATTGAGAAGGCCAAGCGCTACGCTGAGGAGCGGGACCGGGTTACCTTCGTCCAGTTTACCGTGCGGTTCCGGGGGGACAACGACTACCACACCGTGAGCTTTCAGGACGGCAAGTGGCACTGCAGCTGCCACTTCTTCGAGACCTGGAACATCTGCAGCCACACTATGGCCCTGCAGCGCATCCTAGGTGAGATGCTGCCGGCCGAAGCGGCCGCCGAGCCCACCGGCTCCGGCTAAGTTCTCCAGAGCAGCCAGGTCATCGAGCTGGCCCTTAAGGAGTTTGTCCGGTGCCGGCGCCAGGCCCGGCTGCGGGAGCTGGCCGGTTCCGAGCTGGTGGAGTTCGACCCAGAGGAGCTGACCAGCTGGCGCCGGCAGGCCCTTGGCGAGGCCTGAACCGGACCCTTTTAGACGGTTCGGTCGGCCCCGGGGTGAGGTCGGCCGCCTTCTCGACTGCCCGGCTTCTGGTCGGGGCCCGGGATGAGGGGCGGGCTTCCCGAAGTTGAGCTTACGGGCCGGGTCTGAGAGGGTGCGGCCCGGCTGGGGCATCGGCTGCGCCGGCAGGGGGCTCTGGTTCGGCATTCTTGACATAAACGCTTTAGCGTTTATGTCAAGAATGGTGATTGCCGGGGCGGGCCTTTCGGCCGGCCTGGAGCTCTGGCATGCCCACGGGGACTTTGAGCGGATGAAAACGGTTGTCCCCCTCAAGACCCTGTTTTCCCGCCCGAAGCGGCCGGCTGATATCGGGTCCTGTCCCGGTCCCCGAACAGGCGGCTACTGCGAAATGGAAATTTAGTCTGGCCGACCGTAGCCGTCCGGGTGGCGGCACCGCCATTCCCAGGCGCTGCCGATGATCACTTCCAAGTCATCATACTTGGGCCGCCAGCCGATGGTCTGCTCTGCCCGACTCCGGCTGGCCACCAGGACGGCCGGGTCGCCGGGCCGTCGGGGCCCGAACTTCACCGCCACCGGCCGCCCCGTCACCCGGCGGGCCGCCTCGATAACCTCCAGCACCGAATAGCCCGACCCGCTCCCCAGGTTGCATATGATCCGCCCCTCCCGGTCCAGCCGCTCCAGGGCCTTCAGGTGGGCGTCGGCGATGTCGGCCACGTGGACGAAGTCCCGGATGCAGGTGCCGTCGGGCGTCGGGTAGTCCCGGCCGAAGACCTCCACAACGGGCCGCTTCCCGGCGGCCACCTCCAGCACCGAGGGGATCAGGTGGGTTTCCGGCCGGTGGTCTTCCCCCAGCCGCTCCGTTGCGCCGGCGGCATTAAAATAGCGCAGGGAGGCAAATCTCAGGCCGGCAAGCCGTCCCAGCCACCCCAGTGCCTCCTCCACCATCAGCTTGGTCTGCCCGTAGGGGCTGGTGGGGACGGTGGGGTGGTCTTCGGTGATGGGGACGGTGTGGGGCTCGCCGTAGACGGCGGCGCTGGATGAAAAAACAAACCGGCGCACCCCCGCCCCCAGCATCAGCTGCAGCAGCTGGAGGGTGAGGCCCACGTTCTGGTGGAAATAGCGGGCGGGTTCCCGGACCGACTCGGCCACCAGGCTCAGGGCCGCAAAGTGCATCACCGCGTCGAACCGACCCCGGGCCAGCACCCGGGCCAGCCGGGCGGTATCGGCCAGGTCGGCGACGATGAGTTCGGCCCCCGGGGGGGCGGCCGCGGCGTGGCCCCGGCTCAGGTTATCGTAGATTACCACCTGGTGGCCGGCCGCAAGGAGGGCTTCGGCGGCCACGCTCCCGACGTAGCCTGCCCCGCCGACAACCAGTACTTTCATGCCCTGTGATCTTACCCGGTCCGGGCGGCGCCGTCGAGGCCCGCCGGTCAGCCGCCATTTATAATAAATCCCGATGGGTGCTCATCCCCGGACTTCGGCGGTCCGGGTCCCCCTCATCTTCTACACCGGGGCGGCCCTGGGGCCCATGGGGGGCAACGTTATGGTCGTCCTGATGCCCCTCCTGCAGCGGGAGCTTCAGACCGACCTGGGCCGCCTCTCCCTGGCCGTCACCGCCTACATGGTCCCCTTCGCCCTCTTCCAGGTCTTTTCCGGGGCCCTGGCCGACACCTTCTCCCGCCGGTGGGCCGCCTTCTGGGGGTTTGCCGGCTTCGGCCTGGCCGCCCTCATCTGCGGCCTGGCCCCCAGCGTCGAAGTGCTTATCCTGGGCCGGGTTTTTCAGGGGATAACCAACGCCTTCACGACGCCCATCCTGCTGGCCGTGCTGGCCGACGTGGTCCCCCCGGCCCGCCTCGGGCGGTCGATGGGCATCTTCGGGGCCATCAATACCGCCGGGAACCTGGCCGCCCCGGTGGTGGCCGGGAGTCTGGCCGCCGTCAACTGGCGGCTGGCGTACCTGGTGGTGGCCCTGGCCTCCCTGGGCCTGGCCGCCTATTATCTGCACTGGTTCCGGGCCAGCGCCCAGGCCGACCGCCGGTCCCGGGGGCCCGGCCGGGATGTGTGGTGGGTGCCCTTAAAGGTTCTGGCCAGCCCCCGCTTCTGGCCCATCGCCGTCCTTTCGGCAGGGGGCTACGTGGCCGTCTCCGGCACCTACTACCTCTGGGCCGTCTACCTGGCCGACCGCTGGCAGGTGCCGGTGGACCGAAGCGGTTTTCTCCTTTCCCTCTACGGCCTGGCCGGGGTTCTGGCAGGACCCCTCGCCGGCCTGGGCATCGACCGGTTCGGCCGGCCGGTTATGGTCGCGCTGGGGATCGCCCTGGCTGTTCTGGCCCACCTGGCCCTCGGGGTCGCCCCCGACCCGCCTACCTTTGGGGTATTTGGAGCGGTCCTGGGCGGGGTTTACGCCCTCTTCTGGGCCAGCCTTAATACCCTGGCCCTGGAGGCCTTCCCGAAGGAGCGGGGGGCCGCCGCCTCCCTTTACAACGGCTTTAAGTTTCTGGGGAGCGCGGCGGCCCCCCTGGTCCTCACCCCGATTTACACCGGCGCCGGCCCCACCGCGCCCTTCCTGGCCGTCGCCCTCTTCGGCCTGGGGCTTTTCCTGCCCCTAGCCCTTTACGCCCGCTTGGACGGCCGTGGCCAGGCGGCTTAGGTCGGTGGAGATTCTGGGGGTCCGGGTCGACGACGTCACCCTGGCCGAGGCCCTGGAGCTGGCCGCCGGCTGGCTTGAGGAAGACCGCCCCCGGCTGGTGGTCACCCCCAACGCCGAGTTCGTGATGCGGGCCGGGTGGGACCTGGCCTTCCGCAAGGTTTTGAACCGCGCCGACCTGGCCATCCCCGACGGGTTCGGCCTGATCTGGGCCTCCCGGGTCCTGGGCAACCCGATTCGGGAGCAGGTTCCCGGCACCGACTTTGCCGAGGGGCTGGTCCGGCTGGCCGGCGACCGCTACCGGGTCTTCTTTCTTGGGGCGGGGCCGGGGGTGGCGGCGGCGGCCGCCGCCCGGCTCAAGGCCAAGTACCCGGGCCTCCAGGTGGCCGGGGCCTACCCCGGCTCCCCCCACCCCGAGGCCGACGCGGAGGTCCTGAGGGTGCTTGAGGCCGCCCGGCCCATCGATATCCTTCTGGTGGCCTACGGCGCCCCGAAGCAGGAGTTCTGGCTCTGGCGCAACCTGGGCCGGGTCGGGGCCAAAATCGGGGTGGGGGTCGGCGGGGCCTTCGACTTTTTCAGCGGCCGGGTCCCCCGGGCGCCGGCCTGGCTGCGTCGGGCCGGCTTCGACTGGGCCTTCAGACTGGCGGTTCAGCCCTGGCGCTGGCGGCGGCAGCTGGCCCTACCGGCCTTCGCCCTGCGGGTGCTCCGGCACCGGCTCGCCGGCCGCCGGGCTCCGGACTGGCCGTTCCCGGGCAAGGACGATTAACAGCAGACCGGCCACCACCGCCAGGGCCCCGAACCCGTAAAACTTCGCCCACTTGGTAAGGCCCACTGCCAGCAGTCCGAAAAGCAGGCAGAGGCCGTAGTAAAGGAGGGCAACGCCCCACTGGGGCAGGCCCAGCCGCAGGAGCCGGTGGGGCAGGTGGGCCGAATCGCCCCCCTTAAAGGGCGAGCGCCCCCGGCTCAGCCGGTAGACAAAAACCCACGCCACGTCCAGCATCGCAATCCCCAGCACCATCGCCGCCGTGGCCAGCTTCGCCCCCCCGATAATGGCCAGGACCGCCAGGGCGTAGCCCAGAAACATCGACCCGCCGCTCCCCATGAAGACGCGGGCCGGATGGAAGTTGTAAACCAGAAAGCCGCCCACCGCCCCGGCCAGGGCCAGGGGCAGTAGGGCGATGCTGAACTGGCCCAGCAGAAAGCTGTTGGCAAAGAGCACCGCCGCGGCGATTAGGGCGACCCCCCCGGCCAGCCCATCCATGGTATCCGTCAGGTTGACGGTGTTGATCAGCACCACGACCCAGAGGACCGTCAGGGGCACGGCGAGCCAGGCGGGAACCGGAATGAGGCCGCCGGCCGGGTTGGCAACGCTTTCGATGACGATGCCGAAGGCGGCGGCCGTAAGCCCGGCCAGGACCTGACCGGCGAACTGGGGCAGAGGACCCAGCCGGTAGCGGTCGTCGGCCACGGCCAGGCTCAGGACGACCAGACTGCCGGCCGCAAATCCGACAAGCCGGGGGTACTCGTCGGGGAATCTGGGCACCAGCGGCAGGGTGGGCAGGACGGCCAGCCAGAAGGCTAAAAAGATGCCGTAGCCCCCGGTGCGGGGGGTGGGCTTGGGCTGAACCTCCCCCGGCCGCGGCCGGTCCACCAGCCCCAGCCGGGTCCCTACCCGGGCGGCCACGGGCACCAGCACCAGGCTCAGGCCCAGGGCCGTGAAAAACACCAGGCCCAGGATTTCCATTGGGCGTTCCCTGAGATTCTAACCCAAGGGTTTAAGGGGTTCCGGCCCGGACGGCTTCAAAAAGGGCCGCCCTGATGCCGGCCCCGTCCCCGGCCGCCACCAGACACTCCAGCCGCCGGATCAGCCCGGCCAGGCGGGCGGCATCCACGGCCGGGCCGGGGGTTACAACCCGGCGGATGGCCCCCGGCACCAGCCCCTCGGTGGCCTCGCCCGGGTAGGTGAGCTCTTCAAAGGGCTTCTCGCCGGGCCGGGGGCCGGTTATGCGGACGGCGGGGTCTGCCACACCGAGCATTCGGGCGAGCCTCCCGACGGTTTCGCCGAGGCGGATGGGGGCGCCCAGCTCCAGGACGAAAATTCCCCGGGCAGCCGGGTCGCCCCCGCCCCAGACGAGGAAGTCGACGGCTTCGGGGAAGGCTACCCAGTAGCGGGTCATGTTGGGGTCGGTAACGGTGAGGGGCAGGCCGGCCCTGAGCTGGTGGATAAAGGTTCTAACAACCCCACCCCGGGCCCCCACCGTATTCACCAGCCGCAGGACCGCAAACTCGGTGGCGGTTTCCCGGCCCCGGGCCAGCAGCATCAGCTCGGCCACCCGTTTGCTGGCCCCGTAAACCCCGGCCGGGTTCACCACCTTATCCGTGGAGCTGAACACGAAGCGTCCCACCGAGGGCGGCAGGACTTCCAGGAGGTTCCAGGTGCCCAGCACGTTGGTGGCGGCCACCTCCTCGGGGAACTCCTCGCCGGTGGGCACATGCTTGTAGGCGGCCAGGTGGTAGACCACTGTGGGCGCCCAGGGCCGGACCGTGCGCTCCAGCCGGGGGCGGTGGCGGATGTCGGCCAGGAAAAAGTCGGCCCGGACCCCGGGGGCCTCCTGGGCGAGGTGCTGGCGGAGCTCGAAGAGGGAGTTTTCGTGGTGGTCCAAGAGGCCCAAAGCCTTAACCCCGGCCCGGGCCAGGGTGAGGGCCAGGGCCGACCCCAGGGAGCCCCCCGCCCCGGTGATGAGCACCCGCTCGCTCCGGAGCCGGGCCAGGGCCCTTTCGGTGGGGATGGGCAGCCGCGGCCGGCCCAGCAGTCCGAAGAGGTCGATGCCCTCAACGTCCATAAACCAGCTCCATCAGCCGGGCCTGCACCTGCCGCATGTAGACCGCCCGCTCCGGGTCGGGCTCGACGGTTTCGGTTACGAAATACCTGGCGCAGGCCCGGAGCCGGCGGAGGGGGCCGTCCAGGTCGTACCAGCCATCCCGGTAGGGGAGGCCTTCGCCCAGCAGGCCGGCGGCGTTGGAGATGTGAACGGTGAGCACGTAGGGGCAGACCGCCTCCACATATCCGGCCAGGGTGAGGGGCCGGTAGCGCTCCCGCAGGCCGGCCAGCAGGCCGACAACCACCGGGTTTTTAAGGTCCCCCTCGGGCACGGCCTTAAGCCCCCAGGCCATGTCCACCGCGTTTACAAAAAGGCCGGCGTGGGAAAGGTCCAGGGTGAGCCGCAGGCCCGGCACCCGATCCAGGTAGAAAATCAAGTCGTCGGGGCCTAACCCCTCGGTGGAGACAAGGTAGCGGCCCTCCCGCATGCGAACGATGGGGGGCACATTCTCCACCTGGGGTTCGAGGCCGGCGGCCCGGCAGAGGTGGGCGTAGCCGTTAAAAAACTCCAGGGCGGCCTGCCGGTCCCGGCGCCGCCTTGCGGGGTCGAAGGCTGCCGGGTCGGCCGACGGGTTTATGCAGTGGATGTTGGCGGCCGCCGCCCCCAGCTCCCGGCCGATGCGGACGAGCCGGACTATGACCTCCAGGTCGGCGGGGCTGGACCGGGTAACGTCGAAGAACTCCCCGTCGAGGGAGCGGAGGGGTCCTTCGACGATGATAGGCGGCCAGCCGTCGGGGTAGGCCCGGTCCAGGGCCGCCCGGAGGGGGCCGACCCAGCCGGTGTCCGCCAGGTCGGCCGCGTCCAGGTAAAGCTCCAGGCCGTCGGGGCGGGGCGGTGCCAGGCGGTCGGCCACCTGGCCGCCGACGGGCCGGGCCTTAAGCAGGATGGCGGGCCCGGAGCCAGCCGACATAGGCGCAGATTCCATCCCTTAAAGTGTAGCGGGGTTCGTAGCCCAGCTCCCGCCGGGCCCGGCCGATATCGGCCACAAAGCTTTCCTCCGGCTCCGAAAGGCGGGCAACTACGGGGCTAGCCGAACCGGTGAGCCGCTTGACCAGTCGGGCGGCCGCCAGGAGGGTGGTTCCCCGGCCGGTGGCGATGTTGTAGACCCGGCCCGGGGCCGCCGGTCGCTCCAGGGCCAGCCGCAGGCCGGCGGCGGCGTCGGCCACGTAGGTGAAGTCCCGCCGGCTGGGGGCCCGCACTTCCAGGGGCTCGCCCCGCAGGGCCCGCTCCAGAAAGATGGTCAGCACCCCGCTCTGGCCGGAAGTCCAGGCCTGCCCGGGGCCGTAGACCGAGAAGAACCGGACCACCGTGACGGGAACCCCGTAAAGGCGGCCGAACATCTGGCACCAGACCTCCCCCACCCACTTGGAGTAGCCGTAGGGGTCCCGGGGTTCGATGGGGGCGGTCTCGGCCAGCCGCCGGCCGGGGCGGTAAACCCGCTGGGAGGAGGCGAAAACAAAGCGGGCGCCGGCCTCCCGGACGAAAAAGAGCAGGTTCAAAGTTCCCCAGGCGTTCACGGCCAGGTAGGCGGCAGGGTCCTGCCAGGAGGCGCCGGCGTCGGCCAACCCGGCCAGGTGGACCACGGCCTCGACCCGGGGAAGCCGCCGGCCCAGGTTAGGTTCGGTTACGTCGGCAGGGATGACGTCGACGGGCAGGTCGGCCTCCGGGCGGGGACGGCGGGCCAGGCCCACCACCTCGTGGCCGGCGGCCAGCAGTTCCGGGATGAGGGCCCGGCCGATGAGGCCGGTGGCCCCGGTTACCAGCACCCTCATTCGGAAAGGCTCCGCACCCAGTAGTCTAAAAGCTCCTCCACCCCCTCGGCCAGGGACACCGGCCGGGCCGGGAGTAGCCGGCCGCTTCCGGGCTCCAGGCTGGGGCGCGGGTACCGGGTCCGGGGTGCCCGGTCGATAACCTGAACCTTAAGGCCCCGCCGGCGGGCGGCCCGACTGACAACCCGGGCGACCTGCGAAACCGTAAAAAAGCCCGTGGCCAGGGGGAGGGCCGCAAAAGGGGTTTCGGCGGGAAGTTCGGCCGCGGCCAGCAGGCCGCTGACGGCATCCCGCAGGTGGACGAAGGCCTGGTAGCCCACGGCCTCGGGGTGGACGTGGAGGGGCTCGCCCCGGACGGCCGCCAGGCAGAAGCGGTTGACCACGGTTATAAACCTGGGGTCGGTGCGCATCACCATCCCCACCCCGTAGACGACCCCTAGCCGTACCGCCACCCCCCGCAGGCCGCCCCGCCCCGCCCGGTACCGGAGGAGGCCCTCATTAAAGGCCTGGGTCCAGTGGACCGGGTCCCCCGACCAGCGGTACGGGGTTTCGGGGCCCACCCGGGCCGGCAGCGGCGAGCCGTGAACCTTTAAGGAGCTGGCGTAAACGAACCTGCCCACCCCGGCCTGCACCGCCAGGTCGAGGGCCGTTCGAAAGCCCACAATATTGGTCCGCTCGGTGTACTCCCAGGGGGCGGCCTCGGGGTGGGCGCTGGCCTGGGCGGCCGTGAAAAATACCCCGTCGGCCCCGCGGGCCCGGCGAAAGGCCTCCCCCACCGCCCCCGGGTCGGCCACGTCCCCCCGGACTATCTCGAACTCACCCAGGGCCTTGAGGCCCTCCCAGGCGGCCGGTGGGGTATTGAACCCGCTGTCGAAGCCCACAACCCGGTGGCCGGCCAGCAGGAGGCGGCGGGCAAGCTCGGACCCGATATACCCGAGGCCGAAGACGACTTTAGTGCCCATCCCCGGTATGATAAGGCCGGGCGGCTTTGACAGCAAGTAAGCCGCGGCCTATTCTAGAGTCAGGAGTCTTCCGGACGTTGGCAAAGGAGGCATGGTGGACAGGCTGCCCCAATTGGTGACCTCGATCTTCGGCCGGCGGGAAGGCGGGGAAGGGCCCCCGGCCGAGCCCACCGCCTGCCCCCAGTGCGGGGCCGACCTGGAGTCGCAGCCGGACTTTAAGCGCTATCGGGTCTGCGGGCGGTGCGGCCACCACTTCCGGATTTCGGCCCGCCAGCGGCTCAGCCTCCTGCTGGACCCCGGAAGCTTCCGGGAGACCGACCGCTGGCTCGCCTCCGCCGACCCCCTGCGGTTCACCGACCGGGTCTCCTACCATGAGCGCCTGGCGGAGGCCCAGCATCGGACGGGCCTCACCGAGGCGGTTATTAGCGGCACCGGCACCGTCGACGGCCAGCCGGTAGTGGTTGCGGTTATGGAGTTTGAGTTTCTGGGGGGCAGCATGGGGTCGGTGGTCGGGGAGAAGGTGGCCCGAACCTTCGAGCGGGCCCTGCGTCGAAAGCAGCCGGCGATAACGGTGGCCGCCAGTGGCGGGGCCAGGATGCAGGAGGGGATGCTTTCCCTGATGCAGATGGCCAAGACGGCCGCGGCCGCCCGCCGCCTCCACCAGGCCCGCATCCCCTACATCTCCGTTCTGACCGACCCCACCACGGGCGGGGTTCTGGCGAGCTTTGCCAGCCTGGGGGACGTGGTCCTGGCCGAGCCCGGGGCCCTTATCGGCTTCAGCGGCCCCCGGGTTATCGAGCAGACCATCGGCCAGAAGCTGCCCCCGGAGGCCCAGCGGGCTGAGTTCATGCTGGCCCACGGTCAGCTGGACATGGTGGTGCCCAGGCCCCGGCTCCGGGCGACCCTGGCCGAACTGCTCCGACTCCTCACCGCCCGGGCCGGCTTTACCCCGGCGGCCCGGCGCTGGGCGGAGGAGCCCCTGAAGGCGGAGGCCGAAAGGGCCTGGGATGTGGTTCAGCGGGCCCGGGACGTCCGGCGGCCCACGGCCCGGACCCTCATCGGCCACCTTTTGAGCAGCTTTATCGAGCTCCACGGCGACCGGCTCTACGCCGATGACCCGGCCGTGGTGGCCGGGATCGGGGAGTTCGCCGGCCGGGCGGTGGCCGTCATAGGCCAGGAGCGGACGGGCCGGGACGGCCGGGCCATGCCCGAAGGCTACCGGAAGGCCCGCCGGATAATGGCCCTGGCCGGGAAGTTCGGCCTGCCCCTCATCACCCTGATCGATACCCCGGGGGCCTACCCCGGCCTGGAGTCGGAGGAACGGGGGCTGGCCGGGGCCATCGCCGAGTGCCTGGCAACCCTGAGCGAGCTTCCGGTGCCCACGGTGGCGGTGGTAATCGGGGAGGGGGCAAGCGGCGGGGCCCTCGCCCTCGCCCTGGCCGACCGGATCATAATGCTGGAAAACGCCACCTTCGAGGTTATCGCCCCGGAGGGGGCGGCGGCCATCCTCTACCGGGACGCCTCCCGGGCGGCCGAGGTGGCCCAGGCCCTGCGGCTCACCGCCCGGGACCTGAAGGAGCTGGGGCTCATCGACCGGCTGGTTTCGGAGCCCCCCGGTGGGGCCCACGTGGACCCGGCCGCAACCGCCCGGGAGCTCCGGTCGGCAATCCTGGCCGAGCTTTCGGAGCTGGAACGGCAGCCGGCCGGCCGGCTCCTTAAGGCCCGCTACGAGAAGTTCCGCCGGGTCGGCCAGTACGAAAACTACCTGCGTACCACCCTGGGCCGGATGCTGGGTCGGCGGCTGGGACGGTGAAGGTCCGTTCGGTTACGGTTGGGGCCGACCTCGGCACCGGGCCCGACCCGGCCCAGCTGGAACCTGCCCCCGAGTTTCTCGCGGCCGTCCGGGGGCGGCTGGCCCGGGCCGGCTACGAGGTGCAGACTACCCGCCTGGCCTTGCCCCCCTACACCCAGGGCCCCCAGCGGCTGGTGGACTTCGGCCGCCGCCTGGAGGAGGTTACCGCCAACCTGGGCTTCGATTACGTTTCCGTCGGGCCCGTGGCCGTGGGGGAGGGGACGGCCGGGGCCGTCGCCGACCTGCTGGCGGCCACGGAGCGGGTCTTCGCCGCCGTAGAGGTCGCCCGCAACGGCACCGTCGACCTGGCCGCCGTCGATGCGGCGGCCCGAGTAATTAAGGCCGTCGCCGCCCGCACCGAAGCCGGATTCGGCAACCTGCGGTTCGCCGCTTTGGCCAACTGCCCCCCGGGCATCCCCTTCCTGCCCGCCGCCTACCACGACGGCGGGCCGCCGGCCGTATCCGTCGCCCTGGAAGCGGCCGACCTGGCCGTGGAAGCCTTCGGGGGCGATAAGCCCCTGGAAGCGAGGCTGGCGGCCTGGGAAAAAGCCATCCGGCAGGCCGTCGCCCGGGTCGGCCGGCGGGTAAGGCCGTTAGCCGTTCGCCTGGGCTGGCGTTACCTGGGGGTGGACCTCACCCCGGCCCCATTCCCGGAGACGCCGGCCAGCATCGGGGAGGCCCTGGAGCGGCTGGGGGGTGGGGAAGCCGGGGGTCCCGGCACCCTCTTCCTTTCGGCCGCCGTTGCCGCCCGGCTCCGCCGTCTGCGGGTCCGCAAGGCCGGATTCTCCGGCCTGATGCTCCCCATCCTGGAGGATAACGTTCTGGCCCGCCGGTTCGCCGAGGGCAAGCTTCCCCTGGCCGCGGTGCTGGCCTGTTCGGCCGTCTGCGGCACCGGCCTCGACGTGGTGCCGCTGCCCGAGGACGTTTCCGAGGCCGAAATTGCGGCCATCCTCCTGGATGTGGCGGCCCTTTCGGCGGTTCTGCGCAAGCCCCTCACGGCCCGGCTGATGCCGGTCCCGGGCCTCAAACCCGGGGGCCAGGTCCGGTTTGACTTCCCCTACTTTGCCGACGCCCGGCTGCCGGACCTGCCCCGGGCCGCCCCTCACCGCCCGGTTTTCGGGGCCGACCGCTTCAGGGTTTAAGGACCCGGCCACCCACAAGCCCGAAGCCCAGGGTCAGAGCCCAGAGCAGAAGGGACCCTCCGCTTACGGCCAGGCCGAGCCGGAGGCTTGCCGGCCGGTAGCTGAAGGCCACTTCGTGGTCGCCCGCCGGAAGCTCAACCCCCTGGAAAAGATAATTGACCCGGATCAGCCCCGCCGGCCGGCCGTCGACGGCGGCCGTCCAGCCGGGGAAAGCGGCCTCGGCGAAAACCAGGAGGGCCGGGCGGAGCAGGCGGACCCGCACCCTGAGCTCCTCGGGGGTCTGCCGGCTCATCTCCACGGTCTCGCCCGCCAGGGGGGGCGAAGGGCTGGGAAGAAACCCGAGCTGGCGCTCGACCACCACCCGGCCCTGCGCCATCGCCCGCACGGCCTGCTCCGGCAGGGCGGTGGCCTGCCAGTCGCGGGCCAGGTAGACCTTCGGCCGGTCGGTGAGAACCCGGTAAAGCTTCAGGTCGCCGCTGTGGACCAGCCTGAGGGCCGGGTCGAGGGGCACCGGCTCAACCGCATAAGTTCGCTCGTCCACCAGGCTCAACGCCCGCAGGATGACCCGATTCGGGGAGGCTCCCTCCACCACCAGCCGACTCGCCGGGGTCGGCCGGGGCAGTTTGAAAACTTTAAGATAGGCCTCGCCGTCGGCGGTTTTCACCGGCCGGGCCTCGGCGGCCCCCGGTCCGGTCTCCACCCCCGCCCGCAGGGTAAAGCTCCAAGCCTCCCCCGGCCCAACCACCGTCAGCGCCGCCAGGGCCTCCCCGGGGCCGGGGTGGGCCTCGGGGGCCAGCCGGCTTATCACCCCGACGGCGGTGGCCCAGGTCCCCGGCGGCAGCGGGTAAACCTGGCGGTCTCCCCGCCGCAGGGGGGCGGCGGTGGCCAGGTCGTAATAAACCCCGTCGACCCAGAGGTCCCGGGTCTTGTCCACCACCACATACCGTACCCCCAGGCCCGAAAGGACGGCGGAGTCGGGAATAATGTCCAGGTCGAACCGGAGCTGGGAGTCGGCGTGGAGGTTTTCGACGATTTCGGGCCGGCCGGTCCGGACCGCCTCGTATTCCAGCCAGGCCCGCTTGAACTCCCAGTAGGCGGCCGACGGGAGCATTCCCCCGTCGTAGCCGTCGACGGTGGGCAGCCGGTAAACCATCCCCAGGTTAGGCACAACGGCTTCTTTATACTTCAAGAAAATTAGGCCCTCCTCCACCTGCGCCTCAGGGTAGCCCCGGGACCAGGCCCGGACGACGTCGGCGTAGTCGCCGGGCTGGAAGCGGGTGTCCGCTAGGGAGAGGACGGCCGGCTCCCGCTCGAGGCGTAGCTGGCTAAGGGCCGGCCGCTCCTCCGTCAGGAAGGCCGCCGGAAAGGCCCGGGTGACCTCCAGGCCGTTTACGGCCAGACTCAGCTCCACCGCCGCCGCAAAAATAAGGACCCAGCCGATGGTGCGGGCGGCCGGCAGGCCCGCGGGCCAGAAGGTGGCCAGGAAGGCCGCAAGGGCCGCGGCCGGAAGCCAGACGGTCCGGGCCGGCCCCTCGGGCAGGGTAAGCACCGGCTGCCAGCTTAGAAGGATAAACCCCAGAACCAGCAGCCCCGCCAGCCACAGGGCCGCCACCTTTACCCGCTGTCCCCCGGCCCCCCTGTCGAGGCCGGCCTCCAGGCCGATTCCGGCCAGGACGGCGGCGGCCAGGGTGTAAAGCAAAAGCCAGCGGGCCGGCACCCGGAACAGCCGCAGGCCCGGCACCAGGTCGTAAAGGACCGGGCTCAGCGGGTTGTAGGCCGACATCGCCAGGGCCAGGGCGAGGGCCCCCAGGAGCAGGGCGTAGGTACGGTGGGGCCGGCCCCCGGCCCCCAAAACCCCGGCCAGGGCCAGCCCCAGGGGGATAAACCCCACGTAGGCGATGAATTCGTTAAAAGGGTTGTCCCCGTAGGTGGGCAGAAGGGACCGGAGCAGCTCCCAGGGGGGCAGCGAGAAGCTCACCGCCTCCCGGAAGGAGAGGCCCTCGCCCCGGATGGAAAGGCGGCTCAACTCCCAGGAGGGCAGAACCTGAACGGCGGCCAGCCCGAAGCCGAGGGCCACGGCCAGGCCGAAGCCCAGAAGGGGGAAAACCACCGGGCGGGGCCGGCCCTGCCAGGCCTCGTAGGCGGCCAGGAGGCCGGCGGCCACCAGGGTGAGGTAGGTCTCCTGGGGATGGCCGGCCAGAATCTGCAGCCCGACAAAGAGGGCCGTAAGGGCCAGCCAGCCGGGTCCGCCCCGCACCAGCCGGGCAGTGCCCAGCAGGACCCAGGGAAGCCAGGCGGAAGCGGCCGTCTGGTTGGGGTGGCCCAGCTGCTGGGCGAGGAACCCGCTCAGGCCGTAGGTGAGGGCGGCCAGGAGGGCGGCGGGCATCCCCAGCCCCAGCCCGAGCCGGCCGAAAAGGTACATTCCCAGGCCGGCCAGCCACAGGTGAAAGAAGATCAGGGCGACGAAGGCCGGGAAGGGGGGCAGGGGAAGGGTGAGAAGGTTCGGCGGGTAAAGGACGGCCGCCTGGATGTTGGCAAAGAGGGGGGAGCCCCCGAAGATGTAGGGGTTCCAGAGGGGCAGCCGGCCCTGGGCCAGGGCCTCGGCGACGGCAACCCGGTACGGGTAAAAATAGGTCAGCAGGTCGTAGCCGGAGGGGACCAGGTAGGGGTCGAGGAGCCGGTGGTGGGCCCCGAGCACGGCCAGGCCCAGGAGGAGGGGGGCCAGGAGGTCGGCCCGGGTTAGACGGGCCTGAACCGGTACCTTACCAGCGTCAGGACGGCGGGCAGGCCATCCCTCCAGGGTGAGAGCTTCTTTTCGCCGCGCGGCGAGTAGCGGATCGGCACCTCGAAGATCTCGTAGCCCCACCGCAGGACCTTGGCCGTGATTTCGGGCTCGATCTCGAAACGGTCGGATTCGATGTTGAGGCGGGAGTAAACTTCCCGACTCAGAACCTTATAACACGTTTCCATGTCCCGCAGCCGGCTGCCGTAAAGGAGGTTGGTGAGCCAGGTTAAAAACCGGTTGCCCCAGCGCAGGAGGGGCTTCTGGGTGGAGAGGTCCCGGTAGCCGTAGACTACCTTGGCCCGGCCGCTGGCGATGGGCTCGAGGAGGGCGGGGTAGTCCTCGGGATAGTACTCCAGGTCGGCGTCCTGAAAGATGACGGCGTCGCCGGTGGCGGCCTTAAGGGCGGTGCGGAGGGCGGCACCCTTGCCCCGGTTCGTTTCGTGCCGGATGACCTTAAGGTCCGGGAGGGCCATGTCGGCCAGGACCCGGTCGGTGCCGTCGGTAGAACAGTCGTCGACGACGATAATCTCCTTCTCCACCGGCACCCGGCTCACCCGCTCGAGGACCTCCCGGATGCTGGAGACCTCATTGTAGACGGGGATCAGGACCGAGAGGCGAAAGGCCCCGGCGGGCCGGCCTGGGGCGCTCAAAGCTCCTTACCGAGCTGGTGGGCCAGGATGATGGCCTGGGCGATCTCCTTCATCGGCCGGCGGGTGTTCATGGAGAGCCGCTGGATGCGCCGGAAAGCCTCCGCCTCGGTGAGGCCCTGGGTGTCCATCAGGATGCCCTTGGCCTGGTCCACCAGCTTGCGGGTTTCCAGGGCGTCCTTGAGGTCGGCCACCTCTTTTTCGAGGGCCTGCAGCTCCCGGTACCGTTCGATGGCGACTTCAATGGCCGGACCCAGGTCGCTTTCCCGGAAGGGCTTGACCAGGTAGGCGATCACACCGGCGCTTTTGGCCCCTTCGACCAGTTCCGGCTGGCTGTAGGCCGTGAGGAGCAGGACGGGGGCGACCCGCTCCTCGGCGATGATGCGGGCGGCGGTGATGCCGTCGAGGCCCGGCATCTTTATATCCATGATTACCAGGTCGGGCTTGAGCTGTTTGGCCAGGGTAATGGCCGTGGCGCCGTCGGTGGCCTCGGCCACCACCTCGTAGCCGAGGCCAGTCAGCATCTCCCGCAGGTCCATCCGGATGATGGGCTCGTCGTCCACGATAATGAGCCGCTTTTTATCGGCTTTCTCGGTCCGGTCGGCTTTATTTGTCATCTCCCACGCTCACCCTGCAACCGGTCTATTCCTGTTGTAGATTCTATAAGAACCCGGGCCGGGAAACAATACCCCTGGGACACCGGCCCCGCCGGTTAACCCCACCCCCGGCTGTCCACCCGCTTAAAGGCCGCCCGTATTGCCAACGCCGGGCCCGAGATGGGCCCCGACAAGACCCTGGCCCGCCTGGACGATGAGGGTCGTCGGACTGTTGCCTGTGCTCGCGGGCCGGCACAAATTAATTCGCCCGTTCCGAACAGATTGAACGCAAGTTCTATCCGGTAATATTGTCGGCTAATCGTTAGGATCTTCGGAAGAATATTCGACCGTGCACACTTGCAAGCAACTTGATTAAAACCAAATAAGTGCTCGATAGTCAGGTCAGAACTGAGACAAAGAGTGCTCACATACAGGCTTGTGTATTGCGTTTTCCCAGATTATCCTGCAAAATAAGTCTATAATGGGCGGCTTGAAAAAGAACTCGGCTATCTTCAATGGTATGGCGGATAGACCGTTAAATCTTGGGTTAGCGTTTAATGGTGCTCGGTGTCTAGGTCAATATTCTTAAAGGAGGGGAATACCCAGATGTCGGACGCCCTGCAACCGGCTCAGGCGTATTTTCAGGCTTGGAACCGCCACGATGCTAAGGGAATTATGGCAACCTTCGCTGAGGATGGGACGTAAAATGACCCCGTGGTGCAGGGGCTCACCGGCGAAGCCATTGCGGCCTATCCTCGGGGCTGTGGGAAACATTGCCGGACCTATCGTTTGAGGTCGTGGGCGAGACGCTGGTCGGTGATGATCAGGTGGCCGTTCAGTGGCTGATGATAGGCACCAACACCGGCCCCTTTCAGGGCCTCCCGCCGAGCGGACGCTCGGTCCCTGCCCGGGGCGGACTTCATCACCGTAGTGGGGGGCAGAATCCATTCGGTGCGGGGATATTTCGACGCCGGGGAAGTGCCGCGCCAGTTGGGACTCCAAGTCCTGGTCATGCCCTACAGCCTGGGTCCCTACCAGTTCGGCTACGCCGTGTCGGTTCAGAGCGGCAGGAAGACTAAGCCGGGAGCCTTTAGCGTCACCTTCATACAGGTTCGGTCCGAGCAGGAAGCGGAGGAAGTAAAGGATTACAGCCGCAAGATTGCGGCCGAGATGCTTTCGATGTCGGGATTCATCGGCTGGACCGGCATTCTCTTTGGTAACCGGCTTTTAACCGTGACCGCCTGGGATAATGCCTCCAGCGCGGCCCGACTGACCCGCGAAGGCACCCACGTCGAGGCGATGAAAAGGTTCTTCGGTCCGGATTTTTCGGCCGGCGGCTATACGAGTGTCTGGGGGCGTGAACGGTTCAATGCCACCTGGATGCGCTGTACCCAGTGCGGCCGCATGGCAGACTATGAGCGGGCCGGTGGAAAGTGCGAGTGCGGCCAGACGCTTCCGGAGCCGCCGCCTTATTGGTGAAGCCGCAGGAACCCTGGGGGGGCAAGCCCGATTTATCCGGACTTTCGCCGGCCCGGCGCGGCGGTTAATGGCGCCGCAGACCTGCAGGCTGGGGTTGCGCCGGCGCCGGGCCGTGCCGGGGGCCGTGTCCGGCCGCTTCACGAGTCCCGGCGGCGTGCCAGGTTTCCGGCTTTGGGGAAGCATCGGCCAAGCCGGGTCGACGAAGAATGGAGGCAGTCCGGGTTGTCAGCCCGACGGTGAGGCCCGCGCCCGGCCAACGGTCAGAGCCCCGCCGCCCTGAAGGGCGCCTGCCGGGCGGTCTCCGGGTAGCGCCTGCGGGGCGAACTGGTGTACGCTGGGTAACAGACCGGGAGGTTCCTTATGGACAAGCAAGACCCGAGCGCCGCCGGCAAACCGCCCACGGGCCTCACGAAGGAGGAGCGGGCCCGGGAGCTGAAGCGGGCGGCCGGCGAAAAGGAGCTCCTGGCCAAGGTGGCCGAGATGCCCGAACCCGACCGCAGCATGGCCCTGCAGGTCCACGAAATTATTAAGGCCAGCGCCCCGGAGCTCTCTCCGACCACCTGGTACGGAATGCCCGCCTACGCCAGGGACGGCAAGGTGGTCTGCTTCTTCCAGGGCGCTTTTTTAAAACCCGGTATGCCACCCTCGGCTTCACCGACCGGGCCAACCTGGGTGACGGCGTCATGTGGCCGGTGGCCTTTGCCCTGACGGCGCTGACCCCCGCTGAAGCGGCAAGGATAAGCGCCCTGGTTCAGAAGGCGGTGGGACGCTCCTAGAAGTTACGGGGTCGGCTCCCGGGTATCGGTCCGGGTTTTGGCCGCCCGCTGGACCAGGTCCTGGAGCCGCTGGCCGGTCAGGGCCTCGACGATTACCGGCAGCTGGGCGATCACTTCGCCGATGTCCCGGGTGATCCGGCTGGCGCCCCCGCTGCCGTCGGGGCCGGCGAAGATTACGATCCGCTCGACGTGGGTCAGGGGGTTGCTCACAGCTTCGGCGATCTTGGGCAGAACCCCGACCAGCATCTCCGTGATGGCCGCCTCGTTGTAGTGACGCCAGGCCTCCGCCTTCTGGCGCATCGCCTCCGCCTCGGCCAGGCCCCGGGAGCGGGCAACCTCGGCCTCGGCGAAGCCCCGGGCCCGGATGGCGTCGGCGTCTCCGGCCGCCTCGGCCCGGCGCCGGTATTCCTCGGCCTGGGCCAGAAGCTCGATGCGCTGCCGTTCGGCCTCGGCCGGCTTTATCACGGTGGCCAGCAGCTCCTGGGTTCGGCGGCCGATCTCCTTCTCGTGAATCTGGGTCTGAAGCTCCTTCTCGACGAGGGCAACCTTTAGCTCTTCGGCCTTCAGGGTCTGGGCGACCCGGTAGCGCTCCAGGTCGTAGGCCAGGTCGCTCTGGGCCCGGACCCGGGCCACGTCGGCCTGAAATTCGGCCTTGCGGACCTCGTGGTCCCGCCGGGCGGCCTCAATCTCGGTCTGGGCGGCGAACCTCACCTGCTGGGCCTCCCGCTCGGCCTGGGCCTCGCCGATGACCGCATCCCGCTTCACCTGGGCCACCCGGGGCCGACCCAGGGCCTCCAGGTAGCCCTCGCTGTCGCTCAGCTGGTGGATGGTCAGGGACACCACCTCCAGGCCCATCCGGGCCAGGTCGGCCTCAGCCGCCTCCCGGGCCCGGCGGGCGATCTCCTGACGCCTCAAGTAAACATCCTCAACCGAGACCGTACCCAGGACGGCCCGGAGGTGGCCCTCAACCACCTGGTGGGCCACCCGCCGAATGTCTTCCGTCGGCCGGGATAGGAACTGCTCGGCCGCAACGGCCACCGACCGCTCGTCGCCCCTCACCTTCACCTGGGCCATCGCATCCACCGAAATGCGGATCCCCTGGGCGGTGTAGGCGTCGGGAACCTGAATGTCGATGGTGAGCAGCTCCAGGGAGAGGCGCTGGACCCGCTCCCGGATGGGCATAACGAAGGTCCCGCCCCGCACCAGCCGGTAGCCCACCGTGTACCGGCGCCCGGTCTCGTCGGTCACGGTGCGGGTCCGCCCCGAAACAATCAGCACCTCATTGGGGCCGGCCTTAACATACCTGGTCGCCCACAGGATGACCGCGCCGGCAACCGCCGCCAGGATGAGGATCACGCCGCCAACCGCCAGGATGCCTGCCATGGCTTACCCTCCCCGGTGGTCCGAGGTGCCGACCACCGCCGCAACGGGGATGCCGGACGGCCGGTCGGACCAGGCGTGGAGCCGGGTCCGCAGCTCCTCCGGCGTCGTCCCCACGTGCACCGTAAGGGCCTCCGGATGGCAGACCACGTACTCCGGGCCGAAGCGCCAGACCCTGAGGTTCAGCCGGGAACCGTTGTAAGCGGCCGTCAGGCTGAGACCGGTGGGCTGGCAGCCCGCCTCGACCCGGCCCAGGTCCTCGGCCGAAAGGAGGGAGACCGCCAGGCCCCCCATTCCGAGCCGGGCGGCCAGCTCCCGCCGCAGGCGCAGCAGGCCCGCCGGGCCGGCGTAGCCCTCCCCGCCCAGGGCCTCACCCCGCCAGCGGCAGACCAGACCGCCGCCCTCCCGGAAAACCGGCACCCACACGGCCTCGTCATCCGGGCTGAAGATGACGGCCGCCGGCGCCTCGAGCCGGAGGTCCCGGGGCAAGACCCGGCCGACGACGGCCCCGGACCTCACCCCCGCCGCCCCCAGGTACCGGCGGACCCCAACGGCCAGGGTGCCGATATCCGGGGCGGCCAAGACCGGCCCGCCGTCCACGGGGGCTTCCAGACCGTCCCGGCACGGGTAGGCCGGCACCAGCGCCTGGCCCGGCACCACGATAAGATAGGCCGGCAGCCGCCGACGCCACGTGAACAGCCGGACCGCCCCGGCAACATCCTTGCGCAGGACCAGGGGATTCGCCCGCTCCACCAGGTAGCCGAGGACCTCCACCCGGTAGGCTTCGGGGGCGGTCGGCCGGCGGGTGTGGCGCCAGTAAACCGGAACCCGAATCGGGCCTTTGGGGTAATCCAGGTCGGCCTCGACCTCGCAGAAATACCTGGGCCTTAAGTCGGCCAGGCCCCCTTTAAAGTCGGGATTGTGCACCCCAATTCCGGCGAGCGAATAACCACCACTTCCGAGGGCGGCCGGAGCTGGCCCCGGGCCAGCTCCGGATAGCCTTCGGTCCCGTGCTCGGCCAGGTCCAGCCCCTCCACCTCGTCCTGGGGGGCAACCCGCAGGCCGATGACCCGCCTGATTACGTAAAGGCTTACAAACGAGGCGGCCGCAACGTAAACAAAGGCGGCCGCAACCCCCAGCGCCTGGACCCCCAGCTGGGTCAGGCCGCCGCCGTAGAAGAGGCCCGGCTGGCCGATGCCCAGCTGGCTCACCAGGTGGGGCGCGGCGAAGAGGCCGGTGGACAGGGTGCCCCAGATCCCGGCCATCCCGTGGACCCCGAAGGCCCCAACGGGGTCGTCCGCCTTCAGCCGGGTTTCCACCAGGCGGACGGTGAAGAGCATCACCAGGCCGGCAACCAGGCGCCGATAACCACCGCCGCCCACGGCTCCACGTAGGCGCAGGCGGCGGTGATGGCCACCAGGGCGGCCAGCACCCCGTTCAGCATCATGGGTATATCCGGCTTGCCCAGGAAAACCCAGGCGCCGAAGAGGCCCGAGAGGGCCCCGGCCGCCGCGGCCAGGTGGGTCGTCAGGGCAACGTAGGCAAAGAAGGCCCCAACCGCCGCCAGGGTTGAGCCCGGGTTGAACCCGAACCAGCCGAGCCAGAGGATGAAGGTTCCCAGAACGGCGTAGGCCAGGTTGTGGCCGGGGATGGGATTGGGCCGCCCGTCCGGCCCGTATTTGCCCAGCCTGGGGCCGAGCAGCCAGGCGCCGATGAGGGCGGCCGTTCCCCCCTGAAGGTGGACGACGGTTGAGCCGGCGAAGTCCTGCATCCCCAGCCCGGCCAGCCAGCCCCCACCCCAGACCCAGTGGGCGGTGACCGGGTAGATCAGGGTGCTGAAGATGAGGCCGAAGATGGGGTAGACGATGAGGCGGGTCCGCTCGGCCATCCCGCCCCAGACGATGGCCAAAGACACGGCGCAGAAGGCGACCTGGAAGATATATTTTGCCGGAATGGGAACGACCGAGGCCGCCAGGGAGGCGAAGACCCTATCGGCCTCCTCGGCCGGGACCGCCATGAAGAAGCCGGAGGTTCCGAAGATGGGGTTGCCGGCGCCGAAGGCCCAGAAGGCGAGGGAGGCCACCGCCAGGATGAGCAGGTTCTTGGCCGCGACGTGGGCGGCGTTCTTGGTCCGGGTGAGTCCGGCCTCCAGGAGGGCAAAGCCCGCCTGCATAAAGATGACCAGGACGCCGGCCACCAGCACCCAGACGGTGTCCACGGCCAGGGCCAGGTCCGCCGGGCTCGGTTCAGCGGCCGCGACCTGGGAAGACCAGGCCAACCGCCCACCCGCCGCCAGACCGAGGGCCAGGAATACCCGCCGCCTCCGTCTGCGCCTCCCTCGAGAGCGAACCCTACTTTAGGATTGCCCGAGAAAACCCGGCGTGAACCCTGTAAAAAACGCAGAATTTTCGCGCCGGGCTTGTGCAAGGTGCACAATCGCCCGGCTTGAAGGGGGCGGCGGGGAGGCGGGCCGTCAGGTTCCGGGCAGGGTTTCCGGGGCGGGGACAGGGCGGAAGGGGGCGTGGCGCTCCCCGGCCCGGCGCCAGCGGGGGCCTTCCCGGGTGTCCTGAACCTCGTAGCCGAGCCGGTAAAGCTCACCCCGGAGGGCGTCCGCCCGGGTCCAGTTGGCGGCCCGCCGGGCGGCCTCCCGCTCCCAGACCAGGCGGGCCACCTCGGCCGGCAGCTCCGGCTCGGGGGGGTCGGGAATGCTTTCGGGCATGGGAAACCGCTCGGCCGGCGGAATTTCCCACGGGCCGAGCAGGTCGAGGGAAAAGGCCTCGCCGGCCGCAAAGGTCGACTCCTGCCGGGTTCGCCGGATGACCACGGCCCCCCGGCCCAAAACCTCCACCATTCCCCGCTCGAAATCCACGATGGCGGCGGTGTGCTCTTCGATCCCCAGCACCGTCAGCCCGGGGGGAAGCAGGGCCTCGAGCCGGGACCATCGCTCCTGCCCCATAAAACAGCGGCTGGTATCCAGCTCTTCCCCGCCCTCCCGGTTGTTCCAGTGGGGGACGATAACCAGCCGCAGGCCGTAGCCGCCGAAGAAATCGAGCCCGGGCTGCCAGTGGGGGTCCTCGCCGACCTTGTAAATCTCATACACGGGCAGGGCATAGGCCCCGAAGGCGATGGTGGCCGCGCTGGCCAGGACCAGGGCCGCGCCCTGCCGGTGCCGGGCCGCAACGGCCCGGTAGGCCAGGGTGTCCGCCAGGTGTTTTACGGCGTAGGTGGGACTGCCCGGCCCCAGGAAGATGACGTCGGCCCGCCGCAGGGGGGCCAGCAGGACCGGGTTGTTGGTTCCCAGCTCGGAGTCCCGCCGCCGGGCCGGAATCACCGCCACATCGGGGGCGAAGTTCTGGAGCCGCTGGCGGAAGAAATCGGCGACCTTGCCCGCCACCAGGGCCGAGTTCGGCTGAAAGCCGGCCGGGGTCTCCAGGATTGCCACCCGGACCGGCCGCCGGTACCGGCCGAAAACCCGTTCGCAGGCCAGTCGGCCCGTCGGACCGGTTTCGCCTGAGCCGAAGAGGACGACGGGACCCGGCTTCGGTTCACCTGCCGGATAAGGCTCGCTCACATTTTTAAGGATAAACCCGGCCGCCGGCCCGAAACAACGGGTCAGCCCGCCTTCTTCATTCCCCAGCGCTCGATGGTCCGGAACTCCACCAGCCGGAAGGCGTACTCGACGGCGATGCCCAGCAGGGAGATGATGACCAGGCCGGCGAAGACCCGGGGCGTCTCCAGAAAATACCGGGCCGTGTTGATATACCAGCCCAGGCCGCCCTGGGCCCCGGCCACCCCGAAGACGAGCTCGGCGGCCACCACCGTCCGCCAGCCGAAGGCCCAGGCCACCTTCAGGCCCGAGGTGAGGTGGGGCAGGGCCGCCGGCAGGAGGACGTCCCAGACCAGCCTCAGGCCCTTAAGCCCCAGCGTCCGGGCGGCCATCTGCAGGGTGGGGCTGACCGTCCGGAAGCCCATGTCGGTGCTGATGGCGATGGGCCAGACGGTGGCGTAGGCCACCACGAAGATGATGGCCGTGGGGGTGAGGCCGAACCAGATCATCGCCAGGGGCAGGATGGCCACCCCCGGCAGGGGGTTGAAGACCGACGTAAGGGTCGAGAGCAGGTCGTGGCCCAGGGGCGAGGTGATGGAGAAGGCGGCCAGCAGCAGCCCCAGGGCCGCCCCGATCAGGGTGCCGATGACCAGAAACTGCAGGGTCGTCAGGGTGCTCCGGGGGATGGAAAGGTTTGTCAGGTCCCGAGCCAGGGCCTCGGCCACCGCCGTCGGCGGCGGAAAGAGCAGCGGCTTTACCTGGGCGGCCGTAACGTAGACCTGCCAGAAAACGATAAGACCCACCAGGACCACCAGGCGGCGGGTCCACGGACTCCGAAGCAGTCCCGGCACCGCCACCGGGCGGGGTCGGGCAACGGGCAGCTCTCCCCTCATTTCGCTCCCTCCTCCCGGGCGGCCTGGGCCTCGGCCTCCCCGCCCAGGAAGCGACGGAGCCGGCGGGTGGCTTCGGCGAAGGCCTCACCGTCCATGTCGTCAACGTGGTCGGTGTTGACGATGGCCTGAACCCGGCCGGGGTTGGCGGCCATCACCAGGACCCGGTGGCCTAAGTAGGCCGCCTCCTGGATGGAGTGGGTTACCAGGATGATGGTCACGCCGGTCTCGGCCCAGATGCGGTTGAGCTCCTGCTGAAGCTGGGTCCGGGTTATGGCGTCGAGGGCCCCGAACGGCTCGTCCATAAGCAGGATCTTCGGCCCGATGGCCAGGGCCCGGGCGATGGCCGCCCGCTGCTTCATCCCGCCGGAAAGCTGGTGGGGGTACTTGTCGGCGGCCGCCTCGATGCCCACCAGCCGCAGGAAACGGCGGGCCTGCTCCACCGCCACCCGGCCCCGGGCCCGACCGGTCACCGTCAGGGCGTAGACGACGTTGTCCAGGACCGTCCGCCAGGGAAAGAGCTGGTCGAACTCCTGGAAAACTACCGCCCGGTCGGGGCCCGGCTCCCGCACCGGCTCCCCGGCCACCAGCACCCGGCCCCGGCTGGGCGCAACGAAGCCGGCGATGGCCCGGAGTAGGGTGGTTTTGCCGCAGCCGGACGGGCCGATGATGACGAACTTCTCCCCTTCCCGGACCTCGAAAGAGACGCCGTCCACCGCCGTGAAGCGGCGGCCCTCGGGGTCGGCATACTCGATCCGGACGTCGTCGACCACCACCACGGGCTTCATAGCGGCCCCCGAAAGGTTAATCACCGGCGTCGCCCAGGAGGGGTACCGTCAGCTCCTTGATCGAGGACGGGGCCTTTGAAATCATCCCGATGCTCCGCATGAATTCGGCGAACTTCAAGAAGCCCCGGGGGACGGTATCGTAGACCATCCCCTCCCGGGTCATCCAGTCCCGGTAGGTCTGGGGCGAGACCTGGCCCCCCTCCTCCTCGGCCACCAGCCGGGCCGCCTCAGCGGGCATTTCTTTGATCAGGCGAGTCGCCTCGACGATGGCCTCGTAAAAAGCCTTGTTGAATTCCGGATACTCGTTATAAAAGCTTTCCATCACCCAGACGCTGTTGAAGGTGTGGGGTCCGAAGACGTCGAAACTGCGCAGGACAACCCTGGCCCCGGCATCCTTCTCCTGGAACTGGAAGGGCGGCGACGTCAGGTGGGCGGCCAGCTGTCCCCCCAGCAGCGCCTGAACCCCGGCCGGGTGGGCGATGGCCACCATGTTCTGGTCCAGGGCGTTAGGGTTGCCCAGCTGCTGCTGGGCGGCCCGGCGCAAGACCACCGCCTGGATGGAGTCGGGGGCCGGCAGGCCGATTTGCATCCCGGGCTTTATGTCCCGCAGGCTTTTGATGTTCGGGTCCATCGCCATGAGCCAGAGGTCCATCTGGTTCAGGGACGATAAGATCCGCCAGCCAACGCCCCGGTCCCAGCCCACCAGGAAGGGCCCCGTTCCCCCGGCCCCCACCTGGATCTGCCCGGCGATCATCCCGTCCCGGATGGGGGCCCCGGCCGCCAGGATCTTCCATTCGAAGGTAGTGTTGGGGAACCGCTTTTCCAGCACCTGCTGCCGCTTCATGATGATGAGCTGGGCGTAGCCGAGGCCCGGCTGGTAGGCGATGGTCACCCTCGCCGGGGCCTTTATGGCCCCCGGACTCGGGGCCGGAGCCGGTGCCCCGGCCGGGGCGCAGGCCGCCGCCACAAGCCCCGCAAGCACCAGCGCCGCGGCGATAAAGTTAACCTTCCGCATGGCCCTCCCTCCTTAAGTAAAAAATGCCCAGAGGCCCCAGGCTCCGTAGCCGACCAGACCCGCGCCCCCCAGCAGGAGCAGGCGGTCGGCCCAGGCCCGGAGCCGGCCGTCCGCCACGTGGTCGTAGATTACCGTCCGCAGCCCGGGAATGCTGTGAATCACCACCAGGACCAGCAGAAGCAGGTCGTTTAAAAACCGCGCCGTAAGGTCCGGAAGGCCCCCCACCTGCGCCCAGAGGTGAAGGCCCACCGACCCCGCCAGCACCACCCCGCTCACCCGCTGCAGCACCCACCAGGCCCGCTCGCCCGTCACCGCAGCCTCCAGAGAAGCCCAAGGCCCACCAGCAGGCCCGTTCCGGCGGCCGCCAGCAGAATCAAACCGGCCTGCCGCCTGACTCCCACCAGGCCCAGCTCGAAAAGGATGCTCCGCAGGCCGTTGAGGGTGTGAAACCCGAGGTTGGCCAGCAAAAGGCCCAGGAAGACGGGGTTGTAAAGGGTCAAGATCAGGTCGGCCAGCCGGGCCCGGTCGTGGGCGGCCCCCACCAGCCCGAAGATATGCCAGACGGCGAAGCCCACCAGCAAGACCCCCGTAAGGCGCTGCAGCCGCCGGGCCCAGACCCCGGCCCGGTGCGCCCGGGGCCAGCTTAACGGGTAGGCCGGTCGGCCGGCTTCAGACCGCAGCACCATATCCGCCGAGGACTACCAGCCGTTTAAGCCTTTCGATGGCGGCCACCGGCTCCAGCCCCTTGGGGCAGACGGCGGCGCACGTGAGCAGACCGTGGCAGGCCCAACAGCCGTCGGGACCGTCCACGGCCTTGAGGCGGGCCTGACGGGCCCCGTCCCGCCGGTCCAGGATCAGGCAGAGGGCGTGGTTGAGGGCCGCCGGGCCCGGAAACCCGGGCCGGCTCCCCACCACGTCGCAGGCCGAGTAGCACAGGCCGCAGGAGATGCACTCCCGGTGCCGGTCGATGACCTGCCGGTCGGGCTCATCCGGCCGGATTTGGGCCGGCCCGGCGGCATCGGCGGCCCCCGAAAAGGCCGGCCCCACCGCGGCCCAGGTCCGCAGAAACGGCCCCAGGTCCACTACCAGGTCCCGGACCACCGGCAGGTGACGCAGCGGCTCCACGGTCACCACCCGGCCGGGAACGGCCCGGAGCAGGGTGTAGCACGCCAGCCGCTCCACCCCGTTCACCACGACCCCGCAGGTCCCGCACATCGCCTGCCGGCAGGCGTACCGGAACGCCAGGGTCCGGTCCAGGTGCCGGTGGATGTAGATGAGCCCGTCGAGCACCGTAGTCTGCGGGCCGCAGGGCACCCGGAAAACCTGGAAGTGTCGCCGACCGTCTTCCCCCGTGCGGGCAACCCGGATGGTCCGCTGGTCCCCCATCACAGCCGCCTCCCCGGGGCTAAGGGATTGAACCGGGTGAGCCGGACCGGCCGCTTTTCCAGGCGGGGCCCGTCTTCGGTGCGCACCAGGGTAACGTTGCAGAGCCAGTTTTCGTCGTCCTGCTCCGGAAAATCCGCCCGGTAGTGGGCACCCCGGCTCTCCGTCCGGAAAAGGGCGGCGGCCGCCACCAGCTCCGAGGCCGCGACCAGGTTTTTAAGGTTGAGGGCCAGCTGCCACTCCAGGTTAAAGGCCGGGGAGCCGCCGACCTTCACCCGGTCGGCCCGGGTCTTAAGGTCGGCAAGCTCGGCCAGGGCGGCCTTGAGGGCCGGGCCGTCGCGGATAACCCCAACCTTCTGCCACATCAGCTCCCGGAGCCGGTCCAGCAGGCCGTAGGCGTCCTCCCCGGCCTCCCGCTTAAGGGGCGCCGCGGCCGCCTCAAGGTGGCGGGTCACCTCAGCCGGGTCCGGCTCCAGGGCGGGCACGCCCACCACCTCCTCGGCCATCACGTCCCCGGCCAGGGCCCCGAAAACCGTCGATTCGGCCACCCCGTTTCCCCCCAGCCGGTTGGCCCCCTGGACGCCGGCGGCGTCCTCCCCGGCCACGTAAAGGCCGGGCAGGGTGGTCCGGCACCGGACATCCATCTCCACCCCGCCCATGATGAAGTGGGCGGCCGGGGAAACCTCCACCGGGCCGGCGGCCAGGTCGGCCCCGGCCGCCCGGGTCCGCTCCGCCATACCCGGAAAGAGGGCCTCGACCGTATCCCGGCCCAGGTGGCTGATGTCCAGCCAGACGCCGCCGTTGGGGGTGCCCCGGCCGGCCATAATCTCAAGATAGCAGGCCCGGGAAACCACGTCCCGGGTGGAGCGTTCCAGCCGCTCCGGGTCGTAGCGGGCCATAAAGCGCTCGCCTTGACTGTTTAAAAGATAAGCCCCGGCCCCCCGTAACCCCTCCTCCAGCACCGCCCCGTTTAGCTCCGAGCCGGGCGCCACCAGGGCCGTGGGGTGGAACTGGACCATCTCCATGTCCATCAGCCGGGCCCCGGCCTCATAGGCCAGGATGATCCCGTCCAGGCTCTTCTCCCGGGAAGGGGTCGCCAGCCGGTACATGGTCGGCCCGCCGCCGGTGGCCAGCAGGGTGGCCCGGGCTCGGACGACCAGAAAGCGCCCCCGCCGGATGTCCAGCAGCAGGGCCCCGCAGATGCGACTCCGGCCCCGGTCCCAGAGGAGGCCCACCGCCCGGTGCTCCTCGAGGACCAGGACCGACTCGCAGGCCAGGAGGGCCTGTCGGAGCCGCTCCATAATCTCGATGCCGGTAAGGTCCCCCCGGTGGACCGTCCGGTCGAAGGTCTGGCCCCCGAAGGGTTTCTGGTGGATGGTGCCGTCGGGGTTGCGGTCGAAAAAGCAGCCGTAGCGGTTCTCCAGCTCGGCCACCATTCGGGGGGCCCCGTTGACCAGGACCCAGACCAGCTCCTGGTCGTTGATAAAGGCCCCGCCCTTCAGGGTGTCGAGGAAGTGCCGTTCGACCGAGTCGTCGGGGTGTAGGACGGCGTTGTAGCCGCCCTGGACCATCCGGGTGCAGCCGCTCTTGCCCAGCAGGCCCTTCACGGCCACCACAATGTTCAGGCTGGGATGGTCGGCCGCGTGGAGGGCGGCCAGGGTTCCGGCCCCACCGCCGCCTAGGATCAGGATGTCCGTCGTAATGGTTTCCGGTTCGGTCAGGGCGCTCACCCCCCGCCCAGAATCTGCCCCAGCCGCGCCCGGGCCTCGGCGCCGACCTCGGCGTAGAGGCTCCGGCCGTGGCTGTCGATGGCCACAAACAGCGGTCCCAAATCCCTGACCCGGAAGACCCAGAGGGCCTCGGGCATCAGGTCCTCCCAGTAGACGGCCTCAATGGCCTCGGTGTGGAGGGTCTGCCAGGCGGCCGCACCCCCGACGATGGCCAGGTAGCAGCCGCCGAACTGTTTAAGGGCTTCCAGGCTTTTGGGCAGGTAGAGGCCCCCCTTGCCGATGATGGCCCGGACCCCGTACCGCTCCAGGAGGCCCCGGGTGAAGCGGTCCATCCGGGCGCTGGTGGTGGTTCCCACCGACAGGGGGACGTACCGGTCGCCGTCCCGCCGGACGTTCGGGGCGGTGTGGAGTACCGCCGCCCCCGAGAGGTCGATGGGGGGTTCAACCCCCTGGTCGAAGATGCGGATCAAAGTGGCATCCCGGACGCCCACGACCCGGCCGTCAAGGAAGACCAGGTCGCCGGCCCGAAGCTGCCGGACGTCAGCCTCGGTCAGAGGGGTGGTCAGCCGCCAGGTTGCCATTGGGAAAGCAATTCCCATCGGCCGTTGGCGTAGACCCGGGCCGCAGCCCGCAGGCCCCGCCAGCACTGGATATTAACGGCGACCGGATTCTGGGAAATGTGGGTATAGGCATGCTCGATGTGGACGGCCAGGGCCGTCACCGCCCCGCCCAGCCCCTGGGGCCCGATCCCCAGCCGGTTGACCTCTTCGAGAAGCTCGGCCTCCAGGGCGGCCACCGCCGGGTCGGGGTTGCGGCTGCCGATGGGCCGCAGGAGGGCCCGCTTGGCCAGCACCATGCACAGGTCGGCCGATCCCCCGAGGCCCACCCCGACGATGTAGGGCGGGCAGCCCTTGGGTCCGGCCTCGACGACGGACTCCAGGATAAACCGCCTGACCCCGGCCACCCCGTCGGCCGGGCTGAGCATCTTTAAAAAGCTCTGGTTTTCGGAGCCGGACCCCTTGGGGAGCATCACCAGGTCCAGGCAGTCGGCCCCGGCCGCGAACTCGAAGTGGACCACCGGGACCCGGTAGCCGGTGTTCGTCTGGGGATTCTGCCGGGTGATGGGGTGGCAGATGCTGGAGCGCAGGGAGTGGTCCCGGGTCGCCGCCTCCACCCCCCGCCGGATGGCCGCCTCGAGCCGGGCCCCGTCCACGGCCAGCCCCGACCCGATAAAGGCCCAGTAGACCGGGGTGCCCGTGTCCTGGCAGACCAAAATTTTGTGCTCGTCGGCAGTCCGGATGTTGAGGGCCACCAGCTCCAGGACCCGGCTGCCGATGGGGTGGATCTCCCGCCGGCGGGCCGCCTCCAGGGCGGCCCGGACGTCGGCCGGGACGTCGATGAGGGCCCTGACGTACGCCTCGGCCGCCGCCCGTTCGACGGCCTCGTAAAACTCGGGGCCGGCCACAATCATGGCGCTCCCCGACTAGGCGCTCCGGTAAAGCTTGGTCAGAACGAATTCCCGGTGGCCCAGGGCCTCGGCGGCCGTAAGCCGCCCGTTCACCGTCCGGTAGAGCAGTTCTAAAAGCTGCTGACCGGCCTGGGGCAGGCTCAGTTCAAGGGTGAGCAGGCCGCTTACGTCCAGGTCGATGTGCTCGGCCATCTTGCGGGCGGTAATGGGGTTAGCGGTGATTTTCAGGACCGGCATGATGGGGTGACCCACCACGTTGCCCTGGCCGGTGGGGAAGAAGTGGACCACCGCCCCGGCCGCGGCCTGGAGGGTGAGGCATTCGGCCGCCGCCGACGAGGTGTCCATGAAATAGAGGCCGGGCTCGGGGGGCGGGGCCTCGGCCGGCCCCAGAACCCCCACGATGGGCTTGGTGCCGGTCTTTTCGATGTTGCCGAGGGCCTTCTCCTCAATGGTGGAGAGGCCCCCGGCGATGTTGCCCTGGGTCGGCTGGGAGCCTAAAAGGTCCACCCCCTGCCGCTCGATCTCGTCGACGTAGTCCCGGTAAACCCGCAGAAACTTCTCCCGGAGCTCGGGCGTTGCCATCCGCTCGGCGATCAGGTGCTCCCCGCCGGTAAGCTCGGAGGTCTCCCCGAAGATCACCCGGGCCCCCATCTCCACCAGCCGGTCGACTACCCACCCCACCGTCGGGCAGGAGGCCAGGCCGGTGGTGGTATCCGACTCGCCGCACTTGATGGCCACCAGCAGGTCGGAAACGGAAACGGGCTCCCGGCGCAGCTCAGAGGCCCACTGGAGGAACTCTTTCGCCTGCCGGGCGGCCCGGGCGATGGTTTCCAGGTCCCCGTGGCCCTCGATGGCAAACCAGGCCACGGGCTTGCCCGTGCAGGCGATGCCGTCAGCCACCTTCCGGGCCCAGTTCTCCTCGATGCAGATGACAACGGCGGCCGCCACGTTGGGGTTTGCGCCCGTGCCGATGAGGGTCCTGAAGAGCAGGTCGAGGTCGGCCCCGTACTGGAGCCGGCCGTAGTGGTGGGGAAGGGGGATGGTGCCGGGGATCAGCCGGGCAACCCCCTCGGTGGCGGCGTTGGAGATGTCGTCGACCGGGAGGATAACCACGTGGTTGCGGATGCCTACCCGTCCGTCGGGACGCCGATAGCCGAAAAGTTCTGCGCTCATGACCTGGCCCACCTCAAGCTTTTGAGATTGTGGGTGTGCACGTAGTCGCCCACGGCCAGGCCGCGTGGGGCCTGCCCGATGGGAACCCCGTACTCGAGGACGATCCCCCCGGGCTCAACGGCCTGGATGGCGATCTTGTGGCCGAAGGGGATGTTCTGGTTGGCCCGAACCTGGATGGTGGACCCGTCGTCCATGAAGACGCCGGTAACCACCTCGCCGGCGGCGATCTCGGCCACCGCCACCCCCACGTGGTCGCCTTTTTTGTGAATCAAGAACTTATGCTGCATCGTCCCTCCTGGCTGGCGGTCAGGTCTCCCCCTCAAGAAGGGGCCGGGAATCCCAGCCGACGAAATCGATGAGCTGGGCGATCCGCCGCCCGGCCCCCCGGATATGCTCTTCCATCGCCCGGCGGGCGCCGGCCGGATCCCGGGCCGCCAGGGCGGCCGCAATCTGGAGGTGCTCGGCGTGGGAGGCCCGCAGATGCTCCCCGGCGGTGCGGTGGGAATAGCCCCGGATGAAGTCGACGTGGACCCAGAGCATCTTCAGGTTGCGGTTGAGGACCTGATTGCCGGCGGCCTCGGCGACGGCCCGGTGAAGCAGGGCGTCGGCCTGGGTGTAAAGGTCGTAGCGGCCCTCGGTTAGGGCCGCCGTAGCCTCGGCGAGGACCTCCTGAAGATGCTTGAGGACCTGCACGTCCATCCGGGTCGCCGCCAGCTCGGCGGCGAGGCCCTCCAGGGCGGCTCGGACCAGGAAAATGTCGAGGACGTACTGGGGCGTCAGGTCGATGACCTGGAGGCGGCCGTTAGGTCCGGCGATAATGAGGCCCTCCTGGGTGAGACGGGCCAGAGCCTCCCGAACCGGCGTCGGGCTCGTGCCCAGCTCGGCCGCCAGCCGGTCCAGCACGATGCGCTGGCCGGGGGCGAGCCGGCCGGTTACCAGGTCCTGACAGATGGCCTCATAAACCTGCTGGACGAGGGTCGGCCCCCGCCGAACCCGGGAACCGACTGCCCCCAGGTTATCACCGTATATCATATATCCTGTGCCTCGGCTGATTATACCCCTCTGCGCCCGACTTGTCAACCGGCCTGGGTTTCAGCCAGGGCTTTCCCGGTTTTCGGCGCCGCTGGTCAGCGTCAGGCCCCGGTCAGGTGCTGGACAAACCAGTCCCGGGCCGCCCCCGCGGCCAGTTCAAAGTCGGTCGTATAAGCGTCAAAATGCCCGCCGGGTAGTATGACCAGTTTCTTCGGCTCCAGGGCCCGGTTGTAGGCCTCGAGGGCCAGGTCCGTTGGGGTGAGCACGTCGTTGGCCGCCACCACCATCAGCAGCGGCGTGGGCGCAATCCGGTCGATGTACACCCAGGGCTCGTACTCCATCAGCATCTCCACCGACCTTAAAGTGACCTCGTTGCGCCAGGCCGGTGCCCGGGTCCGTCCGGTCTCGGTGAACCACTGCCAAGAGTCCGGCGTAGGTAGGGCGCAGGGTGTCTTTGTTGGGTCCTCGGCAACCACCGCGACCATGGCCGGGGGTTGGCCCCGGAACCTGGCCTCTCGGTCGGCGTCGAATTGGGCCCGGAGCTGAGGGATGAGGTCGTTGCGCACCAGCCGCAAGACGTTCCGATAGCCGCTGACCAGGGGCACCTGGGACACAACGCACTTGACCCGCCGGTCGATGGCCCCCAGGACCAGAACGTGGCCGCCGCTGTAGCTGCTGCCCCAAACCCCGATCCTTTCCCGGTCCACTTCGGGCAAAGTCCGGGCAAAGGTTATGGCGTGCCGGTAATCCCGAACCTGAGCCCACGGGTCGATCTCCTGCCGCGGCTCGCCGTCGCTGGCCCCGAAGTTCCGGTTATCGAAGACCAGCACCCCAAGGCCCGCCTGGCTGAACACCTCGGCGTACCGGTCCAGGTACATTTCCTTAACGGCCGAAAAGCCGTGGGCCATGACGACCGTGGGAACCGGACCCGTAGCGTCGTCGGGGTAGTAAAACCAGCCCCGCAGGGTCACACCTTCAGCATTGAACTCGATATCCCGCCGCATTACACACCTCCTTATCTGGGGTCACCAGTATTTTGGGCAGTCACCACCGGCCGCGCAATAGGCGGCCCGGATCAGAGGGTAACGGTTAACAAAGCCCCGGCCAGGTAGAGGGCCAGGGCATACCAGAAGACCACCCCGAGGCCGAAAAAGTGGGCCAGAAGGCCCAGAATCAGTGGGGAGATGGCCGCAAAGAGGGCATTGTTTCCCCACATCAGGCCGATCATGCTCCCCTCCAGCCGGAGGCCCTCGGCAATGTCCATGGCCGCCGCCTGCAGGATCGGGTTGGCCGCGTAGAGGACCGACCCCATCAGTGCCACCAGAACCGTCAGGCCGATATCCTGGCCCACCAGTCCCATCGCCGCCGCCAGCAGGGCCGAGACCCCCATAACCCCCAGCACCACTTGCTTGCGGCCGGCCCGGTCCGAAAGGCCCCCAAGCAGCGGCCCCGAAACTATCCCCAGCCCCGTCAGCAGGGAAACGTGGAAGCCAACGGTTACCGGGTCCAGCCGCAGGACCTCGCTCAGGTAGAGGGGTAAAAATACCAGCAGGGCGTTGTCGGCCATGCCCCTAAGGCCGGCCACCGCCATGAGCCGGGGCAGGGAGCCCGCCCGGAAGAGCCTGACCAGCGACCCCAGCACTGCCCGGAAGCTGGGGGAGGCGGCGGCCGTTCCCCCAGCCGAAGCCCCGGCGGCTGACCGGAGAACCAGGGCAAGGCCCACGGCCACAACCCCGGCCGGCACCAGTGAACCCTGCAGGACCGTTCGCCAGTCGGTGAGCCGGAGCAGCACCCCCACCAGCATCGGGCCGACCGTGTCCCCGATACTGCCGCTGGCCCGGTGCAGGGCAATGAGCAGGCCCCGCCGGCCCGGAAACCGCTGGGAAAGGATGCTCAGGGCCGGCGGGTGCCAGAGGGACCCGGCCCCCGTTGCCAGGCCGAAAGCCAGCACCAGCAGCGGATACGAGGGGGCAGCGGCCGCCAGGAAATAGCCGGCCCCCATCAGGCCGAGGGCCAGGGCAAGCATGACCCCCCGGTACTGCTGGAGCCGGTCCACCACCAGGCCCCCACCCATGCTGGTGATGCCGCCGGTGAGCCTGCGGACGCTGTCGATGAGGCCGGCCTCCAGCGGCCCTAGTCCCAGGCCGGCGTACACCGCCGGCAGAATCACCAGAAAGCCCTGGCCGTAAGCGTGCTGAACGGCGTGGCTCCCGATGACGGTCAGCGGCACAAGCCGGTCGGCTCCGGTCCGGGGGACGGCAACGCTTGCGGTCGTCGGGTGGTGGGTCACCTGGGTCCCTCCAGCGCCTTTGACTGCTATATAATAGTCCGGTTGGTCCCCTTGCGCAAACCTAGCTTTGGAGGCCTGGAGCATGGTCACCGCCGCCGGCAGGCTGATCGGCGCCCCCACCAAGCGGGTTGAGGACCCCAGGTTCATCACTGGCGCGGCCCGGTACGTGGCCGACATCCGGCTTCCCGGCACCCTTTTCGTCGCCTTTCTTCGGAGCCCGTATGCCAGTGCCCACATCCGCCGGCTGGATGTCTCCCGGGCCCGGGCCCTGCCGGGGGTCGTGGCGGTTTTAACCGGCGAAGATGTGGCCGGGCTGGGGGAGATGCCCGTCAACCGGGTGGTGGGGGGGATGCGGGTCCCGCCCCACCCCCTGCTTGCCCGGGACCGGGTTCGGGCCGTTGGGGAGCCCGTCGCGGCGGTGGCGGCCGAAACCCCGGCCCTGGCCCGGGACGCCTTAGAGCTGATCGACGCCGAATATGAGCCCGGCCCGGCCGTGGTCGACCCGGAAGAGGCCCTAAAGCCGGGCGCGCCCCTGGTCCACCCGGAGCTCGGCACCAACGTCGCCTATACCTTCGGCCGGGAGGGCGGGGATGTAGAGGCGGCCTTCGCCCGGGCCGACCGGGTCGTTCGCCTTAAGATTGCCCACTCCCGTATCGCGGCCGTGGCCATGGAGCCCAGGGGAGTCCTGGCCGCCTATGACCCGGCCGCCGGCGAGCTTACCGTCTGGGTCTCCACCCAGTCGGTTTACAACGTTCGCAGCGCCCTGGCGACCGTCCTGGGCATCCCGGACCACCGGGTCCGGGTTATCGCCCCGGATGTGGGGGGCGGGTTCGGGTCGAAAGGCTGTGCTTACCGGGAGGAGGTGCTCACCGCCCACCTGGCCCGGATGCTGGGCCGCCCGGTGCGCTGGGTGGCAACCCGAAGTGAGGACCTCCTGAGCACCATGCAGGCCCGGGAGGAGGTGGACTACGTCGAGGCGGCCGTTACCGCCGACGGCCGGGTGCTAGGCCTCAAGGTCGAAAGCATCTACAACCTGGGCGCCTTTCTCCAGTTGAGCACGGCCATGCCGCCCCTCCGGACCCCGGTCTACTGCGTCGGCGCCTACGATATCCCTAACGTTCGGAGCCGGGTGACGACCGTCTTCACGAACACGATTCCCACCGGGCCCTACCGGGGGGCCGGGCGGCCCGAGGCGGCCTTCGTCGCCGAGCGGCTGATGGATACGGTGGCCCGGGAGCTGGGACTCGACCCGGCGGAGGTCCGACGTCGAAACTTCATCCGGCCGGAGCAGTTCCCATACCGCACGGCCACCGGGGTGGTCTACGACAGCGGCAACTACGAGGCCGCCCTGGACCGGGCCCTGGAGCTGGTGGGCTATGACGACCTCCGTCGGGAACAGGCCCGGGCCCGGGAGCGGGGCGAATGTCTAGGCATCGGCCTGGCAACCTACGTGGAACTTTCGGCCCAGGGCTGGGAGAGCGGGGTCGTCCGGGTCGAGCCCAGCGGCCGGGTAACGGTTCTGACCGGCGCGGTGCCCCACGGCCAGGGCCACGAGACCACCTTCGCCCAGCTGGTGGCCGACCAGCTTGGGGTGCCCATCGAAAACATCCGGGTGCGCTACGGGGATACGGCAGTGGTGCCGGTGGGGATCGGCACCTTCGGGTCGCGGAGCGCGGCCCTGGCCGGCAGCGCCCTGGTGGTGGCGGCCGAGCGGGTAAAGCAGAAGGCCCTCCAGGTGGCTGCCCACCTGCTCGAGGCTGCCCCCGAGGACCTGGTCTATGAGGGCGGCAAAATCTTCGTCCGGGGAGCCCCGGGGCGGGCGGTAACCCTCGAGCAGGTGGCCCGGGCCGCCTACAGTCGGGCCCCGGTCCCGGGCATCGAACCCGGCCTGGAGGCCGCCGCCTATTTCCAGGCGCCCCAGGAAAGCTACTCCTTCGGGGCTTACGTGGCGGTGGTCAGGGTCGACGCCGAAACGGGGGTGGTTCGGCTGGAGAAAATGGTGGCGGTGGACGACTGCGGTCGGGTGATCAATCCCCTGCTGGTCGAGGGGCAGGTTCACGGGGGCTTGGCCCAGGGCATCGGCCAGGCCCTCCTGGAAAGGGTTGCCTACGATGAGAACGGCCAGCTTCTTACGGGCAGTCTGATGGATTACGCCCTCCCCCGGGCCGATGACCTGCCGGCCTTTATTGTCGACAAGACGGAGACTCCCACCCCTAACAACCCCCTCGGGGTTAAGGGGGTGGGCGAGGCCGGCACCATTGGGGCGCCCCCGGCCGTCGTCAACGCCGTGGTGGACGCCCTTGCCCCCCTCGGCGTGCGCCACATCGATATGCCCCTCACCCCCGAAAGGGTCCTGCGGGCCATCGCCGAAGCCCGCCGGTCCCGGCCGGAGTAACCCGGCCGGACCCTGGGCGAAGGGCCTGGGGGCGAACCCGGGGCCTGAAGTTCGGGGCCTGGCGGTTCCACGGCCAGCTGGCCGTGGAGCACCCGTTAGGCCGTCGGTGCCCGGGACCGGATACCCCCGATTGCCTTGGTTCGGACGGCAGGCCGTTATCTTGCCGGGGCGGCGGAGAAGGCCTCGATCTTTTTGACCCTGGCGATGACCTCCCTCGCCAGCTCCCGGTCTTCGGCCGTCTCCAGGGGCAGGTTAAGGGCCACCGAGGTTACCAGGCCGCGGTACCGTTCCCGCAGGCGGTCGGCGATCTCGTCGTAGGTGCCGATGGTGGCGTAGGTTTCGAGCATCTCGTCGGTGATGAGGCCGGCCATCTCGGCCCAGCGGCCCTGCAGGGAGAGCCGGTGGAGCTGGTCCACGGTCTCTCCCCAGCCGTGGATCGCCATCACCGGCCGGTAGGTGCGGGTGGAGGCGTAAAAGGCCAGCTGGCGCCGGACCGCCTCCCGCTGGGGGGCGAGGTCCGCCTCGGTCCGGCCGGCAATCACGAAGCCGGCTCCGGCCAGCTCAAAGTCGTCGAGGGCTCGGCCGGCCCGGGCCGCCCCGGCCTGCACCGCCGGGATGATCACTTCCCGAAGGTATTTCGGGCTCAGAAACGAATGCAGCCGGATGCCGTCGCAGATTTCGCCTGCAAGGCGGGCCATAAAGGCATTGACGGCCGCGATGTGAACGGGAATTCGGGGATGCTCGATGGGGCCCGGGTTGAAAAACGGGGTCATCAGGGTAAACGTGTAGTGTTTTCCCCGGAAGTTGAGGGGGGTGCCGTTCTGCCAGCAGTCCCAGATGGCCCGCAGGGCCCCGATGTATTCCCGAAGGCGGGGACCGGGGGCGGTCCAGGGCACGCTGAACCGCCGCTCGTTGTGGCCTTTGACCTGGGTTCCCAGACCCAGGACGAAGCGGCCGCCCGAAAACTTCTGCAAATCCCAGGCCAGGTAAGCCACCACCATGGGGCTTCGGGGGAAGGCGATGGCGACCGAGGTGCCCAGCAGCAGTCGTTGTGAGTGTTCGGCGGCCAGGACCAGCGGCAGGAAGGGGTCGTGGCTGGTCTCGCTGCTGGTCACGGCGTCGTAGCCGACCTCTTCGACCCGGCGGACCAGTTCGGGCAGTGCCCGCAAGTCCCGTCCCTGGATGTGGTATTCGACCCGCATTTTTAAATCACCTCACCCGTCGGCCTTTGGTCCGCCTGATATTAGCACAGGGCCGCTTCCTGTTTACAGGGGCCGGCCGGTAGGCTTATGATTCAGGTGTGATACCCCCAACCGGTCCGCGTCGGGGAAGGCGGTCCCGCCGGCCGACCTGGGGCTGGGTTGCCCTGGCGGCCCTGGTGCTCACCGTCGGCCTTGGGGCGGTGCTCTGGCCCCACCAGGGTTCCCAGGGCCTGGCCGACACCCCGCCCGGTTCCGAGGCCACCGCCGCCCCGCCGGCGGTCGCCCCGCCGCCGGACCCCACGGCGACCCCGGGCCCCGAGGCTTCGGCCCCACCCTTCACCCCGCCCCGGGATGACCAGGGTCTGCTTCTCTGGGTCAACCGGGAGCGGAGCCTTCCCCCCGACTACGTGCCCCCGGACCTGGTGCCCATTACCGGGGTGCCCGTCACCGTTCAGGGCATGCTCCTCCGCCGGGTCGCCCTCGGCCCCCTCCGGGAGCTTATCGAGGCGGCCCGGGCGGAAGGCCTGGAAATCGTCGTCAGCTCGGCCTACCGGTCCTACCAGACCCAGGCGGCCGTCCACAGCTACTGGGTGAGGGTGCTGGGCGAGGCGCGGGCGGTCCGGGTGAGCGCCCGCCCCGGCCACAGCGAGCACCAACTGGGCACCACCGTCGACCTCACCAGCCCCCGGGCAACCTACCAGCTCACCGAAAGTTTTGCGGACACCCCGGAGGGGCGCTGGCTTCAGGCCAACGCCCACCGGTTCGGGTTCGTAATGAGCTACCCCCCCGGCAAGGAAGCTATAACGGGGTATGATTATGAGCCCTGGCACTTCCGGTTCGTGGGGGTCGAGCTGGCAACCCAGCTCCACCGGGCCGGAATCTCCCTGGAGGAGTATTTTCAGGGCATCTACCGGCCGTGAAGCGCAGGCAACCCCCTCTGCCCCGGCGGTGGGCCTTCCTGCTGGCGGTCGGCCTGATCGCCGGCACCGCCGTCGGTCTGCCCTTCTGGAGCCGGGAAAGCCAGGTGGGTTCCCCGCTGACTCCGGTGAGGAGTGCCCAGCCCCGGCCAAAGCTGGGCGGTATCCTCCAGGCCCGGGTCGACCGGTTCGTGGCCGGGCTGCCGGCCGACTTTGGGACCATCGGGATTGCCGTCAAAAATCTGCGCACGGGCGAGGCGGCCGCTTACAACCCGGACCAGGTCTTCGAGGCCGCCAGCCTTTACAAGCTCGGGGTGATGCTTGCCCTCTTCGAGGCGGTGGAGGCGGGCGAACTGAACCTGGACGACCCTATCACCCTCCCCGAGTGGGCGGTAAATGCCAGCGAATGGAGCGTCTACTACGCCGGGGATGTGGTAAGCGGCTGGGAGGCCCTGGAGGCAATGATCACCTTAAGCGACAACCCCACCGCCCTGGTCTTCATGCAGCTGCTGGGCGTTGACCGGATCAACGGGATCCTTAAACGCTACGGCCTGACGGACACCCACATCGACTGGTCGGGGGCAACCACCACCCCGGCCGATGTGCTCAAGATCTTCGAGCTTATTGAGACCGGGCGGGCGGTAAGCCCCGAAGCCAGCCGGCAGATGCGGGACGTGCTCCTCCGACAGCGGGACAACCGCCGGATCCCCGCCGGGCTGCCGGCGGGGCTGCCGGTGGCCCACAAGACCGGAAGCCTGCCCGGAATCGCCCACGACGCCGGGATAATCTACCTGCCGGCAGGTCCGGTGGTCCTGGTGGTGCTGACGGGCGACCTGGCCGACTATGGGGAGGCCGAAGAGGCCATCGCCGAGGCGGCCCGGCTGGTGGCGGATTATTTCGGTGGGCAGGGTTGATTTAAAATCTTTGTAGAAAACCCAGGTGGAGGTGAGGCTCGATGGCCGAGGCCTTGCTTATCGTGGACCCGCAGCTGGATTTCATGCCCGGTGGGGCCCTTCCCGTCCCCGAGGGGGATAAGATTGTCCCCGTTGTTAACAAATACATCGAGCGGTTCCGGGAAGCCGGCCGGCCCATGTTTGTCTCCCGCGACTGGCACCCGGAGGTGACCAAGCATTTCCGGCAGTACGGCGGGGTCTGGCCGCCCCACTGCATCCAGGGGAGCCCGGGCGCCGAGTTCCACCCCGATTTAAAGCTCGGGGAGGCCGTCGTCATCTCCAAGGGGATGGACCCGGAGCGGGACAGCTACTCGGCCTTCGACGGCTTCGAGGCCGACGGCACCCCGCTGGAGGAGGGGCTGAGGCGGCGGGGCATCGACCACCTTTACGTTGGGGGCCTGGCCACCGACTACTGCGTCCGCTGGACCGTCCTCGAAGCCCTCAAGCGGGGCTTTAAGGTGACCGTCCTCCTGGATGCAATTCGGGGCGTCAACTTGAAGCCCCACGACTCCGAGGAGGCCATCGAGGAGATGGTCCGGCAGGGCGCGAACGTGGCCACCCTGGAGCGTCTGCCGGCACTCAGCCGGGCCTGACGGCCCCCGGCCGCCGTCAAACGGCCAGACCCAACCTGTGGCCGTTGAGGCAGATGTGGTCGTAAAGGGGGAACCAGTGCTCCTCTAGCCAGCGGCTGTACTCGGCCAGCTTCTCCCCGAGACCCCGCCGGCGAAGCTCCCGCTCAACAACCCCGCCCCGGTGGGGATACCGGTATTTGCGGGGCAGGGGCGACCCGAAGCCGTGGGCATAGTGGACCAGTTCGTGGGCAATGGTCACCTCGACGATGAGCGGCGGGACCGCGGGCAGCCGAAGCAGGCTGTTTATGCCGATCAGGGTGTGCCGCTGGCACTCCGAAAGTTTAATAACCCCGAGGCGGGTTTTCCAGCTACCCATAAACCGAATAACCACCTCATTGACCCGCGGGACATCCGCAAAATGGGTTTGCCAAATTCGGTCAAGCTCCCGGCTGAGCCACAAATCCGACCGCAACTGGTCCCTTCTCCTTAAGCCTGATTTTGGGGGTTCAAGACGCCGCGATTTTAAGCAACGGCCGGGTGGACTGTCAAGGGTCAGCGGCCCCGTCAGGACAGCTCCCGTGCCAAAAAGTGGATAAAAACGCCTGGGCCCGGAAATTTCCGGGCCCAGGCGCCGGGCGTAGGAGTGTACGGCGGGCGGGGGTTTTTCAGTAGCCGGACGTCCCCTCGACTATCACCTTGCCTTTCATGTTCTGGGGGTGAAAGCTGCACTCGTACTCGTATTCTCCCGGCTGGGTGAAGGTGAATGAGGTCCGCTCCCCGGGCCGCAGGGGCGGACTGTGAAACCGGGCCGGGCCCCGGGTAAAGTTCACGTCGTGGGTAAAGTTATCGTCGTTAAACCACGTGACCGTGGCGCCGACCCTGACCTTGATCACCCCGGGGTCAAACCGGTACGATTTGGCCATCTTAACCTGGTCGGTCTCCACCGGGGCGGCGGTGGTCCCGGCCGGGGCACAGGCCGCCCCCAGCACCCCCAGCAGTCCGACGAGCACAAGCAGCCGGCTGAGCTTCAAAAAAATCCCCAACCTAGGTTGCCGCCGGCCGCCCGGCCAGAACCCGCTGGACCCCGGCGACGAAGACCAGGACGAAGGCGACCAGGTCGAGAACCTCGGAGATGGTGTGGGCGAACAGGAAGACGGTGATGTCCAGGTGGTAGGTCATGTAGACGATTTCGGCCAGGGCGTAGAGGGTGAAGGCCCAGCCGAAGGTATTCAGGCCGGCCCCGAAGGCCCGGTAGGCGAAGTAGGCGCCGATGAGGAAGGCCACCAGGTGAACCAGCAAGAACGCCGCCGGCGGAAGGACGTTGATAAACGCGCCGATAGGCATGGGTTACACCTCCTTCGGAATTCTTAGGCCTAGACCAGGGCTAGGGGGCTGTTGGATTCTGCGCTTCCACCTCCTCCCGGTTAAGACTCCCAGCATGGTTACAACCATGCCGACGAGGGTGATAAGGTGGGCCCAGAAAGCCGCCGCGGCCGGGATTGCCCAGGCGGTCTGAAGCCCGGCATGGTAAGCGAGGTCGGCCGAGCCGCCGACGGCAAAGACCCCCAGGCCGAGGCGCATCAAGGGGGGCCAGCCCCCGACCTCCCTCCCCAGCCGCCGAAAGGCCCTCCGGGCAGAAACCACCCCTTAACCCCCTTCGGCCGACCTCATGCCCGGCCCCATTTTGAGCAGGCCGCGCAGATAGCTGAGCCAGTCGGCCGGCCGCCCCTTCGGACTCAGGGCCCGGAAAACGGCCCTGGTTTCGGGCTTCAAAAGGCCGTCCAGACGGGCATCCAGGTCGGCCAGAACGGCGGCCAGGGCGATGCTATTTCGCAGGTACCAGCCGGCCAGGTCCACCAGCAGCCGCTGGCGGGTGCGCACGGCCATGGCCTCCCGGTCGCCGGTGATCTCCCCGGCCAGGACTTCGGCCTGGTCGGGTACGACGATGAGCCAGCGGGCCGGACCCTCGGGGACGATCCGGTAGCGGTAAACCCGGCCCCGACAGGCCCCGCACTCCTGGGGGCAGCCGGCAAAACAGACGGTGGTGACCCCCACACCCCGCCCCTCGGCCCGACCCAGGTCGGGACCGAGGGCCTGGGCCTCCGGCGGGTAAAGCCCCACCAGGAGCTCGCCCTGGGCCGAGGCCACCAGGCTCCGGGCATGGTCGAGGAGGGCGGAATAGCCCCGGGTATTCCAGACAGATTCATATTCGGCCGGGGCCGTCAGCTCGGCGAGGGCCCGGCGGGCATCCTCCAGGAGGCCGTGGTAGCGGCTCTGGAGTCGGGCGATAAGCTCATCGGGGGGAATTGGGGCGTAGCGAACGCCGGCCTCGGCATCGACCCGGACCACCGCCCCCCGCTCCTCAAGGCGCTGGAGGACGGCATAGATATCGGCCCGGGGAACGCCGGAGAGCTTGGCGAGCTCGTAACCGTTCAGGGGGCTGCGGCGCAGAAGGGCGGTATAGGCCCGGGCCTCGTACTCGGCGAAGCCCAGCAGCCGAAGGGTCAAAACCGGGTCGGCCATCGGCCCACTCCTTTTAAGTAGTTGGGATGCCAACTACTAACGTCTACTTAAAGATAGCGGATGCGGTTATGTCTGTCAAGGCCGAAGGGCCGTCCGCCTGAAAAATCCCGGGCCGGTTTTTTTGGCCCGGCTACTCCATCTGCTCGATTTTCTGGCGGAAAAAGAGCTGGTAGCCGTCGGGGTCCTCGATCCGGTATTCCCGGTAGCCCCACGGTTGGGTTACCGGTTCTTCCGCCAGGACGAAGCCGGGTTCATTGGGGTCAAGGGGCGTCACGCCCATCTCCCGGGCCTGGTGAAAGTGGCCGTGCACGTCACGGACGGCGAAGTAGAGCCGAACGCCCTGCCCCCGGGGCTCGGCCACCGCCCCGTCGGGCAACTTTTCTAGAATGAGGCGGGCGTTGCCCACGTTGAAAATCACGCGATCAGGTTCGACGGCTTCGACTTCAAAGCCCAGGGAATCCTGGTAAAAGCTCAGGGACTCTTCCAGGTCGCTTACCCCCAGCACCACTTCGTCGATGCGGTGGGGTTGGATCCTTTGTCTGAACTCGGGCTCGGCGTGGGTTGCCACAGCTACTTCCTCCTAAAAACCAGGGTTATCTGGCAAAGCGCGCCCAACGGCAGTAGATATTTTGCCATCCCGGCGCCCGGATGGCGCTGAAAATCACCCGGCCGGCGACTCGGATGCGGCCTCCCAGAGCTGGGGCTGAGCCGGGCGGTGGGCCGGGTAGGGTATGCCGAGGTGCTCATAGGCCCGCGGCGTGGCCACCCGCCCGACCCGGGTCCGGTCGAGGAAGCCGAGCTGAAGCAGGTACGGCTCGTAGACGTCGGCGATGGTGTCGGGGTCTTCGCTGATGGCGGCGGCGATGGTTTCGAGGCCCACCGGCCCGCCCCCGAACTTCTCGATAACCGTCCGGAGCACCCGCCGGTCCACCTCGTCCAGGCCCACCTCGTCCACTTCCAGCCGCTCCAGGGCAAAGCGGGCCGTTTCCCGGGTGATGCGGCCGTCGCCCATCACCTGCGCAAAGTCCCGCACCCGCTTCAGCAGCCGGTTGGCCACCCGGGGCGTTCCCCGGGACCGGCGGGCAACCTCCTCGGCCCCGGCCTCGTCGACCTCCACCCCCAGGATCCTGGCCGAGCGCTTGACGATCTGCACCATCGCCGGCAGGTCGTAGAAATCCAGCCGGCAGACGACTCCAAACCGGTCCCGGAGGGGGGCGGAGAGGAGGGCATAGCGGGTTGTGGCCCCGATGAGGGTGAACTTGTTGAGCTGAAGGCGCAGGGAGCGGGCGCCCGGGCCTTTACCCAGGACGATGTCGATGGCGAAGTCCTCCATGGCCGGGTAAAGAACCTCCTCGACGGCCCGGTTCAGCCGGTGAATTTCGTCGATGAAGAGAACGTCCCCCGGCTGGAGGCTGGTGAGGATCGCCGCCAGGTCGCCGGCCCGCTCGATGGCCGGCCCCGAGGTTATCCGGAAGTTAACTCCCAGCTCGTTGGCGATAATCCCGGCCAGGGTGGTTTTCCCCAGGCCAGGCGGGCCGTAAAGGATCAGGTGTTCCAGGGGCTCCTTGCGGGCCAGGGCCGCCTGGATGTAGACCCGAAGGTTCTCTTTTAGCCGGTCCTGGCCGATAAACTCGTCGAGCCGCCGGGGCCGCAGGCTCAGCTCCAGCTCGGCGTCGGCGGGCTGAACCCGGGGGGAAAGGACGCGTTCGCTCATATTTTCGAACCTATTATACCCCCTCAGAACACGTACGGCGCGGTCGTCGGGTTTGCCCGCAGGGTTTCCCACTCCGCCTCGGAGAGGGGTTCCGGCCGGTCCCGCTCGGCGTCAACGGGGCACAGGAACCCGAAGGGTTCGGGCCCGTCGTTAACCCAGCGGTGGGGGGTTTCGGGCGGGACGTAGACCAGGTCGAACGGTTTTAGTTCAAAGACCCGGCTGCCCACCAGGGCCTTGCCCCGACCCCGCAGGACGACGATGAAGTGGACATGCCGGTGCTTTTCCAGGCTGGAGTAGCCCCCGGGCTCGAGTTCAAAGTAGCGCAGTTCGAAGGCGGCCGGGCCTTCGGGGGGCGGCCCCAGAACGAACCGGGTCACCCCGGCCCAATTCATGCCCCGGCGCTCGTCGGCACTTTTGTAGCTTCGTCCCCCGAAGCCGACCCAGCGAAACTTCCCGGGGTCAAACTCCACCTTTCGGGCCAACTGCCAGTTCGCCTCGCCCATGGCCGCTAAAACCCCGCAATGTCCATTTTACCCGATTCACCCCGGGACCGGGCCGGGTGGCCCCAACCGGCTCAGCCCAAGTAAAAAGGCCCTGTCCCTAACACCGGGCGGGTGATCTCACCTAAAATGTAAGGGAGTTTTAAAGCTTGCCCGGGAGGTAGGTCCCCATGACGGTGGAGCAGAAGCGGTTCCGGACCGAGCGCGACTCGATGGGCCAGATGGAGGTGCCCGAAGATGCCCTCTGGGGTGCCTCGACCCAGCGGGCCGTGCTCAACTTCCCCATTTCGGGCCTGAGGTTTCCCCGGCGGTTTATCCAGGCCCTCGGCCTCATCAAGCGGGCCGCGGCCGAGAGCAACAAGGAGCTGGGCCTTTTAGACCCGAAGGTTGCAGACGCCATCGCCCAGGCCGCCCAGGAGGTAGCTGACGGCCGCTGGGACGACCACTTCCCCGTGGACGTTTTCCAGACCGGCTCCGGCACCTCGACCAACATGAACGCCAACGAGGTGATCGCCAACCGGGCCATCGAAATTCTGGGCGGCCAGCGGGGCTCCCGGCTGGTCCACCCCAACGACCACGTCAACCTGGGCCAGTCGTCCAACGACGTCATCCCCACCGCCATCCACCTTTCGGCCCTCCTGGCCATCAAGGAGGAGCTGGTTCCGGCCCTTACGGAGCTGGAGAAGGCGCTCCGGGTCAAGGCCGAGGAGTTCTGGCCGATCATAAAGACCGGCCGAACCCACCTGATGGATGCCACCCCCATCCGCCTCGGGCAGGAGTTTCTGGGCTACGCCGGCCAGGTGGAACGGGGGTTGCGCCGCCTCCGCCACGCCGAGGAAGAGCTTTCGGAGCTGGCCCTGGGCGGGACGGCCGTGGGCACCGGGGTGAACACCCATCCGGAGTTTGCCCGCCGGGTCATCGGCCGTCTTTCGGCCTGGACCGGCCTCAGCCTTCGGGAGACGGACAACCACTTCCAGGCCCAGGCGGCCATGGACGGGGCGGTGGAGGCCAGCGGGGTGCTTCGGACCATTGCCGTAAGCCTGCTTAAAATCGCCAATGACATCCGGTGGATGGGGTCGGGGCCCCGGGCCGGGCTGGGCGAGCTTCTGCTGCCCGAGGTCCAGCCGGGAAGCAGCATTATGCCGGGCAAGGTCAACCCCGTCATCCCCGAATCCCTTATCCAGGTCTGCGCCCACGTCATCGGCAACGACACGGCGGTGATGCTGGGGGGGCAGTGGGGATTCTTTGAACTCAACACGATGATGCCCCTCATCGGCTACAACCTGCTGCAGTCCATAAGCCTGCTGGCCAGCGCAACCAGGAACTTCACCGAAAAGTGCGTGGTGGGCCTTAAGGCCACCGAACGGGGGCCGGAGCTGGTGGAGAAGGGGCTGATGCTGGCCACCGCCCTCGCCCCGGTCATCGGCTACGACGCGGCCGCCGCCATCGCCAAGGAGGCGGCCCGGACCGGCCGGACCATCCGGGAGGTGGCCCGGGAGCGGACCGGCCTTTCGGAGGAGGAGCTTAACCGGATTCTGGACCCGGGCCGGATGGTGGAGCCGGGCCTGGGGGTCGGGCCAGTCGCCGGTTAAGGGGGTAAGATGGCCCTGAAGGTTTTGCGCAAGTTTACGGTGGACGAGTATCACCGGATGGTTAGGGCGGGCATCCTGGGTGAGGACGACCGGGTCGAGCTTATCGAAGGGGAGATTGTCGAGATGACCCCCATCGGCAGCCGCCACGCCGCCTGCGTCATGCGTTTGATCCGGCTCTTCTCGGCCCGACCCCGCCCGGACGTTCTGGTCAACGCCCAGAACCCCATCCGGCTAAGCGAATATTCCGAGCCTGAACCCGACGTAACCCTGCTGCGCTACCGGCCCGACTTTTACGCCGGCTCTCATCCGGGTCCGGAGGATGTTCTGCTTCTGGTGGAGGTTTCGGAGAGCTCGGCCGAATATGACCGGCAGGTGAAGGTGCCGCTTTACGGTCGGGCTGGGGTCCGGGAGGTGTGGC
>JBHOQU010000106.1:0-8276 GCA_042408785.1 Dehalococcoidia bacterium | reverse complement strand
ACTACGGGCGGATGGTTTCCGAGCGGGTGGACGCCGATCGGCAGCACAGGCTCAGCCCCATTGCCGGGGTAAGACTCCCCGGGGCGAGGCGCAGCCGGATTTGAAACAAAATAGCCCTTTTGTTTCACCGGGCCGGCATCGCTTACGATGGGAGCCTCCCCTGCCGGCGGAGCCAGGCGAGGAACTCCAGCCGGGCCCGCTCCTGGGGTGTGAAGGTCGGACTGTCCGGCGTGTCCTCTGGGGGGAGCAGCCGGCGCAGCACCCGGAGCACCCCCTCGGCCTGGGGCGCCGGGAGGCCCTCCAGCATCGACCTGAGCGCGGGGTCTGAAAGACGCGTAACCCTTAGAGTCCACCAGACTTGCCGGTAGCGGTAAACTATCGCACCGGCTGAATCAGGGCGAATGAGGATGTCGGTGGTCAGCTTCGTGTCGGCCTCGCCGGCGGTCCATTCAGCACCGTTCTTGTCAACGACGATGTAGTACTCGGCCATCGCGGGTCAGGGTCGCGGGTCGATCACCCACAGCCCGAGAGGGTACGTCACCGTGAGGTCGTCCCAGGCCGGGAACCAGCTGACCCCGTCGGCGGAGACCACGACCGACAGGTTGGCTGGCAGCCCGTAGTAGGAGGCGTACGTGGCGGCGATAAGCCTGCCGTCCGGCAGGACGCCGAACCCGTAGGGCGAGCCCAGGCTCGCGGGGTCGAAGGGCCCCACGACCTGCCAGCCCGTGGAGGGGCGCCACCTGAAGGTACCCCCGCTGTCGCTTCCGGGGGTGTAACCGTTGGCCAGGCCGGCTATCTCCCAGGTATCTGGCCCGGCGCCCACGGGGCGGGGTATCAGGAAGACGTTACCACCCCACTGCCTCTCCCCGGGGATGTACAGGCGGAATATATCCCCGGTCCAGGTTTGCCCGGCGTCGTCCGAGCGCTGCACCACGAGTGACCACCAGAGGCTGCCCTCGGGGACCGCGGGGTAGGGCTCCGCCCAGAGGAAGTCCCCCGTCGCGAAGACCACGTGCGAGTCGAGGACCAGCACCTGGGCGAAGTTGGAGTTGTTCACCACCAGCGGGGTACCGGGCGGCTGCCTCGAATCATACGCCTCGAAATTGGGCGGTATGAAGGTCTGCGGCAGCCTGGTAAACGTGGCTCCCCCGTCGGCGGAAACGCCCCCGAGGCTGGCCGTGAACTGCTGGTTGTAGCCTATACCTTCGTCGATCACGTAGACCCTGTTCGGGTCGGCGGGGTCCACCCCGACCGACATGCACACCAGGGCCGGGCCGCCGCGGCTGTTGGCGGGGACCGCGCCGGGCATGGGGTTCATCCTGGTCCAGGTCCGCCCGCCGTCCGTGGTGCGCCAGAAGCCCACATCCGGCCCCGGGTTCACGGTGGGCGTCGTGAAGTAGACGATGTCCGGGTTGCCCCTGAAACCCCGCAGGGGATGCATGTCAGAATCGGTAGCGTAGTCGTTGTAGGTGTTGTCGCCCCGCCACACCTGTTCGATGAACCTCCCATCGGGCGCCAGCCGGAGAATGGCCGTGAAGTTGGTGTACGTCGGGTTGTCGTATCCCATGGAGGTTGCCAGGATCGTCCCGTCTGCGGTCACCCAGGGTGAAGCTGCTGAGTAGTACCGGACGCCCTGGGGATCCTCCGGTATGGGCTGCGGCGCCAGCCACCGGATACCGCCGCTTGCCAGAACTTCCCCGATGCGGACGACAGTGCTTGTCGACGACCAGGGTTCCATGCTCACGTCCCACGAGGTGAGGACACGCGCAACCACAACATCCGGGTTGCCTCCGGTCTCCCCTGGGAGGAAGCAGAACCCTACTCGCTCCCGTCCGGTGTTCGGGTAGTCCGGCTGTGTGAAGCGCGCCCGCGGCAAAAAGAGCTTGCTGCCCATCATTACCTCACCGGGTCCTTACTGAACCGGAGCGCCAACCCAAGCCTTATTAGCCAGAAGCGTCCGGCGGCAAAGGGGGTACGGCCTCTCAGCAGGCTGAAGGCCTGAAAAGCCCCAGCACCCCGTCGGATTGCCTTCGCCGTCCCGTCTGCCCAGCAGCTACTGGTCAGGGCGGCACCGGGCACAGCTACTCGGAAGCCGTGTCCCGCAAACTCACCCGTCGCGGCGAGCTGACTGCCAACCAGGTAGACCATGCCGCCGCCCCCTGCAGCTACGGAGCCGGCTGCAGTGACCGATACCCCGGCAAACGACAGTCGTCTACCTGCCGTGGTAAACACTGTCGCCCCCGTGAGGCCGACTGCCGCCTGGGCTGACCGTCTCGCCCCGCTAACCAGGGCCGTCAGCACCCCCACCGAAGCAGACGCGACGGCCTGACGAAGCCCGGCCGGGCTGACCATGGTGAGAGTCGTCAGCATCCCGGCGGCGAGCCGACGGGCCACGGCCGTCAAATGGACGGCGGACGCGGCCGTCAAAGACAGGGCGGCCTCGAGATTGCGTACTGCCCGGCCGGACAGGCCCGACGCGCCCAGTACCGTGAGTCCGGCCGTGAAAGTTTGCCTGGTGGCAATGGGCACTCCCAGCACCTCTATCGCCAGCTGCGTGACTCGCGCACCTGTAGGGGGCGCTGGGGGTGCGGGCCGGTTGGCCAGGACCTGTAAGGCGGCCTGCGTGACCCGGACCAGCGGGGCCGGTCTGACCAGCACCTGGACGGCTTGCTGGGTTACCCTGGCCCTGGAGGCCGGCCTGGCCAGAACTTCGAGGGCCTCCTGGGTAACCCGCGCCCCGGTAGGCGGCGTCGGGGCCGTGGGCCTGGTGGCCAGGACCTGGACCGCCTGCTGAGTGACCCGCGCCTTTGGGGCGGGCCGTGCCAGGACCTGGACGGCCACCTGGGTGGTCCGGGCCTGGGTAGCCAATTCAGGCCCTCCTTACTGGACGAGCTTTACGCCCACCTCGAGGTCGTTGACTTTGGCGTCGGTCCAGCCCGACCCGTCCGGGGCGGTCTCCTCGATGGGCGTCCCGTAGTAGGCGTAGCTGCCCGTAAGGCCGATGTCCGCCGTCTCCCGGGTCGTTGCACCCTGCTTCTCGACGATGCGGATCACCCGGGTCCCGGCGTCGTCTTTGCGGGCCCGGACGAACGCCTGGAGCCCGAAGACCGTGGCCCCGGGCGGGATGTCGTCCAGGGTAAAAAGGTGCACATTCCCCGCCGTTCCCGTAACGATATAGGTGGCGTCGTCGTCGGCGGGCTGTTCCCGGGTCGCCTGAAAGGCCGAGGCGGCCCCGACCGGGGTCCACTGGGCCTGGGATCCGTCGATGTCTGGAATGAGGGTGTAGACGGCCACGTCGCCCAGAAAGTTGTTGTTGACGACGCCCGTCGTGTCCAGGACATAGAGGTCGTCGATGAACAGGGCGGTATTGGCGGGTCCAGCGATGCCGTTGGCATAGGCGTTAGCCGTCGCGATGGTGTTTCCACTGAAGGTGAGCTCCTCGACGCCGTTAAGACGCACGACGACGCTTCCTGAGGTGCCCGAAAAGACCACCTTTATCTCGCAGTAGTACCAGACGTTCGCCTGCAGGTTCCTCACCCCGGTAGCTATGACAGTGCTTCCCCGCAATACCAGCAGGGGAAGGTTGTTGCCCTGCCATTGCACGACGATCTGGCTTGATGTGCCGTCGAGAAAAGCGAAGATCTGTGCGGCGCCCTGGGTGGTGCTGCTGCAAAGAAACGCAAAACCGGCGACCAGAGTCGAATAGTTGGCCCCAAGGGACCGGCGAGGCGGAGAAGTGGTAGCTCCCTGCAGGCTTCCTCGCCCGGTTCGTTTGTAGCTCGTGGAGATAGTCCCGCTGCCTGTCCAGCCCCGATCGGCGGGGCTTCCGTAAAAGTCGAAGCCGTCGAAGTAGATAAGCGCCATAACTTAACTCCTACGTCACACTCACAGTCAGGTTGCCGGCCGGAAAGGCCAGGGTATCGCCGTCCTGGAGCGTCTTTGGCGCTGTCAGCGGGGCTCCGCCAAGCCAGACGGGCGTCGGCGACGAAGAGTCCCACAGCCCGGCGTGGGTCACCGTCACCGCCGGCATGTTGTTAAAGACCACGTCCGCGGAGTTTGACGTGGACCCGTTGGACGTGGCTCCAAAACTCACTGGCTGGCGAGAGTATCCACCTCCGCTCACCTCGTTCGCCCCGGTGTCGCCAGGGTCGGCGGTATGTAGGCTCACCTTTATCGGCCCTACCAGGGCCGGGGGCGTAGTGCCCTTCGCAACGTAGTCAACAAGGCGGTTGCGAATGGTGGAAGAGAACGGCATCCTTTCACCTCCTTTTGCGGCTCTCGTGCTTCGCCCAGCTTTATTTCGAACCGCACTGAAGCGACTTGCTTCGCCACTATCACCTCCCCAGTCCCCAGACCAACCTGCCGGTCGCGAAGCGGCTCTCCATACTGGCCAGCTGCTGGTCGCTCAGACCGACCGTGAGCACGTCCAGGGGGAAGGCCCCAGTCTGGATCTGCAGCTCCGGCGTGACCCGGATCACCTGTCCCGGCGCTGGCCCGGCGAGGGAGTGGAACTTTGCCCACTCGGCCCGGTAGCCGTACTCGTGCACGTGTACCCGCCCGGCCAGGGCCACCAGGCCGATGACCAGCCACCCGTCCTCCGCCCCGCTCAGGCCGCGCACCCGCCGGTGGCCGAAGATGCCGCCCACGTTTTCAACCACGTAGTCGACCATCGCGCCGAAGGCCTCCGGGTGAAAGGCAAAGAAGCCGGGGCAGTGGCCGGCCCCGGGCTGGCTACCGCCCGACTCCGCCCGAAACTCCGGGCAGGCCAGAATGTCCCGCCCGACCTCCTCGCACGATATGCACCTGGCCCTGAGCCACCTGTCAAGGGGCCACCACGCCTCGGGCCGGGGGGAGCTCGGCCGCCGGTATCGGCCGTCAAGGTCGTAAAAGGCCCCCCGCAAGCCGTAGTCGTAGGAGAGCCCCTCAGGCAGCCCGGCCATCTCCCGGGTCCGGACCGCCTCCAGGTACCAGATCCGCCAGCCCAGAATCACTCCCATATCACCCCCGCACTGGCGCTGTTTCCATCTGCCGCCGGCTCGGGGCCGTCTTCTCCGGCTCCGCTTCGGGTCGCCTGGCCGGCGCCTCCTTCGGGACGTCCTCCAGGGTTTTAATCTTGCGTCCGATGTTAGCCATACTCACTCTCTCCCCATCCCTCGCAGCCTGAGGGCGAGCCGGGCCGCGGCGGCCAGGGACCTGTCGGCGCCCTGGGCAATCTCCCGGAGCACCTCCACCCGGATGGTGCCCCGCTGGGTGAAGCCCTCTTTCCCGTACCGGCGCCTCACGTAAGCCCGAAGTCTGCCCGGCCGCTTGATCGCCTCCTGAATCCACCTGCGTTTTCGTGCCAAGCTCTTCACCTCCGCAGCAGGAATTCCAGGGCGAGCATCGCGACGGCCACGGCCACCCCTCCGGCCGTGGTTACGACCCACCACTGGAGCCGGTCGATCTTTTCCTCCAGGGCGAGGAGCCGCCGCTCCACCTCCCCAAGGCGGACATCGTGCTGGGCCATTGTCCGGCCCATCCCGATGAGGTCGACCGGGCTGTTGCTCACAGGTCCACCTCCGACATGACGCGGGTCGTGTCATAGTCCGCCAGCTGCGTATAGACCTGGGTCGCGCTCAGGTTCCGGTGACCGAGCTGGCGCTGCACGACGGTGATGGGCACCCGCTCCTTGAGCAGGTGCACGGCATAGCTGTGCCGCAGGGTGTGCGGCCAGGCCGGGCGGGCCTCCGAGGCCCAGGCCCGGCGCCGCAGGAGCCCGGCCCGGGCCGCGGCCCGGGTCACCATCCGCCATGCCGTCACCCGGCTGATGGGCCGCCCGTCGGCGCGGGCGAGGATGAACTCGTCGAGCCTGCGTCCGGCCGTGGTGGCTTTCAGCTCCGCCAGGGCCGCCGGCGGCAGGATGACGTGCTTCTCAGCGATGGACCAGGGGCGGTGCTGCTTGCGGTTGGGGAGCCGGATCCCGGCCTCCGTGATATCGCCCACCCTCGCCGCCAGCACCTCGGAGACCCGGGCGCCCGTCCACCAGAGGAGCCTGATCAGGAGCCGGGCCAGGTCGGAGTCGGCTGCCGCCAGCAGCCGTTCGACCTCCGTCCGATCCAGGTAGACAGGGAGGGTCCGGGGCATTCTCTAACCTCCGTCGCCGTTCTCTTCCTGGTCGGGCCTGTAAAGAATGGCGGCCAGGGCGGTCCCCACCGTCAGCGTCAGATAGACGCAGGCGGCCAGCAGGATCACCCGCGCCGGTGGCACCCGCACGCCCAGGACGGGCAGTACCCAGTCCAGCAGCAAATAGACCAGCATCCCGGCCAGGATCAGGGCCCATGTAAGCGACCTCAGGAATCCCCAGAGCCGAGTCATCGCCGCTTCACACCCTCCAGGCCTTCCTGATGGCGGCCAGCACCCGCGCCGGCCAGTTCCGCTCGCACCGCGGGCACAGCCAGACACCGCAGGTGCCGCACCAGAACAGGACGGTCTCGGCCTCGGTCCGGCCGCAGACGGCGCAGGCTTTCACGGGGCCCCTCCGCCGGAGTCCGAACGTTCCGGTTCCACGGCGGCCTTGACCGCCGAGTACAGGCCGGCCGCTGCCAGGCCGGTGGCCAGGCCGGTCAGCACCACCTCCGCCGGGCGCCCGCCCACGTACGACGCCAGGTAGGTCAGGGCAAGCCCGAGGGCCACCGCCGCCAGCCCGGCGTACCGGGCTGGCAGGCCGGCCATCTTCGCCAGTTCCACGATTCCAACGATTATCGGTACCAGGGCCGCGTTGGCCAGGTCCACCTCGCTTCACCTCCTTTCTCAGGGCCCTGAGATGGGCTACCGCCGGCGGCGGTGGGCCGGCCGGCGCCGGCGCCCGTGGGTGCGGCGGTGCCGCCGCCGGGGGTGTGCTCTTCGGGTCCGCGCCATTGCTTACCTCCTTTCTTCATCGTCTTCGACGGCCTCGCCCACCAGGTAGTACGGCGTGAAGGGAACGAGGCCGCAGTAGCCAAAGTCCGGGGCGTCCACGTACGCCCAGGCCCGGGGGTCGGCGTAGGGTCCCGTGTAGAAGGGCGAGCGCTCCAGGTCCCGGAAGGCCTCGGCCGCCCGCTCCCAAAGCTCTCGGCTAAGCCCCTGCCGGTCGGCTCCGACCTCCCTCCCGGAAGGGCGTTTTACCCAGACGACCGTCTGGGCCAGGACCGACGGGGGCAGGAGGCCCGCCATCTGGCTGATGTAGACCAGGTGCCAGCGGACGTGGCGCACCTGGGTGAGGGCCTTGCGCAGGGCCACCCGGACCGGGTCGGTGCCGGCCCCCGCCCCCAGGTGCGCCTCGTCGACAACGATGACGCGATGTGTCGGGGGCGGCTCGACGTCCTGGCCGGGCGCCTCCTCGCCGGGGTCAGGCTCGGCCTCCGCCTCCAGCCACGCCCGCAGGCGGTTCATCCTGCTGAGGAGGGTCTCGGACGTTATTGTCCTGGCAAAGGAGGGCCGGTCCTCGGCGTACATGTTGACGACGTCGACGTCGTAGCCCAGCTCCTCTCGCCAGACCCAGGCCAGTTTGAGGGCCAGGGACGTCTTCCCCGAGCCGGGCGGCCCGAGTACGACGTGGGCTCCCCACGGCTGGCGGCGCAGGCGGGCCACGAAGGCCGACCAGGGGCCTTCCGCCGGGCGGACGTCCACCGGACCGACCGGCTCGTTCTCCAGGGCCCCGCCCAGAACGGCAAAGGCCACCTCGATGGCCCGGCCTATGCCCGGTCGCCAGGCCTCCAGGGCGTCCCGCCAGGCCTCCCTGTGCAGGTAGTCCACCGCCTGAGGGTCGCCCCGCGCCGCCGCCATGGCTCCGTTCAAAACCCTCGCGATCCGGGCCACCCGGTAGAGTCGACTCCTAGGATGGAAATTCACGAACAGCCGCACCCCCCAGCCGGCTGGGTCGTCGGGCTTGTCTGCGGCTGCGGCTGGGACTGGGACTCCGGCCGCCGCAGCAGCAGCAGATAAACCAGGAGCGCCCCGACCCCGCCGGCGAGCAGCAGCTCTATCGGCCCGTCCGGGTTAGGCCGCTTGCCCGACCGGAAATACTCGGCCACCACCTGCCGGGGATCGTGGACCCCGGCTTCGAGTTTCTTTTTAGCGAACCGGGCCAGGGCGGCCCGCTGCCGGAAGGGGATGTTTTCAGGGGCCAGCTTCTGCACGTCCCGGTAAAACTGCATGACCGGCGTGAGTCTGCGTGTCATCTATCCCTCCAGTCCTCTTTCTGTCAGGCGCATGCCGGACCGGTGCTGGGCCAGGTAAGGCCGGCCCGTCTCGGGGTC
>JBHOQU010000030.1:0-2770 GCA_042408785.1 Dehalococcoidia bacterium | reverse complement strand
TCCTTAAAAACGGCGGTGTCCCCGGCATGGTAAAGCTTAAAGCCGTTTTCAAAGGTTACCACGTAGCCGCAGGCCTCGCCCCCGTAGATGATCTGGTCGCCGTCTAAAATGCCACAGCTGTGGACGGCATGGACCATGGTCACCCGGATGCCATCAACCTCCTGGGTCCCGCCCTTGTTCATCGGGGAGGTGTTTTGGACACCCTTGCTCTGGAGCCAGTGGCAGGTTTCGAAGATGCCGATGACCTTGCAGCCGGTCTGCTTGGCGATTTCGACGGCGTCCCCGATGTGGTCGAAATGGCCGTGGGTTATCAGCATTAGATCCAGCCGGTCGATGCGCTTTAGGTTTTCGGGGCAGGCCGGGTTGTTCATCACCCAGGGATCGATCAAAACCCTTTTGCCCCCGGGGGACTGAACGAGAAAGGTTGCGTGTCCAAGCCAGGTGAGGCTCATGCCAGCCGGTAGCTGCACTGGTTCCACCTCCTTAGCCGGGATTAGCTGTTTAAAATTAACCCTGCCGGGGGGTTCAGCGCAAGCTGATAAAGGGCAACCACAAGCGGCCTGGGGACCCCGTCGCCGAGTTCCAGTCAGCCCAGAATACGGCGGCCAGGTAATCAAAGGCGGCCCTTGACCCGAACTGCACGGCCACTTCGCGATTTGCCTTGGAGGACACCTCGCTGCCGTTGATGCTTCCCAGGTGGACCCAGCCCTCCGCCCCGGCCCCCACCAGGACGAGCTTGCTGTGGATGCCCAGGCCGGTGGGATTTGCCAGCCGACAGGCCACGTCGAGGCCCTCGGCCCAGGCAATCCGGTTGACATAATCGCAGGTGGCCCGGTTGCTGGTGGGGTCGGCGGTGTTGCCGTAAAGGCCGTCCAGAAGGATCCGGACCCGGGCGCCCCGCCGGGCAGCCGTCAGCATGGATTCCAGGCGGGGGTTGGGGTCGGTCTCAGGGCCGGCCCCGGAGCCGCCCCAGAATGGGGGCTCATAAAGGGCCTGGGCGAGCACGTCCCACCCTGGACCCGTCCGACCCAGCAGCCGGAAAAGGCCGGCATCAGGGTTAAGGCTGTTTTCCGGCGACCGGATAAGCTCAAAACTCAGGGTGCCGGTCAGGTTCAGGGGAACGGTGAAGGCGGGGACGTAGCCGGTTCCCCCGCCCGAACCTGGGCGGAAGTCGGGTGGGGGCGAGTCGGTGTCCGGGTTCCAGCGGCGAATATCGGGCCGTGTTGGGTCCAGGTCGGCGGCGAAGAGCCGGAGTAGCTGGTCGACGACGCCGGGGGCGGTGGTCACGAGGACGAACCCGCGGCTACCGGCAGTGCCGTCGGCGAAGTCATCTGCCGGGAGGCCGCCGGGTCCGAAGTTTTCCGTGGAGATGACGGCCTTAAGGCCGTCAACTACGGCGTACTTGGCGTGCATGCTCGGGTAACGACGCCGGCCGCGCGCGGGAATGCTGGTCATGAACCAGCACTCGCCGCCGGCGGCCTCCAGCTCCCGGCAGGCCCAGCGTTCGGCGCTGGAAATCCCGCCCGCCGGGGCCCCCTCCAGCAGGACCCGGACCCTGACCCCGGCCGCCAGCCGCTCGGTGAGGGCTCGGACCAGGCCGGGGTGTTCGAGGGTGTAAACCCCGATCACCACCGATTGGGAGGCCCCGTGGATCGCCTCCCGGACCACAGGGTACGAGGCGTCGGGGGCGGCCGCGACGGTGAGGCTGGCCGGCTCGGTGACCTGGTAGGGTACGAGGTGGTTTTCCAGATCCCAGCCCGGGTAGCGGACTTTTCGGGTGAGCAGGGGCTCGCCCCGGAACTGGGCCCAGTCGCCGGCAGTGTCCGAATCGGGCAGGGGCAGACCAGTGGCCAGGTCGAGGCGCCGGTAAAGAATCTGGGCGGTCTCCGACAAATCACCGGCAACGTAAGGCTGGACGGCGGGCCCGACCCAGCCGGGGGTGGAGGCGTCCCCAGCCTTGTAAACCACGGCGTCCGACACGTTGCCGCAACCGTCCGTAAGAACGGCCTCATCCCCGGCGTTGGCGAAAACCGGGGCAGTCCCGGCCAAGTTCGGGACGGCCGGGTCGGTGTCCGCCCCGTACTCCAGGGCGGGGGAAAAGCCGAACTGCCCGGCAAAGCTTGCAGCCTGCCGGGCAACCCAGGCCCGGCCCCCGGGCCCCAGGCTGAACGCCGGAAAGCGCACCCGGGACTCCCCGTCCGTGAGGGTCCAGCCCTCCAGGCTTACCGGGACGGGGTTGGGGTTATAGAGTTCGAGGCCCTCATCCGGCTCGCCGGTGAGGGCGGAGTCGTAGTGCAGGGCCGAAATGAGCACCTTCACGCCGCAGTCGCCGGCCAGGGCCGGCCCAGGCGGCATCAGGACCCCGGCCAGGGCAATCAGCAGTGTGAAAGAAAGTTGCATTCGGGTCTGCAGGGTGCCCTCCGGCTGCTACCCTGCCGGAAGTTTAACCTACCGACCGGGATTTACGCATCCGCCGCAGTTCGGCCGGGCCCCTCAAGGTCGGCGAATTTGCGGTTTAATTGTGTAAAAGCGTCGTGTTGGGGGTCTGGCCGTGGATTTCAACCAGCTGATGACCGACCTTTTAATTCCAGGCGTCAGCGTCGTTGAGAAGATCATCAGGCCGCTTGTAGTTTACGGTTTTCTGGTCCTGGCCCTGCGGGTCGGCGGGCGGCGGGAGCTGGCCCAGCTCAACTCCTTCGACCTGGTGGTTCTGCTCACCATCTCGAACACCGTCCAGAACGCCATCATCGGCAACGACAACTCCCTCCTC
>JBHOQU010000100.1:0-39234 GCA_042408785.1 Dehalococcoidia bacterium | reverse complement strand
AGGCCATCTGCAAGCTGAAGATGCGAGCCCGGACCGTCCGGGGCTTCAAGACCTTTGCTGGGGTCGAATCGGCCCTGCTGCTCACCTGATGGCCCCGACCCGGAAAGTGAGCAAGCCGGGGCCCAGCCTCAAAATTTCCCTCCACCGCTTCTGGGACAGAGCCCTGCTCACCAGGTTATCGACAAAAATGGCTAAATCTGCTATGCTATCTCTGGGTCGCCAAGAGCCAAGGCAGCTTGGGATTGGCCCACCTTACGGGCCCTACCGCAAGTTCTGCGGGAAGTTACGCCTGTGGAGACCCCTCTGGCGGCGGAACGGCCACCGGCCGGTCTACGAGCTATGGGTCGCCGAAGCAGGAAGCAGCCGGGACGGTGTCGTGAGACATTTGTCCATGAGCTGCAGAACGGTAAGCCTCTTCGAAGCCGTCCGGGCCGGGCGCCATGGGGACGCCCTGGATATCCACCGCCGGCTCCTAACAATCTGGCGGGCGGTGGAGGGGCCGAACCTGCCGGCCAAGGTAAAATGCGCCCTTGAGCTCCAGGGCCGGCGGGCCGAACGCCCCCGAAGCCCCCTCCGGCCCCCCAATGAGGCCGAGAAGGAGGCGATCAGACAGGGCCTGGTCGCGGCCGGAGTGATTTCGGGGTCGGCGGCCGAGGTCCCGGCCAGGCTGGTCCTCTACGTGGACGGGGCCAGTTCGGGGAACCCGGGACCGGCGGGGATCGGGGTTGTCGCCTTCGCCAACGGGCGGCGGGTGGGGAGCTGGGGGGAACCGGTGGGGAGGGCTACCAACAACGAGGCCGAGTACCTGGCCCTGAAGCGGGCCCTGGAGCTGGCCCTGGAGCTGGGTGCCCGGCAGGTCGAGGTACGGCTGGATTCGGAGTTGGTTTTCCGGCAGCTCCGGGGCGAATACCGGGTGGCGGACCCGCGGCTCCGGGACCTTCACGAGGCGGTCCGGCGCCTCGCCGACCGGTTTGAAGGCTTCGACCTAAAGTGGGTGCCCCGGAGCGCCAACGCCGAGGCGAATCGGCTTGCCCGGCAGGCAAGCCGTCTGGCCGCCCGGTCGTAAAGCGGGCCCCCGGCGGCTGGAAATGCGGGCGGCCCATCTGCTAATATAAAGTTGAGTTTGGTGCTAAACAATAAGCAGGGGTACGGCCCGCAATGCGCATCTCGATGAAAGCCGACTACGGTATCCGGGCGATGGTGGACCTGGCCCGCCATTACGGACAGGGACCCGTCCAGACGAGCGAGATTGCGGCCCGCCAGTTCATCCCCGAGCCTTACCTGGACCAGCTGCTGACGGTGCTGCGCAAGGCCGGCCTCATCCGGAGCATCCGGGGCCCCCAGGGCGGCCACATGCTGATGCGCCCCCCCAGCCAGATCACCATGGGGGAGGTCGTCGCCGCCCTCGAGGGCAATATCAGCGTCCTGGACTGTCTGGACGATATGGGCACCTGCCAGCTCTCGGACCGCTGCGGCCAGCGGTCCGTCTGGCAGGAGATCCGGACCATGACCCGGCGCATCCTGGAATCGGTGACCATCCAGGATCTGCTGGAGCGGGAAGAACAGGCCGAAGCCCGGGTGATGTATCACATCTAAAGGGGAAGCCATGGCGGGGCGGGCGCTGCGCAAGGTCTTAACCCGGCCCAAAATCGCCGACAGCGTCCTGGACCTGATCGGCAACACTCCAATGGTCCGGCTCAATCGGCTGCCGAAGCCGGGGTCGGCCACCATCTACGCCAAGCTGGAGTCCCTCAACCCGGCCGGAAGCGTCAAGGACCGCATCGCCCTGGCCATGGTGGAGGCGGCCGAGCGGGCCGGTATTTTAAAGCCGGGGGACACCATCGTGGAGCCGACCAGCGGCAACACCGGCATCGGCCTGGCGATGGTAGCGGCCGTCAAGGGCTACCGGCTGATCTTGACGATGCCGGAAGATATGAGCCTTGAGCGCCGGCGGCTGCTGCAGCGGTTCGGGGCCGAGATAATCCTTACCCCGGCCATTGAGGGCATGACCGGGGCGGTTTACGCCGCCCAGGAGCTGGTGGAAAAGTACGGCTACTTTATGCCCCAGCAGTTTGAGAACCCCGCCAACCCTGAAATCCACCGGCAGACCACCGCCCGGGAGATCCTGAACGCTACGGGCGGGAAGGTGGACGCGGTGGTCATCGGGATCGGGACCGGCGGCACCATAACCGGGGTGGGGGAGGTGCTCAAGCAGGAGGTTCCCGGGGTGCTGGTGGTGGGGGTCGAGCCGGCCCGGGCCCCGGTGCTGGCCGGCGGCAAGTTCCGGCCCCACGCCATTCAGGGGATGGGGGCCAGCTTCGTGCCCGGGGTGCTCAACCGGGACGTCATCGATGAGCTCATCCACGTCCGGGATGAGGATGCCATCGCCACCACCGCCCGGCTTACCCGGGAGGAGGGGCTACTGGTGGGGATATCTTCCGGGGCCAACGTCTTTGCGGCTTTGCAGGTGGCCGAGCGCCTCGGAGCCGGCAAGGTGGTGGTGACCATCTTGCCCGATACAGGTGAACGGTACCTAACGATGCCATTTTAATCGACGGAGGGTAATGGTGAAGATGCCGGTTTACGTCTACATTGGAACGCCCCTGCGGCGGTTTACGGGCAACCAGGCCCGGGTGCAGGTGGAGGCCCGGGACGTGGCCGAGGCCCTGGACCGGCTGGCGGCGCAGTTTCCCGAACTTAAGGCCGAGCTTTTCGACGAGAGCGGCCGGCTGCGCCGGTACGTTAACGTCTATGTGAACAGCCAGGAGATCGATGACCTGGCCGGCCCAAACACCGCGGTTCGGGATGGGGATGAGATTGCCGTGGTGCCGGCCCTGGCCGGCGGGGCGGCCCCCCGGGCCCTCACCCCGGAGCAGGTGATCCGGTACAGCCGGCACATGATCATGCCGGAGATCGGGGGTGCCGGCCAGCGCAAGCTCCTCGGTTCTAGCGTCCTGGTTATCGGGGCGGGGGGCCTGGGCTCCCCGGCCATCCTCTACCTGGCGGCCGCCGGGGTCGGCCGAATCGGGATTGTGGACTTCGACGTGGTCGACCTGTCGAACCTGCAGCGGCAGGTCATCCACCACACCGACGACATCGGCCGGCCGAAGGTGGAGTCGGCCCGGGACACCGTCCGGCGCATCAACCCCGACGTGGAGGTCGTCCCCTACAACACGGCCTTGAGCTCCGCCAACGCCCTGGAGATCATCAAGGACTACGATGTTGTAATTAACGGGTGCGACAACTTCCCCACCCGCTACCTGGTCAACGACGCCTGCGTCTTTCTGAAAAAGCCCCTGGTGGACGCCAGCGTCTTCAAGTTTGATGCCCAGGTCACGGTGTTCATGCCGGGCCACGGTTGCTACCGGTGCCTCTATCCGGCCCCACCACCCCCCGGGGCGGTGCCCAACTGTGCCGAGGCCGGCGTCTTCGGGGTGGTCACCGGCCTGGTGGGGGCCATCCAGGCCACCGAGGCCATAAAGCTCATTCTCGGGCTGGGCGAGCCGTTGGTCGGGCGGCTTCTGCTCATCGACACCCTGGCGATGGACTTCCGCACGGTCAAGCTCCGCCGCAACCCCAATTGCCCGGTGTGCGGGGACAACCCCACCATCACCGAGCTCATCGACTACGAAGCCTTCTGCGGCGTGCCCGTGCTCGCCCAGAGCTGAAGACCCGGCGCGGAGAAAGCGACAATGGCGGTTGAGGTTCGGGTTCCGGCGATCCTTCAGTCGGCCGTGGGCGGCCAAAAGGTGGTCAAGGTCGAGGGCCAGACGGTGGGGGAGATCCTGGACCGGCTGGAACAGCAGTTTCCGGGCATCAAAAGGCTGCTCCTCGACGAGGACGGGGAGATCCGGCGGCATATCAACATTTACTTAAACGACGAGGACGTCCGCTTCCTCCAGCGCCTGGATACCCCCATCCGGGATGGGGATGTCCTCTCCATCCTGCCGGCCCTTGCCGGAGGCCAGGGCCATGCGCTCCGATGACATTCTGGGGGCCATCGGCCGGACGCCCCTCGTCGAACTGAAGCGGTTCCGGCCGAAGGAAGGGGTCCGCATCTTCGCCAAGCTGGAGGGCCACAACCCCTCGGGCAGCCTGAAGGACCGGATCGCCAAGTACATGATCGAGCGGGCCGAGGCCGAGGGCAAGCTCACCCCCGACAAAATCGTCCTTGAGCCCACCAGCGGCAACACCGGGATCTCCCTGGCCATGGTCTGCCGGGTGAAGGGCTACCGGCTAAAGGTGGTGATGCCCGAAAACGTCAGCGTCGAGCGGCGGCAGGTGCTCCAGGCCTTCGGGGCCGAAATCATCCTCACCGACGGCCGCCGGGGCACCAACGGTTCCATCGAGGTGGCCCTCAAGCTGGCCGAGGACCCCCAGTACTTTATGCCCTACCAATACGGGAACCTGGCCAACCCCCTGGCCCACTACGAGACCACCGGGCCGGAAATCCTCGAAGACCTGCCCGACGTCGACGTCTTCGTCGCCGGCCTGGGCACCGGCGGCACCCTGATGGGGGTCGGCCGCCGCCTCAAAGAATACAACCCCAACATCCGGGTCATCGCCGCCGAGCCCCACCCCGGGGAGCAGGTCCAGGGCCTCCGAAGCCTGGAGGAGGGCTTCGTCCCCCCCATCCTGGACCTTAACCTGCTGGACGGAAAGATTCTCGTCCGGGCCGTCGACTCCTTCCGCCTCACCCGGGAACTCCTTTATCGGGAAGGGATCTTCGCCGGCATCTCCTCGGGGGCCGCCCTCTACGCCGCCCTAAAATATGCCGAGCGGCTCACCTCGGGCAACATCGTCGTCCTGTTCGCCGACGGTGGCTGGAAGTATCTCTCCAGCGGCGTCTGGACCGCCCCCATGGAGCAGCTGGCCGAGACGGCCGAGAAAGTCATCTGGTGGTAACCCTTGGAGCCGGAAAGGATTCGCCTTACAACCCTATCCCACGGCGCCGGCTGAGCCTGCAAGCTGGGTCCTGAGGACCTCGGCGAGGTCCTGAGCCGGGTGCCGTTTTTTGCCGACCCCAACGTCCTGGTCGGCCTCGACCGGCCGGACGACGCGGGGGTTTACCGTCTTTCGGACGACCTGGCGGTCGTCCAGACGGTCGATTTCTTCACCCCCATCGTGGACGACCCCTATCTCTTCGGCAGCATCGCCGCCGCCAACGCCTTAAGCGACGTCTATGCCATGGGCGGCCGGCCCCGCTTTGCCCTGAACATCATCGGTTTTCCGGTGAATACCCTGCCCCGGGAGGTGTTGGTGGAGATCCTGCGGGGCGGGGCCGAAAAGGCCCGGGAGGCCGGAGTTCCCATTATCGGCGGCCACTCCATCGACGACCCCGAACCCAAGTACGGGCTCGTGGTGACCGGAGTCGTCCACCCCGACCGCATCATCACCAAGACCGCCGCCCGGCCCGGCGACCGCCTCTTTCTTACCAAACCCCTGGGAACGGGCATCATCTCCACCGCCATCAAGCGGGAGGTGGCCCCACCCGAGGCTGTGGCCGAGGCCGTCCGCTGGATGCTCACCCTTAACCGGGAGGCCTCGGAGGCGATGGTGGAGGTGGGGGTACGGGCGGCCACCGACGTCACCGGTTACGGCCTCCTGGGTCACCTCTACGAAATGGTCCGGGAGCGGCCCCTGGGGGCGGAGGTCTACTTCGAGGCGGTGCCTCTGATGCCGGCCGTTCGGGAGCTGGCCGAGGCCGGCGTCGTGCCCGGGGGCACCCGGCGGAACCTGGCCTTTCTGGCCGGCACCGAAAAGGGCGGCCGGGCCCGGACCGAGTGGGCCGACGCCTTTACCGAGGCCGAAAGGCTCATCCTGGCCGACGCCCAGACCTCGGGCGGACTGCTCATCGCCGTGGCCCCCGAGCGGGCCGGGGCCCTCCGGGTCGCCCTGGCCCGGCGGGGGGTGCCCGCCTGGGAGGTCGGCCGGTTTCTGCCGGAGGGCGAGGCGACCCGGTCGGCCGTCCGGGTCGTCCGCCGGCCCTAATTCTGGGGCTGGGAACCCGTCGAACCCTCCGGCCTGGGCGGCGGGCTGGCCCCGGGCGGCAGGACGGCGATTATCTCGTTGAAAACCGTCAGGTTGGGGATGTAAATCAGCCGGCCGTCATCGGCCCGGATGCGGGTCACCCTGAGCTGGACGTCCTCGATAACCCCCAGGCTGTCCTTAAGGGCCACCCGGTCGCCGATTTTAAAAGGCCGCTCGATGAGCAGATAGAGGCCCACCACCCAGTTGCGCAGGACATCCTGGAGGGCAATGGAGATGGCCAGACTGAAAAGGCCGACCCCGGCCGCCAGGGCCCCCAGCTCGATCCCCCAGACCCCGAGGACTACCAGTCCGGCTACCACCCAGACGCCCGCCTGGATGATCCGGGAAACCAGGAGCCGGGCGTTGGGCTCGGCCCGGGTCCGGGCCAGCACCCCGTCTACCAGGCCCGAAACCCGCCCAGTGATCAGGTAGGCAACACCCAAAACTACCAGGCTTATCAGCAGCCTGACCAGCAGGGTGGTAAGTAAGATCCCCGCAAACTCGATCTGGGCCGTCTGAAAGGTCATGGGGTCACCCTCCGGAGCTTAGCGGCTAAGGACGGCCGTCGAGGACCTCCCGCCTGACGACAGCTATATATGGAAGGTTCCGGTACTTCTGCCAGAGGTCAAGGCCGTAGCCCACCACGAATTGGTTGGGGATGGTGAACCCGACGTAGCGGACCGGGATGGGGACCAGCCGCAGGGCCGGGCGGTCCAAAAGCACGCAGACGTGCAGGCTTGCCGGCCGGCGGGCCTCCAGGGTCCGGATAATATACCGGAGGGTCAGGCCCGTATCGACCACGTCCTCCACGACCAGGACGTGGCGGCCCTCGACGTTCTCGTCCAGGTCCTTGGTTATCCGGACCACGCCGCTGGTGCTCTGGGGCGAATACGAGCTTATCGCCAGGAAGTCTAGGCTTACGGGCACGGTGATGTGGCGGATCAGGTCGGCCAGGAAGAAGACCGTCCCCCGCAGAACGCCGACCAGCACCGGCTCAAGGCCCTCGTAGTCCCGGGAGATTTCGGCCCCAAGCTCGGCTACTCGCCGCGCGATGGTTTCGGCGTCCAGCAGAACCGTCCCGACGACGTCCCGGGCAAACGTAGCGGCCACCTAGGGGACCCCGCGGCCGGGTTTACTGCGTCTTCGGCGGCCTCGACCCATTAGTGGGCGGCGAACCGAGCAGCCCGGAGATGCCGTACTTGAGGAAGAGGTTGCGAACATCCCGGGCGTAAAAGAGCCGGATGTTGACCCAGGGGTAGAGCTCCCGAAGGCGCCGGAGCTTCTGGTTCTTCCGGGTTACCAGCCGCTGGCGCAGGGTGGTGAGCTCGACATAGAGGTCAAACTCCGGCAGGTAAAAGTCGGGGGTAAAGCTCTGGGTCGGCCGGCCGTTTTCGTCCCAGCGGAGGGGGAACGAATGGGGCTCATACTCCCACTTTATCTGGTAGAAATCGAGGAGACGGGCGAACTCCGCTTCAGCGACGTGGGCGAAAACGACCCGGCCGTCGGGCGACTTAAGTTCAGCCGGAGCCGGGGTCTTCCTGTTCCTGCGCTTTCTGGCCATCTCCCCCCGGTTAAGGGTGCGTCCACTTTAAGTTTAGCAGATAATAGAAAAGGAGCACAAAAGCGGGGTTAAGCCATGGACGCACGGCCCGGAAAAGGGTGGCGCTTCGCCGCCGGGGCGTTCGGCGGGCTGGTTTTCGGCCTGACGGTGCTGGCCGTCAAACTCACTGCCGGCTGGCCGGCCATCCCCGACGCCCTGGCGGACCGGATCCTGCTGGCCGTTCCCCTGGGGCTCTTCTCCCTGGGCGTAAGCCTTCTGGGCGGCTGGGCCAAGGTCGTTTTCTACCTGGGGATGCTTTTCGGCCTGGCCGCCGTCGGGGGTCTGGCAGGCCTGGCCCTCGGGCCGGTGGCATCGTGGCCGGCCGGTCTGGGGGTCAGCCTCGGGGCCTGGCTTCTGCTGGGACTGGTGGGGATGCCCCTGCTGGGGGCCGGGCCCTTCGGGGCGGGCCTTCCCGGCGGGCTCCTGCCGGCGGCCGCCGGCCTGCTGGTTAACTGCCTGGGCTACGGCCTGGGGCTGGCGGGGGCCTGGCTGCTCCTGGGAGCCGCCGGGACTCCGGCCGCCGTCGACGTGGGCCGGCGCCGCCTCCTGGCCGGGGTGGGAGCTGGCATCGGCCTGCTCCTGGCCGGCGGGGGCCTTCTGCATCGGCTTAACCCGGCCGGAAGCCAGAGCGGGGGCAGCCTTATCGTCCCCGTTACCCCCGAGGAGCCGATGCCCCCCGAAATCACCCCCAACGACCGGTTCTATATCGTCTCAAAGAACATCGTCGACCCAACGGTGGACCTGGCCCGCTGGCGGCTGGAAATCGGGGGCCTGGTCGACCGGCCCACTACCCTCAGCTACGATGACCTTCGCCGGCTGCCGGCCAAAGAAGAGGTTGTGACCTTTGAGTGCATAAGCAATGAGGTCGGGGGCGACCTTATAAGCACGGCCCGCTGGCGGGGCGTCCCCCTGGCCGACCTTCTGGCGCAGGCCGGCCTCCGGCGGGGCGTGCGGAAGGTGATTATCCGGGCCTGGGACGACTACTCCACGGCCATACCCTTAGAGAAGGCCCTGCACCCCGACACCATCCTGGCCTACGAGATGAACGGGGAGCCCCTCCCCCACCGGCACGGCTTCCCCCTCCGGTTGGTCGCCCCCGGCCTTTACGGGATGAAGAACCCCAAGTGGGTTACGGCCGTCGAGGCGGTGGACTACGACTACCTGGGGTTCTGGGAGCAGCGGGGCTGGAGCGACCGGGCGGTCATCAAGACCATGTCCGAAATCATCGTTCCCAGCCGGACCCTGGCCGTGCGGGGGCCCGGGCCGGTGCGGCTGGGCGGCGTGGCCTTTGCCGGCGACCGGGGGGTCCTGCGGGTGGAGCTGAGCTTTGACGGGGGTCAGACCTGGCAGCCGGCACAGCTGCGTCCGGCCCTCTCCCCCTACAGCTGGGTGCTCTGGACGGCCGAGTGGAGCCCGCCGCCCGGTAGCTACCGGGTGGTGGTCCGGGCGGTGGATGGGACCGGCCAGCTTCAGGACCCCACCCCCCGGCCGCCCCTCCCCGACGGGGCTTCGGGCTACCACACCATCACCGTCCGCATCCGGGAGGTTTAGGCCCGGCGCCGGGCTCCCAGCCGGCGGACCAGACGGTTGAGGTGCCGCCAGCCCAGCAGGAGCCACCAGAAAAGCTCCCATTTAAGGCAGGTGCGAATCCTTCCGGGACGCACGGCAGGTCAGCTCCCTTCCGGTTATACACCGGCGGCCGGCCCGGACGGGTTATAATCCTGGGTAAAGGTATGGAGGTAACCGACGAGCTTTACCAGGCGCGCCTGGTAAAACTGGAGCGGCTGCGGGCCCGGGGCATCGACCCCTACCCGCCCCGCTGGCCCCGCACCCACACCACCGCCGAAGCCCGGGCCCTCTTCGAGGCGGCCGAGGCCGGCAGAGAGGTCCCGGCCGAGGTCCGGGTTGCCGGCCGGCTCGTCGGCCTCCGGGCGATGGGGCGCCTCACCTTCGCCCACATCCAGGACGGGGCGGGCCGCCTCCAGCTGGCCTTCCGCCAGGACATCCTCGGGCCGGAACGGTACGAGCTGTTAAAAGACCTCGACCTGGGGGACTTTCTTGGGGCGGCCGGGCCCCTTTTTCGGACCAAAACAGGGGAGATTACGGTCGAAGTCCACGACTTCGCCGTCCTGGCCAAGGCCCTCCGACCCCTCCCCGAAAAGTGGCACGGCTTAGTCGACGTGGAGAAGCGCTACCGCCAGCGCTACCTGGACCTCATCGCCAACGAGCGCTCCCGCCGGGTCCTCCTGACCCGGAGCCGGGTTGTAGCGGCCATCCGGGAGTTTTTAGACGGCCGCGGCTTCGTCGAGCTGGAGACTCCGGTCCTCCAGACCAGCGCCACCGGGGCCGCCGCCCGCCCCTTTGTAACCCACTACGAGGCCCTCGACCAGGACGTCTACCTGCGGATCTCCCTGGAACTTTACTTAAAGCGGCTCATCATCGGGGGCTTCGATAAGGTCTACGAGATCGGCCGGGTCTTCCGGAACGAGGGGCTCTCCACCAGGCACAACCCCGAATTCACCATGCTCGAAAGCTACGAGGCCTACGCCGACTACAACGACGTGATGCGGATGGTGGAGGAGCTGGTCGCCCACGTGGCCGCGAAGGTGCTGGGAACCCTCAAGCTAACCTTCGCCGGCCACGAGGTCGACCTCACGCCCCCCTGGCGCCGGGTAACCCTGCGGGAGGCCATCAAGGAGTTCACCGGCATCGACTTCGAGGAGTACCCCGACGCCGCATCCCTGGCCGACCGGGCGGCCCGGCTGGGAGTACGGGTCGACCCGGCCCGGGGCCGGGGCAAGGTGATCGACCGGCTTCTGCAGGAGCTCGTCGAGCCGAAGCTCATCCAGCCCACCTTCGTCCTGGACTACCCGGTGGAGATGTCCCCGCTGGCCAAGCGCAAGCCCGGAAACCCCCGGCTGGTGGAGCGGTTCGAGGGGTTCATCGGCGGGATGGAAATCGCCAACGCCTACACCGAGCTTAACGACCCCGTGGACCAGCGGGAGCGCTTTTTAGAGCAGCGCCGCCGGCTCCTGGCCGGGGATGAGGAGGCCGAGCAGGTCGACGAAGATTTCTTAGTCGCCTTAGAGCACGGCATGCCCCCCACCGGCGGCCTCGGCCTGGGTATCGACCGGCTGGTAATGCTCCTTACGGATAACCAGTCCATTCGGGAGGTGATTCCCTTTCCCCACCTCCGGCCCCTGCCGCCGGAATAGACCCCCCTTTATGGGCGAGTATCCCCTCCACGTCGCCTTCCTCTGGCACATGCACCAGCCGGAGTACCGCAACGGCCTCACCGGGGAGGTTCACCTGCCCTGGAGCCGCCTCCACGCCGCCAAAGATTACCTTCATATGGCCCGGCTGGTGGCCGAATTTCCCCGGCTCAAAGTGACCTTCAACCTGACGCCGGTGCTCATAAGCCAGCTGGAAGACTACGCCGCCGGCCGGACCACCGACCGGGCCGAGGTTTTGAGCCTCAAAGACCCGGCGGAGCTTACCCCCGAGGAGAAGCGGGAGATCCTGCGGCTTTTCTTCAGCATCAACCCCGACCGGGTCATTCGCCGCCACCCCCGGTATGCCCGCCTCTTCGAGCTCAGGGCCGAGGCCGAGCAAGACCCCGACCTCTTCGGGCCGGCCTACTGGGGAGACCTCCAGGCCTGGTTCAACCTGGCCTGGGTCTCCCCCGACCAGGTCGAGGCCGACCCGGAGCTTTCGGCCCTGGCGGCCCGGGGCCGGCACTTCACCCGGGAAGAGGTCCGGCTTATCTTGCGCAAGCACCGGGAGTTTGCCCGGCAGACCCTGCCCGCCTACCGCCGGCTTATGGAATCGGGCCAGGCCGAGGTCAGCACCTCCCCCTTCTACCACCCTATCCTGCCCCTCCTCATCGACGGCGCCTCGGCCCGGCGGGCAAGCCCGGACCTGCCCCTGCCCGACCCGCCCCCGGTCTGGCCGGAGGACGCCTTCGAACAGCTCCGGCTGGCGGTCAGCCTTGCCGAGCGCACCTTCGGCCGGGCCCCGGCCGGCCTCTGGCCCCCGGAGGGGGCCCTTTCGCCCGAGACGGTGGAGTTGGCGGGCCGTTTCGAGAACTTTCGCTGGCTGGTCACCGACGAGGGCATCCTGAGCCGGAGCCTGGGCACCGGGGTGGAAAGGGATGCCGACGGCCACCCCCGCAACCCCCAGGTTCTCTGCCGGCCGTACCGGGTGAGGGCCGGCAACGGCCGGACCCTGGCCGTCTTCTTCCGGGACCAGGTGCTTTCGGACCGGATCGGCTTCGTCTACCGCCACTTTTCCGGGGTCGATGCCGCCCAGGACCTTTACGGCCGCCTCAAGGTCATCCGGCAGCGCCTGCCCAGGGACCACCCCTTCGTGGTCACCATCGCCCTAGACGGTGAGAACTGCTGGGACGGCTACGAGGAGAACGGCAACCCGTTCCTGCGTACTCTCTACCGCCTCCTGACCGAGGACCCGGAGCTGAAGACGGTCACCTTCAGCGAATACCTGGCCCGGTTCCCGCCCGAAATGGAACTGGAGAACCTCCACACCGGGAGCTGGATCGGGGCCCACCTAGAAACTTGGATTGGGGAGCCGGCTCAGAACCGGGCCTGGGAGTACCTGGCCCGGACGCGGTCGGAGTTTCTGCAACTGCAGGCCGCCCACCCGGGGATGGACCACGAGGTGCTGGCGGCCGCCTGGCGGTCGGTCTACACGGCGGAGGGGAGCGACTGGTTCTGGTGGTACTACTCCCGCCACCACGCCGGGCCGGAGAACCCCTTCGACCAGGCCTTCCGCTCCCACCTGGCAAACGTTTACCTGGTCACCGGACGGCCCGTGCCCGGCTGGCTCCTGGAGCCCATCCGGCCGGAGCCGGCCCGTCCCCCAACCCGGCCCCCGCTGGGCTACCTCCACCCAGCCCTGGACGCCGACCCGGCCGGGTCCGGCTGGTCCGATGCCGGGTGGGTGGAGCCCCCCGTCGAGGCCACCACCATGCGGCCGGCCCTGGTGGTCCTGCGCCGGGTCCTTTACGGCTATGACCCCGAGCACCTCTACCTCCGGCTCGAGGCCCACCGACCCGTCGCCGATTACGCCTTCTCGGTCCTGCTGCGGCTCCCGAACCGGCCCCAGGCCCACCACCTCCGCACGGGCGCGCCGGTGGACTGGCCGGGCCTGCCCCCCGGGGCAGGCTTCTCGGCCGAGCTGGCAGCGGAGCCCGCCGAAGGGGAAGCTACCCTCTTCCTGGCCGAAGGGGACGGCGATTGGCGGAGGGTCGAGGCCGAAGTCGGCCTGGCCGTCGGGGCGCGGGTCGTCGAACTGCGCCTGCCCCTGGGGGTCCTGGGCCTGGCCCTGGGCGACGGCTTTGAGGCCCTGTTTGTGGCCCGCAAGGGACCCTTCCCCCTGGAAGTCCTGCCGGCCTCGGGCCTGCTGGCCGTCGAGCTCCGGCCCTTTTATGCCTCCCGGCCCGGCCGCGGCTGCTCGGAGTAGTCCACGACGGCGATGGTCGCCCTGGGCCCGTGAATCTGCCGGGCGGCCGCCAGGGCCGCCTCCACCGTCTTAAAGGCCTTAAACCCGAGGTGTTCGGGCACCTTCGGGTCCGCCGCCCCGGCCACAAACACCCGCCCGGCGTGGCGCAGCCGCCGCAGGGGGTGGGTGGCCAGCAGGCTGTGGACCGGGTGGAAGGCAAACCCGAAGCGGTATCTCTCAATGTAACCGGGGTGGGCGGCGAACTGGGCCTCAAACCGGGCCATGATCTCGTACGGGTCCAGGGTCTGGGTCAACACCCGGTCCCAGACCTCTTTGTAGGACGGGTGGTGCTCCAGGTCCCACTCCTCGGGACAGGGGGTGGCCAGGATCACCGTGCAGCCCGGCTTCCCCACGGCCTCGATGTAGCCGCCCAGGTAGCCCAGGCCGCTGGAAATCAGGGTTAAGATCGGGTTGGGCCGAGCAAAGACCGCGTAGGGGCTGTTGTCGGGCACCCCGTAGACCAGGATATCCACCGGCCGGGCAGCGGCCGACCGGCGGGGCGGAAGCTGGGCGGCCAGGGTCTCCAGGGCCGCCTGCCGGGTCTCCCGGACCCCGCCGGCCCAGACGGCCGCCGGCTGCTCGTAGGTTGCCCGAAGCATCTCGATTTTAAAGACCCGTCGGCCGAGGCGGGCCTCTAAATAGTCCCCCATCTCGTCCAGGATCCGGTGCATCCGGTTGTTGCGGATGGACATGGACATCCCGTCGGGGGTGTGGGTCCAGCGGATGGACCGCCAAGTGCTCAGCCCCACGCACACCGACTTCCAGCCCCCGTTGAACCCCAGGTTGTAGCCGCTGTTTATGTAAATTGTCAGGTCCGACTCCACCACCGCCCGGTGGACCTCCACGTCGTAGCCCGAGGGAGTTTTGCCCAGGTGAACCAGGTTTTCGGGGTCCTCGGCGTCGTGGCACGAGAGCCTTTCCCCCAGGGCCGCCACCAGGTCGGCCCCGATGGTGGCGGCCAGTTCCGCCCGGCTGAATTTGCGGTGGAGGGCGTTGGCCACCACCGCCCGGATCTTTTCCGGGCGGACCCCGGCGTCGGCAAGGGCATCCAGGACGGTTTTAAGGGCCACCTCCCGAATGGGGCCCCGGGCCGGGGAGCAGGGGTCATCGAAGGCGATGAGCACCCGGGAGGCCGGCCCCACCAGCTTCCCCAGGGGCGGAAGACCCAGGGGCCGGCTTAAGGCCCCTTCCAGGGCCGCCCGGAGGTCTGCCAGGGGTTCCAGCCGGGCCTGGGCCGGCCGGATGATTTGGGCATCCTCGGGAAGCTCGACCTCAACCTTTCCGGTGCCGAAGGGCAGACTTACAACCTGCGTCATGGCAGCCTCCCCGCAACCATGAACTCATCCTTGGGCTGGAGGTCCCGGTTTATATCCCCGATGGCCGACCGGTCGAATTCCGGCCCAATGGAGACCGGTGGGTAAGTATCCAGAAGCCAGCGGAGGCCCCCGGGAATGTCCAGGCCCGAATCCCGGTACCGCTCCACCACGAAGGGGTGTGACAGCCGCCGCCAGATGGCCTCCCGGTCGACCACGATGGGCTCGTTGCTCCCCACCAGGATGATGCCGAAGCTCACCACGTAGGGGAAAGCCTTGACAAAGGTGTCGTGGGTGCGCAGGGTCGGCACCCAGGTGACCGCCAGGCCCCCGGGCTTGAGCCGCTCCCTCAGCAGGGTGAAGTACTCCAGGGAGTAGAGGTTGCCGGCGTAGGCGCTGTTGGGCCGGAGGGCGTCGGCCTCGATGATGTCGAACTTCCGGCCGGAGCGGGCCAGGTAGGTGCGGCCGTCGCCCACCACCAGCTCGATGCGGGGGTCCGCCCAGAGGAGCTGGAGGGGCCGGTAAGGCTGGCGGGCCGCCAGGGTCCGGAGGGCGTCCGGCTGGGAGCCGACGATTTCGATGCAGGTCACCCGGGTGGTCTCGGGCCGGCTGGCGATGTTAAAGAGGGTGTCCCCCGACCCGAGGCCGATGACGGCCACCTCCTTAGGCTCCGGGTGGAGCATGGCCGGCAGGACGCCCAGGAGGGTGTGGGTCCCGCCGTAGGGGACCCAGCTTTCCCCCCGGCCGTTGGCGAAGATGAAGGAGCGGCCGCCGAAATCCGGCCGCTCGTTTTTTATCAGAGAAAGGCCCGAACCGTCCTCAAAAAAGATGACCCGGTCCGGGGTCGTCCCGTGCAGCTTGGCCCAGAGGAGCTCGGCCGAAGGGGCCCCGCGGAGGGCCGCCGCCGAAAGGCCCAGGGCCGCCAGCCCCCAGACCGCCCGCCGGGCCGGGGAACCGGCGAGACCGGCGGCCAGGAGTAGAAGGCCGCCGCTTAAGGCCACCAGGAGCCGCAAAGTTTCGGCCGTCCCCAGCGTGCCCAGCAGGACGGTCCCGGTGGCCGCCGTCCCGGCCAGGCTGCCGGCAATGTTGGCCGTCTGGAGCCAGCCTACCCGCCGGCCGATCTTTTCGGCGTCGGTCTGGGTCGCCTTCTGCAAGAAGGGGAAACTGAGGCCCATTAAAAAGGTCGGCGGCCCGACGATGGCCGTCGGCAGCAGGAAGTAAATTCCCAGAAACTTCACGGTCAGGCGGTCCGCGGCCGGGTCGAAGGGGGCCACCCCCAGCAGGTATTCCCGCAGGTTGGCCAGGGCCTGCCCCACGTCCAGGGGCTCGTACTCGCCGAAGTAGCGCCAGAGGGGAGCCAGGGGGGGCACCCGGTCGACGGCCACCAGCAGCAGGGTCAGGGATGCCAGGGCGTAGGCCCCGACCGCTGCCTCCAAAAGGAGAAAAGTTCGGGCCGGACTCCGACTCCGGCCCACCAGACCGATGCCGGCCAGGGTTCCCAGGGCGAGGCCCCCCAAATAGATTCCCAGGAGGGTGCCGAAGGTGAAGGCGGTGGCCTTGAGCATGGTGCTGAGTAGGCGAAACCAGAGGACCTCCAGGGAGAGGTTTATAAACCCCGTAAGCCCATAGACCGCCGCCCAGGCCCCGAAGCCGAGGCCGGACCCCGCCCCACCCGGGTCACGGGCCGGCGCCGGCTCCGGACCCCGGAAGGGCGCCGGGGCCGCAAGCAGACCCAGGGGGATGGCCGTGGCGGCGCAGGCCAGGTTAAGGGCGGCCCCAAGCTGAAGGGCCGACTCGAAATCAAGGCGGCGCAGCAGAAACCAGGTGGTAACCAGGGACCCGACGGCCGCCCCAAAGGTATTGACCCCGTAGAGGGCGCCGATGGTTCCGGGGGCGGCCTCCAGGGTGGCGGCCAGGGCCCGGGAGAGGAGGGGCAAAGACATGCCCATAAAGAAGGTGGGAAAGAGCATGCTCAAAAAGAGCACCAGCCCCAGGGTGAGAAGGTCGCGGGCCAGGTAGCCGTGCTGGGTGTACAGAAAGTCGTAATAAAACCCCTTGCTCAGGAGGGCAAAGGCCCCTACCGAAAGCTCGGCCAGGCCGAAGAGGGCCAGCGCCCGGCTCCGGGGAACCCGGTCGGCGATATAGCCGCCGGCCAGGCTCCCGCAGCCCAGGCCGGCCATGAAGGCGGCCACCGTCACCGTCACCGCGTAGACGTCGGCCCCGGAGAAGAAAACCAGCATCCGCTGCCAGACCACCTGATAGAGAAGGGCGGCAAACCCGGAGAGGAAAAAGGTGGCCAGGGCAGCCGGCAGGGCCAGGCGGGCGCTAAAGGCCGGAGAGACGCCGGCCGTTGCCTCGACGGTCTTCACCGGAGCCTCCTCCATCCCCAGCCCACCAGCCGGCCGAGAATTCCCAGCCGAAGCTCCAAAAGCAAAAGGGCCAGGATAGCCGCGCCGGCCAAGGTTATAACGTAGCCCCGCCGGAAGCTTTCGGGCAGGTAGCGGAACTCCACCTGGTGAACGCCGGGCGAAAGCTGGACGGCCCGGAAGATGTAATTGGCCCGGTAGACCCGAACCGGCACCCCGTCCACCGTCGCCACCCAGCCCGGGTAGTAGCTGTCGGCAAGGATCAGGTAAGCCCAGTATGGGGTGGAAACTTCGAGGCGGATGCGCTCCGGCTCGTCGGCAAGCCAGCGAACGGTGCCCGCCTGGTCCCGGTTGGGGCCCGCCTCCAGCCGCAGCGAGTCAACCCGGTACTCGGGCGGGGCCTCCGGGGCCTCGAAGACCACCATGCGGGCCGGGTCGTAAGGGCCGCCCTGCATGAAGCCCAGCACGTCGGCGCCGGGCGGAAGCACCACCGCCTGTCCCGCCAAAAAGGCCCGGGGCAGCGCCCGCAGATTTTCCAGGATGATGCCGTCCTCTCCCCGCCGGACGACGTTAAACCGCTCCCGATTTAGGGGGTCCAGGTTGTAGACCTCGCCCCGGCGGTAGCTCACCAGGCTGAGGCCGTAAAACTGCACGGTCGCGCCGGTGGTAAGGCTCTTAAGCTGGACCCGGGCCACGGGGAAGGGCCTGGGCAGGGGAAACTTGGCCAGGTAGGCGTTGGCCTCAAAACCGACGGTTTTCCACTGGGCCGCCACCAGGGGCTTGGCGTGCTTGACCACGGGCCGGACGTCGGCCCGGTCGTAGGCCCATTCGGCGGTGTGGACCCCGGCCAGCAGCCGGAACTCGGCCCGCTCCCCACCGGGGCCGATGAGGACCACTTCCCCCACCGGGGTCCCCTGCCCCACATTAAGGCTGTTCTGCAGGAGGGAAATCACCCTCACCTCCTCGGCCTCGAAAACCGGCGAAACCCGGAACCCGGCGGTGGCAGCCGCCCCCCCGGCCGCGGCGCTCAGCAGGGGCCGGGTCGGGTCGTAGGCCGTAAGCTCTGCCGAGGGAAGGGGCACGTACCGGCCCCGGCGAACCACGTACTTTACGGCGGCCGCGTCTAGGAGGGGACCCTCCACCCAGCCGGCGGCCGCAATGAAGCTTAAATGGCGGGCGTAAACCAGGGAGGTGTAGCCGTTAAGGTCACTCAAACCCAGGGGGAGCAAGGTGTTGGGCTCGGTCCCGGCCCCGGGGAAGGTGAAGACCCGGTCGCCGGGTCCGGCCAGCTTTTTCAGCTCGGCGGCCAGGGGCTGGGGGGTCGCCAGCCCGCTCAAAGGCATCGTCGGGTGGAAGGACCGGCCGGCCAGGATGAGCTCGGCGGCCACGATTACCGGCACGGTCCCCAGGATTAGCTGCCGGCCCCGGCGGAGGCCCAGGGCCAGGGCGGCGGCCAGCAGGGTCAGGCCGACCCAGACGGCGGCCGCCTGGAACCAGAAGTTGTCGGGGGAAAGGCTTGCCCGCAATCCCTCGTAAACCTGCTCCTCCGTCAGGACCCGGGGGGGCAGCCGGCTCATTCGGGGCAGGGAAAGGTAGTGGTCCACCCACCCCGCCACCCAGCCGGCCTTCTGGACCACGTCGGCGGCGGCCTGCCGAAGCAGTTCCTGCCCGGCCCAGAGGCCGGCCGCCCAGAGGCAGACCCAGAGGAGGAGCAGGCGGCGCCGCCAGCCGGCGGCGGTGAGGATGGCCTGGACCCCCAGGCCGGCCAGGGCCGCCATCCCCAGGGCGAAGAGGAGGCTGAAGCGGCCGGGGGCGCGGATGAGGTTGTAGGGGTAGATGTGCCAGAGCCATAGGTGTAGGTTAACCGGGGCGTAGTAGGCCATGGCCACCAGCAGGCCGCCCACTCCCACCCCGGCCACGGCGAGGGCCGTCCGCCAGGGTCCGAAAATCAGGCCGGTGGCCCCCAGGAAGAGCACCGCCGTCCCCACGTAGACGGCTGTCTCCCAGGGGGACCAGAGGGACCAGTCGAAGCCGTCGGGTGTTCGGAAAAAGTAAGGATTAACCAGGCTCCAGAGGTGGGGTGGGGCGACGGCATGGCGGCCGGCCAGCTCGTAGCTCAGGCCGGCCGCCCGGGCCGAGAAGTTTCCCAGCTCGTGGAGGGGCAGGAGCTGGACGGCCCCAACCACTCCCCCCACCAGGGGAACCGCCGCCAGGATCCCCGCCCCCAGACCCACCCGCCCGACCGCGGCCGCAGCGGTCCGGCCCAAAGCCCGGCCGGGAAGGGGCACCCCGAGCCCGGCCACCGGGCCCAATAGGACCCGGCCCGTTACGTAGACGGCCAGGCCGAACCCCGTCATCATCGGAACCTGGACGTGAACCGTAAGGCACTGGAGCCCGAAGGCCACCCCCGCCCCGAGGACGGCGGCCAGCCGGGCCCGGCCCCGCCGGCGGAGGGCGGCCTCGGCCAGGGCGAAAACCAGGGGTGCCCAGGCCAGACCGGCAAGGATATTTAAGTGGTGGACCTGGGCCACCGTAAAGCCGGAGAGCATGTAGGCGCAGGCCGAGGCCACGGCCCCGACCCGACCCAGGCCCAGGGTGCGGCCAAAGCTGTACATGGTCAGGCCGGTCAGGACCAGGTGGAAGGCTACCAGGCCGGCGAAGAGCTCGGTCGGCCCCAGCAGGAGGGCCCCGAAAAAGACCGGCGGGTAGAAGGCCCCCACCTCCCCGTCGGCGAAGAGGGGGTAACCCCCGAGGATGTGGGGGGTCCAGAGCGGGAGCTCAAATCCCCGCAGGCGGCCGTGGATGGCCGCCAGGACCGGGTAGTAAAAGACGACCGTATCCCGCTCGTAGTAAACCAGCCCGGCCCGCAAAAGGGGCCCGAGGAAGGTCAGGCCGGCGGCCACCACCCCGGCCGCGGCCAAAAGCTCCGCTACCGGGCTGGCCCAACGCCGCACCAGCTCGCCGGCCTCGACCCCGAGACCCCGCAGGCTCAGCCCCGCGACTCTGGCGGCCGCCATCGCCCTGAGCTTTATCTGATGGATCCCACTACGAAAAGCCTGCCCAGACTCCGGCGGTGCCGGAAGTAGAGGTCGAGGAGGGCCTGGGCCAGCCGGTCCGGGTCATGGTAGTGGGGGTTGGCCTCGTTGATGACGGGGGCCCAGACCACCCGGACGCCGGAAGGGAGGGGTCCGCCGGGCTCCGGTTTGACCACGTCCCACTCCGGGTGGGTGCTTTTGGCCGGAAGGCTGTTGGCCAGGACGTAATCGAAGATGCCGCCCCCGGCCTGGTCCAGCAGGGTCCGGACGTGGTCGGCCACGGTGAAGTTGTCGGTCTCGCCCTTCTGGGTGGCCACGTTGCAAACGTAAACCCGCACGGCCCGGGTGGCCCGCAGGGCCTCCCGGATGCCCGAAACCATCAGGTTCGGCAGGACGCTGGTGTAAAGGCTCCCGGGCCCCAGCACCACCAGGTCGGCATCGAGGATGGCCTGCACGGCGGCCGAATAGGCCGGCGGGTCTGGGGGTACCAAGAACACCCGCCGAATCCGGCCGGCCCGCTTGGGGATCTTCGATTCCCCCCGGACCACCTCGCCCGTCTCCAGCTCGGCGCAGAGCTGGATATCCTCCAGGGTGGCCGGCAGGACCCGGCCCTGCACGGCCAGGACCCGGCTCGACTCCAGGACGGCCTTTTCAAAGCTGCCGGTAACCTCCGTCAGGGCGGCGATGAAAAGGTTGCCGAAGCTGTGGCCTTCGAGGCCGCCCCCGTTCTTGAAGCGGTACTCGAAGAGCCGGGTCATGAGGGGCTCGGCGGTGGCCAGGGCGGTAATGCAGTTGCGGATGTCCCCCGGGGGCAGGATGCCCAGCTCCTCCCGGAGCCGGCCCGAGCTCCCCCCGTCGTCAGCCACGGTCACCACGGCCGTGACCTGGGCGGTGTAGTTTTTAAGCCCCCGGAGCAGCGTGGAAAGGCCGGTCCCGCCCCCGATGGCCACCACCCGGGGGCCCCGCTTCAGGTAGCGGCGCCGGTAGAGGATATCCAGAAGCTGGGTCCCTGAGTAATCCCCATGGACGGCGGAGAGGAGGGAGCGGTTTAGCTTATAAAGCCCGAACCCAATGAGCCCCAACCCCGCCCCTAAAAAGAGGAGGGCCCGAACCCACCGGGGCAGAAACTGAAGGGTGGCATAGTAAACCCACTCGGGAAACGTGTAGTAATCATAGATGTCGCGCAGCACGTAGCCGAGGCCCAGGCCCACCACGGCGATGCCCAGCCCCAGGACGATGAGCCAGCGCTTCACCTCAATGCCTGGGGAAAGCCACCTCAGTAGGCTCATTCCGAACGGTCCTCCAGCCGCTCCTTAAGCAGCCGGTTGGTGAGGGCCGGGTCAGCCTTGCCCCGGGTCGCCTTCATCACCTGGCCCACCAGGAAGGTCAGGGCCTGGGCCTTGCCCTTCCGGTAGTCGGCGACGGCGGCCGGATTTTCGGCCACCACCCGGTCGATGATGGCCACGAGCTGGTCGGCATCGGTTATGCGTACCAGCCCCTGCTCGGCCACCACCTGGCGGGGCAGTTTCCCGCTTCGGAAGGCCTCCTCGAAGACCTGCTTGGCCAGCCGACTGCTTAAGGTTCCATCCTCCAGAAGCTCGATGAGCTCCACGTAATGCTCCGGCCCAAGGCCGGTTTCGGCCAGGCTGCGGCCGGTGGCCTCCAGCAGGCCCCGGGTTTCGTTGAGCAGCCAGTTGGCCAGCGATTTGGCCCGCTGGGGCACGGGCAGTTTGGCCAGGGCCGGCCGCCCCTCCGTAAGCCTTACGGCCGCCTCGAAGAAGTCGGCCAGGGCCTTCTCCTCGGTAAGCAGGCTGGCATCGTAGCGGCCCAGCCCGTACTCGGCCATGAACCGGTCCCGGCGGGCGTCCGGAAGTTCGGGAAGCTTTTGGCGGATAGACTCCACCCATTCCGGGGCCGGGGTAAGGGGCGGCAGGTCGGGTTCGGGGAAGTAGCGGTAGTCGTGGGCGTATTCCTTGGTCCGCTGGGGGACCGTTATCCCCTTATCCTCCAGCCAGCCCCGGGTCTCCTGGGCCACCTCCTGCCCCGCCTTCAGCAGGCTTATCTGCCGCTCGATCTCATAGGCCAGGGCCCGGTAGACCGAGCGGAAGCTGTTCATGTTCTTGACCTCGACCTTGGTGCCGAACCGGGTCTCCCCCACCGGCCGGACGCTCACGTTGGCGTCACAGCGCAGGCTCCCCTCCTCCATGCTGCCGGAAGAGACCCCAAGGTACTGCAGGATGGTCCGGAGCTTGACGAGAAAGGCCCGGGCCTCTTCGGGGGACCGGAGGTCCGGGGCGGTGACGATTTCCAGCAGGGGCACCCCGCTCCGATTGACGTCCACCAGGGAGTAGGTCTCCCCCGAGGGGTCCGTCCGGTGGAGCAGGCGGGCGGTGTCCTCCTCCAGGTGGACCCGGATGATCCCCACCCGCTTGGTGCGGCCGTTTATTTCAATGTCGAGCCAGCCGTTGCGGCAGAGGGGCAGGTCGTACTGGGAAATCTGGTAGTTTTTCATCAGGTCGGGGTACATGTAGTTCTTACGGTCGAACTTGGAGAACCTGGCAATCTCGCAGTTGAGGGCCAGGCCGGTCATGATGGTGTACTCCACCGCCCGCCGGTTGATGACCGGCAGGACCCCCGGCATGCCCAGGCAGATGGGGCAGACCCGGGTGTTGGGTTCGGCCCGGGCGTAGTCTAAGGCCGGGCACCGACAGAACATTTTGCTGCGGGTGAGGAGCTGGGAGTGGACCTCAAGGCCGATGACCGCCTCGTACTCCATCGCCGCCTAATATTATCACAGTCCCGCGCCCGGGGCGGCGAACCTGGCCTCAACTCACGGCTCTCCCTGACCGGCCTGGGGGGCTCAGGGCTTCAGGCCGACCCTTGCCTCGGCCCGGCCGGGGTCAGTATCGCCGGCGGCGAACTCAACTGCTGCGGCTCCGAGGCCCATTTGGCCGCCCGGCTTAAGACCGCCGCCCGGACGGGCCGACCGGCGGCCTGGGGCCTCCGGCACCCACCGGGTGATGGCAACCCGCAGCCCCCGCCCCAGGCGGCGGGAAAGCCCGACCCGGCGGCCCCAAAGCCGGGTCGAGGCCGGCAGGCAATGGCCCCCCGTCATCCCAGGTAGTCGGCCGGCAGGGCCTCCTCGTAAACGGAGCCCCCATCCACCAGGACCCGGTAGGCCCTGGCCGCCGGGTGCCAACTGACCACCCGGTAAACCTCGCCGTCTATCAGGTGCACCGCCGCCCGGTCCTCGATGGCCAGGCCCGGGGATACCTCACCCCGGAGCAGAAAACCGTGGTAGGCCGGGCGGCGCTCCGGCTCCCCGTCGTAGTGTGGACAGCAGCTTCCGCGGACGAACCCGAGGCATCCCAAAACGGCCAGCCGCCCGGCCCACGAGTCGGTCACCCCCTGCTCGAACCAGCAGATAGCCCCGGCGCTCACACCCGCCAGCACCAGTCCGCCCTCCCAGGCTTCGCGAAGCACGTCGGGCAGACCCCAGTCCCACCAGACGGCCAGGAGGCTTTTGGTGTTGCCCCCGCCGACGAAGACGACATCCTGGCGCAGAACGTAGTCCCGAAGGTCGGGGGTGCGCCGGAAAAAGGGCAGGTGGGACGGCCGGCAATCGAGGCGACAGAAGGTGGTGTAAAACTGCACCAGGTAGGCATCGGAGTCGCCGCTGGCGGTACCGATGAACCCGACGGCCGGGGTCCGTCTCCGGGCCTGCTTGAGAATATAGCGGTTGACGGCCAGGTTTTCCGGGTCAGTTCCCCCGCCGCCTAGGGCGATGAGGTGCCGGCGCGGTCGGCCCACCGGACGCCTTCAGCGCAGGGCCTCGACAAGTTCGGTTACGTCCCGATGGAAGGGGTCGGCTTCGGCCAGGGGGATCTCGCCCAAAATCCCCTTTTCCCGAAGCCGGTCCTCAAAAGTGGGCAGCTTTGCCTGGTAAAAGACCCCGATGGGGATCCTTTCACCCCACTCGTAAGATTTGGCTATGGCGGAAAGCTGCTTGGCCCGAACCTCTTCCGGGTCATCGGGGTTGGCCACCACCGGGTCAAATCCCTCCTGCTCAAGCTTGTAAAGCTTCGGCCGTTTCTCCGGTCGGTCCAGCCCCAAATACCACTCCTTCGTGTGGATGTCGTTATAGGTCGGACAGGTCTGCAAAACGTCGATGAAGGCGCTGCCCCGGTGGGCTATCCCCCGGGCAATCAGCTCCGAAAGGTGCTTTACGTCCAGGGCAAAACCCCGGGCCACAAACGTGTAACCCGCCCCGATGGCCAGCACGATGGGATTGAGCCCCTGCTGGACATTAGCTTCCGGCATCGATTTCGTCTTCGCACCCTGGGGCAGGGTCGGGGCCGCCTGACCCTTGGTCAGCCCGTAAACCCCGTTGTTGAACACGATGTACGTAAAGTCGACGTTGCGCCGCCCGGCGTTGATGAAATAACCGGCCCCAATCCCGTAGCCGTCCCCGTCGCCCCCAACCGCTATCACCGTAAGGCCGTGATTGGCAAGCTTTAGCCCCGCCGCAAAGGGCAGAACCCGCCCGTGCAGCGTATGAAACCCGTAGGCGTTAAGATAGTGGGGCGTCTTGCCCGAACAGCCTATCCCCGAGCAGACCGCAACCCGATGGGGCGGTATCTGCAGCCGGTAAAGGGCCTGCTGAATGGCCGCCAGAATCCCAAAGTCCCCGCAACCGGGACACCAGTCGCTCTCGATATCCGCCCGGTAGTCTTTAACCTCGTAGGCCTTAAGTTCTGTCGCCATGGCTTACCTCAACCTTGAAGGTGGGATACCAGAACTGTCCCCCCGGCCGCCATCGCCTTTAAAAGCCCCTCCTTTAGCTCCTCCTGGGTAAAGGGCCGCCCGTCCCACTTTAAAACCTTGCGGGTTATGCTTATCCCCGTCTGCTCGCAGATTAAGGCCCCCAGCTGCCCGGTGTAGTTTTCCTCGACCAAAATCAGGTTCCTGGCCCGGCCCAGCAAGCCCTTAAGCTCTTCGGCCGGGAAGGGCCGCATCAGCCGAACCTGCACAAAGTTGAGCTTATGGCCTTCGGCCCCAAGCTCTTCTAAGGCATCCAGAATCGCCCCCTTGGTCGAACCCCAGCCCACCACCGTAAAATCCGCATCCTCAGGCCCGTAGACTTTGAACTTGACCTCGGGGGGAATCTCCCGGGCGGCCGCCTCAAGCTTTTTCATCCGCTTGGCCACCATCTTGAGCCGGTTCTCGGCCCCCTCGGTGATGTGACCCCTGGGGTCGTGCTCATCGGAGGTGGTCCAGAAGATCCCACCTTCCATGCCCGGAATGGTCCGGGGGCTTATCCCCGTCTCGGTGAAGGCATAGCGAAGATAGCCCTTTTGAGGGCTTCCCTCAGGCCGGTAAAAGAGGCCCCGGTCGATGGGGGGCAGGGCCTCAAGCCCAAGGTTTTCGGCCGTAACGTAGGCCCCGGCCAAGTGCTTATCCAAAAGCACGATGACAGGAAGCTGGTAGCGCTCGGCCCAGTTAAAGGCCATGTATGAGTCAAAAACTACCTCTTCGATGTCGCCCGGGGCGATGACGATGTGGGAGAACTCCCCGTGCGCCGGCTGCAGCGCAAACCGAAGGTCCGCCTGCTCCTGCCGGGTGGGCAGGCCGGTGGAAGGACCGCCCCGCTGCCACAAAAAGACCACCGGGCCCGGGGCTTCCGTCATGGAGGCAAAGCCGATCCCTTCCGCCATCAGGGTAAAGCCCGGGCCCGAGGTGGAAGTCGCCGCCCGGACCCCGGCATGGGCGGCCCCAACGGCCATGTTTATGGCCGCAACCTCGTCCTCGGCCTGGACCACCACAAAGCCGTATTTGCGCTGCTGGGCCTCAAGATAGACGTTTTCGTCGGTGGCCGGGCTTATCGGGTAGTAGGTTTGAAAGCCTAAGCCCGCCTTTATCTTGGCAATCGCCGCCGCCTGAACCCCACGCACCAGCAGGGGCCGCCGTTCCGGCCGCCGATTAAGCCGGCAAAGCTTGTAACCGAAGTCGTCGGGAAAATGGGCTAAAACGTACTCATAGGCAAGCTCGGCGGCCCGCAGGTTTATCGAGGCGGCCTCGGCCCGCCGGCCCTTAGACCCCTCTAAGATGACCTCCTTAAGGGCCGAAAGCTCAAAGCCCAAAACGGCGGCCGAGGCCGAAAGGGCAATGACGTTCTGGACCACCCGAAAGCGATGGCGCTCGGCCTGACGCCCAAACTCCGTTAAGGCGAGCTCTAAAAGGTCAGCGTAAGGGATGGGGTAAAGCTTTAAGTCACCCCGGCCCGGATTAAAGCCGATGCGGCCGTCGTAAACAACGGCCCCGCCCGGGACCACCTCATGGAGGTGGCCCCGGTGGGCGGGAAACTCGTGGTGGGTATCCCCCAGAAGGGTCTCTTCATCGAGGCTTACCAGGACGTGAACCCGGCCGAGGGGACTGCGGCGGTCGGCGTCGCTGATGCGGACCCGGTAGTAGCTGTGCTTGCCCATGATGTTGGAGTGATACTCGATGGCGGCATAGACCCTATAACCGGCCCGGACCAGCGCCCTGGCAAAGGTCTCGGCCGCCACGTTTATGCCGCTGCCCTGCGGCCCGCCGATCACCCAGTTGATGTCCTGGTCCGTCAAAGTCATAGCTTCTCCCACGTTGCCTGCAAAGATGGGGGACTGCCCCTTTCGATTTTCGGCCCTTTGCCCGGCCTGCGTCAAGGACCGCTTAGTCGGCCGCTTTCTCCTCCCGGGCCGGGATGGCCGCCGGCTCGGAGACGGCCGCTGGGGCGGCCTTCGGGACCACCGCCCAGAACTGGCTGACGGCTTCCGGCCAGGCGGCGAGAATTTCGGCCGCCTTCTGGCTTCCGGTGTACCGGAGGTGGGCCTCGATGAGCTCCCTGAGCTCGTCGATTTCAGGCCCTTCCAGCCGCCGGATGGTCACCATGTCCGGGTTGTATCTGGACGGGAAGGCCCCCTCGGGGTCGAAAACGTAGGCCCGGCCGTGGCTCATTCCGGCCCCGAAGTTGCGGCCGGTGGGTCCCAGGACCACCACCAGCCCCCGGGTCATGTACTCACAGCAGTGGTCGCCGGCGCCCTCCACCACCGCAACCGCCCCCGAGTTCCTGACGGCAAACCTCTCCCCGGCCCGCCCGGCCGCAAACAGCCGGCCGCCGGTGGCCCCGTAAAGGACAGTATTGCCCACGATGACATTTTCGTCGGACCGGAAGGAGGCCGTCCGCGGCGGGTAGATGATGATCTCGCCGCCGCTCATCCCCTTGCCCACGTAGTCGTTGGCCTCGCCCTCGAGGACCAGGCGCAGGCCGTTGGCGCAGAAGGCCCCCAAGCTCTGACCGGCCGAGCCTTTAAGCCGCAGTTCGATGGTGCCGGGCGGCAGGCCCTCCGGCCCATGGTGCCGGACGATTTCCCCGGCAATCCGGGCCCCAATGGCCAGGTCGGAGTTGCGGACGGCGGCCTCATAGTAGACCGGCCGACCGGCCTGGATGTAAGGTTCTAGCTCCGGCAGAACCCGGTCGTCAAACCGGGGGTGGGGCGGGTCGTTCCGGTCCTGGACCTGGCGCCGGGGCAGCGTCCGGGAAGGGTCGGGGTCCTTCAGGATGGCCGAAAGGTCCAGGCGAGCGGCCCGGGACCCCGCCGGCAGGTCCGACCGGGGCCGCAGCAGGTCGACCCGGCCGATGATCTCCTCCAGCCGCCGGTAGCCCATGGCGGCCAGAATCTGGCGAATCTCCTGCGCAATGAACGTAAAGAAGTTGACCACGTGCTCCGGCCGCCCCTTGAAGCGGGTACGGATAAGCTCCTCCCGCTGGGTGGCGATGCCGGCCGGACAGGTGTTCAGGTGGCACTGCCGGGCCATGTCGCAGCCGATGGCCACCAGCGCCGCCGTTCCGAACCCGTACTCGTCGGCCCCCAGCAGGGCGGCGATGACCACATCCCGGCCGGTCTTGAGGCCCCCGTCGGTTCGGAGCCGGACCCTCCCCCGCAGGCCGTTGAGCATCAGCACCTGCTGGGTCTCGGCCAGGCCCAGTTCCCACGGGCAGCCGGCGTTTTTAATGGACGAGAGGGGCGAAGCGCCCGTTCCGCCGTCCATGCCGCTTATCTGAATGTAGTCGGCATAGGCCTTGGCCACCCCGGCGGCGATGGTGCCCACCCCGCTCTCGGCCACCAGCTTGACCCCAACCCGGGCCCGGGGGTTGACGGTTTTCAGGTCGTAGATGAGCTGGGCCAGATCCTCGATGCTGTAGATGTCGTGGTGGGGGGGCGGGGATATAAGCTGGATGCCCGGGATGGTGTGCCGGACCCGGGCGATGAACTCGGAAACTTTTATTGCGGGCAGCTGGCCGCCCTCCCCGGGCTTGGAGCCCTGGGCGATTTTGATCTCCAGCTCGTCGGCCATAATGAGATACTCGGTCGTCACCCCGAACCGGCCCGAGGCCACCTGCTTGACCCGGTTGTTGGCCCAGTCCCCCGAGGGCAGGGGCCGGTACCAGGCCCGGTCCTCACCCCCCTCCCCGGTGTTTGTCCGGGCACCCATCCGGTTCATCGCCACCGCCAGGGTTTCCTGGGCCGCCCGGGAAAGGGCCCCCAGCGACATGGCCGAGACCACAAACCGGCGGCGGATCTCCTCGACCGGCTCCACCTCCTCCACGGGGATGGGGGGACGGTCGGAGACAACCTCCATCAGGTCCCGGAGCGACCTGAGCTGGCCGGCCCGGACCAGCTCCAGGTAGCGCAGGTAGTCCTGGTAATCGCCCGACTCGACGGCCCGGTGGACCGCCTTTACCACCTCGGGGTTGAAACCGTGGTACTCCCCGTCCCGGCGGTGGCGAATGTACCCGATGTCCGGGAGGCGGTCCCGCTGGAGCTGGCCACCGAAGGCCACCCGGTGCCAGTAGAGGATGTCCTCGGCCAGCTCCCGCAGGCCCACGCCCCCCAGGCGGGCCGGGGTATCCGGGAAATATTTCTCCACCAGCCCGCGGTCCAGACCCAGCACCTCGAAGACCTGGGCGCCCCGGTAGGAGCGCAGGGCGGAGATTCCCATCTTGGACATGATCTTGAGGAGGCCCTTTTCCAGGGCGACCTTGGCGTTCTTTACCGCCTGCTCGGGGGTCATCCCGGCCAGGTCCCGCTCGGTGGTCACCTGGGTTCGGGCCGTCTCAAAGAGAAGGTAAGGGCAGATGGCCCCGGCCCCGTAGCCCACCAGCAGGGCCGCCTGGTGAATATCCCAGACGGAGCCGGTCTCCACCACCAGGTCCGTCCGCATCCGCTTGCCCCGCCGGATCAGGTGGTGGTGCACCGCCGAGACGGCCAGTAGCATCGGGATGGGGGCCTGGTCGGGGCCGACCCCCCGGTCGGAAAGGACCAGGAGCCCCGCGCCGGCGTCCGCGGCCGCCTCGGCCCGGGCGCACAGTCCCTCCACCGCGGCCTCCAGGCCGTCCGGGTCGGCGGCCGGGAAGAGGCAGGGTAGAATTTCCACCCGGAAAGGCGAATGGGCCAGCAGTTCCGCCAGCTCGGCCTCGGTCAGGATCGGGCTGGGCAGGTGGATGAGGCGGGCATGCTCCGCCGACTCCTCCAAAAGGCTCGGCCGCGGGCCCAGGTAGACGTCCAGGGACATCACCAGGCCCTCCCGGAACGGGTCGATGGGCGGGTTTGTAACCTGGGCGAACCGCTGCTTGAAGTAGAATGAGAGCGGCCGGTGGAAGGCCGAAAGGGCGGCCAGGGGCGTATCATCCCCCATCGACCAGACCAGGTCCTGGCCCTGGGCGGCCAGGGATTTGGCGACCATCTTAACGTCCTCGTTGGTCCAGCCGTGGGCGCACTGAAGCCGGGCCAGCTCGGCCGGCTGGGTTGCGGCCGTCCCGGCGGCTCCGTTGGGAACGAAGTAAAACCGCCGCTCCTTAAGCCAGCGCCCGTAGGGCCGGCCCCCGGCCACCTCGGCCAGAACCTCGGCCTTTCTCAGAAAGAGGCCGGCGGCCAGGTCCACGGCGATGATATCCCCCGGCCCCAACCGGCCCCGATACTCGACCTGGGCCGGGTCCACCTCGATGACCCCCGCCTCCGAGGCGACCACCACCAGTCCGTCCTTAAGGACCTGGTACCGCAGGGGACGCAGGCCGTTGCGGTCCAGGACGGCCCCCACGTAGCGGCCGTCGGCGAAGGCGATGGCCGCCGGCCCGTCCCAGGGCTCCATCAGGCCGGCGTGGAAATCGTAAAAGGCCCGCCACTGCGGGTCTAAGTCCGTTCGCCCCTCCCAGGCCTCGGGGATAAGCATGAGCATCGCGTGGAGGATGCTCCGGCCCGAAAGCACCAGCAGCTCCAGGGTGTTGTCCAGCATGGCCGAGTCGCTGCCGCCGGGAACGATCACCGGCTTGAGGGAGCTCAGGGCCTCCCCCCAGACCGGGGAGGCTAGCTCCGGCTCCCGGGCCTTCATCCAGTTGACGTTGCCGGTAAGGGTGTTGATTTCGCCGTTGTGGGCCAGGAATCGGAAGGGCTGGGCCAGGGGCCAGGTGGGGAAGGTGTTGGTGCTGTAGCGCTGGTGAAAGATGGCAAAATCCGAGGCGAAATCCGGGTCGGAGAGGTCGGGGTAAAAACCCGCCAGCTGTTTGGCCACCAGCAGGCCCTTGTAAACGATGGTACGGTGAGAGCAGGAGGGAATGTAGACGCTGAGGCCCCGGGCTTTGAAGGCCGCCTCCGCCTCCTTGCGGGCCAGGTAGAGCCGCCGTTCGTAGTCAAGGCCGGACAGCTGGCCGGTCGGCAGAATCAAAGCCTGCTCGATGCGGGGGCAGGTCGCCCGGGCCTTATCCCCAAGGACCTCTGGGTTCACGGGCACCGGCCGCCAGGCGGCCACCTCAAGCCCCCGGGCGGCAAAGGCCTGCTCGAAGGTCCCCCTGGCCGCCTCGGCCTGGTCCGGGTCAGCCGGCAGAAAGGTCATGGCAACCCCCAGCCGGTCGGGCGCCGAAAGCTCAACCCCAAGCTTGCGAGCCTCCCGGACAAAGAAGGCCCGCGGCAGCCGCGCCAGTATGCCGGCGCCGTCGCCGGTCTTGGCGTCGGCATCCATCGCCCCCCGATGGCTCAGGTTCACCACCGCCTGGATGGCGAGCCGGATGACCTCCGGGGTCTGCCGCCCGTCCAGCCGGGCGATGAACCCGACCCCGCACGAGTCCTGTTCAAACCGCGGGTCATAAAGGCCGTGGCTTCCGGGTGCTTCCATCGGGCCTCAAGCCTCCTACAGGAACGTCTTGACGAAACGGGTCCGCGTTAGGTTCTGCCCGACGGTGGGAAGCGGCAACCTTTGGGTGGGGCGGTCACTGCCCGGGGAAAGAGAGCGGCACCCTGAGCGCCCGGTGCCGGGGGTCCCGTCCGGCCTGCGCTGGCCTGAAAAGCTTAAAGCGACCCGGGTTGCGGCTCTGCGTCAGAATGGGGCGGCCGACTTCGGCCTCTTTTAATATACGATAAGCCGAAGGGTCTGTCAACCGGAGGCGGCCGGTCGGCCGGCTAACGGTCGCCGGCGGAGATGGGGGCCGCCCGGTCGATCAGCCGCTCGATGGCCCCGAAAAACTCGGCCGGGGCGGTGCGGACCGGGTCGGGGAAGTGGCAGGCCAGGACCAAGTGGGGGGCGGTCCGGCGCAGAGCCAGCCGCCAGACTCGGCGGGTATAGGGCGCGACGGCCGCCACAAGCTGGTCGGGAACACTGCCCACCTCTTCCGGCGAAGCCACCGTGAGCCCGAGGTCCGGCAGCTTCCGCACCACCCAGCCCTCCGCCCGGATCCGGCGCCTGGTCTCGGCCGGCACGTTGGCTATTCGGTCGAAAATCTCCAGCTCGTGCCGGGGCGGATTCCGCAGGTCGCCCCGCAGAATGAACAGGTCGCGGCGATTGAGAACGAGCCTAGCAAAGAGGCCCCAGAAGGCCATATCCCGGGGCTCCAGCAGGACCGTAATCTGAAACCGCCGGTAAGGGCGTTTAGCCGGGTCGATGCGGAACCAGAAGTTCGAGGTCCCGAACCAGTTGGTCTGGGCCCGCTCCCCGTAGGCCCAGGTGCCCTCCCGCAGCCACTTAAGCAGGTTCCACCCGACCCGCCGGTTAGCCCGCGTCCCGACGACGTACCAGAGGCCCGTTGCCCCAACCAGAAAGGCGAGCAATGCCAAGCCAGGGTCAAACTCGGGTACCATGAGCGTCTGTCAGCCCCACCTCCCCTCGGCGAGCTCACCGGTCTCCGATTTCACCAGCCGGCCGATGAAGGTCCACACCTCCGCCGCCGGCTCCTCATCCGGCGGGCTCCAGGAATCCACCACGTAATTCATTATCGCCGGTAAAAGCGCCTCGCTCCGGCTTTCAATTTGCGGGTCCCCCTCAAGCTCGTAGGCGGTGCCTTTCCAGTCAAAGCCCTCCTCAAGCCAGCTGATGACCAGCGTCTCCCCCCGCCTGGTCAGGACCACCACCCGGCCCACCGGTTCGGGATTTGCCCGGTGAAGGACGATGTATACCTCGGCCGAACCGGTCCGGAAAAGCCTGGTCAGCTGGAAATCCAGGCCGGCTGCGAGCCGTCGACCCAGCTTGATCTGCCAGTCGTCGGCGCAGTAAGTGGGGTTCGCCTTCGGGAACGCTGCCCGCCGCTTCTGGCAGACCGGACAAAGCGGCCGTTCTTTCTTCGCCAAGGGCCTGTCTCCGGCCGGAAAAAACTTTACGCCAAATTATACCCGGCCGCCTCAGGCGTAGTGCCGCCGAACCTCAGAGGCGTAAGCCAGGCCGAACCGGTGGGCGTTCTCCCCAAGCCACCGGCTGAAAGTTACCTCTCCGGTCGCCGGTCCGGAGGCGACCAGCAGATTTGCCATCAGCCCGGAAAGTTCGTCCCGGGTGAGTACCACATCCCCCACCAGCCGGCCGATAAGCCCGGCCGCCAGAAGGGCAACGCCCGGCGGGACGTGGACCAGGCGGGTCCGGCTCCCCACCTTTTCGGCCATCAGCCTGACCAGCCCTTTAAATGTGTAGGTTTCGGGGCCGGCCGCCTCCACGATGAGGTTACCTTCCCCCCGGCCAGCCTCGACGGCGATGCGGGCCACGTCGTCGACGAACACGGGCTGGAGACGGTAGCTGCCATCCCCCGGTATGGCGAAGACGGGGAAGCGCCGGAGCATCCAGGCAATGTTGTTAAAAAGAATGTCCTCCGGCCCGAAGATCACCGTGGGGCGCACGATGGCGCAGGGGAGGCCCGCGGCTAAGAGGGCTTCCTCCACCCGGGCCTTGCCCCGGAAATAGGCAAGGGGCGAGTCGGGGGAGGGGTTAACGATGCTGATGTGAACCACCCGCCGCACCCCGGCCGCCCGGGCGGCGGCGAAGAGCCGGCGGCTGTTGGCCACGGCGTCGTCGAAGGTCACACCCCGGTACTGGAAACGCACCCAGTAGGTGTTGTAGAGGGTATCGGCCCCCGAAAGGCTTTTTATCAGGCCGGCCTGGTCGGCAAAATTGAGGGGGGCAACTTCAACGGCCGCCCCGAAGGGATTGGGCCGGTCGGGGTGGCCCGTCAGGGTCCTGACCCGCCGGCCCAGCTTAAGGAGCCGGGCCGTGATGTACCTGCCGGTAAAGCCGAAGGCCCCGGTTACGACATCGAGCCCATTCATTCGGCCGGGCGGCCGGCAGGGCCGCCGCGCTTACCGGGCGAAGAGCTCGGCGCAGGCCCGCTCCAGCATTTCGACGCCCCGGATCTCCGTCTCGAAGAGGGGCAGGACCCCCCGCACCATTCCGTCGAACTTTTCGGCGATCACCTGCAGGTACTCTTCCTGCATCCGGATGCGGTTCAGGACAAACTCAGGCGGGTCGGCCCCCAGGGCGTCCTTATCGATCAGCATATTGACGACGACCCCGCCCACCGGGATGCCGAAGTCGTGGAACCAGTTGATAAAGCGGGTGATAACGGCAATGGGGAGGGCCTCGGCCAGGGTCACGAAGAAGAAGGCCGTCCGGTCCGGGTCGGTAAGGAGCTGGCGGGCCTGGCCCATCCGGTCCCGGAACTGGAGCAGGTACTCCAGGAGGGGGTCGGGCTCCTCCTTCCGGGAGAAGGAGAGCATCTGGCGCAGGCTCCGGGCCTCCTCCCGGGACTTGAGCATCTTGTTAACCCAGAGGGAGTAGATTTTGGACATCCCCAGCAGCCGCCGGGCGTTGGCCGTCGGGGCCGTGTCGAAGACGTAGACATCGTACTGGCCCGCCAGCATCAGGTCGACCATGTTCTCGAACATGGCCGACTCTTCAAAGGCGGGGTTCATCGTGGCCGACTCAACGAACTCGTCGGCCTTGGTCTGAATATCGGCAAACTTCAAAAACCACCGGATCTTGTCCCGGATCTCGTTTTTGAGCCGCTCGATGGTGTCCTTGGTGTCGATTTCATAAGCCCAGAGGTTGGGCACCCCGGCCACCGGAGTGTGGCGGCCGAAGACGTCCTGGTCGAGGAGGCCCGAAAGGCTGTGGACCGGGTTGGTGGAGGCCAGAAGGGTCCTTCGGCCCTGCTTGGCCCACCAGAGGGCAGTTACGCCGGCCAGGACCGTCTTGCCCACGCCCCCCTTGCCCCCAAAGAAGATATACTTGAGGCCCGGGTGCCCCTCGAAATACTCCCGGACTGACTGAGTGATTTCCAGGTTGAAGCGCCGGGTCGCTACCATCGGTCAGGCTCCTCCTTGGGCGGCACCATCCTCGAACATAATCCTGGCCATCCGCTCGATCATCGGCAGGCCGGTCACATCCCGCTCCAGCTCCGGGACATAGGCCAAAACCTCGCCGCCGAAAGTGGAGCGGATTTCGGCCAGGTACTTTTCCTGCATCCGGATCCGATTCCGCAAGTACTCGGGAATGTTCTCCCCAAGCAGCTCCCGGGGGATCACCCGGTTCACCACGTACCCGGCGATGGGGACATCGAAGCGGGCAAAGAGGTCGGCGGCCTTGCGGGTGTCGATGATCACCATCTCCTCCGGGACCAGCACGAAGAAGAAGGCCGTCTTCCGCCGGTCGGTCAGGATCGACGAGGAGGTGCTGATCCGCTGCCGGATGTACTGGAGCTCGGCCAGGATCTTGTCTTCCTCGAGCATGCTGCTCCGGCGCAGGACCCGCACTACCTCCTCGTACTCCCGCATCTCCTCCCGAAGCTTGGTGATCTTCTGAATCCACTCGTCGTAGACCTTGGCCATCGAGAGGTAGTAAAGGGCGTGGCCCAGGGGCACCAGGTCGTAAATATAGTAGTCGTAGCTGCCCTGGACGACGATATCCACCACGGCGTCGAAGATGGCGCTCTCTTCCATGGCCGGCTCGGCCGATGCCGCCTGGATGTAGTTCTCAATTTCGTCCGGCACCTTCTCAAAGCCGTACATATCGAGGATTTTGCGCCGGATCTCGTCCTGATACTCCCGGACCCGCTGGTCGGCGTCGATCTCCTGGGCCCACAGGTTTTCAATGATTTTCACCGGCCCTTTGCCGAAAAGGTCTTGCTGGAAGATGTCCGACAGGCTCGCTTGGGGGTCCACCGAGAAGACCAGGACCTTGTGGCCGCGCTGGGCCAGCCAGAAGGCGGTGGCGGCCGAGAAAGTGGTCTTCCCCAGGCCACCCTTGCCCCCGAACATGACGTAACGGCGCTCGGGATGTTCTTCGATGGCCTTTCGCAACGACATGGCTGCTCCTTAAAAGAGGGCGTCGCTCAAGTCTTTTTCCCGCAGCATCCGCCGCTTCCAGGTGGCGATCTGGGGCACGACGTAGGGCAGGATGCGGAGGGAATAATACGGCGGCAGGATGGGTACCCCCAGCAGGTCGCCCATGGTGATCAGGATAAAGAGGTGTTCCATGGAGGCCCGCGTTCGGATGGCCGCCCGGGTCATGTCGTGGGCCGCCATCCCGTAGACCAGCTCCTTAATGGCTTCCCACAATCCCCGTAGGCCACCGGACCGCCGGGGCTCCGTCTGGATGGTGGGGGGTACAGGTTGTTCAAAGGTCATGGCATGCCTCCGGTTACATTTCGATAAGGTGAAGCTCTTCCAGCTCGGTGATGTCCCGCTCCCGCAGGACCCGCCGCTTCCAGGCTTCGGTTACGGGCACCACGTAGGGCAAGAGCCTCAGCGAGTAATACGACGGCAGGATGGGCAAGCCGATCATGTCCCCGAAAACGGTGAGGAGAAAGAGGGTTTCTAGGTCCGCCCGCATCCGGGCGGCCTCCCGCTCGAACTCGTAGGCGGTCATCCCGTATAAAAACTCTTTGACCGCCTGCCAGAACCGCTGGATCCGGTCGGTTTTAAGCTCGATGGCCACGGCCAACTCCAGACTATTATATCCGGTCTGTTCGCCTTGAGGAAAACGGACCCTGCTGGTGGCAAACGGGGCGGAGCCTGAAGGGGCCCCGCCCCGCCGCCTGCGCTCGTGGTTTCGCTCCCCCTTCAGTCAGCCGCCGGCGCCGGACCGGGCTGCATTGGCCGGGCGGCGTACCGCCGGTAGGCCGCAAAGCTGTCGACGGCGATGAGGATAGCCGCCACCTCCAGCAGGGCACCGATGGCGATCATGACCACTGCCCCGGCCACCATGCCGAACTGCCCGGCCGCCGATGCCGGGATGACCACGCTGCTTATCAGGTTATAGATGTTGACCAGGATGGCAGCCATGGTGGTCACCAGCATGAACACCCCGGGCAGGCCGGCATAGAGGGGGCTGCGGCCGCTGGAGACCAGCCAGACGGTGACCACCAGCAGGGCCAGGGCCGCCATCAGCTGGTTGGCCGCGCCGAACATCTGCCACAGGTAGAGATAAACGCCGGTGAGGACCAGGAAAGCCGCGGCCGCCACTGAGATTAATGTTGCGGCGTGGATATTCTGGAAGAGGGGCCATCGGTCACCCAGAAGCTCGGCCAGGGCCACCCGCATCACCCGGAACCCGAGCTGAAGTACGGTGATGACGATCAGAACGAAGGCCGCAAAGCCGAGGGCCGTGCCGTACTCCACCGGGATGCCGAAAATGCTAAGAAAGCGGCCGATCCCGCCGGCAAAGGCCGCTGCCCCGGCCCCCTGCCCGGCGGTGGTCACCGCCAGCAGGGAGAGGATGCCCAGCATATTCTCCCCGAAGAGCATCGCCCCCCCACCCACCGGCAGGACGTCGGTCTCATTCTCGATCTGCCGGGCGGTACCTACCGACCCGAAGAGGGCGTGCCACCCGGAGATGGCCCCGCAGGCGATGGTGATGAACAGCATGGGCCAGAGGGGCTGGATTCCCCGGGCCGTCCCGCTCTGCACCACCGGCGCAAATTCCCGGACGGCCGGCAACTTAAAGCTGGAGATTTCGGGGGCGACAAAGAAGGCCAGGGCCGCCCCAAGGCCGCCCAGCACCATCGTGAACGCGGTGATCCAGAAGCCGATGTAGTTTATGGGCTGGGCCCAGCGCCAGATGGGCAGGACCGAACCGAGATAGCAAAATAGGAAAGTGAAGGCCATCCAGAGGATGAAACTGGGCAGGACGTTGCGGACGACCCCGAGCTGGCCCGTCTGCGGGTTGATGGCCCACGGGTCCAGGTAGGTGACGATGGGCTGGCCGCCGGTGATGGCGTTGACCCCGTCGTTCAGGGCTTTCACCGCGCCCCGGACCACGTCGGTGGGGCCCAGCAGGATGGCCACCAGCGTCACCAGGACAATCACGGCGCTGGTTACCAGCAGGTCAACCCGCCACCGGTAGAGCATCTGGCCCCCGAGCAGGCCCATCAGCATCAGAACCAGGATGCCGAAGGGGGCCTGCGTCTGGGAGTTAAGGACATCGGAAACTAACCAGCCGAAGACGCCGGCTACCAGCAGCAGGTAGAAGAAGATAAAGACCAGCAGGACCAGCCGGGTGCGCGGAGCGATCAGTCGGTGGGCGATGGCGCTCAGGGTGTTGCCGTCGTTGCGGACGGACACCATTATGCCGCTGTAGTCGGAGGCCCACCCGATGAAGCTTACCCCCAGCATCAGCCAGAGCAGGGACGGGAGCCAGCCCCAGAGGGGGGCGGCGGTGATGGGCCCCACGATGGGCCCGGCCGCGGCGATGGACTTGAAATGGTAGCCCCAGAGGATGTTGCGGCTGGTGGGCATGAAGTCGACGCCGTCCATGTAGAGCCTGGCCGGGGTTGCCCGCCGGGGATCGGACTGGATCACCTCCCGGTCGACCCGCTTGGCATATAACGTGTAGGCTGCAACGGTAACCAGGCCCCCTAGGATGAGGGCAAAGAGCGCATGCATTTCAGGGCACCTCCTCTGAAAGGTTCGGTAGCTTTACGCCAACCCAAACCCTGTAAAAAGTTCAGGCCCGGCTCTCACCCCCTTTAAAAAGGGCTCGGGGCGCCGCTAACCCGGCACCCCGGCAAGCCTGCGGTCCAGGGCCGCTTCCACCTCCTCCCACCGCAACCCGACGACCTTCTCCCGGCTGTCAATTACAAAGACCGGGAGCCGACGGGCCCCGTACTTGAGGGCCTTCCACATTCCCTCAAGCGAGGCGGCGTCGACAACCTTAACCACGACCTGGCCGCAGTATTTATTGACCAGCCGCTGAATCCCGTCAATAAGCTCCCGGTATTCCGCCTGGAGGTCCTCAGGCAGGGAGCTTTCCAGCTGTTCCCGGTGGACGGACTGCCCCAGGCCGACCCCGTGCCAGACGAACTCGCAGTGGAGGCAGTGATAGTAGGCGGTCGGAGCGTGGGCCAGCACCTCGACGGTGATGGGCTTCATCTTTGCACCTCCTGCCAGCCTCGCTTGATTATATTTCCCCGGTATTTCTTTGTCAACAACCCCTTTTTCTCCCACGGGGCTTTCCAGTTCGCCGCCAGACCACTTCCAATCAACGGCTAGACTAGTTGTAGGTATGAGGCCGTGCGTCGCTGCAACGGGCCGGCTCCCGCGCCCTGAGGCCAAGACTGCAAAGCCGTTCCGTGGCTCATAGTCATTTATTTCACCCAACAGGGAAACTTGACATAAGTTGTGAAACAACTTATGTCAAGTTTGACCGGCCACTTCCTGCTTCCTCGACCCGTGGCTCGTAGACCGGCCGGTGGCCGTTCCGCCGCCAGAGGGGTCTCCACAGGCGTCACTTCCCGGGGAACTCCCGGTAGGGCCGCTTACGACGGCCAGCCCGTATTGTTCCAGATTCCGCGCCGCATTTAAGTCCCGAAACTTAACATAACGCGCCTAGCGCGTTATGTTAAGTTTGCCCACACGCCCCACAGCGAAAGACCCGGCAAAAGAGGCGAAGCTCGGGACCTACCCACCCGCACGTTGAGCACCGCCGGGTCGAGGGAAAGTTCCGCGGCGCCAAGATGAGCCGTGACCCGTACCATCCGCTCTTGTACGCCAGCATCCGCCGGAACATTCCCCAACCCGCATCGGCCA
>JBHOQU010000089.1:0-1185 GCA_042408785.1 Dehalococcoidia bacterium | reverse complement strand
GCCCGTGTAAACGACCCGGTAGATGCGGCCGCCGTGGTCGTCGGAGATGTAGAGGGCCCCGTCCGGGCCCACCTTGACGTCCGCCGGCCGACCCCACGTCTCGGCGTCCCCACACCGCTTCCCAGGCGCCCGCCACCCGCTAACGAAGGTCTCCTGCCCCACCGGCCGACCACCCGCCAAAACAATCCGCTCCACCTTGCAATCCCGGGTATTTTCCAGGCTGGTGGCCCACGACCCATGGTAGGCAATATAGACGCTTTCCCTGTACCCGGCCGGAAAAAGGGCACGGCTTGCCAAGGTTGCCCCAAGGGGAGCGCTGTGGGCCAGGTCCGTATAGAGGGCCGCCACCGCCTCGGCACAGCTAAAACCCGCCGGGGCCGAAACCGTCGGGTCGGGAACTTCCCGCCGGCTCAGCCCAGGGTTCGGACCCAGCCCCGGCGTATAACAGTAAGGCCAGCCGTGGCTCCGGCCAGGCTGGACCTCCACCAGAACCTCCTCGGGCGGAACCTCATCCCCCAGGTGGTCTACCCCATTGTGGGTCGCCCAGAGCCGGCCATCCCCAGTCCAGAAGAAATCCACACTGTTGCGCAGCCCAAAGGCCCAGACGGCCCGCCGCCTGGGGTCCGGGTCCTGGGCAAAGGGGTTGTCCGGGGGAACGGACCCGTCGGCCTCAAAGCGCAAAATCGCCCCGTAGCGGGGGTCCTCAGGTTCGCAGACGTTGCAGTTGGCCCCAACGCTTACGTACAGCTTGCCGTCGGGCCCAAAATGGAGGGTCCGGGTCACGTGGTAATCGGGCCGGGGAATGTCCTCCGTAACCAGCTCCCGCTCCGAAGGCCTGCCCTCCGGGTCGAACTTAAACCGCTCAACCCGGTCCCCTTCGGCCACGTAAAGCCAGCCCTCATGCCATTCGAGGCCGTGGGGAAGAAAGAGGCCGTCCAGGACCACCTCCACCGAATCGGCCAGGCCGTCGCCGTTGCGGTCCGGAAGGCGCAGGATGCGGCCGCCGGCGGTCAGGCTCACGTAAAGGCTGCCGTCGGGCCCGAAGGCCATAAACCGGGGGCCGGTGGAGCCGAAGCCGAGGGTGGGCTGGCCGGCAAAGAGGTTCTCGGCGAAGATTCGGATGGCAAACCCCGGGGCAACCTTAAGCCTGCGGGCGGCCTCATCAGGGGGCGGCAGGGCCGGCCT
>JBHOQU010000087.1:0-29689 GCA_042408785.1 Dehalococcoidia bacterium | reverse complement strand
GGGATAACGTAAACCTTCGGGTGAAGCTGATAGCGCCGGTGGCCCTGGAGGAGGGTTTAAGGTTTGCCATTCGGGAGGGTGGCCGGACGGTGGGTGCCGGGGTCGTGACCAAAATCATCGAGTAGGGTGAGCTGAGATGGCACGGCAGCGAATCCGGATCCGGCTTAAAGCCTTCGACCACAAACTGGTGGACCAGTCGGCCGCGCAGATCGTGGAGACGGCCGAAAAGACCGGCGCAACGGTGGCCGGCCCGATTCCGCTGCCGACCAAGATCGAACGGATAACCGTCATCCGCTCACCCCACATCGACAAGGATTCCCGGGAGCAGTTTGAAATCCGGACCCACAAGCGCCTTATCGACATCCTCGACCCGACGCCGAAGACGGTGGATGCCCTGATGAAGCTGAACCTCCCGGCCGGCGTCGAGATCGAGCTCAAGCTCACGTAAAGGATAAACCGGCCATGATCGAGGGACTGCTCGGCTACAAGCTGGGGATGACCCGGGTCTTCCGGGAGGACGGGACGGTGGTGCCCGTTACTGTCATCCAGGCCGGCCCCTGCTGGGTGGTTCAGGTGCGCACCCCGGAGCGGGACGGGTATTCGGCCGTCCAGCTCGGCTTCGACACTAAGAAGCGGCTAAACAAGCCGATGCGGGGCCACCTGAAGGGGCTGGGCAACCTGCGGCACCTGCGGGAATTTAAGGTCCTGGACGGGGCCGACCAGGTGACCGTGGGGCAGAAGGTGGATGTGACCATTTTCAAGCCGGGGGACCTGGTGGACGTGACCGGGACTTCGAAAGGTCGGGGGTTTGCCGGTGTGGTCAAGCGGCACGGCTTTGCCGGGGGCCCGAAGACCCACGGCCAGTCGAACCGGTGGCGGGCGCCCGGTTCCATCGGGGCCAACACCGACCCCGGCCGGGTGATCAAGGGCCTGCGGATGGCCGGGCACATGGGCCACCAGCGGGTTACGGTGCAGAACCTGGAAGTCATCCGGGTGGACGCCGAAAGAAACCTGCTGTTTGTAAAGGGTGCCGTGCCCGGGCCGCGGAAGGGGCTGCTGATGATCCGGCACGCCGTCAAGGCCCGGCGGGGGAGCTGAGCCATGCAGCTGCCGGTTCGGAACCTTGAAGGCGAGGTCATTGGGGAGATAACCGTTCGGGACGACGTTTTTGGGGTCCCGGTCAACGTGCCCCTGCTTCACCAGGCGGTGGTGATGTACCTGGCCAACCGGCGCCAGGGCACCCACGACACCAAGACCCGGGGGGAGGTGAGCGGCGGTGGGCGCAAGCCCTGGGTCCAGAAGGGCACCGGCCGGGCCCGGCAGGGGTCGATCCGGGCGCCCCACTGGCGCCACGGGGGAATCGTCCACGGTCCGCACCCCCGGGACTATCGGCAGAAGATGCCGAAGAAGATGCGGCGCCTTGCGCTCAAGGCGGCCCTGTCTGCTAAAATTAGAGACGGTGAGCTTATAGTCGTCGAGGACCTGGCCCTCCCGGAGGGCAAGACCCGGGCGTTTGCCCGGGTGCTCCGGGGGCTCGGCCTCGACCGCTCGATTACGGTCGTCCTGCCCGAGCCCGACCGGGCAGTGGTCCTGGCCGCCCGAAACCTGCCCGACGTCTGGACAGCCCAGGCCGACAACCTTAACGCCTACGACGTACTCGCCCGTCGCTTTCTGCTGATCCCGGTGGCGGCGGTGCGGCGCCTCGAAGCCAGGCTGGCCGAACCGGAGGAAAATTAGCCATGGCTGAGGTGCCCCTGCTTGAAGTCCTGCGCCGGCCCATTGTCACCGAGAAGACGACGGCCCTGGCCGGCGAGGGCAAATACGTTTTCGAGGTCCATCCGGAGGCGAACAAGCTCCAGATCAAGGAGGCGGTGGAGCGGGCCTTCAACGTGGAGGTGGCGGCCGTAAATACCATGTGGGTGAAGGGCAAGGTCCGCCGGGTTGGGCGGAGCCGGGGCCGGACCTCGCCCTGGAAGAAGGCGGTCGTCACCCTCAAGCCCGGGTACCGGATCGACCTCTTCGAGGGTGTGTAAGGAGTTAACGGATGGGGATTAAGACTTACAAGCCGACCTCCCCCGGTGTGCGGGGGATGACCGGCTACGACTTTTCGGAGATAACCAAAACCGAGCCCGAAAAGTCCCTGGTGGAGCCGCTGAAAAAACACGCCGGGCGCAACCACCAGGGCCGGGTCACCGTCCGGCATCGGGGCGGCGGCCACAAGCGGCTTTACCGGGTCATTGACTTTAAGCGGGATAAGTGGGGCGTGCCGGCCCGGGTGGCGGCCATCGAGTACGACCCCAACCGCTCGGCCCGGATCGCCCTGCTGCACTACGCCGACGGCGAAAAGCGGTATATCATCGCCCCCCAGGGACTGCAGGTGGGCGACACGGTTATGTCCGGACCCGAAGCCGAGATCAGGGTGGGCAATGCCCTCCCCCTGCGGAATATCCCGGTGGGGACCGTAATTCACAACGTCGAGCTCATCCCCGGCCGGGGCGGTCAGATCGCCCGGGCGGCGGGAACCTCGGCCCAGCTGCTGGCTAAGGAGGGCGACTACGCCACCATCCGGCTGGCCTCCGGGGAGGTCCGACGGGTGCGCCTCGAGTGCATGGCCACCATCGGGCAGGTGAGCAACCCGGAGCATGAGCTCATCAACCTGGGGAAGGCCGGCCGGCGGCGGTGGCTGGGCTGGCGGCCGGCGGTGCGGGGCTCGGCGATGACGCCCCGGGACCACCCCCACGGGGGCGGCGAGGGGCGGGCGCCCATCGGTCTGCCGGGACCGAAGACCCCCTGGGGCAAGCCGGCCCGGGGTGTGAAGACCCGGCGTCGGGAGTGGACCGACAAGTATATAATCCGACGGCGTGAAAAGAAGGGTTAGCGGCCATGTCCAGGTCCACCAAGAAAGGCCCGTACGTCGACCCGAAACTGGTTAAAAAGATTCTCAAGATGAACCAGACCGGGCAGAAGGCGGTTATAAAAACCTGGTCGCGGGACTCGGTGATAATTCCGCTCATGGTGGGCCACACCATCGCCGTCCACGACGGGCGCCGCCACGTGCCCATCTATATAACCGAGGCGATGGTGGGCCACCGACTGGGCGAGTTTGCGCCGACCCGCACGTTCCGGGGCCACGAGGCCAAGTCGGAACGGACCACCCAGGTCAGACGAAGGTAGGTGGGAGCCGATGCGAGTCAGCGCAACCGCCCGCTACCTGCGGATCTCGCCCATTAAGGCCCGGCCGGTCCTCCGGCTCATCGTCGGTCAGCCGGCCGAGCGGGCCATGGCAACCCTGGAGTACCTGCCCAATAAGGCGGCCCGGCTGGCGGCCAAGGTGCTGAAGTCAGCCATCGCCAACGCCGAAAATAACTACCAGATTCCGGCCGATGAGCTTCGGGTCGTCAAGGCCGTGGCCGACGAGGGGCCCCGGCTCAAGCGCTGGCGGGCCGGACCCAGGGGGCGGGTTAAGCCGATCTTAAAGCGGACGAGTCACATTACCGTGGTCCTGGAGTCGAAGGAGGCGTAATTGGGCCAGAAAGTTCACCCGACCGGCTTTCGGCTGGGGATAAATAAAGACTGGCAGACCCACTGGTTTGCGGCCCGGGACAGCGACTACGCCGCCCTGGTCCGGGAGGACATGCTCATTCGCAACGTTATCTTCGAGCGCCTGGCAGACGCGGCGGTTTCCCGGGTGGAGATCGACCGCAAGCCGCCTAACGAGGTGGTGGTTACCATCCACACGGCCCGGCCCGGGGTGGCCATCGGCCGGGGTGGGCAGAAGGTGGAGGAGCTGCGCCACCTGCTGGAGGAGCGGACCGGCAAGCGCATCCGGCTGGTGATCCACGAGGTGCGGGTTCCCGAGCTGGAGGCGCCCCTGGTTGCCCGGAGCATCGCCGAGCAGATCGAACGGCGGGTCTCCCACAAGCGGGCGATGAAGCAGGCCGTTCAGCGGGCCCTTCAGCGTGGGGCCATGGGCATCAAAATAACCGTTGCCGGTCGATTGGGCGGGGCCGAAATGAAGCGGAAGGACACCGAGCGGGCCGGTCGGGTGCCCCTGCAGACAATCCGGGCGGACATCGATTACGGGACGGCCGAGGCCCTCACCACCTACGGCCGGATCGGGGTTAAAGTCTGGATTTATAAGGGCGATATCTGGCCGGAGCGGCCGGAGGAGGAGCGCTTCGCCCGGGCCCAGCTTCCGGCGGCCGAAGGGGTTGAGGCGGCCGAGCCCGAGGCCGTGGCCCTGACGGAGGAAGAGTAAGGATGCTTCAGCCAAGGCGCGTTAAGTACCGCAAGCAGCAGCGGGGCCGACTCACCGGGGTTGCTACCCGGGGCAACACCGTGGCCTTTGGGGAGTTCGGCCTCCAGGCCGTCACCCCCGGCTGGGTGACGGCCCGGCAGATCGAGGCCGCCCGGCGGGCCATCACCCACCACATCAAGCGGGGCGGCAAGGTCTGGATTCGGATCTTCCCGGATAAGCCGGTGACCAAGAAGCCGGCCGAAACCCGGATGGGGAGCGGCAAGGGCAGCGTTGAGGAGTGGGTGGCCGTGGTCAAGCCCGGCCGAATCCTCTTCGAGCTGGCCGGCGTTCGGGAAGAGGTGGCCCGGGAGGCCCTGCGGCTGGCCAGCCACAAGCTGCCAGTGGAAACGCAGGTCGTGACCAAAACCGAGCTGGCCGAGGCCTGAGCCGTGAAGGTCCGGGAGGAGCTCAAGCAACTGCGGCAGTTGGGGCCGGCCGAGCTCCGACAGCGGCTGGAGGAGGCCCGCCAGGAGCTTTTTAACCTGCGCTTCCGGCACGCCACCCGCCAGCTGGAAAACACCGCCGAGCTTCAAAAGGTTCGGCGGCGGATCGCCCGGATCCTGACGGTCCTTCGGGAAAAGGAGGGGGCCTTATGAGGCAGAACCGGAAGGTCTTGGTGGGGCGGGTGGTGAGCGACAAGATGCAGAAGACCGTCATTGTGGCGGTGGAAACCTACCGGCGGCACCCGCTTTACAAAAAGCTGGTGCGCAAAACCAAAAAGTACGCCGCCCACGACGAGGAGAACCGCTGCCGGGTTGGGGATGTGGTCAAGATCGTCGAGACTAGGCCCCTCTCCCGGACGAAGCGCTGGCGGGTCGTGGAGATCCTGGGCCACGAGGAGCTGGCCGCACCGGCGGAGGAGGCGGCACCCGAAGGGAGTTAGGTAAAAATGTTGCAGATATATTCCCGGCTTAAAGTCGCCGACAATACCGGCGCCAAAGAGATAATGGTCATTCGGGTCCTCGGGGGCTCGAACCGGAAGTACGCGTCGGTGGGGGACGTGGTGGTGGCCTCCGTGAAGGAGGCGACCCCGACGGCGGCCGTCAAGGAGGGGGATGTGGTCCGGGCCGTGGTGGTGCGGACGGCCTTCCCCGTCCGGCGGCCCGACGGCACCTACGTCCGGTTCGACGACAACGCCGCGGTGATCCTCACCGACCGCAACAACCCGCGGGGAACCCGGATTTTCGGGCCGGTGGCCCGGGAGCTCAGGGACAAAAACTTCACCAAGATCGTCTCCCTGGCACCGGAGGTGGTCTAAGCCATGGCCTTTAAGATCAAACGCAACGACCTGGTTCAGGTCTTGCGGGGCAAGGACCGGAACCGGCGGGGCCGGGTCCTGCGGGTCATCCCCGACGAGGGCCGGATTGTCGTCGAGGGTATAAACATCGTTAAAAAGCACGTTCGGCCCCGGCCGGGCCTGCGGCAGGCGGGCATCATCGAGCTGGAGGCGCCAATACCCATCTCGAAGGTGATGCTGGTCTGCCCCAAGTGCAACCGGCCGGCGCGGGTGGGCTTTCGCTTCCTTCAGGAGGCGGCCGGCAAGCCCCGGAAGGTTCGCTACTGCAAAAAGTGCGGCGAGGTGGTCGACTGATGGCCGAAAAGGAGCGCACCGCCGAAGAGACAGTCCGGACCCCGGCGCCGACGGACGGGGCCCGGCCCAAGCCGCGGCTTAGGCAGCTCTACGAAGAGGTCGTGGTCCCGGCGATGATGCGGGAGTTCGGGTACAAGAACCCGATGGAGGTACCCCGGCTGGAGAAGGTGGTGCTCAACATCGGGCTGGGCGAGGCCGTCCAGAACCCCCGGGCGGTGGACTCGGCGGTGCGGGACCTGAGCCTGATCGCCGGCCAGCACCCGGTGGTTACCCGGGCCCGGAAGTCGATTGCGCAGTTCCGGCTGCGGGCGGGGATGCCCATCGGGGTGATGGTTACCCTCCGGGGCGAGCGAATGTGGCACTTTCTGGACAAATTAATGAACGTCGTCCTGCCCCGGCAGCGGGACTTCCGGGGGGTTTCGCCCCGGTCTTTCGACGGCCGGGGAAACTATTCCATCGGCCTGCGGGAACAGCTGGTGTTCCCCGAAATTGACTACGATAAGATCGACCGGATCCGGGGGCTCGAAGTGACTATCGTCACCACGGCCAAAAGCGACCTGGAAGCCAAGCGGCTTCTTGAGCTCCTCGGCATGCCCTTTGCCAGGCAGTAAAGGAGGGGAAAACTTTGGCCAGAACATCCCAGATCGTAAAATCGCAGAAGCCGCCGAAATACCCGGTTCAGCACCGGAACCGGTGCGCCAACTGCGGCCGGCCCCGGGCTTACATCCGAAAGTTCGGCCTCTGCCGGATCTGCTTCCGGCAGAAGGCTCTGGCCGGGGAGCTACCGGGGGTTCGCAAGGCTTCGTGGTAAAAGGAGAAGGCGGGTGGTTGCGATGATGACCGACCCCATTGCCGATATGCTTACCCGAATCCGCAACGCCGTGGCCGTGCGCCACGAAACGGTGACGGTGCCGGCCTCCAAGATGAAAATTGCCATCGCCCGCATCCTGAAAGAGGAGGGCTTTATTAAAGACTACGAGGTTTACCAGGAGGGGCCGCGGCGAATGCTGCGCATTCACCTCAAGTATACGGGCAAGAAGGAGCCGGTCATCACCGGCCTTAAGCGGGTGAGCAAGCCGGGTCTCCGGGTGTACGTGCAGCGGTCGGAGATCCCCCGGGTGTATGGGGGGCTGGGGATCGCGATCATCTCGACCCCGCAGGGGGTGATGACCGGGCAGGAGGCCTGGCGGCGACGGCTCGGGGGCGAGGTTATCGCCTACGTCTGGTAAAGGGGGTGGTCTGACATGTCCCGGATCGGCCGACAGCCCATAGTGATCCCGCCGGGGGTAAATGTGGCCGTAAGCGACCACACCGTGACGGTTTCGGGGCCGAAGGGCACCCTGAGCCGGCAGCTTCACCCGGCCATAAGCGTCCGGATTGAGGACGGCAAGATTCTGGTGGAGCGGCAGTCGGACCTCCGCCAACACCGGGCCCTGCACGGGCTCAGCCGGACCCTGATCGCCAACATGGTGGAGGGGGTCACCAAGGGGTTTTCCAAGAGCCTGGACCTGGTGGGGGTGGGCTACCGGGCCCAGAAGGTGGGCAACAAGCTGGTCCTGCAGGTGGGCTTCTCCCACCCGGTAGAGGTTACCCCGCCGCCGGGCATTGAAGTGGCGGTTGAGGGGACAAACCGAATCATCATTTCGGGAACCGATAAGCAGCTTGTCGGCCAGTTTGCGGCCGAAGTCCGGGCCATCCGGCCGCCGGACCCCTACAAGGGCAAGGGCATCCGCTACACCGGTGAAGAGGTCCGGCTGAAGGCCGGCAAGGCGGGCAAGGCCGGCAAGGCGGGAGGTAAGAAGCGCTAAAATGGCCAAGGTTACTCCCCGGGAGCGGCGGCTGCGCCGGCACCTGCGGGTCCGAAAAAAGGTCTTCGGGACCCCTGACCGGCCCCGGCTGGCCGTTTTCCGGAGCCTGAACCACATCTACGCTCAGATAATTGACGACGTCCGGGGCCATACCCTGGTCTCGGCCTCCACATTGGACCCGGAGATCCGGGAGAAGGTTAAGGGCCTGCGGAAGACGGATGCGGCCCGGGTGGTCGGGGAGGCCCTGGGGCGGCGGGCGCTGGCCGCCGGCATAACCCGGGTTGTCTTCGACCGGGGCGGCTTTAAATACCACGGCCGGGTGAAGGCCCTGGCCGATGGGGCCCGGGCCGCCGGGTTACAATTTTAGGTGGTGAACGCAAATGGTGGAGATCCCGGCTGAAGAGCGGATAAACCCGGAGGGGCTCCAGCTTCAGGAAAGGGTCGTCCATATTCGGCGGGTGGCCAAGGTGGTTAAGGGCGGCCGCCACTTCAGCTTCAGTGCCCTCGTCGTTGTCGGCGACGGGCAGGGGCACGTGGGGGTCGGCCTGGGTAAGGCCCGGGAGGTTCCGGAGGCCATCCGCAAGGGGATCGAAAGGGCCAAAAAGAACCTGATTAAGGTGCCCATCATCGGGACGACCATCCCCCACGCGGTGGTTTCCAAGTTCAAGGCCTCGCAGGTCTTGATGAAGCCGGCCGCCCCGGGCACCGGGGTGATCGCCGGCGGGCCGGTTCGGGCCGTGGTGGAGCTGGCCGGTATCAAGGATATCCTGAGCAAGTCGCTGGGGAGCCGAAACCCCATCAACGTGGCCCAGGCCACCCTCGAGGGTCTCCGGATGCTCAAGGACCCCGAGCGGGAGTCCGAAAAGCGGGGTAAGCCCCTAAAGGTCTACGTGCCGGGGGGGCAGGCCTGAGATGGGCAAGCTTAAGGTTACCCTGGTGCGCAGCGTTATTGGCCACCCCGAGCGCCACCGGCGGACGGTGCGGGCCCTGGGCCTGCGGCGGCTCCACCAGACGGTGGTCCACGAGGACCGGCCGGAAATCCGCGGAATGGTCCAACAGGTCAGATACCTGCTCAAGGTGGAGGAGATACGTGAGGATTCACGACCTTAAGCCGGCACCCGGCTCCCGCCGGCCCCGCAAACGGGTCGGCCGGGGGGATGCGGCCGGGCAGGGCTCCTACGCCGGAAAGGGCATAAAGGGGCAGAAAGTTCGGTCCGGGGACAACATCCCGCCCCACTTTCGGGGTATGAGCTTCCGGGCCAACCGGGCCCCCAAGTACCGGGGCTGGGACTTCCGGGGGCCGATTTACCCGGTGGAATACGCCGAGGTGAACGTCAGGGACCTGCGCCGGTTCGAGCCGAACACCGTGGTCACGCCGGAGCTTCTGCGGGCGGCGGGTCTGGTGAAAGCCGACCTGCCGGTGAAGGTGCTGGGAGACGGCGACCTCGACCGGCCGCTGGTGGTCCAGGCCCACAAGTTTTCGGCCGCGGCCAGGGCCAAGATCGAAGCCGCGGGCGGGCGGGCCGAAGAGGTTGGCCCGGGGAGCTAAAGGATGCAGCTCCTTGAGGCGGTGCTGGCCGCCCTGCGCCTGCCGGACCTCCGGCAGCGGCTGATTTTTACGTTCATTATTCTGATAATTTTCCGGTTCATCGCCCACATCCCTCTCCCCGGCGTGGACGTCCGGGCGATGCAGCAGCTCTTTCAGACCAGCCCCCTCCTGGGCATGCTCGACCTCTTCAGCGGGGGGGCCATGCGCAACTTCAGCATCGCCGCGATGGGGGTTTACCCCTACATCACGGCCTCCATCGTGATGCAGCTGCTCATTCCCCTCATCCCCCAGCTGGAGGCCCTCTCCAAAGAGGGGGAGTACGGCCGCAGCCGCATCAACCAGTACACCTACCTGCTTACGATTCCGCTGGCCGCCCTCCAGGGCTACGGCCAGCTGGTCGTCCTGCACAACCAGTCGACCTCGCTGGTCCGACAGGTGGGGTTCACGGGGGAGGCCCTCTTGCCCACCCTCTCGGCGGTAATCACCCTTACGGCCGGGACGATGCTCCTGGTCTGGCTGGGCCAGCTCATCACCCAGCACGGCATCGGCAACGGGGTGTCCATAATCATTTTCGGCGGAATCGTCGCCTCCCTGCCCCAGCTGGTGGGCCGGTCGCTGCTGGCGACTGACCAGCTTTTGGGCCTGCTGGCCTTCGGCGTGATCGGGGTGCTCACCGTGGCTACCATCGTTTTCTTCCAGGAGGCCCAGCGGCGGATTCCCGTCCAGTACGCCCGCCGGGTCCGGGGCGGACGGCTCTACGGGGGGGCGTCCACCCACATCCCCCTGCGGGTGAACATGGCCGGGATGATTCCCCTCATCTTTGCGGTCTCGATAATGCTTCTGCCGGGGACCATCGCCAGCTACTTCGTCTTCGCCGAACCCGAGTGGTTCCGGAACGTGGCCCGGACGGTTCAGTGGTTCTTCGACCCGGCCAACATCTTTTACTGGATAATGTACTTCATCCTGGTGGTTGCCTTCACGTTCTTTTATACGCTGGTTATCTGGCAGCAGCAGAACCTGGCCGAGCACCTGCAGCGGCAGGGCGGGTTTATACCGGGCATCCGGCCGGGCCGGCCTACCCAGGAGTACCTTACCCGGGTGCTTGTTCGGATCACCTGGGCCGGGGCCCTCTTTCTTGGGGTCGTGGCGGTGATTCCGTACCCGGCCCAGCTGGTGACCAACGTTCAGGCCCTGCAGATCAGCAGTAGCGGCCTGATCATCGTCGTAAGCGTGGTGCTGGAGACGATGCGGCAGTTCGAGGCCCAGCTTCTCATGCGCCGCTACGAGGGCTTTCTTAAATGAGGCCCAGGTATATCCTCATTTTTGGGCCCCCGGGTGCCGGAAAGGGGACTCAGGGCCGCCGGCTGGCGGCAAAGCTGGGGCTGGCCTACATCGCCTCGGGGGACATCTTCCGCCAGCATGTGGAAGCCGGGACCGAGCTTGGCCGGATCGCCAAGGAGTATATGGAGCGGGGCCTCTACGTGCCCGACGACGTCACCGTCAAAATGGTGCTGGAGCGGCTGAGCCGGCCGGACGCCGAACGGGGGGCGGTGCTCGACGGCTTCCCCCGAACCATCCCCCAGGCCGAAGCGCTGGAACGGGCCCTGGCCGAGCAGGGTTCGGGTGTCGACCTGGTGTTCTACATTTACATCTCCGAAGCCGAAGCTGGGCGGCGGGTTCAGGGCCGGTGGGTCTGTCGCAACTGCCAGGCGACCTACAACCTGGAAACCAACCCGCCCCGGGTGCCGGGTAGGTGCGACGTCTGCGGCGGGGAGCTTTACCAGCGGGCGGACGAGAGTCCCGAGACCTTGCGCCGCCGTTTTGAGGTCTTCCGGGAGCAGACCATGCCCGTTTTAGAATACTACCGGGCCCGGGGCGTCTTAGTGGAAGTGAACGGCGAGCAGCCCATCGAGGCGGTCTTTCGGGAGCTGGAGGCCGCGGCGGACCGGGTGCTGGCGGGATAGCGGTGAGGCGCGGCGGCGGGGTATAATAGGAGTTGGCATGGCCGTTGTCCTGAAATCGGATCGGGAAATCGGGCTGATCCGACAGGGCGGCCGCATCCTAGCCGAGGTTCTCCAGAAACTGGTCGAACGGATCCGGCCGGGCCTGAACACGGCCGAGATCGACCGGTTCGTCCGCGAGGAATTTGACCGCCGGGGCGTCTACCCGTCGTTTCTGGGCTACCGCGGCTTCCCTGCGGCCGTCTGCGTGTCGGTAAACGAAGAAATCGTGCACGGTATTCCGGGACGCCGGGTCCTGGAGGAGGGGGATATCGTCAGCATCGACCTTGGGGTTATTTATAAAGGCTACCAGGCCGATGCGGCCATAACGGTGGGCGTGGGCAAGGTCAGCCCCGAGGCCGAGCGGCTTATCAGGACCACCGAAGAGGCCCTCCTGGCCGGCATCCGGGCGGCAAAGGCCGGGGCGCGGCTTGGGGACATCTCGTGGGCGATCCAGTCCTACGCCGAAAGCCGCGGCTACTCGGTGGTGCGGGAGTACGTCGGCCACGGCATCGGCCGGGAGATGCACGAGGAGCCGCCGGTGCCCAACTACGGCCGGCCCGGGACCGGCATCGTCCTGCGCAAGGGGATGGTGCTGGCCATCGAGCCGATGCTGGTGGTGGGCGACTGGCGGACCCGGGTGCTGGCCGACGGGTGGACGGTGGTTACCGCCGACGGGACCCTGGCGGCCCACGCCGAGCACACCATTGCCATAACCAACGGCGAGGCCGAAATCCTTACCACCCTCGACGGTGGTAGCCTTTAAAGTTATGCCGAAGAAAGAGAAAATCGAGGTCGAAGGCGTCGTGGTGGAAGCCCTACCGAACGCGATGTTCCGGGTCGAGCTGGCCAACGGGCACCAGGTGCTGGCCCACGCCTCCGGGAAGATGCGCATGCACTTTATCCGGATCGCCCCGGGCGACCGGGTTCTGGTGGAGCTTTCGCCCTACGACCTGACCCGCGGCCGGATAACTTACCGGCTCAGGTAGCCCGCGCCTGAGGCCCAGCGGAGGGTGATTTGGCATGAAAGTTCAGGCTTCCGTAAAGCGAAGGTGCGAAAACTGCAAGATCATCCGACGCCACGGGGTTGTTCGGGTGATCTGCAAGAACCCAAAGCACAAGCAGCGCCAGGGTTAAGGAGACGGCGATGGCACGTATTGCCGGCGTAGACCTGCCCCGAAATAAGCGGGTCGAAGTGGCCTTAACGTATATCTACGGGATTGGGCCGTCATTAAGCAAAAAGATTCTCGCCGACACTGGTGTGAATCCTGATACCCGGGTCAAGGACCTTACCGAGGACGAAATTACCCGGCTGCGGGATGCCATCGAGCGCAACTACAAGGTCGAAGGCGACCTGCGCCGGGAAGTTAATATGAATATTCGCCGGCTGATCGAGATCGGCTGCTACCGGGGCCTCCGCCACCGGCGGAACCTGCCGGTTCGGGGCCAGCGGACCCGCACCAATGCCCGGACCCGCAAGGGGCCCCGGAAGACGGTGGCCGGTCGGGGCCGGCGGCGCGGACCCAGGAAGTAATCTTGAGAGGTGGTTAAAGCCATGGCTGAAAGAAGGCGTCAGCGGGGTAAGGCTCGGCGGGAGCGGCGGATTGTCCCTCACGGCCGGGCCTACATCCAGTCTACTTTTAACAACACCATTGTTACCATTACGGACCCGAACGGCAACGTGCTCTGCTGGGGCAGCGCGGGCACGGCCGGGTTTAAGGGTGCCCGGAAGGGAACGCCCTATGCCGCCCAGCTGGCCGCCGAATATGCGGCCCGCAAGGCCCAGGAGTACGGCGTGCGGCAGGTGGACGTTTTTGTCAAGGGACCCGGCAGCGGCCGGGAGGCGGCCATCCGGGCGCTCCAGGCCAGCGGCCTGCAAATAACCAGTATCGTAGACGTGACCCCGATTCCCCACAACGGCTGCCGGCCGCCCAAGCGCCGCCGGGTCTGAGCTTTGGAGGTCTTTTAGCGATGGGACGATACACCGGACCGGTCTGCCGCATCTGCCGCCGGGTGGGCGAGAAGCTTTACCTTAAGGGCGAAAAGTGCCTCACCCCCAAGTGCCCCCTGGAGCGGCGCCGCTATGCCCCGGGCCAGCACGGTATGCGGCGGCGCAAGCTTTCAGAGTACGGTATTCGGCTGCGGGAGAAGCAGAAGGCCAGGTTCACCTACGGGCTCATGGAGGAGCAGTTCCGCCGCTTCTTCGCGGAGGCGGAGCGGATGCCAGGGGTTACCGGCGAAAACCTCCTGCAGCTTCTGGAGCGGCGGCTGGACAATGTGGTCTACCGGCTGGGGTTTGCCGACTCCCGTCGGCAGGCTCGGCAGCTGGTAACCCACGGCCACTTTGCCCTTAACGGCCGGCGCAACAATGTGCCGTCGACCCTGGTGGAGCCCGGTGACGTGGTAAGCGTGATGGACTCGAGCCGGGACCTGGAGTACTTCAAGCAGCGGCGGGAGTTTCTTAAGACGTATACCCCGCCCAACTGGCTCAGCCTCGACCCGGAAAACCTCACCGGCCGGGTCCTCTACCTGCCGAGCCGGGCGGAGATCGACACCAGGGTCAATGAGGCGCTGATCGTTGAGTACTACTCGAGATAGTTTTACCGGGCCCTTACGGGTCCCGCAACGGGAGGGGATGGACTTGCAGGTCGAAATCACCGAACCCCAAATCCGGGTGGTTGAAATTGAAGGAAACTACGGGAAGTTTGCCGCCGAGCCGCTGGAGCGCGGCTACGGGGTCACCCTCGGCAACGCCCTGCGCCGGGTGTTGCTCAGCTCCCTGCCCGGGGCGGCCGTAACCTCGGTGCGCATCGACCAGGTGCAGCACGAGTTTGCGGCCATTCCCCACGTGAAAGAGGACGTGATGGAGTTTATCCTCAACGTCAAGCAGATCCGGCTGCGGGCCCTGTCGGACCGGCCCGGCCGGCTGCTCCTTGAGGCCCAGGGGGAGGGCCGGGTAACCGCCGCCGACCTGAAGGTCTTCGGCGACTTCGAAATCGTCAACCCCGAACTCCACCTGGCTACCCTGGACTCCCCCGATGCCCGGCTCACGGCCGAGTTCACCGTCGAGGTCGGCCGGGGCTACCGGCCGGCCCAGTCGGATGGGCAGGGGGTGATCGGGGTGATCCCCGTCGACGCCATCTTTTCGCCTATCCGCAAGGTGAACTTCACAGTAGAGAACGTGCGGGTGGGGCAGATCACCAACTACGAGCGGCTGGTTCTGGAGGTCTGGACCGACGGCACCATCACGCCCCAGGATGCGGTGGCCTATGCGGCTGAGATCCTGGAGCGGCATTTTGCCCGGTTCAAGGGCGTGGGGCGGGCTGTGGTCCGGACCACCGAGGCGAAGCCGGCGGCCAGGCTGTTGCCGCCCCACATCTACGACCTGCCCATCGAGGAGCTCAACCTCTCCCTCCGCACCTACAACGCCCTGAAGCGGGCCAATATTACCAAGGTTGGGGAGGCGGTGGAACGCAGCGACGACGAGCTTCTGGCCATCCGCAACTTCGGGCGCAAGTCCTTAGAGGAGCTGCGCCAGCGCCTCCGGGAGCGGGGTTACCTGCCCGACGAGGGTGAGGCCGGTCAGGTCCCCCTGACCTACACGGCCTACCCGGACGAGGAGCCGGAGGAGGAAGAATGAGACACCGGGTTGAGAGCAAAAAGTTCAACCGGCCCACGGAGCACCGGATGCTGATGCTTCGGAACCTGGTGACCGACCTGCTCCGGTACGAAAAGGTCGAGACGACTGAGGCCAAGGCCCGGGCGGCGCGGCGGCTGGCCGAGAGGGTCATCACCCTCGGGAAAGAGGGCAGCCTGGCCGCCCGTCGTCAGGCCATCGCCTTCCTGACCGACGAGCGGGTGGCCCAGAAGGTGTTCGACGTTCTGGCCAAGCGCTACGCCGAACGCAACGGCGGCTACACCCGCCTTATCAAGCTCGGCTTTCGCAAGGGCGACGGGGCCAGGGTCGCCCGCCTCGAGCTGGTCTGATTCGTGCCGGCCTGGCTTTTAACAATCGAATACGACGGCACCGACTTCGTGGGGTTCCAGCGACAGGCCCGGGGCCGCACCGTTCAGGCCGAGCTGGAGGCCGCCCTGGCCCGCCTGTTCGGGACTCACGTAAAAACGGTCGGGGCCGGCCGCACGGATACCGGGGTGCACGCCCGGGGTCAGGCCGTAAGCTTCCAGGCCGACCGGGAGTTCCCGCCCGAGCGGCTGGTGGCGGCCCTGAACTACTACCTGCCGCCGGACATCGCCGTCCTTGCGGCCCGGCGGGTGCCCGACGGTTTCAACGCCCGGAGGGCGGCCCTTTCCCGCCAGTACCGTTATCTGGTGCTTAACCGGCCGTGCCGTTCGGCCCTCTGGCGCCGGTTTGCCCACCACGAACCGGGGCCCCTGGACCTGAGGGTGATGGGCTGGGGGGCGGGGCGGCTGGTGGGCCGACGGGATTTCGGGCCCTTCTCCCCGGGGGCCGTCGGCCGGATGAGCACGGTCCGAACCCTTTTCCGGGCCGAGGTTCGGGCGGACGGGGACTTAATAAAGTTTGACTTTGAGGCCGATGCCTTTTTGCCACACCAGGTCCGGATGATGGTGGGAACCCTGCTCCGGCTCGGTCAGGGCCGGCTTGGGCCGGCCGAATTCGAGGGAATTCTGGCCGGGCAGGGTCAGGCCGGGCCGGCGGTGCCGGGTTGCGGCCTTTACCTGATGGGTGTAACCTACCCAAAGTGGGTGGAGGAATACGATGAAAACCTACCGGTTCAAACCGACCGAAATCGAACGCCGCTGGCACGTCATTGACGCCTCCGGCAAGACCCTGGGCCGGCTGGCCAGTGAGGTGGCCCGGCTTCTGCGGGGCAAGCACAAGCCGACCTTCGAGCCCCACCTGGATACCGGCGACTTCGTCATCGTCGTTAACGCCGAGAAGGTCCGGGTTACGGGCAAAAAGCTCGATAAGAAAATCTACTGGCGCCACTCGGGCTACCTGGGCGGCCTGCGGCTGATGACCCTGCGGGAGATGCTTCAGCGGCACCCGACCCGGGTCATCGAGCACGCCGTCCGGGGAATGCTGCCCAAGAACCGGCTTGGGGATAGGCTTATCCGTAAACTCAAGGTTTATGCCGGGCCGGAACATCCCCACCAGGCTCAGGTTGCCGGCCAGGCGGCCAAGGGAGGTGGCAACTGATGGTGCAGACGAGCGTTCAGCCGGTGGAGACGCCTGTCCTCACCGGACCGTATTTTGCCGGCACCGGCAAGCGTAAGACTTCGGTGGCGCGGGTAAAGCTTTACCCGACCATGGGTCGGGAGCCCGTCTTCTACGTAAACGGCCTGCCCGTTGAGGAGTATTTCAAGCACGAGACCTGGCTCATCCTGGCCCAGGAGCCCTTCAAGGTTACCGATACCGTGGGCCAGTTCAGCGTGGTGGCCAAGGTCGAGGGCGGCGGTAAAAGCGGCCAGCTTGGGGCCCTCCGACATGGCATCGCTCGGGCCCTGGTGGCTTTCAACGAGAACCTGCGCCCTGCCCTCCGCCGGGCCGGCCTGCTCACCCGCGACCCGCGGGTCAAGGAGCGCAAGAAGTACGGCCTCAAGCGGGCCCGCCGCGCCCCGCAGTTCACCAAGCGCTAAGGCCGGCCCTTCAGGCCAGCTTCTGCAAATCCTCCAGCTGGCGGACCAGCCACCACGTCAGGTCCTGGTCTTCAATGATGGCCCGCAGCCTGGCGACCCGCTCCGCCCGCTCGGCCGGGGGCATCGCCAGGGCCTGCTCCAGGGCCCGGGCCGTTCCTTCCACGTCGGCGGCGGCCACGGAAAGGCAGGCTGCCTTGAGCTGGTCGTAGGCCCCGGCCGACTCCGATAGGATGAGGACCAGGTTCCGGCGGGAAACGATGGGACCCTCCTTGGCCACCAGGTTCATCCCGTCGGCCACCGGGTTGACCAGGAGGACGTCGGCCAGGGCCATGCCGGCGATGGCCCGGGGGTAGTTGTTCTCGTAGAAGACGTGAACCGGCTGCCAGTCTTCCCGGCCGTAGCGGCGGTTGAGGCGCTCCACCAGCCGGAAGACCCTGCCGGCGTACTCCCGGTAGGCCGGTATTCCGGTCCGGGACGGGACTAAAAAAGCCACGAACTTCACCCGGCCGTGGAGGTCGGGCCGGCGGCGCAGCAGGAGCTCGAAGGCCTGAAAGCCCCGCAGGATGTTCTTGCTCAGCTCCAGCCGGTCGACCCGGACCACCGTTTGGGGGCCGAAGAGGGGCTCAAGCTCGGCGACGTATTTTTCGACCTCTTCAGAACCCGCCAGGCGGCGCAGGTTCTGAACGTCGATGGAGATGGGGTAGGCCCGCACCCAGGTCAGGTGCTCGTTGTACCAGACAGTCCCGGCCCGGAAGTCCACTTCCGCCTCCGGCAGGAAGGCCTGGCAGGTAGCCAAGAAGTTGCGGGCGCTCTGGACGGTGTGGAACCCGACGATGTCGTTGGCCAGCAGGCTCTGGCAGATCTCGGTCCGGAACTCGGCCGGCAGGAGGGCCCAGTAGGCCGGCTCGGGCCAGGGGATATGGATGAAATGGTGGAGGATCGCCCGGCGGAAACGGGCCCGGAACCAGCCGGGGGCCAGGTACAGGTGGTAGTCGTGGAACATGACGACGGGGGGCTCCCGGGATCCGGCGGCCAGCTCCGCCAGCGCCTCGGCGAAGAGGCGGTTTACGGCCCGGTAACCCTGGTGCCAGGCCCGGTGGAGGGTGGGGCCGATGTTGGGGGTGTAGGGCGAGAACCACATGTAGTGTTGCAGGAACCAGAGGAGGGGATTGGCGACCCGGTCGTAGTAAAGTTCGTAGGCCTGCCGGGACGGGGTAAGGAGTTTGAGGGCCCCGGGACGGTCAGGCCGGGTGATCAGGCCGGCCCGGGCCGCCTCCCGGTCGGCGTCGGAGAGGGCGGCCGCCACCCAGAAGGCCGGGACGTACTCGGTGACGGCGGCGAGGGCGGTTACCACCCCGCCGCTTCCCCGCCGGGCGGTGAGGCGTCCGTTTTCGTAGTAAAACTCCAGGGGCCCGCGGTTACTGGCGATGAGGAGGCGGCGGTCCCGGAAAAGTTCGCCGCAGAGCTCCAGGAGTCGCCGCCGGTGAGGGCTGCTGTTGGCCATGGCCCGCTTCCGCCCGAACATACCAGCCCCGAAGCTGGACTGTCAAACCCCTAGGGGCTTATAATGACTCACGGTATCCGGCCCGGGGGGCCGCTTTCTCAGACGCAAGGGAGCTGAAAGCAGGCTTATGGTTACGTCCCGGAAGAACCCCACCCTGGACCACCGGGGGCGGCGCCGGGTTGTGGTCACCGGCCTCGGGGTCATAAGCTGCGTGGGCAACACCGTCGACGAGTTCTGGGCCAGCCTGGTTAACGGCAGGTCGGGCATCGGCCGGATGACCCTTATCGACCCCGCCGGCTACCCCTGCCAGATCGCCGGGGAGGTGAAGAACTTCGACCCGAAAGACTACATCGACGGCCGGGAGGTCAAGCGGATGGCCCGGTTCACCCAGTTTGCGGTGGCCGCCACCCGACAGGCCCTTGAGGCCGCCAACCTCAACCTGGAAAAGGTCGACCGGACCCGGGTCGGCGTCCTGCTGGGGAACGGCAACGGGGCCTTCGATGTTATCGACCGGGAGGCCCGGGTGCTCCTTACGCGGGGGGGAATGCGCATCACACCCCTCTTCGTACCCCTCATCCTGCCCAACATGGCCGCCTCGCAGGTGAGCATTGTCTTCGGCCTTAAGGGCTACAACGCCACCGTGGTCACGGCCTGCGCCGCCTCGACCCACGCGATCGGGGAGGCCCTGGAGGTTATCCGGCGGGGCGCGGCCGACGTCATGGTGACGGGGGGAACCGAAGCCGGCATCTCCGAGTTCGGGCTGGCGGCCTTCTCCGTTCTGCGGGCCCTTTCCACCCAGAATGAGCACCCCGAAAAGGCCAGCCGGCCCTTCGACGCCAAGCGGGACGGGTTCGTACCGGCGGAGGGGGCGGCGGTGCTGGTGCTGGAGGCCCTGGACCACGCCCTGCGCCGGGATGCGCCGATCCTGGCCGAAGTTGCCGGCTACGGGGTTTCGGCCGACGCCTACCACCTGGTGGCCCCGGACCCGGAGGCGGACGGGGAGGCCCGGGTGATGCGGGCGGCCCTTGAGGATGCCGGCCTTACCCCTGACGACGTGGACTATATCAATGCCCACGCCACCTCCACACCCCTGGGGGATGTGGCCGAGACGGTGGCCATCAAGAAAGTCTTCGGGGAGCGGGCCTACTCGATTCCCGTAAGCGCCACCAAGTCGATGGTGGGCCACGCCCTGGGCGGGGCCGGGGCCCTGGAGGCGGTCGCCTGCGTCAAAACCATAACCGACGGCATCATCCACCCCACCATCAACCTGGAATATCCCGACCCCCAGTGCGACCTGGACTACGTGCCCCACAAGGCCCGCCGGGCCGACGTGCGGGTCGTCCTCTCCAACAGCTTCGGCTTCGGGGGTCAGAACGCCTGCCTGGTCTTCAAGCGGTTCGATGGGGTCTGAGGTCCAGCCCGCCTACCGGATGTGCTTCGTCTGCGGCTGGGAGAACCCCATCGGCCTTAAGGTGGTCTTCCACGCCGGGGACGGGCGGGTTTGGGCCCATTTTACGCCCGATGAGCGCCACCAGGGCTTCCCGGGCCTGGTTCACGGGGGGATCCTGTTTGCCCTCCTGGACGAGGTTATAAGCCGGGCCGCCTACCTGCGGGGCGACTGGGTGCTCACCGGCCGGGTGGAGGTGCGCTATGCCCGGCCGGCCCGCATCGGCGAGACCCTCAGCCTCGAAGGCTGGGTGGAGCGGGCCGCCGGGCGGGGTTACCTGCTGGCCGGGCGCATCACCAACCCGGCCGGGGAGGTGGTGGCGGAAGGCCGGGGGCTTTACGTGAAGCTTCCGGCTGAGCTTCGGCGGCGGCTGGGCCGGGGCAGCTTGGCCCGGCCCGAGGCCCCGGCCTAGACGGAGAAATCCACCACCGTGATGACGTACTCGAAGCCTTCCTCCCGGGTCGGGGGTTCCAGCATCTGGTGCATCCGGTGGATCACCGCCTCGGGGATGACGTTGGCCCGCTGCCGGTTGCGGGCCAGGGCCACCTCGAGGGGCGTCTGGATGAAGATGGCTACCGGGCGGGCCCCGTGCTTGCGGGCCAGCTCGATGTAGCGGCGGCGCCGCTCCCGGGTAACCGACGTGGCGTCCACCACGATGTCGTTAAACCGGGAGTTAACGCCGGCAAGCAGCCGCTCCAGAATAATATGCTCCAGCTCCACCACCACGGGCTGCAGGGGTTCGGCGTAGGGCTCAACGCTGAGCATAAAGCGGAGGTCGTCCATGCACACCCGCCACTTGTCCGAAAGGTACTTGCGGGCATAAGTCGTCTTGCCGGAGCCGGGTATGCCGACCAGGACATAAAGCTTTACCGGCGGGCGGCGCCACTGGGTCTGCATTTCCTGCCGAATTATGCCACATATGCTGCCGGCAGGCAGGGTCCCCAATGGGCTACAATGAGAGAGGAGGGCTGCGGTGGACCCACGGATTAATTTTGCCCAGGTTGATGGTGTTCGACTGCACTATCTTGAGTGGGGTGAGCCGACCCGGCCGCCCCTGGTCCTGCTCCACGGCTATACCGGCAACGCCTACGCCTGGCAGCCGGCGGCCCCCGAACTGGCCGGCCACTTTTGGGTTATAGCCCCGGACCTGCCGGGCCACGGGGAGTCCGACCCCCTGCCGGAAGGCTACACGATTCAGGGCTACGTGGCCGTTCTCGACCGGTTCGCCGACCGCCTGGGCCTTGGCCGTTTCGACCTGGTCGGCCTTTCCATGGGCGGCCGGGTCGGACTGGTTTACGCGGCCGAAAAGCCGGACCGGGTCGGGCGGCTGATTATTGTGGATATCGGGCCGGAGATATCCCGCCGGTGGGCCCAGCGGCAGGCCGAGCCCGAGCCGGAATCGTTCGGGTCCGTCGACGAGGTCGCCGAGCGGCTCCGGCGGGGCAACCCGTACATTACGGCCGACTACGCCCGGTTCATCGCCGCCCACAGCCTCAGACAGCGCCCCGACGGCCGGTACGTGTGGAAGTGGGACCCGGCCCTGCGGCAGGGGGTGCGGGCCGTGCCCGAGATCGACTATTGGGAGGTCCTTAAGCGGGTGAACTGCCCGACCCTGGTGCTCCGGGGGGAGGAAAGCCCCATCCTGGACCCGGATGTGGCCGAGCGGATGGTGCAGGTCCTGCCCAACGGTCGGCTGCGGGTGATCCCCCGGGCCGCCCACACCCTGCAAGAGGATAACCCGGCCGAGTTTCTGGCGGCCGTAGAAGAGTTCTTCGGTTTTCGTTAAGCAAGCCCCGACAATGAAGGCCATACGCGCAGTCTTCTTTGATGCCGGCATGACGTTAATCGGGCCGAGCCTCCTGCTCCAGGAGATCATGGCCCTGGTGCTTGCCCGGCACGGGGTGGACGCCGACCTGGATGCCCTCCGGCTGGGCCTTGGACGGGCCGAGGACTACTACCTGGAAACGGTTCGGGCCGAGCGGGACATCTGGTCCGACCGGGGCCGGATCCTGAGCATGTGGCGGAACTACTACAGCACCGCCCTGCGGGCGGCCGGGGTGGAGGCCGACGATGCCCGGTTGAAGGAGTGGGCCGAGGAGATCATCCGGGCCTTCGAAGATCCCGGGCTGTGGCAGCCGTACCCGGATGTGCCCGGGACGCTGGCGGAGCTGCGGCGGCGGGGCTTCCGGCAGGGGGTGATCTCCGACTGGACGGGGCCCCTCGAGAAGATTCTGGCCGCCCACGGCCTTTTGGACCACCTGGACTTCGTGCTTACGTCGGGGGAGGTTGGGGTGGCCAAGCCCAACCCCCACTTTTTCCGGCTGGCCTTGCTTCGGTCCGGGGTGAGCCCGGACCGGGCCGTCCACGTCGGGGACACCTACTGGACGGATGTGCTAGGGGCCCGGGTGGCCGGAATCCAGCCCATCCTCATCGACCGAAAGGGGACGAATCCGCCGGCCGACTGCCCGGTGATAACCTCTCTGGAGGAGCTGCTGGTCCTGCTGGACGGGGCGGGCGGCCTAGAGGCGTAGCAGGCTTGCCAGCCGCTCAGGCCGGCGAATGGGACCCACCACTGCCAGATTAAGGCGGTCTGCCCGGAAGAGTCGGCGGGCCAGGCGTACGATGTCGTCGGGGCTCACCCGGTCGACTTCAGCCATCACCTCATCGACGGTCATGACTTTCCCGGTGAGAAGCTCCTGGGTTCCCAGCCAACCGGCGTAGCTGCGGGTGTCCTCCAGCCTGAGCTCCAGCCGGCCCTTCACCAGCTCCTGGGCCTTCTTGAGTTCAGCCTCGTCGACCCGGTCGGTCAGCCGGCGGAGCTGGTCAACGACGGCGGCCAGGGCCTCGGGCAGCCGGGCCGGTTCGACCCCGGCGTATACGGTCTCGGAGCCGGTATCCCGCAGATACTCGACATAACTGTGGACGTCGTAGACGAGGCCCCGCCGTTCCCGCAGCTCGAGGAAGAGCCGGCTGCTCATCCCGTCGCCGAGGATAACGTTGAGGAGGTCGAGGGTGGTGCGGTCCGGGTCGGTTATGGCCAGGCCCGGCGCGGCCAGGCAGAAGTGGGCCTGTTCCGTTCGGCGGTAGACGCCGCCGGTTCGGGGCCCCGAGTCGGGGTCGGTGGCCGGGGTAAGGGTGGGGGGATCGGCCGGTTCCCAGTCGTGTAACCTGGCGTAGAGCAGGTCGAGGACCTCTTCGGGGTTGAAGCGGCCGGCCACGGCCACCACCGCGTTGTTGGGGCGGTAAGTCCTGGCCCAGAAGTCCACGAGCTGGTTGAGGCTCATGGCCGAGACCGACTCCTTGGTTCCGGCCACATCCCGGCCGATGGGCTGGTTGGGCCACATCACCTGGTCGATGAGCAGGTCCACCAGCTGCTGGGGCGTGTCGTTAACCATCCGCAGCTCTTCGAGGATGACCTGCCGCTCCTTTTCCAGTTCGGCCGGGGGAAAGAGGGGGTTGCGGACCAGGTCGATGACCACCTCGGCGGCGACCCGGAAGTGCTGGGCGGGAACCTTCGCCCAGTAGACGGTAAGCTCCCGGTCGGTGGCCGCGTTGAGGGTGCCGCCGGTAGATTCGACGGCCTCGCTGATGAGGCGGGCTTCGGGCCAGCGGCCGGTGCCCTTGAAGACCATGTGCTCGATGAAGTGGGAGACGCCGGCCAGCTCGTCGGTTTCGTAGCGGGAGCCGATGCCGATGAAGAGGCAGACGCTTACCGACCGGGCCGACGGCAGCTCACCGAGGAGGACCCGAAGGCCGTTGGGGAAGGTGGTTCGTGTGTACATCGTGCGGCTCCTAAAGTAAATATTAGCGAACTGAGCGGCCTGTCGGCAGGCGCCCCTTAACGTTTCCGAACTGGCTGTGGGTTGGCTTGGCTGTAAAGGAGCACGATCGGGAAGGACTGACCGAAACAACCCGGGCCTTTGACCCCGGACAACGTTTTTGCTATAAATTTGCAGACCACGGGGGAGCTGGCGATGGCGGCCCTTATTGTTCGGGCGGGGCAGGTTTTCACGGGCGAACCTGGCGGGGTCATTCCCGACGGGGCCGTCCTTGTTGAGGCCGACCGGATTGCGGCGGTGGGCCCGGCTCCGAAGGTCCTCGGTACTGCCCATCGGGATGCCGAACTGTTAAACTTCCCCGACCACACCCTCCTACCCGGCTTCATCGACGGCCACGTCCACCTGGTCTTCGACGCCGGGCCCGACGTCGTCGGCCGCTACCGGCAGGACTCGGATGCGGCCCTGCTTTTCAAGGCGGCCGCCAATGCCCGGCTGGCCTTAAGGTCGGGCATAACCGCCGTCCGGGACTGCGGCGGACGGGGCAACCTCATTCTAGAGTTCAGAGACCTGGTCCGGTCGGGACTGGTCTTAGGTCCGCGGGTGGTGGCCTGCGGGGCACCCATTACCACCACCGGCGGCCACTGCCACTTCTTCGGCCTGGAGGCCGACTCGGCGGACGAGGTCCTTAAGGCGGTGAGGTCGCTGGCCAGAGCCGGGGCCGACTTTATCAAAATCATGGCCACCGGCGGCAACCTGACCCCGGGAAGCAACCCCAGGCGGGCCCAGTACCCGGCCGAGACCCTGAGGCTGGCCGTCGAAGATGCCCACCGGCTGGGGCGCAAGGTAGCCGCCCACTGCCACGGGACCGAGGGGATCCGGCTGGCGGTCGGGGCCGGGGTCGACACCATCGAGCACTGCTCCTGGCTTGGGGCCGAGACCGGGTTTGAGTTTGACGAAGCGGTGGCCTGCGAACTTGTCCGGCGGGGAATTTTCGTCGGCCCGACCCTTTCGGTGGGGTGGGCCGGTTCCGACGGCCCGGTCGCCTCGGCCGAACGGGTTAAGCTTACCCGAAGGCTTGTGGGGCTCGGGGCGAGGCTCTTTGGGGCCACCGATGCCGGGGTTCCCGGGACCCCCTTTAACAGCCTGGTCAGGGAGCTTGAGATTTACGTCGATGGCCTTGGCCTCAGTCCGGAGGCGGCCCTGCTTTCGGCCACGGCGGAGGGGGCCCGGGCGCTCGGCCTCGAGGGCGTCGGCCGGCTCCGGATGGGGTATCTGGCCGACCTTCTGGTGGTCCGGGGTGACCCCTTAAAGTCTGTTTCGGCGCTTAGGGAGGTTGAGCTGGTGGTTTTGGGGGGACGCGTGGTGGTCCGGGAAGGGCGGCTGATGGAGCCATGTTCAGGAGGTTAGGATGAGTCTTCATCCCGAGGCGAAAGCGGCCCTTGAAGAGCTTAACCGGCTTTGGGGCCCGGTGGAGACGGTGGCGGAGGCCCGGGCGGCCCGAATCCGGATGGCCCAGGGTCTGGAGGCCGAGCCGGTGGCGTCGGTGGAAGATGTGGCGATTCGGGGCCCTGGGGGCGAGCTTAAGGTACGGGTCTACCGGCCGGCGGCCCGGTCGCTGGGCATTCTGGTCTATTTCCACGGCGGCGGCTGGGTTGTAGGCAACCTGGACACCCATGACGGCAACTGCCGGGCCCTGGCCAATGCGACGCCGTGCGTGGTGGTGTCGGTGGATTACCGGCTGGCACCGGAGCACAAGTTTCCGGCGGCGGTGGAGGATGCCTATGAGGGGACGGTTTGGGCCTTTGAGAACCGGGCCGAGCTTTTGGGCCCGGGGTCCCGGGTGGCGGTTGGGGGCGACAGCGCCGGCGGGAACCTGGCGGCGGTGGCGGCCCTGATGGCCCGGGAGCGGGGTTATCCCGAGGTTGCCTATCAGCTTCTGATTTACCCGGTGACGGACTATAACCTGGAAACCGAATCATACCGGGCCTACGCCGAAGGATACTTTCTGACCCGGCAGAAGATGGCCTGGTACTGGGGGCTTTATTTGCCGGGGGAGGCCGACCGGGCCCATCCGTACGCTTCGGTTCTGCGGGCGCCGGACCTTTCGGGGGTGGCGCCCGGGCTGATAATAACGGCCGAGTATGACGTTTTGCGGGACGAGGGGGAAGCGTATGCCCGGCGGCTCTGGGCGGCCGGGGTTAACGCGATGTTGCTGCGCTACGGGGGGATGATTCACGGATTTTTCAGCCTGGCCAGGACCCGGACGGCCCGCCGGCATGCGGTGGAAGTGTCGGCCTCGGGTCTGAGGTGGGCATTTTCTCGAGACTGAAAGGAGGGGGCCAAAATGGACGGCTGGCTTGAACGGCTCAGGACGGTGCACATCAGTCGCCGCGGGTTTATCAGGGTAGCGGCCAGGTACCTGGCGGCTGGCGGGGCGATGGCGGCCACCGGCCCCTTCGTCATCGGCTGCCGGCCGGGGGCGCCGACCAGGCCGGTTGAGGCCCAGAAGGAGCTGGTGATAATCTACGGGCGTGCCCCGGGCGACCATGGACCCGCAAAACCACATCAATACATACGATGAAAGCCCCTTGGGCAACATTTTCGAGACCCTGGTGGAGATGGACCGGACGATCCGGCCCGACGGCTGGAAGCCCAAGCTGGCCGTGTCATGGCGGCGCATTGACGAGCGCACGATGGAATTCAAGCTCCGGGAAGGGGTCAAGTTCCACAACGGTGAACCTTTCGACGCCGAAGCCGTCAAGTTCACCATTGACCGCTTTAAGGGGCGGGTGGACCCGAACCTGAAGCCGCCCCACCTGGCCTACTACGGTATCCTGGACCGGGCAGAACCGGTTGACCGGTATACCGTCCGGATCATTACCTCGAAGCCGGACCCGATAATTCTCAACCGGATGTCGGGCTTTGCCACACGAATCGTTTCGCCTAAGTTCTACTCGGAGCATAATCTGGCCTTCCTTCAGGAGAATGCCAACGGGACCGGGCCTTATCGGCTGGTAAAGTGGGTTCGGGACGGTGATATGGTTCTGGAGGCCAACGAGGAGTACTGGGGCGGCCCACCGGAGTTTAAACGGGTGGTAATCAAGACCGTCCCCGAGGCTTCAACCCGGGTTTCGGCGCTCCTTGCCGGGGATGCGGATATCATCGTCGCCGTACCTATGGACGAAATGGACGCCATCAACCGCTCCGGTCGGGCCCGGACCGAGAACGTCACCAGCAACCGGATGGCCCTCTGGTACCTGCACCCGACTAAGCCTCCGACTAACAACAAGCTGGTCCGGCAGGCTTTAAACTACGGCGCCAATATTGACGGCCTGTTGCGCACGGTCTACCGGGGAATGGGGAGGCGGGTGGCGACGATTGTTGCCCCTTGGGCCTTTGGCTATGACCCAGACCTTAAGCCTTACCCTTACGACCCTGACAAGGCCCGGGAACTATTGCGCCAATCCGGGGTGCCGCTGCCCATCAACCTGACGATCCACCACATTCAGGGCCGCTACACCAAAGACAAGGAGATGGCCGAGGGAATCGCGGCGGAGCTTAACAAGCTCGGGCCGCAGTATATCCGGGTTACCCCGAAGATTTACGAATCGGGTTACTACTACAGCATCTTCAATGACCGAGGAAAACGGCTTGAGGTGTTTGACGGCATTATGTTCGCCAGCTGGGGCAACTGGATGTTTGATGCCGACCTCTATTTCTTCCCGTGGGTTCATACGGCGTCGGTATTCACCTGCTGTCCAGACCGTAAAGACTGGGATGCCCTCATCGAGGAGGCGCAAGCCACCGTCGACGAGCGGCGCCGACTGGAGCTGTACAAGCGGCTCCAGCGGGAGCTTTACGAAGAGGCCCCCTTCATCTTCGCCCACAACGTCGAGGATATCTACGGGGTGAGCAACCGGGTTGAGTGGAAGCCGCGCCAGGACGAGATGGTCTGGGCTGTCGAGATGCGCGTGCGCCGAAGCTGAGGATGGGGGGCTTTATCATCCGGCGACTGCTGCAGTCCGTCCTGGTGATTTTCGGGGTACTGGTGCTTGTCTTTGCCATCATGCAGCTTACAGGTGACCCGGCAACTCTGATGCTACCGGACAATGCGTCGCCCCAGGACTTAGAGTTCATGCGCAAGAAACTGGGAACCGATAAGCCCCTCCATCTTCAGTTCATTCGGTTCCTTTTCGGCGACCGGGTGCTGGGTGAGAAGGTGGAGGAGCGGGTGATCGAGCACCAGTTCATGTCTTCGGTCGTGGCCGGGCGGATCCGGGAGTACCGCGGGGTGATCATGGGGGATTTCGGGGACTCAATCAGGTTCATCGACCAGCCGGCTCTGCCCATTGTGCTGGAGCGCTTTCCCCTCACCTTGTACCTGATGGTAGTGGCCTTCGCGTATTCGGCAGGTCTTTCACTAATCCTTGGAATAGTCTCGGCCGTTTACCGTAACACCCTTTTCGACCAGGCCTTGCGGTCCCTGGCGATCCTCGGCCAATCCATTCCGAATTTCTGGCTGGGAATGATGCTTATCCTTGTTTTCGCCGTCTGGTTAGGGCTCTTGCCGGCGATGGGATCGGGTGGCCTGGAGCACGTCATCCTGCCGGCGATAACCCTTGGTTCTGCGCCCCTGGGACGTAATGTTCGGCTGGTCCGGAGCTGTATGCTGGACGTGCTGGGGGCCGACTATATTCGGACCGCTCGGGCCAAGGGCCTCTCGGAGCTGGCGGTGGTAGTTGGCCACGCCTTGAAGAATGCGGCCATCCCGGTGGTGACCATATGGGGCCTGGATATCGGGCTCTTCTTCGGCGGTGCCGTGGTGACCGAGAGCATCTTCGGCTGGCCGGGTATGGGAAGCCTCATTATCCAGTCCGTTTACAAGCGGGACTTTCCGGTGGTTCAGGCCGCCGTATTTTTCGTGGCTTTGGTCTTCGTAACCGTTAACCTCCTGGTGGACCTTATGTACGCGTGGTTGGACCCGCGGGTAAGGCTTGCTCAGTGAGGGCTTGCCGATGACCGGTGACAGGGTTGAGGCGGCAGTACTCATCAGGGCTCCGGCCCGGCCAGGCGTGCGTCGGGCCCTCCCTCGGGCCGGACCGGCCGTCCTTTTCGGCGCCGTATTCCTTAGCCTGGCAGTCCTCGCCGCAGCCCTGGCGCCGGTAGTTGCGCCCCATGACCCCACCGAAGGGGACGTGACCCGCCGGGTCATGCCTCCCTTCTGGCTTGAAGGGGGTGACCCGGCCTATCCCCTGGGAACGGACCAGATCGGTCGGGATGTTCTGTCCAGGGTAATTTACGGCAGCCGAATTTCGCTGACCGTCGGGGTCACGGCCGTGCTGATTTCGGGGACGCTGGGGACGGTTTTGGGGCTCATATCGGGCTACCGGGGCGGGCTGGTGGATGCGATTATTATGCGGGTCGCCGACATTCAGCTGGCGTTCCCGTTTATCTTACTGGCCATCTCCATCGTCGCCGTTATCGGCAGCGGCTTGCTTAACGTTATCATCGTGCTGGGGGTGGCCGGCTGGGTAACCTATGGCCGGGTAGTTCGGGGCCAGGTGCTTTCGGTCAAAGAGAAAGAGTTTGTGGAGGCCGCGCGGGCGTTGGGAGCCGGAACTGCCCGGATCCTTTTTGTCCACATCTTGCCCAATGTTCTGACACCGGTAATCGTTCTGGCCACCTTCTCGGCCGCAAGCTATATGGTCACTGAGGCCGCCCTCACCTTCCTAGGCCTCGGCGTTCCCCCAAGCATCCCAAGCTGGGGCAATATGCTCACCGATGCCCGGGACTATGTCCGGACAGCCTGGTGGATGTCCGTCTTTCCAGGGGCGGCTCTAGCCCTGACGGTACTGTCCATCAACCTGTTGGGTGACTGGCTGCGGGACTACCTGGACCCTCGCCTACGCAACCTGATGTAAAGGCAGCGGGGTCTGTCAGGCAGGACAGGGCAAGGCCGTAGTCGGCCTGGGAGGAGCAAGCCGTGCTGGACCTTTTGATAAAAGACGGGCTGATTGTTGACGGTTCGGGAAACCCCGGGTTTTACGGCTCGGTGGGGGTTAGGGGCGAAAGGCTTTTTATCCTTCGGGGCGACA
>JBHOQU010000083.1:0-11706 GCA_042408785.1 Dehalococcoidia bacterium | reverse complement strand
GACCACCTCTTTTAGCTCTTCTTTGGCCTCATCAACCCCGGCCACATCGTTGAAAGTGACCGTCGGCCGGTTCCCACCAAAAAGCCTGGCCCGGGACTTGCCAAAATTAAACGCCTGATTGTTCGCACCCTGCGCCTGGCGCATCATCAGGAAGAGGAGGCCCCCGAAGAGCAAGACGGGCAGCAGGCCGTAAAGCAGTCCTGAAAGCTCGCCGAAGCGGCTGGGCTCCTGAACGACGATCTTGGGGAACTGGGGGCTATCGGGCCGGACGCCGGCGTCCTCGAGGAGCTTGAGCATGCTTACGCTGGACTCTTTATACGACGCGTAGCGTCGGCCGTCCCGGGTGGTGACGGTGAGGTTGTCGCCCCGAATCTCGATCTGGCTTATCTCCCCGTTTTTAGCCTTCTGCAGCACCGTGACGATGTCCATAGAGGGGGTGTCCCGCCACGAGCCGAAGAAGGCGTAGAAGATGGCCAGGATCGAGAGGCCGATAAGGAGGTAAACGATCCCGTTTCTCAATGAGAATCCCATCTCCGTCTTCCTAAGAGGATTCTATCACCGGCCGGCAGGCCAGTCAATTTAGTCGACAATGGGAGCCGTGCGGCCCCCACTAGCAGTCCCGGCTTGAAATGAGGCGCGGCGGCCGGAATGCCCGGGGCTTTCCATCAGGGCGCCGGAGCCCATCGGTTGCAGGGTCCCACGGCCGTGCGCCCCGGGATGCCTGCCGGATTGTGTAAGTTCAGACACATTTGAGACAGTGGCCCGGCCTATAGGCCGGGCCAGGCCGGCGGCCAAGACCTTGCCTTAGAATTTGACATCAGTTGCTTGCAACTTGTGTCAAATTCTAAGGCCTTGCGGGCTTGGGAGCTTACGTACAACACGGTTCGGCCCCATCGGGCCTCCCTCGGCGGCCGACTTTGGCGGCGCCGGCAGAGCCGGCCGGCCGAACACCCGGAAAGGGCGCCCCCTGTCCCATATGTGTTGAACTCATACACGGATTTGACACGGCGGAGCCGCGCCCGGTATATTTAATGCTGGACGTTGGGGGTCTCCTGGTGGTTGAAGCGGGGTGGAACCACCCGTTCCCATCCCGAACACGGAAGTGAAACGCCCCAGCGCCGAAGATACTGAGGCCGCAAGGCCTTGGGAAAATAGGTCACTGCCAGGAGACCCCTCTTCTTTTAGCCTCCACGGTTCTTCCCCCTCCCGGCCGCCGCCCTGACCCCCTCGAAAATTTCCGGGTGCTCGGCCGCAAACTTCCGGGCCAGTTCTTTAGCGGTTTCTTTGTCGTCGGGGGCTAGCATTCCCTCGATAACCAGCTCCTGAAGGTAATCTTTAATGGGCCGGATCCAGGGCCCCGGTCCCAGGCCGAAGAGGGCCATCAGGTCGTGGCCGTCCAGGGGGCTTTTGAGGGCCTCGATCCGCTCCCGCTCGGCCAGCTCCCTTATCCGCCGCTCCAGCTCGTCCACCCGGCTGCGGGCGGCCCGCCGTCTGGCCGGGCGGCCTGTGGTCACATCCGCCCGGGAGAGGACGAGGAGCTCTTCAAGCTCCTCGCCGGCCTCCCGAACCAGCCGCCGCACGGCGCTGTCGGTCCAGTCCGGGGCGTACTGGTTGGGCCGCAGGTGCATCCGCACCAGCTTGGCCACCTTCTGGATGGTCTTGTTGTCGAACCGGAGCCGGCGCAGGATCTCGCGGGCCATCTGTTCGCCCACCAGCTCGTGGCCGATGAAGCTCACCTCGCCGTTCTCAAAGCTGATGGTGCGGGGCTTGGCGATGTCGTGGAGGAGGGCCGCCCAGCGCAGGACCGGAGTTGGGGGTACGTTCTCGACGACGGCCAGGGTGTGGGTGAAAACGTCCTTGTAGCGGCCCCGGTCCTGAGGCATCCCCAGCATCTCCAGGACCTCGGGGACGATGTAAGCCATCAGGCCCAGGTCGACCAGAAGCCGGATGCCCAGGGCCGGCCGCTCCGAAACCAGAATGCGGTTAAGCTCCTCGGCGATCCGCTCCCGGCTCACCTCCTGGAGCCGGTGGGCCTGGCGCCGGATGGCCTCGGCCGTGTCCGGGTGGATGCTGAAGCCCAGCTCGGCCGCAAACCGCACCGCCCGGAGCATCCGGAGGGGGTCCTCCGTAAAGCGGGCGTCGGGGTCCCCCACCGCCCGGATCAGCTTCGCCCCCAGGTCCTTGAGGCCCCCGAACGGGTCGATAATCTCCCCGGTCTTCAGGTTGCGGGCCATCGCGTTGATGGTGAAGTCCCGGCGGGAGAGGTCGCCCTCAAGGCTGGTTCCGAAGTCGACCTCGGGCTTGCGGGACCCCGGGGTATACTGCTCCGAGCGGAAGGTGGTAATCTCCACCCGGTGGCCGTCGAAAACGGCCCCAATGGTGCCGAACTTTTCACCCACAGTGTAAAGGGCCTCGGGCTTAAGGCCCTGCAGGATCGCCTTGGTTTCAGCCGGCCGGGCGTCGGTGGCCAGGTCCAAGTCCTGGCGCGCTCGCCCCATCAGCAGGTCCCGAACCGACCCGCCGACCAGGTAAAGCTGTTTGCCGGCCTCTTCGAAGGCCCGGTGAAGGCGCATGAGCAGTTCTGCCGTATCCATAGACGCCATAAATTAGTTTATGGTCCGGCGAGGGGAGTGTGCGAACGGCCCTGGGGGGCTCAGAGCAGCCCCGTTCCGTAGGCCCGGCGGGTCCGGCGGCCGGGCCCCGGCTTATACTGCCCGGTGATAAGCCCCCGGTAAAATTCGAGGACCCGGGCCTTGGCGTCGCTGCTGGGCTCGTTCTGGTTAAGCTCCACCCGGATGATGGTGTTGGCGTGCCGCCCCAGCCGCTCTCCCAGGTCGGAGCGGGACCACCGGCCCAGGTACCGGACCAGCCGGTACATCACCGGCCAGCAGGGCTGGTCCGTAGTCTGCCCGAGGACGAGCACCCAGCGGACATCCCCGGGCAGGTCGGCGGCCAGGGCCCAGTAGTTGAGCCGAAAGGTGAGGGCAAAGGCCGCCACCGAGTGCTGGGCCAGAATCCGGCGGTAGACGTCGGGGGCGTTCACGCTCAGGTTGGTGCTCACCCATTCGACCCGGGAAGGGTCCCGCAGAAAACGGAGGGGCAGGGGCGGGGTCAGGTCGGCAAAATGCTGCCGGCGGATAACGTCACTTACGGCCTCCACCGGCTTGGGAATTCCTTCGGCTTCCCCGAGACGGGTAACCTCCCCCACGAAAATCTCCTCCCCGGAACGGGTCAGCTCCTGAAGCGCCTGCCGGTAGCGGGCTGACGGTCGGCGTTCACCTTTGAGCCAGCGCCAGACGGTCCGGGGGTCACACCCAAGCCGCTCCGCAATCCGCTTTGCCTGAGTCCAACCGGCGGGGCCTTCAGCATCCATCCCGAAACCTCTCGGCGAGAAGGGCAGGCCGCACAGTAAACAACTTTATCGTCCGCCCCTTTAATTTTAGGCCAACCGCCGACCTGTTTGCTACTGAAGTTTTAAAATCTAATTCGGCTAGGCGATACACGGTGGCCGGCAGATGCTTAAGGTCTTTGTCGTCCCCCACACCCACTGGGACCGGGAGTGGCTGGGTACTTTTGAGGAGTACCGGGTCGCCCTCGTGCAGTTCTGGCACGCCCTCCTCGACCTGCTCGAGCAAAATCCCGGGTTTAAAACCTTTCTTTTAGACGGCCAGACCGCCCTGGTCACCGACTTCCTGGAGGTCGCCCCCGAGGCCGCCGACCGCATCCGGGGTCTGGCCGGGGCCGGCCGCCTGGAGCTTGGGCCGTGGTTTACCCAGCCCGACCCGTTTCTCGCCGACGCCGAGGCCCTCATCCGCAACCTCCGGCTGGGCATCCGCCAGGCCGAAGCCTTCGGCCGGCCCCTGGAGGTGGCCTACCTGCCCGATAGTCCGGGGCTTCCGGCCGAACTGCCCACCCTGCTGGTCGCCTGCGGGCTGCGGGCGGTGGTTTTCGGCCGGGGGATGGGGGCAGAGGCGGAAGCCTTAGGCTCGGAGTTCTGGTGGGAGGCCCCCGATGGGTCCCGGGTGCTGGCGGTGTGGCTGCCCCAGGGCCACCGGGGCAGCGCCCTCGGGCTGAGGCGGGAGCCCTTCCGGCCGGCCGAGGAGCCGGCCGACCACACCCGGGCCGAGCAGAATGCCCGGGCCGGCCTCGACCTCCTCCAGCAGTACGCCCGGACGGGGAGCTTGCTTTTGATGCACGGGGCCGAGCACCTCTTCCCCCACCCGGAGCTGCCCGGGGTTATCGGCCGGCTGAAGGAGACGCTGGGGGAGCGGGCCGACTTTGAGCTCGCCGGCCTGGGGGACTTTGTCCGGACCGCTGCCGGCGTCGGGACCCTACCCGTCCACCGGGGCGAGTTCCGGGCGGCCCGGTTTGGGCCCCTCAAATCCGGCAGCCTCTCCGCCCGGATGCCCCTCAAACAGCGCAACGGGGAGCTTCTGACCCTTTATGTTCGTCACCTGGAACCCCTGCTGGCCCTGGTGGGGCTGCCGGAGGTTCCGGGCGTCTGGGGGCTGGTGGAGTACGGCTGGCGGCAGATCCTGCTCAGTCAGGCCCACGACAGCATCGGCGGCGCCGTCTCCGACCCGGTCTACCGGGCGGTGCTGGGCCGGTTCGACGCCGCCGAGCAGGTCGGCCGGTCGATTCTGGACCGGGTGCTGGGCCGGCTGGCAAGCCAGGTTGACACCGCCCGGCTGCCGGGGGTGGCGGCGGTGGTGGTTGTTAACCCCCTGCCCGGGCCCGGTTCCGGGGCGGTGGCCGTCGAGGCCGAGCTTCCGGTGGAGCAGCTACGGGAGCGGCCGTTCCCCGTCGTCTACGACGCCGAGGGCCGGCCGGTGCCGGTCCAGGAGCTGAAGGTTGAGGCCCCCGAGCCGGTGCGGGTGCCTTCGCCCACGACCCACCAGCGGGTACGCCTCCTGGTCAAGGCCGATGGGGTGCCCGGGCCTGGCTACCGGGCCTTTGGCATCGACCTGGTCCCGAGTCCCCGACCGGTCCCCACCGACCTCAAAGGGAGCAAAACCTTCATTGAGAACGAGCATTACCGGGTGGAGGTGGGCCGCAACGGCACCTTCACGCTGGTAGATAAAGACCTGGGCCGGAGCTGGCCGGGCCTGGGGCTCTTTGAAGACACCGAGGATGCCGGCGACCTCTACACCTGGTCGCCGGCCCCCAATGGCCGGACCCTCACCACCGCGGACCTCATCGCCGAGACCGCCCTCCTGGAGTCGGGGCCGGTCCGGGCGACCCTGGAGGTGCGGCTGCGCTTCCCCGTCCCGGCCGCCCTGGCAGACCACCGGCTGGGCCGGGGCTACCTGAAGGTGGAGCTTCCCCTGACGATGCGAATCTCCCTCATCGCCGGCCTGCGGCGGGTGGAACTGGAGGTTGAGGCCGAAAACCTTGCCCGGGACCACCGGCTGCGGGTGCTTTTCCCCACCGGCATCCAGGCCGGGGAAGTGCTGGTTCGGGACCTTCTCGGGCTCATCGCCCGGCCGGTGGAGCCGCCCCCCCAGGCGGACTGGGTGGAGCGGCCCGGGCGCATCGGGCCGCAGCGGGGGCTCCTGGCCGTGGCCGACGGGCAGGTCGGGCTGGCCGTGCTGACCGAGGGACTGCCCGAATACGAGGCCATCCCGGGGCCCCAGGGTGTAACCCTGGCGGTTACCCTGCTTCGGGCGGTGGGGTGGCTGGCCCGGGCGGACCTTCTTACCCGGGAGGATGCGGTGGGGCCGCCGGTGAAGACCCCGGAGGCCCAGTGTCCCGGCCGTCAGCGCTTCCGCCTCGGCCTGGTGACCTACGGGGCGGGGCTCGGGCCGGCGGAGCTTCTGCGGGAGGCCGAAGCCTTTCGGACCGGGTTTTTGGGGGTAGTAACCGGGCGGCGGGCCGGCGAGCGGCCGCCGACCGGGACCCTGTTAGATATCGAGGCCCCAGGGCTGGTCCTCTCAGCCCTCTTCGCCACCCCGGAGGGCCTGCTGGTGCGGTTTTACAACCCCGGTCCGGCCGAGGAAACCGCCCGGCTGAGGCTGCCGGCCGGCTACGGCCGGCCCCTCCCCGCCGACGGCCTCGGCCGGCCCACCGGCCCGGAGCTTCGGCCCGACGCCGACGGTTTTGTGGCTTTACCCGTGGGGCCTTTCGGCCTGCGGACGTTTCTGCTGGTATCGTAAGGAGGGTGAGGAAGATGACCAGGTGGGAACCTTCTTATCTGGCCGTCTATGCCAGCGGCGAACTTCAGCGCCGGGTCGAGTACGCCCGAAGCCTGCTGGAAAAGCCCTGCCGGGTCTGCCCCCGGACCTGCCCGGTGGACCGACTGGCCGACCAGTTCGGCCTGTGCAAGGTGGGCCGGTACGCCTACGTGGCCTCGTACTTTCCCCACTTCGGGGAGGAGGACTGCTTGCGGGGCTGGAACGGCTCAGGGACAATATTTTTCAGCGGGTGTAACCTGCGGTGCGTCTTTTGCCTCACCCCGGAAACCTGGGTCTGGACGGAGGCGGGCCCCCAAAGCCTTGAAGAGCTGTTCGGGGCGGGGGACCACGAGGTCTCGGTGAACGGCGGCCGGGTTCGGCTGCTGCGGGACGTCCGGGTATTTACGCGCGAGGGCAGGCTTGCGCGGGTCACCAAAGCCTTCTGCCACCCGTACCGGGGCGAACTGGTGGTCATTAAACCTTACGGCCTGCCGGCCCTGCGGCTTACCCCCGAGCATCCGGTCTTCGTGGCCCACCGGCCTGGCGACCTGGTCCGCAAGGTCCCGGCCGCCGAGGTGGGTGCGGGCCACTGGGTGTTTGTTCCGGTCGCCGCTCCCGGTTCGGACCCGCCCATCCTTGATGCCAGGGTAGTCCTTGCCGGCCGGGGCGGGTGGCTAAGCCCGCGGCCTCGGCGGGTGCCGCTGGCCGAGCTGGAGTCCCTGGCTCGGGCCGCGGCCCGGCGGGAGCTTACCACCGCCCAGGTGGCCGCCCGGCTGGGCTACCATCCGGCCTACGTCCGCAGTCTGCTTCCCCGGGTCCGTCGGGGGGAGGTCTCCGAGGGCGGCCAGGCTCCCAACGACCTTGTCGTCGTTCAGGGTGGGCGGGTCCGGTTCCGGACCGAAAAGGGGCCCGGCGTGCCTGAACGGATTCCCCTGGACGAAGCTTTGGCCCGGCTGCTCGGCTTCTACTGCGCCGAAGGTCACGTCGCCTCGGCCGCAAATCGGCCTAACAGCCACGTCCTGGTTTTCTCCTTCGGCAAGAACGAGGAGGCCCTGGCCGAGGAGACGGCCGGGCTGATTCGGCAGGTCTTGGGGGTTGGGGCGCGGCAGGTGGTGCGCCGGACGACCCGGACCGTGGAGGTGGGCAGCGCCTCGGTGGCCCTGCTCTTTAAGGCCCTTGCCGGCGCCCATGCCCGTGAGAAGCGGGTGCCCGCATCCCTTTTTGGGGCGCCGCCCGGGGTGGTTCGGGCCTTCCTGGAGGCTTACTGGGCCGGGGATGGGACCCGCCACGGCCCATACCGGGTGGCCAACACGGTATCCCGGGAGTTGGCCCTGGGCCTTGCGGCGCTGCTTTTACGGCTGGGGATTTTCCCGTACTTTTACGCCACGCCCAGGCTCGCCTATCAGACCATTGAGGGCCGGGTCGTTAGGCAGCGGGAAACCCTATTTTACGTAAAGTGTCGATGGGATGAACCCCCCGAGGCGGCCCGGGGGCGGCGGGCCTACTGCCGGGCGGAGGGGGGCTTCTGGGTCCGGGTGCGGCGGGTGGAACGGGAGCCCTATGCGGGGCCGGTTTACAACCTCGAGGTGGACGACCCCGACCATTCTTACCTGGCCCACGGGGTGGCCGTTGGCAACTGCCAGAATTATGACATCTCCTGGCAGCTTCAGGGCGAGCGGGTGACGCCCCGGCGGCTGGCCCAGATAATGCTCCACCTGCAGGCCTGGGGCTGCCACAACATCAACTGGGTTACCCCCGAGCACGTGGTGCCCCAGATCCTGGAGGCCCTGCCCCTGGCCATCGAGGGGGGCCTGCGGTTACCCATCGTTTACAACACCAGCGCCTACGACAGCCTCGACAGCCTCCGCCTGATGGAGGGCATCGTCGACATCTACATGCCCGACTTCAAGTTCTGGAACCCCCAGCGGGCCCGCAGGTACAGCAAGACCCCCGACTACCCCGAGGTGGCCCGCCGGACCATTAAGGAGATGCATCGGCAGGTGGGCGACCTGGTCCTGGATGAGCTCGGGCTGGCCCGGCGGGGCCTCATCCTCCGGCACCTGGTGATGCCCGGCATGCTCGAAGAGACCGAGGCCATCCTGCGCTGGGTGGCCGAGGAGCTGGGCCCCAACACCTATGTCAACGTGATGGCCCAGTACTACCCGGCCGGACGGGTGCCCGAGCACTACCCCGAGATAAACCGCCACCTTTACCGGGAAGAGTTTGAGCGGGCCCTGGAGATTGCCGAACGGCTGGGCCTTAAGCGCCTGGATGTGCGCAGCCGGGCCGAGGTCCGCCGACTCAGGCCGGCCCCGGCCGGGGTCTAAAAACCGGCCGGCAGGGGCTAACTCCCTGCCGGCCGGGCGACGGTTCGGCTCAGGGCCTCAAGCCGACACGGCCTGGACCCGGATGTGCTTGGGCCGCACCTCCTCGGCCTTCGGCAGGCGCAGGGTCAGGACGCCGTGCTCATACTTGGCCTCGGCCCGGTCGGCCTGGACCGGGAACGGCAGGGTCAGCGTCCGGCTGTAGACGCCGGGCTGCCACTCGCACCGGACCCAGTCCACCTGCTGGCCGTTCAGCGGCTTGATCTCGGCCTTGACGGTCAGGGCGTCGCCGGTGAGTTCCACCTGGATATCCTCGGGCCGAACGCCCGGGATGATGAACTGGTAAACCAGTTCATCGGCGGTGTGGTAGATGTTCACCGGCATGAAGTAGCCCCCGTCAAAGCCGAACCGGGCCAGCAGGCCGAAGGGCCGCATCAGCTCAAGGGTCTCCTCAAACAGCCGGTCAATCGCCTGCCGAAGCGGGACGGTAGCCCGGAACGGATCATAGCGCTCCAGCATGGCCGCTCACCTCCTTCGGCAGTGATTTCACCGGCCTTCGCCGGCGCTTCCACTTAGGCAGATAGCATCCCACCGCTAAAAACCAGGTAAGAGTTTGGTCATAGCCGGCCAAAAAATCTCTTAGAGGTTTGTTAACGACCCGGTTTCCACCGGCCCGGTTGGGGGCGGTGGACAAACTCCGGGATAATCCCCTTAAATTGCCCGGCTTTGGAAAGGTCTAAGCTCGAATTGAAATTGGGCCCGGCCGGGAGTTTCGGGTCGGGCGGAAGGGGGTAAAAGATGCGGACGAGGACGGACACCACGGCGCCGGCGGCCCCGCCGGTGGTCCAGCCCCGCCCCGATATCGAGCCGGAGCGGGTGCGCAAGCCGGACGACTACTGTCCGGAGCAGGTGCGCCGGCTGGCCTCCCCGGAAGTGGGGCCATGAGGGCGGTCGGTGAGACCGGCCTCGCCGGCGAGGTCCGGCAGTTCAGCCGCCAGCTGGGCCTGCCTTCGCCTTATCTCGTCTGCCTCAGTTACCTGGCCACCCCTTACCGGTCGTCGGCGGATAACGCCTGGCGGGTGCCGCTGCCGCCGAACCGGTCGGTGGCCCAGGGGGTTGCCGTTGTTGAGACGGGGGTGGACCTGGCCCGGCTCCGGGCTGAGGACCTGCGGGCCTACGGGGAGTTTCTCCGCTCGGTCCTGGAGGTGGCGGGGGCCTTGGCCGACCTGCCCATCTGGCTGAACCGGGGGCCGGGGGAGGCGGTTACGCCGGCGGGGCAGGTGCCCGGGTGGGCCCCGGGGGAGCCTGCCCACGCCGTCTTCCACCCCCTGCTGGAAGGGATGTGCCGGGAGTGGGCCCGCTGGGTTACGGTGGCCCTGGAGTGGTTCTGGGCCGGGGATGCCGCCCCGGAGATCCCGGTTTTTCCCGGAACCGAAGGCTTAAGTGACGAGCGGGTGCGGGAGATTATGGCGGCCGCCCAGCGGGAGGTGGACCGGGAAACCAACCGGCGGGGGCACATCGGGGCCGGGCCGTTCGGGACAAAGGATTACGGCTTGAGGCTGGCCGACCTGCCCTGGGAGCGGCAGCGGCGGCTGGCCGAGGCCCGACGGTTTGTCTTTTATCGCTACGGGATTACGACTGAGGTCTGGCGGGCCAATCGCTGGTCCCTCTGGGAAGTTCCCGACCATGAATAGGCGGGCCGAGCTTGCGGTAACCCGGGAGCAGCTCTGGCTTATCCACGACCTGATTTTCCTGGACGGGGAGGCCGAGGCGGTTGCCCGGACCTTTCCCCTAAGCCGGGACTTCACCGAGCAGCTGCTCCAGCGGCTGGTCGAGGCCGAGGAGGGCGGCCTGGCCGCCACCACGTTAAGCCTGGATGCCGAGGAGGCCTTCCGGCTGGCCCTGATGTTAAAATCCACCCATCGGGACGGGGCCGGTCAGAGCGTACGGCCGCTGATTCTGGCCTGCATTCGGGTTGCCCTCGGCCTTGGGGAGGGGGATGCGGCGGGGGATGGGCTGTGGGTTGACGACGAGCAGCTGCGGCGCTGGCTGAGCTGACCCCCGGCCCGGCGCCGGCGGGGTTATAATATCGGTGGTCAAAACCCGAGGGTGGGGGGCTCAAGCTATGGTCTGCCCCGGCTGTAACCGACAGCTCGCCGACCCCGGCCGGCGCTGCCCGGCGTGCGGGTATCCCCTGCGGGAGTACATCGCCGAGTCGGTCCGCCAGGCCGCCATCGCCACCGAGCCGCCGGAACCGGGCGAGGTTTTAGCGCTGCCCCGGCGGGTGGTTTATGTCCGGTTCGGTTTTGGCCCGCCCATCGAAGTGCACAATCCCAGTCGCCTTCTGACCCTGGGGCTTCTGCTTTTCCCTTTGCTTAGCGGCCTGGCCTTCGTGGGCCTGCCGCTGGCGGGGGTGCTGCTCTTCGCCGGCATGGACCCGGGCGGGGTTTGCTGGCATCAGGGGCTGGGCTTCCTGGGGGGCCTGGGGCTTGCCCTGGGCCTCACCTGGGCGGGTTCCGCCTGGCTGGCTAAAATCTTGAAGGGTTCGGCCCGAAACTGAATTGACGGGGGCGGTTGGGGGCATCCTGGGCCGGCCGGCAACCTGGGGGCTGGCCTGGGCGGTGCTGGCGGCGGTTATAAGCTGGCAGATGCTGACCCAGTTCAGGCCCAGGGTGGAGGGGCCGGCGGCCCGCTGGCCGAATCCCGGGTTCGAGGTCGAGCCGGTGGGGGAAATTATCGGGCCGGCGGCTGTCATCCAGGAGGTGGTTCCCGAATCCGACGGGCTGAGCGGCATCGGGGTGGTTTTTGCCACCTACGGGCGGTCGGACCTGCCCGGGGAGGTTATAATCCGGCTTAAGGCCAACCCGGGCTACGCCGAGGACCTGGTAACCTACCGGCGGCCCCTGGCCGAGGTTAAAGACGGGGAGCTTTTGAAGGTGAAGTTCGGGCCGTTATCCGGGGTGGCCGGGCGGCGGCTCTTTCTGGTCATCGAAAGCCCGGAGGCTACCCGGGGCCGGGCGATAACGGCCCTCCGCTCGAAGACGGATGTCTACCCGGCGGGCCGCCTCTTCGTTAACGGCCGCCCCGCCCCCGGCGACCTCGCCTTCAGCCTCGAGTACCCGAGAAGCCTGACCGAGGTTTTCACAGCCCTGGCCGGCGGCCGGTTCGGCCTTCTGGGGCCGGCGCTGGCGGCGGCCTACATCGCCGGGGTA